>NZ_JBVOON010000001.1:19944-539207 GCF_055664235.1 Rhodococcus sp. NPDC019050 | reverse complement strand
GGGGGGCCCCCGCCCCCCCCCCCCCCGGGGGGGGGGGGGGGGGGCCGCCCCCCCCCCCCCCCCCCCGGGGGGGCCCCCCCCCCCCCCCCCCCCCCCGCCCCTATGCGTGTAGTCGTTGTGAGCCCGGCTCAGCGGCCCGGAATCACTCCGGTTCGTCGGGGTTGTTGTGCAGGTGCACGATGCTCACTGCGAGACCGCCCCACAGCGTGACCAGTGCGAAAACCATCAGGGCGATGGCGGATGCGCTCACTTGGTACCTCCGGTGGTTGTGTCGGAATCCGTGGCGGAGACGGTCGCGGCGGAGGCGGGAATGCCACCGGCTTCGTATCCGAGGTCGAGATCCTTGCGCCACGGGATGAACGAGAGTGCGACGGCGGCGACGATCACCACTGCCTGGACACCCCAGCCGAACACCAGGACGAGGTCGTCGGGCAGTCCGCCGTAGCCCTCGCTCAGGCGATCACGGATCTCGCTGAACAGCATGTATCCCAGCACGAGGGGTGTGACACCGCCGGTGAACACCAGCCAGCCCCGGCCGACCTTGAACGACGACACCGAATTGAGGTGGTCTCGCAGGTCGGGCAGACGCCGCAGAATCCACGCGATCACGATGAGTGCCACGAAGGCGACGCCCACGATGCCGAACTGGTTGGCGAAGCGATCGACCACGTCGAGCGTGTTGAGTCCGGTGGTGGTGGGGAAGAGCAACAGCGAGACGATTGCCGACACGCCACCGATCGTGAGGACGGCGGGGACCCGTCCGAGGCCGGTCTTGTCCTCGAACGCCGAGACGGCGACCTGGATGATGCTGATGAGGGACGTGAAACCGGCGAACACGAGGGAGCCGAAGAAGAGGACACCGAAGATCGGGCCGCCCGGCATCTCGGAGACGATGGTCGGGAACGCGATGAACGCCAGTCCGATGCCGCCGGCGACGACCTCGTCGATCGCCACCCCCTGTGCCTGGGCCATGAAGCCCAGCGCGGAGAACACGCCGATGCCGGCCAGGACCTCGAAACTCGAGTTCGAGAACCCGACGACAAGGCCCGAACCGGTGAGGTTGGTCTTGCGCTTGAGGTACGACGAGTAGGTGATCATGATGCCGAACGCGACGGAGAGCGAGAAGAAGATCTGCGCGTACGCGGCGATCCACACGCTCGTATCGGTCAGTGCGGACCAGTTGGGCGTGAAGAAGGCGTCGAGGCCGAGGGTGGCGCCCTCGAGGGTCAGCGCTCGCACGACGAGTGCGCCGAACAGGACAACAAGGAGCGGCACGAAGAACCGGTTGGCGTTGCCGATACCGCGCTGCACCCCGAGCGCGAGAACACCGAGCGTGAGGACCCAGACTGCGAGCAACGGCCACGCGACACCCGGCACGAAACTCATCCCGAATGCGGAATCACCGTCGACCTGCAGGAACGTTTCGAGGAAGAACCCTTCCGCGTCGTCACCCCACGCTTCGCTGAGAGAGAAGAACGTGTAGCGCGCGGCCCACGCGATGATGACCGCGTAGTACACACCGATGACGAAGCACACCAGCACCTGCCACCATCCGAGGAACTCGGCCCAGCGGCCGAGTCGCCGGAACGACAACGGCGGCGATCCCCGGAATTTGTGGCCGATCGCGTAGTCGACGAACAGCAATGGGAGGCCCGCGGTGAGCAGGGCAACCAGATACGGGATCAGGAACGCGCCGCCGCCGTTCTCGTACGCGATGTACGGGAAGCGCCAGATGTTGCCCAACCCCACAGCGGAACCGATGGCGGCCATGATGAACACCGACCGGCCCGACCAGACCTCTCGCTTCTTGGCGCCCTCTTGCTGTGCCACGAACGACGTCCCTCCACTCGGAAATGAGGTCACGCCGGCGCGTGGCCCCGGAGCAGCGTACTTGCTCTAGTGTCGTGGGATTCGTCTCACCACCACCTGCGGCTCTACAGCGTGCGCTGCGGCGCGCGGACCGGGCAGTCGCTAGTCGTCGCGCCAGAGTTGCAGGTTCGGCGGTGGTTCGGTGTCGTCGGTGGGGGCACCGCGGTAGCGGAAGGCGAACACGATCCAGCCCACCACAGCGACGAGAACGAAGCTGATCAACCGGTAGACGACGACCGCGGACAGGGCCTCCGCGCCACTCATGCCACTGGCGGTCAGCGCCGGCACGAGCACCGCATCCATGACACCCAGACCCGCGGGCAGCAGGGGAATGGCCCGGCTCGCGGCAGTGCCGGCCGCGTATGCCACCGCGATCCCGGCGATGCTCGGGTGCCCGCCGACCGCGTACGCCGCGAACATCAGGCAGGCCCCGTCACACAACCAGTTGAACAACGACCAGCCGAAGGCGCGCGCGGCGTGCGGCCGGTCGAGTTGCACGGCACGGATCTGGATGACGATCTTCTTCCACGCACGTGCCCCGGTCTCCTCGGGCTTCTTCCGCATCCGGTTGACGCCGCGCAGAGCGATCAAGCCGATGGACTCGAACGAGCCGGGGTTGCTCGCCGCGTACTGGATCAGCACGACGATCAGGAAAAGCGCGCCGGCGGAGAAGATCAGTGAGAACGGGTTGGTGGTCGCCCCGACCAGCAGAGCGCCGACAAGTCCCAGCAGCGCGAGACCCGCCGCCTGCAACACGCCGGCCATGACGAGCTGCCACGTCGCGACAACCGGCTGGGCTCCCCATGCGCGCATCCGGCGGTAGGTGAACGTCGTCGCCACCACCGGCCCGCCGGGGAGCGTCACGCTCATCGAATTCGCCGCGAGCGCCACCGACAGCGACTGGCGCTGGGTCACCTTGACCCCGGCAGCGGACAGCAGGGCCCGTTGTACGCGCGCGAAACTCGACATCTCCGCCATCGAGGCAACGATCGCGGCCGCGACCCACCACCACTTCAGATCACCGAGATCGCGGACGCTTCTCGACAACTCCGGCCAGATCAGGATCACCTCGACGGTGAGCACCACGACCAGCAGCCCACCGACGATCCACTTGAGCTTCCTGCGACGGTTCGGCGTCAGCGGCCCCGTGGTTCCGGACTCGCCTGACTTCTCGTGGTCCGCCTTCTCGCGGTCCGCGTCCTCGGGTGGGTGGTCCCCGTGGTTTTCGGCCCGGTGGTTATCGGCCCGGTAGTTTTCGTCCCCAGGGTTCTCGTCGTCGGTCATAGAGCTACCGGCCACCGGCCGAGGGTGTGACGGTAGAGATCTTCGACCTCGGCGATGTGGTCACCCAAGTCGTCCGGCGACCAGTCCGTGACGTCGATGGGATCGAGCACCGCGACGTCGACCGTGCCCGACCGGAGGAGCGTGGAGTGCTTCCACAGCATCTCTCCCGAATTGCGGATCACGACCGGCACGACCGGGACTCCGGCTTCGATCGCGATACGGAAGGCACCTTTCTTGAACGAACCGATCACCGGCGTGAGCGAACGGGTTCCTTCGGGGGCGATGACCACCGAGGTGCCCTCGCGCAAGGTCTCGACGACCGGGCCGAGTGCCGCGACGGCTCGTTCGGTGTTGCTCCGGTCCACGAACGTGACACCGCCGAAACGCAGTAGGGGGCCGAAGATCGGGTCGCGTGCGATCTCCTGCTTGGCGACGCCGGTGAAGTCTTTGCGCAGCACCTTCGCGAGGATCACCGGATCGAGTTGGCTCTGATGGTTGAAGATGAAGACCGCCGGACGCGCCGCCCACGCATTCGCCTGCCCGACGACCCGCACGTCGATTCCGGCGAGCGCTAGCGACACCTCCGATCCGACGTTCAGAATGGTTTCGAGCGCGATCTTCCTGCTGCCGTTGAGCAGTCCGAGCCCGAGCCCTGTCCACACCGAGCCGAGCAACCCTCCGTACGCCGCGGCGGTGCGGACGAATTCCTTCGGACCGGGAGTGCCCCTCGGCCGGAAACGCAGTATCGGCCAATCCTTTTCGAGCGCGATGCGCTGGAGAGTGCGATCCGGATTCGTTGCCGTGGGATGCGCTGTCTCCGCGAGGAAACCGGCGTCCTCACCACCGTTGGAGTACGAGTAACTGGTGTCGCTGTCGATGTTGTGCGCGTCCATGAAGGCGCGCGCGGCCTGGGCTTTCCCACTGCGCCACAGCGACCTGCCGTCGACTCGTCCGGTGAGGATGCCGTCACGTACTTCGAGGGGGGTGTACAGGACGTGCTCCACGCCGAGCGCGTCGCTGCACGCCTGGATCTGGTAGCGCGACGCCGACGACGCGATCACCACGGTATGACCCGCGTTCTGATGTGCTCCGACGAGTTGCCACGCTTCGGGATAGAGGTGGCCGGCGATGGTGGACATGAACAATCGGCTGCCCAGGTCGTACAACTCGTCCTCGGTATGGCCGCGCCAGGCTTTGAAGACCGTCCCGGCGAATCGCTCGAAATCGTCTTCGGTTTCCGTGCCGCGCAGACCGTTGAGCATCGTTGCCGCGAGTTCGGTCGCACCGACGTCGCCGGAGAGAAGGCGGTCCCGGAAGAAGTGCAGGCCGGAGAATCCGTGCACGATGGTGCCGTCGAAGTCGAAGAACGCCGCGGTTTCCGGCCCCTGCGGTCCGGTACGTACCCGTTCGAGTGCCGTCTCGATCTTCACCGCTCCGCCTTCCTGTTCGACACGTCGAGCGATTCGGCGAGCGCAATCCGTTCACCCACTGCCAGCAGTTGCGCCGCGAACGTGCTTCTCTTCTCCCGCACGGACTCGTCCCCATCGAGGAGTCCGCGGTTGCGGGCCAGATCCAGTGCGGTGGCGAACAACTCCGACGACACCGATTCGTCGCCGTGCAACCTGCCCTGCAGCAGCATCTGCCGGCCCACCGACACGCATTCGTCGAGGAACGGCCCTTCCGCGATCTCCAGGGAGGGGTCGCGCTTGGCGAGTCGTTCGGCGACGACGAGTTGCGCGTCGAAGAAGGAACGCAACGTGCGATGCGACATGAAGAAGCCGGTTTCGACGAGCCCGGTGAGTGCCTGCTCCTTGGTGGGCATCGAGTCGCCCCACTCGGGTACGAGAAGTTCGAGTTCCTCGCGCATCTGCGCTTCGAAGGTGTCCCGGTCGGGGAAGAAGAACTCGAACTTCAGTAGATCCCGGAGACGCTTGGCCTCCTCCCACGCGACGCGCACGGGGTCGCCTTCGGCAGGACTGTCGTGCGCGTAGAGAACTGCGAGTTCGAGGATCGACCTGTTGACGAACCAGTGCACACCGCTGTTGCGGTAGAACGCGGCGACGAGATGCTGACCGCGGTGGATCGAGTACACAGGTTCCTCACCGCCGGCGTACGTGGTCACCACCCCGGCGTCGGTGAGGGACGCCAGCACCTTGTCGAGTCCGCCTTCGATGTCGAGAATCCTCAGTTCACCGTGGGGGATACGCCGCTGGTCGAGGTAAGCCCGCACGGGTCCGATCACCGCCCGGACCTCCTCGAGCGTGAGCGAGCGGTCGCGTACGCCGAGCAGGGCGAGCGTCACGAGGGAATTCACCGTGACCGGCGTCTTGCTGTTGATCCCGACCGCGACTTCGAACGCGACCTTCTGGAGCGCCTTGCGGCGGCGATCGGAACGTTCCGTGTCGTCGGCGGGAAGGTCCCCGGAGAGGTCGGGATCGCCGTTCGCGGCGAGGCACGAACGCATCGAGAGCGGATCACCGAAGCTCACGTACACGTGGCCGGCGCTCCGCTGCTGGCTGCGCATGTACCGGAACAACCACGTCAGTCCCTCGGGTTTCTTCGCACTACCGGTCTGCTCGGCCGCGACCGCAGCGACCTCCGCCAGCGCCTCGTAGGTGATGGAGACCGGCACGAGCATCGCGTCCTCGACCCGTCCGCTGCGAATCGCGTTGGCGACGTAGTTGAGCAACCCGTACCGCGGCGGCCGCAGCTTGCCGGTCCGTGTACGACCGCCTTCGAAGTACCACTCGAGGTTGAACCGTTTGCCGAGGAGAAAAGCGAAATACTCCTCGAGCGCCGCCTTGTACACAGCGTCGTCGTGAAAACTGCGCCGGATGAACACGGTCCCCGTACGGCGCGCCATCGGCCCGATCGGCCAGAACGTCAGGTTCGCCCCGCCCATCAGATGGTTGCGGGGGAATTCGTTGGCCGCAAGGATGTCGCCGAGGACGAGCGCGTCGGCGTACGAGCGGTGCGACGGCAGAAACACCAGTGGGCGCGTCCGATTTAGCCCGCGTAGGGAACGCAATCCCGATTCGTCGGCGTGCACCGTCCACGCGGATGCGTGCAGCGGCCGCATCGCCTGGGTGAACAGATCGGAGACCAGACGGGACTGCACCGCCACGAGTCCGCCCAGCGCGTTACGCGCCCGTGCGTCCACTTCGGCACGAGACAACCGCAGTTCGGTGGCGAGGGCGTCGAGCCGCTGCCGGAACGCCGACGAATCCATGATCTGCTCGGCGACGAGTCTGGGCACCTTGTACCGGTCGCCGATCACGGCGCGCTCGGCCCGCTCGAGCGCGAGCACCGCGCGGCGCGTGATGTAGCGAGCCAGATCCGGTGCTTCGGACGCATCCGACCCGTACTCCGCAGTGAACCGCTCGCGAAGTTCGCTCAACGGGGCGGGCCTTGCCACCACGATCCGGTAACGGTCGGCGCCTTTGCCCACGAGCCACTTCTGGATCAGCCGGTTCGGGTTCCGGGGGTTGGTGAGTGCGAGGACATCGGAGAATCTCGCCCGGCGAGCGCCGTCGCGTTCGGCGGGAAGCCACACCACCCGGACCGGCAGTACGAGCGGGTCGTCGGTGCGGCCGAGCAGGTGAGTGGTGAGAAGTTGCGTATCGAGGTCGATCGCCTCGGGGGCTACCGGTGTGCGGTATTCGGCGGGCACCTGATCGGACCGGAGCCAGTCCGTGATGAGCCTCTGCTCGATCGGGGTGGTCGCGGCCGCAACCACCACGGTCGGACGTGTCGATGTGCGCGAGCCACCCTGCCCGTCTTCCCTCATGTCGCCCCGTTCGTTCGGTCACCCGATCTGAAAACTACCCCGACGAGGGGGGTTTACTCGGCGCATCGGGCGGAGAAACCGGGTACGAACACGTGTACCGTGCGGCGGTCGGGACGAGAATGTCAAGGGCGCGGGGGCCGGTACCCCGCGGACGGGAGAGTGGCTGTGCCAGGTTCCGCCGAAACACCCGGTGCCGGATACGCGGCGGTACGGGAGACCCACACATCGGTGCTCTTCCTCGTCGGCGATCGCGTGCACAAGATGAAGAAGCCGCTCGATCTGGGCTTCCTCGACAACCGGACACGGGAAGCACGTGAGCGCACGTGTCACCGTGAGGTGGACCTCAACCGCCGGCTTGCACCGGACGTCTATCTCGGAGTCGCCGATGTGCACGGACCCGACGGGCAGGTGTGCGAACACCTCGTCGAGATGGTGCGACTACCGGACGACCGCAGACTGGCGATGCTGGCCGAGCGTGGAGAGGACATCGAGTCGATCCTCGACTCCGTCGCGCGGCAGGTCGCACGACTGCACGCGTTGTCGCCTCGCGACGTCGCCATCGACCGGTGTGCGTCCGCGGAGTTCCTCGCCAACCTGTGGACCCTGAGCCTCGACCACCTCGAACGGTTGCCGGTGGGCAGGCGGGACGCGTCTGCGGTCGCGCGCATCCGCGCGGCCGCGGCCGGCTATATCGAGGGGCGGGCGCCGCTGTTCGCCGCGAGGATCGAGGCGGGACGCGCGGTCGACGGTCACGGTGATCTCCTGGCGGACGACATTTTCTGCCTCGACGACGGTCCGCGGATCATCGATTGCCTGGAGTTCGACGACGAGCTGCGATACGGCGACGCGCTCCTCGATATCGCTTTTCTCGCAATGGATCTCGAGCGAGTGGGTGCGACGGACGGAGCTCGGCAACTGTTGCGCTACTACGCGGCGGCCTCCGGGGACGTGCCGCCGCGTTCGCTCGTCCACCACTACATCGCGTACCGCGCACTCGTGCGCGCCAAGGTGACCGCGCTGCGGCACGAGCAGGGAGACGAGGCATCCGGTGCGGTCGCGTCGGCGTTCCTGACGCAGGTGGAGCGTCACCTCGAACGCGGGCGGGTGCGACTGGTGCTGGTCGGTGGTGTCGCCGGCACGGGGAAGTCCACGCTCTCCCGGACGATCGGGGAGTATCTGGGCGCCTCGGTGCTGCGAAGCGACGTCATCCGCAAAGAACTCGCGGGCATCGGTCCGACGGACCGCACCGGCGACGGCGTGGACGCCGGACTCTATTCGTCGGCCCATACGGACGCGACCTACGAGGAGATGTCGACGAGGGCTTCCGCCGAACTCGCTTTCGGCCGGTCGGTGGTTCTGGACGCCACGTGGCTCTCCGAGTCCCAGCGCATCCGGGCGCGGGAGACGGCTGCGGCGGCGGGCGTCGAGACGATCGAAATCGAGTGCCGCGCAGATCCGGCGGTGTTGGTGCAGCGGATCCGCGCTCGGGCCGAACGCGGCGACGATCCGTCCGATGCGACACCCGCCGTGCTCGCCGCGCAACTCGAACGCCGGGACGAGTGGCCCGCCGCGGTTGTGGTGGACACAACCGGGCCCGGTGCCGTCGACGGGGCTTGGCTGGAGAGGGAACTCGGTCCTGCGCCCTGGTGAGGCGCGCGTCTCGAAGGGTCCCTCGAAACGCGACGACGCGGAGCGCTCCCGAACGGGAACGGCTCCGCGTCGGCGGTGGATCAGAGCTTGCGCGCGACCAGCACGGGGCACGGAGCCTTGTGCAGCAGGTTCTGGCTCGTGGAACCGAGCAGCGCGGCCCGGAACTGGCCACGGCCGTGGCTGCCGACGACGGCAAGCTGGGCGTCGCCCAGATGCTTGAGCAGCACCCGTGCCGCGGGGCCGCGGTCGAGCACTCGCTGAACCTCGACGTCGGGGTACTCCTCCTGAAGGCCCGCGAGGGCTTCGGCGAGTACGACCGATTCGGACTCGGCGACGGCATCCCAGTCGACGAGCGCGGACGTTGCGCCCACGCCGAGGGCGGCGTCGCCGATCCAGGAGTGCACCGCCGTGAGCGGCGCACCGAGGAAGGACGCCACCTGGAATGCGTAACGCACTGCCGCAGCAGAGAGTTCGCTTCCGTCCACGCCGACCACGATCGGACGGGCATCGGGCAGCGGGTTAGCGGTCTCACCGCGCCACACGACGACCGGGCACGGCGCGTTGTTGGCGACGCGCAGCACGGTCGAGCCGAGCAGGAAGTTCTCGACGGCTCCGGCGCCGGTGGCACCGAGCACCACGATGCGCGCGTCCTCGGCCGCTTCGAGCAGCGAGGTGGCGGCGGGGCCGGGGCCGATGAAGCTCTTGATCTCGAGGTCCGGCTGGTCGGCGTGCACCTTGGCGGTGATCTCGCGGAGGAGTTTCTCCCCGTCGGCCTTGAGCTGCTCGACCATCTGCGACTGGATCAGGACGGCGGCTTCGCTGTAGAAGATGCCCTCGCTGGGCAGCGAGTGCACCAGGTGCAGCGGTGCCTCGAGACGTGCGGCGAGAGCGCCGGCCCACCGGGCGGCTGCAGCCGCGGTTTCGGAACCGTCGACGCCTGCGACGACGGCGTTGCGGTTGCTCGGTGTGCTCATCGATGTCTCCTTGTTCATTTTCCTTGTGCGACGATCCGGCGGTGCCGTGTCCGAGCGGACCGGCCACCTTGATCGACTACGGGTTCACGCTACGCCACGATGACGGCAGCCCCGGCGAATCGGCCGGCCTCCAGATCGGCGAGGGCTCGGTCTGCCTGTTCGAGTGGGTAGGGCGTCGTGGTCACATGCATTCTGTGTTCTCCGGCGAAGTCGAGGAACGCCCGCGCGTCGGATCGGGTGTTGGCGGTGACACTACGAATCTGCCTCTCCCTGAACAGGTGTTGCTGATACTTCAGCGGCGGTACATCACTCAGATGGATCCCGGCGATTGCGAGTGTTCCTCCGGAATCGAGTGCGGACAGCGCCGGCGGCACCATGTCTCCCACCGGGGCGAACAGGATCGCCGAATCGAGCGGTTCGGGAGGGCTGTCGTAGGCACCCTGGGCAGAGGCTGCTCCGAGTTCGAGCGCCAGAGCCTTGGCGTCGGCGCCGCGGGTCATCACGTGCACGCGCGCACCACGCGCAATCGCGACCTGGGAGGCCAGATGGGCACTGCCGCCGAAGCCGTAGACACCGAGCACACCTGCCTCCGGAACGGATGCCCGCTGCAACGCGCGATACCCGATGATGCCTGCGCACAACAGCGGCGCGAGTTCCGCGTCGGTGTAGCCCGCCGGTAGCGCGAGTGCGTAGTCGCGCAGGACGGTGGCGTACTCGGCGTACCCGCCGTCTGCGTCCCATCCGGTGTATGTCGAACGTGGACAGAGGTTCTCGTCGCCCCGGAGGCAGTAACGGCAGCGCCCGCACGTGCTTCGCAACCACGGAATCCCCACCCGGTCGCCGAGGTGGTGGTCGCCCAGGTCGCCGCCGACGACCTCTCCGACGATTTCGTGACCCGGCACGACACCCGGCCGGTGGACGGGGAGATCACCTTCGGCGACGTGAAGGTCGGTTCGGCACACGCCGCACGAGAGCACGCGCACGAGCAGTTCGCCCGGGTTCGGCTCCGGAACGGGAATGCGGACGGGCTCGAGAGGGTGCGTCGCGATCGGAGCCGGAGACTCGACACGCCACGCCCGCATCATGTCGGGGACGCCCATCTGGCTACCTCCTCAGTCGCCTGTCCTCCATCATGTCCGTTCGGCGTGCACCGGGCCAGAGTCGGAGGACCTGCTCATGCCCAGAGCTTCTCGGCCGATCCGAGGGCCTTTTTCCACGCGGGCTCGAGGTGAGCCGCTTGCCGGCGACCGATTTCGGCCTCGAGACGGTAGAGGACTCCGAGGCCGAAGCTCGACTCGGCGGCGTGGCCCTGTTCGGACAGTATGTCCAGCAGGTGTTCTCGCGAGACGACGGAGTCCTGGAACTCACCGAGCATGTCCTGGAAATCGTCGAACTCCGAGAGGATGCGCGCCGTGCGTTTCGGATGCAGGGGGGCGATCACCTCGATGGCGTATCGCATCCGCTTCGCGCCCTTCCGGGCGCGGTGCATCCGTTCGTCACGCTCGTGCGGATCGTCTGCCTTGCGCACTCGGGCAACACGTTTGTCGACGTTCTTCGCAACCGCGGCGACGCTCTGTGCCAGTTTTTCCGGCTGCAGGATCGACTTGCGCCGCCGCGCCGGCGGGGTCTTTCCCAACCCGTCCAGCAGGGTGTCGAGGGAGTGCAGCAGCGAGAGATACCGCTCCGAGTCGAGGGCTTCCATCGCTTCGATGCGGGCACCCTCGGTCTTGGCCGAAAAGTATTCGTCGATACGCATTTTCGTGGCTTCGCGATATCGATCGATGGGGATCTCGACGACCTTGTCTGCCAGGCGTTCCCACTGGACCTCGAGATCGCGCGACGTGCTCAGCCGCCGGCCGAACCAGCGGAGTTCGTCGACGAGAGCCTCGTCGAGATCGAAATCCGCGGCATAGGTCTGGACTGCGCTCCGGATGCGCCGCGACGCCTTGCGCATGCTGTGCACCGAGTCGGGTCCCTCCCGGCGCAAGGCGATGTCGGACAGATCGAGGGTGTGGAGTTCGTTCGCGAGATAGTCCCGCAGGTAGCGGATGCCCTCGGTGAGTCCGGGTGCGACCGGGAGGAGATCACCCAGGACCCGGTGCACCTTGGACGGGCTGAACGACCGGGTGATCCCGGCGGCCGTGAGGCGCTCCTCGATGGTGTCGAGGAGGGTTGCCCGGTCGTGGTTGCTCAGCGAAGGACCGGCCTCGACCTCGATCTCACGCCAGTGCAGTTCGGCACCGTCGATACCGCGCACCGCCACGACATCGTCCTCGACGACTTCGGCGAGCAGGATGCCGTCGCTGGTCCGGAGCCGGCGCCGGTGCCTCGAGGTGGTGAGGAGCGCCGCGGGGGAGACGGGCATTCCCCGCCGTACCCCGAGCAGAAGGTTCATCAGTTCGGCGGGAGGCTCTGCGGAGGACTCCCCGTCGCTGTCGAGCGGAAAGTGCAGTTCGGTGCGGGTGTCGACGCCACTGGGGAGTTTCACGTGCCAGCCGGCGTCCTCCCCGCCCTCGCGCCGCCGGAGGGTGATCTTCGACCGGAGCAGTCGCAGGTCGTGGGTGTCGTAGTACTGCGCGGACAGTTCCACCGTGTCGACGTCGATCCCGGAGACTCCCGGGAGTCCCGCCAGTTCGGGCAGTGAACCGGCGTCGGTGGCCGTGTACTTCCGTTCGGTTTCGGTGGCCGAGGACACGGTGGGGCGCTGGGGCATCGATGAACTCCTGTTCGGGTCTCTGGTGGGTACCCGCATCCCACCTTGTCAGCACCTGTCCGGATTGTCGTAAATCACAGGTGGGTGTGACGTGAAATGAGCTGTCGAAGGGTCCTTCGGCCCTGGCCGAGCGGAATGTGGCACGTGATCATGGTTCGTACTCGCGAGTAGCGGAGGATGGGGCATGAGGATTTTGGTGGCGGCGGCGAGCAAGCACGGCTCAACGGCGGAGATCGCCACGGCGCTGGCAGCGGCGATGCGGCACCGCGGTGCACAGGTCGACGTGGTGCCCCCCGGACAGGTCGGCAGTGTCGACGAGTACCACGCCGTCGTGCTGGGAAGTGCGGTGTACCGCTTCCGGTGGCTCCGGGCGGCCCGGGCGTTCGTGCGGGCCCACGAGGAGGCGCTGCGTGACCGGGACGTCTTCCTGTTCTCGTCGGTCCCCGTCACCAAGGGCATTCGCGCGGCGCTCAAGTCGTACGGGGTGTCTTCCGTGGAGACCCGTACGGGTGCCCGGGGACACCGGAGGCTGACGGGCAAGCTCGATCCGTCGCGGCTCGGGGTGGGCGAGCGCGCGATCGCACGCATGTGTGGTGTCCGGGCGGGGGACTTCCGTGACTGGGACGCGATCGGGTCCTGGGCCACCGAGATCGTCGATCGCGTCTCGGAGCAGGATGTCCCGGGGCCCGCTGTCCCGGTGCCCGATGTCGCTGGTCCCGCTGTCTCGGGGCGCGAGGTGTCCGAGCATGATGTCTCGCGGCACGATGTCTCCGAGCACGACGAGGACGACACCGTGACGGCGGGTCAGGCGGACGGCCGGCGGTAGTGCTCGGCCAGTTCGGCCACCCGGTCCCTCGGTGACCAGTCGATGGGCCGCCCCTCGAGTTGGGCTTCCATCACCTCGAACCCCGCGTGCCATCCGGCGCCGTGCGCGAGGGCGTCGTCTTCGTCGTCGGTGGTGTGGGTGAGGGTGAGCCAGCATCCGCCCGAGCCGTCCTGCGTGATCTCCCAGTGCAGCACGTCCGAATCCCACAGGTACTCGAGGACGTGACCGGGGCGGACCACGAGGACGCTACCGGTGGTGGCGTGACCCGCCGGCACTCCCAGACGCCCCTCCTCGTCTTCGGAGGACCGGAACTCGAGCGGGGTATCGGGGGCGGGTTCGAATTCCACGGCGGCGGGAAACCAGCACCGGAGGTGCTCGGGATCGGTGAGTACCGTCCACACCTCGTCCCGGGAGTGGGGGAAGGCTCGTTGGAAACGCAGAGCGACGCGGCCGTCGTAGGTACGCGAAACCGAGCCGATGTCCATGGGGTCCTCCAAGACGTGAACCCGTGCCGTCAACGGGGTCCTGGTGTGTTGTGCCTCCATGCTGCCAGGTTTCGGCGGCTCGCGAAGCGGGTCCGGCGACCCGTGATCGGGTCGTCGAATTCGATCGCGACGGCGAGCAATTGCAACGGATTCGAATAGTCCTGCGGTGCAACCTCGTACACCTCGGGATAGAGATTGTCGCCCAGAATCGGAATGCCGAGGGAGTTCATGTGCACACGAAGCTGGTGCGTTTTTCCCGTCCGGGGACGAAGGCGGTACCGGGCGATGTCGCCGTCGGTGTCGAGCAGTTCGATCTGGGTCAGCGCGTTGACCGGGCCCGGCACCTCACGTGCCTGCAGCACGCCGGGTTCCTTGAGGATGCGACTGCTCACCTCGCGCGGAAACGTGAGGTCGGGTGAGTGGGGTGCGACGGCCTCGTACTCCTTCTCGACGAGACGCTGATCGAACATCATCTGGTACGCCCTGCGAGCCTCGCGGCGGACCGTGAAGACGAGGACTCCCGCGGTCAGCCGGTCGAGTCGGTGGACGGGTGAGAGTTCGGGCAGATCGAGTTCCCGGCGGAGACGGACCAGGGCGGTTTCGGTGATCCACGACCCGCGGGGAGTCGTCGCCAGGAAGTGGGGCTTGTCGACGACGAGCAATCTGTCGTCGCGGTGCAGGATCTCGATATCGAACGGCACCCGCGATTCCACCGGCGGATCACGATAGAGATACACGAACGAGCGCGCCCGGTACGGAGTGTCCGTGGTGATCGCGATTCCGTCCCCGCCGACCACTTCGCCGGCACGGATCTTCTCGGACACGCGACGCACGTCGTCGGGGAATCGGTCGAGGAGATACTCCGCGACCGTCGCCCACCTGCTGTTTTCCGGTAATCGGAGGCGGGACGGGTTCAGCCCGTCGCGGACGGGAAGCGGAGCGTCTGGCACAACTTCCCACGGTAGCGGGGCCGAGCCCGGGGTGCGGATTCGGCACCATACGACTCGCGCTCGATTATGCGGGATAACGTTTCCGCTTTGCAGGATAACAATTGTGTGTAAGCCTTCAACGGACTCGCGCTCACAATTACCGTGAGTCGGATGTGACCGATGTTACTTATGTGCAAAGGGGATGTTGGTGTGACGAACTCGTCCGGAACTGCGAGCAGGCGACGGGGTCGCACTCTCGTCCGTCTCCTCGTGGCCGTGGTTCTCCCGCTCGCCCTCGTGTTCACAGGGGTGAGCGCCGGCACCGCCTCCGCCGATCCGTATTCGCGCTTCCACGAGGACTGGGTCGCAGCACCCGGCGGGGTCGGCCAGATCAAGGTCCGTATCTGGCGTGCGAACAACGGCAGCAACAAGGCGGTCTACCTGCTCGACGGCCTGCGCGCCACCAACGACGTCAGCGGGTGGGAACACGAAACCAACGCCGCGTGGCTCTCCGACCACGGCGTCAACGTGATCATGCCGGTCGGTGGACAGTCGAGCTTCTACGCCGACTGGTACGCCCCGAGCAACTTCAACGCGCAGCCCTACACCTACAAGTGGGAATCCTTCCTGACCCGGAATCTGCCCGACCATCTCGCGGCCGTCTACGGGATCAGCCGCAACAGCAACGCCGTGGTCGGCTTGTCGATGGGCGGCAACGCGGCACTCATCCTCGCCGCCTACCACCGTGACCAGTTCACGTTCGCCGGATCGATGTCCGGTTACCTGAACCTGTCGGCGCCCGGTATGCGCGAAGCCATCCGGGTCGCAATGCTCGACGCCGGCGGCTACAACTCCGACGCGATGTGGGGTCCGCCCTGGGACGCCGCGTGGCTGCGGCACGATCCGTTCGTTGCCGCGCCGAATCTCCGGGGCCTGCCCATGTGGATCTCGGCATCGAGCGGGTTGCCCGGGCAGTACGACCGCCCCAACTCGGCAATCGGTGTGTTCAACACCGCCAACGCGATGGGCCTCGAGTCGCTCGCCCGGGTCCAGAACCGCGCCTTCCAGGTTCGGCTCGCCACGCTCGGAATCGACACCGCCCACTTCTCCTTCCCGGTCGCCGGCACCCACACGTGGGGTTACTGGCAGGACGAACTGTGGGCCATGCTCCCCATGATGAAGAACTCGATTGGCGCCTGAGCCGTCCCTCTCGCCGGTCGGCCGCACCTTCGTGGTGACCGGTCCGACCGGCGGGGTGGGGGAAGCCACCGCGTTGGCATTGGGGGCTGCGGGAGCGCACGTCGTCCTGGCGTGCCGCAACGTCGACAAGGGCAAACTGGTCGCCGAGAAGATCGGTCCGACGGCGTCGGTGCACCGGCTGGATCTGTCCGATCTGGCGTCGGTGCGGGAGTTCGCGTCGGGTCTGCGTGACACACACGAGACGATCGACGTGTTGATCAACAACGCCGGCGTGATGGCCGTGCCCCTGCAGCGGACCGCCGACGGGTTCGAGATGCAGATGGGAACCAACTACTTCGGCCATTTCGCATTGACGGGTCTGCTCCTGGATCGTGTCACCGATCGAGTCGTGACGGTGTCGAGCGCCGCACATCGCTTCGGGCGCATCGACCTGGACGATCCCAACTGGGAGCGCCGCCGGTACAACCGCGCTGCCGCCTACGCCCAGTCCAAGCTCGCCAACCTGATGTTCAGCTTCGAACTGGCGCGACGCCTCGATGCGGCGGGGTCCCCGGTACGGTCGCTCGCCGCGCATCCCGGATATGCGGCCACGAACGTCGGCAGCAATACCGGCACCTGGTTCGACCGGCTGTTCGGATTCGGGAAGAAGATCCTGCAGCGCACCCCGGAACGGGGTGCCGAATCGGTGCTGTACGCCGCCACCACACCGGGGCTGCGGGGCGGCTACATCGGCCCCGACGGATTCCTGGAACTGTACGGGTCACCGCACCTCTCCGGGTGCTCCGCCCGGGCTCGTGACCCCGAGACGGCACGCCGGTTGTGGGAACTGTCCGAACGCGTCACGGGCGTACAGTTCCGTCTCTGAGCCGCCTCGTCCGACACACGCATGTGCCCCGGTCCAGTGAGGACCGGGGCACATGCGTCGGTGAGGATCGCGTCGGATCGAAGCCGTGTCGATTCGAGTGCGTGTCAGATCAGCGAGATCGCCGCGAACGCTGCGAGCCCGACCAGGGCGGCACCCGTCACGGCCTGCACGCGGCGGTCGACGACACACATCACCGACAGGAAGCCCGGCATCGAGCCACCGCGACGGGTGTGCGCGATCGCAGCGACACTCGGCATGCACCGGCCGAGGGACACGACGGTGAACATCGCGGCGCCGAGCGCGGGGGATCCGACGGCGAGTACGCCGAGCACCAGCAGGTAGTACGCGCTGGACCGGATGAAGATGAGGAATCCGGGGCCGATGATCGCGCCGAACAGGAGCGAGACCTTCCACGGGGCCATCGTCCGCCGCAGGTGCCGGGGCAACTGCTGACGGCGCATCGGAGCGGGCATCGACAGGACGCCGATCTCGTGGAGACCGTAGGCGAGGGCGAACACTGCCCATCCGAACAGCAGCCACAGCGGGGACAGATTCGCTGCGGTGACGGATCCGAGCGCACCGAGGGCGGCACCGGTGAGCGCGCCGGTGGTCACCGATCCGAGTGCGTGCCAGCCGAGCCGGCGCAGCGGGGTGGATGCTCCCTTGCGGCCCGGCTGTTTCGGCGCCGCGACGACCCCCGCCACGGACATTCCGCAGGTGGACCAGTTCGCCGCGAGCGAGGTGACGAGTCCGGCACCGACCACGGCGGCTGTCAGGGCCGTCGCCGTCGCCGGTGCGGCGAGCGTCGCGGCACCGGCGCCGACCACTGCGGCACCGGCGGCCAGGCCGAGCCGTGCCGTGGTGGATACGGCGCCCGAGAGCGTCGGGCGGATGTCGGGTAAGTCGGTTGCGATCGGTTCGTGGGTGAGGACGGTGGTCATCGGTAACCTCCAGAGTCGTTGCTGTGTACGAGAGTCCCGCTCGTTTCTCAGCGGACGGTGACCGTTCCGGTCATGTACGGGTGGATCGAGCAGGTATAGGTGTAGGTGCCGGGACGGTCGAACGTGTACGAAAAGGTGCCTTCTCCGGTGATCCCGCTGTCGAACTCACCGGGTGATTCCACGTGGTGCAGGAGACCACCGTCGTCGAACCGCCATTCGACGGTGTCGCCGACGGCGACGGTGGCGTCCATCGGACTGAATTGGACGTTGCTGATCTCGATCACCGCATCGGGAACGTCCGCGGCACATCCGGTCAGCGTCGCCGCGGCGATCCCGCCTGTGATCGCCCAGCTGCCGATTCGGCTGCGGCGCAGCATTTCCCGATGCTCCACTACTCGACGATGACGGTGCCGACCATCGACGGGTGCGGCGTGCAGTGGTAGGTGTACGTGCCCGGATCGTCGAAGGTGTATTCGTAGGTGCCCTCGGTGAGCAGTTCGCTCTGCAGCACACCCTCGAGCGGGCCGTCACCCGCGACGTCGTGGGGGAGACCGTTGTCGTCGAAACGCCATTGCACGGTCTGTCCGGCCTCGATCGTGACCGAAGCGGGTGAATACGACATGTTCGCCACGTCGATGACCACGGCGGGTTCGTCGGACGTGTCGCTCGAACCGCACGCGGTCAGGGCGGCGGAGGTGGCGAGTGCCACGGCAAGCATTGTCAGTTTCTTCACAGCTGTCCTCTCATCGGATGTACCGCAGGTTCGCGGTCATCCCTGCCTCGAAGTGATAGGCATTG
Organism: Rhodococcus sp. NPDC019050; assembly: GCF_055664235.1. NCBI lineage: Bacteria > Bacillati > Actinomycetota > Actinomycetes > Mycobacteriales > Nocardiaceae > Rhodococcus > Rhodococcus sp. NPDC019050. Next base: position 520,886 of record NZ_JBVOON010000001.1, on the reverse strand, counting down.
TGGCAGTGGAACATCCACTCGCCAGGGTTGTCGGCGTCGAACTCGATCGCGAGTTCGGTGCCGGGTAACACGTTCACGGTGTCGCGCCGGAGTCCGCCGTATTCCGGCACCGCGAAAGTGTGTCCGTGCGTGTGCATCGGATGCCACATCGTGCTGTTGTTCGCCATCGTGATGCGGATTCGTTCGCCCTGGCGCATCACGAGTTTCCCGGCGTCGGGCCCGGCCATGCCCCACACGTAGCGGTCGCCGGCCTGAATCAGTTCCACTCGGTAATCCCGGTCCGGAGAACGGGTTTCCAGCCGAACGGCCTCAGCCGGTCGCAGTTCGCTCTCGGCGACCAGACGCCCGTCGAGTTCTGCCAGGACACCCCGGACATCCGGGTCGGGCAGTCGCGCGGCGTCGGTCGACCGCAGCACCGTCGACGCGTATCCGTCCCGGCCCTCGACCTTCGCGACCACCGGCCACGCACCCGACTTCAGCGTGACGAGAACGTCGTAGCGTTGCGCCATCCCGATGATCAGCGTGTCGGTGGTCGTCGGGGTGACGTCGAACCCGTCGGCGGCGATGACGGTGAGTTCGTGTCCCGCGATCGCGAACCGGTACGGCGTCTCCGCGGCCGCGTTGACGATCCGCAACCGCACCCGGCTACCCGGTGCCGCCGTGACGACCTCGGGGTCGTTCGGCGGTCGCCCGTTGATCAGGTGCAGCGGGTACCCGATGTGCTGGGTCATGCCCCCGAGAGGCACGGACGAACCGTGCCCCCCGTTCACCAGTGTTTGCGCCACCGACGACTGCTCCGGGGTGGGTTCGGCCGCTGCGCCGCCGCCGTGCCCGCCGTGCCCGCCGTGGCCCCCTGAGATCGCGGGGTTGAGGGCGGCCAGGACTGCCTCGGGTGTCGTCCCGAGGCCGTCCACCCAATCGTCGAGGACGAGCGTGACGTCGACGTCGGCACCCGAGGTGTCGTTCGGATCCTCCACTACCAGTGCGCCGAACAGGCCACGGTCGGCCTGCAGCCCACTGTGCGAGTGATACCAGTGGGTGCCCGGGTCGGGAACGACGAAGTCGTAGAGGAAGTCGCCTCCCTGCCCGATCGGATCCTGGGTGGCCGGTGCGGCACCGTCCATGTCGTTGCGGATCCGGATGCCGTGCCAGTGCACCGTCGTATCCGTCGGGAGTTCGTTACGCACCGACACCAGCATCTTGTCGCGCACACTCGCCCGCAGTTCGGGAGCCACCGCACGACCGCCGTACGACCACGTCTCGACGAGACGTCCGCCGAGGTCGACGGTCGCCACCGCTGCCGACAGTGCGGCAGTGACTTCGCGCCCGTTCCACCCGCGCGCCTGCTCCGCAGCCGCGATCTCGGGATCGGTTGCGGTGATGTAATCCGGCGGGGTGGCAGGTTCCGCCGCCCCACCCGAACTGCAGGATGCCGCACCGAGACCCAGAACTCCGAGTCCCACCGCGCCGGCTCCGAGGGAGCCGACGCGGAGGAAACCGCGGCGGTCGAGGGTCGGGCCCGAACGGGTCATTCCAGCACCTGAGGGGTCAGGAGCGTGCTCACGTCTTCGACGGTCCCGGTGATTGCCACCGAACTGACCTTGTCGCCGGTCTCGGCGGAGATTCCGACGATCGTCTGTGCCGATTCGCCCTCCACCTCGGGGCCGCCACCGACGACGTAGAGCGTCTCACCGTCGACCGAGAAGGCCATGCTGCCGATGTCGGTGAGCCCGAGCGCCGCCAGATCGAGGGTCTTCACGGGCGCGAACGTGGCCGCGTCGAAGAGGTCGATCTTCACCACGTCGCCACCGCGAGCGGAGTGGGGGTGAACCACCGAGTCGGTGTACTCGATCGCGATCCGGGTGCCGGTGTTGTTGATGGCGTTGCCCGCGAACCGGCCGGAGTCCTGGCCGGCGTTTCCGATCGGTGTCACTGCTTCCGACGGGAGGCCGTTCGAGAAATCGAGGACGTACACGTCGCCGTTGGCACCCACCAGCAGTGCCTTGTCGGCTTCGTCGGCCCAGGTGACCGTGCGGTTGCTGACGAAGTCGTCGGGAAGGACCTTGGCGCGGGCGGTTTCCGTGGGCACACCGGCGTCGTCGATCGAGATCTGGATCAGTTCCCGCGTGTCTTCGCAGACGCTGTAGAGCTCGTGCCCGACCATCCAGGTGAACGGTCCGCAGCCGATGATCTGCAGTGCGCCGCTTTCCTTCTTCGTCTCGAGATCGACCACACGCACGCCGTAGAGGCCGTCGTCCCAGGTCACGAAGTACTTGCCGTCCGAGGTGACCGCGTTCGACCCCGGCCGTGAGTGCACGCGCGCGTAGTCGGGGAGGATGACCTCCGAGGGCTCGAGCAGGTTCCCCGAATAGGTGCTGACCGTGAAGTCGGCGGCACCGCGGGAACCGCGCGGACGCCACACCTCGGCTGCGATGACAGCGGGATCGCTGGGTGTCTCACCGACGAAACCGTGAATCACGGGATCCCAGATGCCCGGGCCCACGACGAAACGGCTTCCCGCGACGCCGGTCACGGGATCGAGCGCGTTGAGGCCGATCTCGAGACCCCAACCGTCGCCGACGGCGAGAACGTCGGTCGACTTGATCGGCTCGATCTCGGAGACGTGGACCGGTTCGGGGATGGTCGACCCGATCTCCTGGTCTTCGCTACCGAGCGTGATGCCCTCACCGGGCGTCGTGAAAGGCACGGTGGGGTAGGTGACCTCGCCGGCGGCGGGACTCTCGTCGTCGTTCGAACTGCATCCGGTGAGAACGATCGCGGCGGCGAGCGGAACGGCGATCGCGGCGGTACGGGGAATGCGCTTGCTGGATCGAGATGTCATGCTCCGGCACCGACCTTCGGACGAGCTGCGGGGCGGGTCTGGCAGTCCTCGCCGATGATGGGCGCCATCGTGCAGGTGTACGCCTGGGACTCGTCCGAGACGCACCAGATGATCTCCTGGTCGTAGCTGCCGGAGACGGGGTTGTACATGATGGCCTGCATGTCGGGTTCGCCGCAGAAAGCGTTGGAGCACGACGGTGCGCCACAGCAGTCGTAATAGGCGATCAGGTAGGTCTTTCCGGTGTCCGGGTTTGTGCAGCAGCCCACCCAGAACTCGGCGCCCGGACGGCTGCCGGGAGCACATGTCGTCACGCCGCCGCCGTTGCAGGCCGCACACGAGGTGCCGTCCATGTTGCACCAGCGCCAGTACTCGCACTCGGCCGGATCCTTGCCGTCGAACGTGATGAACTGGGGGTCCGGCACCTCGGGTGCCGCAGGCTCCGGCGGCAGTTCCTGTGCCATCGCGCTCCGGGTGACGGGCAGCGAACTGATCAGCGCGACACCGGACACGCCCATCGTCCATCGGCCGATCTTGCTGAGCATCGAACGGCGCGAGGTACTTTCGGACAGTTTGCGTCCTGTGCGGCTGACGAAGGATCCGCCTTTGCCTGCCATCCAGTCCGCTTGTTCGCGGACGGTTTCCTCATCGACCGGATATCGGTTCTCGGTCATGTTGTGTTCTTCCATGGCTGGGCTCCTTCTCTCTCTCGGGACGGGTCAGGCAGACTTCGCCTGCGCATGCAGGTGCTGGAGGGACGGAGTGCCGGACTCGAGAGCGTTGAGCAGACTCTCGACCTGGGCCATGTGGTTGCACAGGCCCTTACCGCGGATCTTGCCGTGCTCGTCGAGGATCACGCCGTACGGTGTGGTGCCCACCTGGTAGGCGATTCCGACGTCGCGAGCGTCGATGTAGCTCAGTTCGTCGCCGATGTTGCTGCCGGCCAGGAACTCCCGGTGCTCCTCCGGGGTGCCGTCGGACACGATGACGACGTCGAGATCGGTTTCCGCGCGGGCCATCGCACGCAGACCCGGAAGCAGGCTCTTGCAGGTGCTGCAGCTGGGAGCGGTGAACATGAGCAGCTGCGCCTTGTCGCGGTGACCGCCGACGCGCACCGACCGTCCGACGTGATCGACCAGTCCGGCGAACGACGGGCCGGCCTGCTCGACCTTCGGGCCGGTGTCCATCATCCGCGCACCCAGCGGCCCGAGGCGCACCTGGACGCGACCGATCTCCCGGGCCAGTGCCAGGGTCATGAGGAACAGCAGTGCGACCGCGACGGTGAGCACCACGACGGCTACCAGAAGAAAAGTTGTCATCGAAATCAGTCCAATCTGTGCAAAAGGTTCGGCGGAGAGGGGGTTACGAGCCGTACTTCGACTCGGTGCTCACTGCGCGCAATCTGATCGAGGCGGAAGTCAGATAGTCGTCGACGGGGCGACGGCCGAAGTGGACGACCGATCGGATCTGCACGACCGCGACGACGGCCAGCACGGTCAGCAATCCGGCCGAGGCTCCGATGAGCTGTTCGAGCGGAGCGATCCCGGACGGGTGGGTGACCGACAGGACGAGTGCGGCGACAGCGAACGATGCCGCGCGTCCCGCGTGGAACCAGCCGATGCGTGGCACCTCGTGCGCGGAGAACGCGAAGCACCCGCAGTCGAGGTCACGCCGGCCGCGGGCCAGGTTCACGGTCAGTCCGAACGCGAAGGCGGTGAACAGCAGCGCGGCGCCCGCAGCCGCCCATCTGCCCGCCACCCCCAGGATCAACGCGGTTCCCACGAGAACCTCGACCGGCGGCAGTGCGCCGGCGACCACGCGTTCCATCCGGTCCGGCAGCAGCCGGTACCCCTTCACCACGGTCAGCAGCCCGTCCCGGTCGCGGAGCTTCGGAATGCCCGCGAGCAGGAGCGTCCCACCGAGTATCGATGCGACCATCGCCCACAACATGGATCACGCCCTCTCTGTCGTCGGGCCAATCCTGATGAGCAGATGCGGCACTTCTGCTTCGCGCAGGAAAACACTGTGCGGTCGCCGAGTGGAAAACGGCCCGTTGTCGTTCCGGGCCCGTTTGCGCTGGTCATCGCGGCGTTCTGTGACGCGGATCGCTTCGGGGGAGCCGGGAGCGGGGATTCCGAAGGCCGCGTTGACCATCCGGATTTCCACTTGGGTTCACACGGTTGTCACATGCGCACCCCGGGTGAAACGTTTGGGACAGGTGTGACGAAGTTACGAGGTGGAAACAAGGCCGTTCTACGGTTTTTGCTGGTAGCCCGGGGTCCGAAGCCGGGCAGATGGAGATCGGAGTGCCGGTGACGAGCGGCAGACGTGGCGGTGGTGGGTCACGGATCGGTGGCGCGCTGGGAGCGGCGATCGCCCGGTCCCGAAATGCGGCGCCGGTCGCCACACCGGTGTTTTCACCCCTGCGGGCGCTGAGTCGCCGGCAGCTCTCGCAGATCGACCTGATCGGCCAATCCTTGTCGACGGTTGCCCCCGCGACCGGAATGATCTTCATCGCGTCGTGGATCATTTCGGCCGATCCCGGAGTTGCGGGGCTGGCCGCGATCCTCGGCACCACCGCGGTGGTCGTTGCGGTGGCCTTCTGTATCTCCCAGTTCACCCGCCGTCTCGCCGCTGCGGGGTCGTTGTACAGCTTCGCCTTCCACGGTCTTCCCCGACGCGCCACCCTCACGATGGGTGCGGCTCTGCTGCTCGGTTATCTCGGCATCGCAGTGTCCGTTCTGGCCAACTCCGCCGTGAGCTTGCTGGGAATCGCCACCGCCCTGGACATTTCCGTATCCGGCACCCTACCGCTGCTGGTGGAGGTAACGCTCGTGGCGAGCGTCGTCGCGCTCATCGCAGTGCGCGGTGTCCGCCTCGCGACGCGGGCGATCCTCGTCGTGGAACTGTGTTCCCTGGTCCTCATCTGCGTCCTGATGGTCACCGATCCCGGTGCCCCGACCCCGTCGGTCGCACCCGGTGCCGCCCAGACGTTGCCCTTCCTGGCGCTGATCGTGGTGTTCGGAATGGCGGGGTTCGAGAGTGCGGCGTTCTTCGGAGCCGAGGCCCGGCGCCCCCTGATCACCGTGACCCGTGCGGTGCTCGTCACCCCGATCCTGTGCGGCGCGGTCTTCGTGTTCGCCGGTTGGGCAGCACTGACCGGGCACGCGGATGTGGTCGTGGCCGCGTACTTCGACGGCACCGCCTCGGGAGCGAGCACGGCGATGGTGGTGGCGGTCAAGGTCGGGGTGACCTTCTCCTGGTTCGCCTCGGCGCTGGGATGCGCACAGGCGGGTTCGCGATTGTTGCTGGCGATGGGTATCGAGGGAACCGTTCCGCGACGCCTGTCGCGTGTCCATCCACGATTCCGCACACCGTATGTCGCTGTGGTCGCCTTCACCCTCGCAGCGGTGATCGGCGCCTGGACATACCTGCTGATCTTCCTCGGCGACTCGGTGGTGTTCGACGGTTTCGTGGAGGTCGCCGTGGTCGGTGCCTACACGTTGCTGGCGGTGTCCTGTCTGCGCTTCCTGCGGCGCATCGGTGAGGATGCCCGCGCGACCACGGTGATCGCAGTGGGCATCACGGGTGTGGGCGCCGGACTACTCGGCTTCCTCGCGTTCTCCGGCATCGTCGACGGCCAATGGGGGATACCGTCCGCGGTACTCGTCGTCGGGATGTCCGGCGTGGTGTGGGCAGCCGTCCTGAAGCGGACGCGGCCGGAGTCCCTGGCGACCATGGGTGCGTTCGACAGTCCGGAAACCGCCGACCTGCTGCCGGGCGCGGGAGAACTGGTGCTCGACGACGCCGGGCGACCCCAACTCGTATCGGCACATCCGTCGCCGGGGGACGCACGATGACCGCCCAGGCGGATATCGATGTGGGGTTCGGTGGTCAGCAACCCAAGGCGGTACGGAAGGCACTGGGCATGCTGGAGGCGGTGGCGCATCTCGGACCCGGGGCCACGGCGAAGGAGATCGCCCGTTTCGCCGGTATGGCACCCACGACCGCGTACCGGATGCTCAACCTGCTCGTCGCCGAAGGTTTTCTGGTGCGGGTACCGGACCTGTCCGGTTTCGCACTCGGCCGGCGCACCGCCGAACTGTCCCGCGCGGCGGCCGAGACGGACACCTCACCCACGCTGCACGAGACCGTCGAAGACCTCCGGTCACACACCCGTTTCGGGTTGCATGTGGCGTCGTTCGCGGGTGGGAGATTGCGATTCGTCGATCAGGATCCCGATCACGAGATCGTCGGAATCGCGCTTTTGGCCAAGAACCTCCACTCGAACGCGCTCGGGAAGATCATGCTCGCGCACATCCCCGGGACGAGTGCGGGGATCGAACTGCGCAAACTGACGGACAACACCGTGTGCGATGCCGAGACGCTCGAAGCCGAGTTGTCGAGGATCCGGGTCGTCGGCCACGCGTTCGAGAACCAGGAGTGCCGGGTGGGCCGGTCGGCGCTGGCCGTGCCGATCCGCAACCACGATGCCGAGGTGGTCGGAGGGCTCTGTCTCCAAGGTTCCCCACTGCGCGTGTCGCCCTCGGAGTACGAGCAGTTGACCTTCCTTCACGACGGATCGCGGCGCCTCACAGGTCTGTTGTGAAATCGTGGTCTGTGGAGAAACTCTGCAGCAGACCGGAATAGCGTTTCGGAGGCGGTGACGCGAACTCGCCGCGTTTGCCCCCGGTGGCCAGGCCCATCGTGACGAGCGACTGTACCGAAAGCGTTGCCGCGGTGACGCCGTCGACGACGGGAACACCGAGGTCGGCGGAGATTCGGGTGCACAGATCGGCCATGCCCGCACAGCCGAGCACGACGACGTCGGATCCGTCTTCCGACAGCGCATCGAGGCAGGCTTCCGTGATGATCTTGCGTGCATCCGGGTCGGTGTCGAGTGCGAGCACGGGGACCTCACACGCATGTACTCCCCGGCACTTCTCGCGCATCCCGTAGCGTTCGGCCAGATCCCAGGCGCGGCCGGTCGTGCGGCCCAGTGTCGTGACGACCGAGAAGCTCCTCCCCAGTAGAGCGGCGGTGTGCATCGCGGCTTCGGCGATCCCCACGACCGGTCCGGTCGCGATCTCGCGCGCCGCGTCGAGGCCGGGGTCGCCGAAACAGGCGATGACATAGCCGTCGGCGCCGGCGCGTTCACCCTTCTCGATCTCGGCGAGAAGCCCGGGAACGGCGAGCGCCTCGTCGTAGTGGCTCTCGATGGACGGGGGCCCCATCGCCGGGCTGACCGCCTCTACGCGTGTGCCCGGGCCGGCGACGGCCCGGGCACACGCCTCGATCTTGGCGGTCATCGCCAACGTGGTGTTGGGGTTGACGACCTGGAGGAACATTCGATCAGACGGCTTCCTGGGCGGGGGAGGGTTCGGGGACGCGCACCGCCAACCGGGTACGGGTGGCGAGCACGTGGTAGACGGCGAAGCCGAGCCCACACCCGATGAACCAGCTGTACTGCGCCGCGGTGCTCATGCCCGGAGCGCTGTTGAACAGCACCGGGGTCATCGCGACGGCGGCACCGACGACGGTCGCGATGACGGCAGCGGGGTTGTATCCCTTGCGGTACCAGTAGGCACCCTTCTCGGACATCGTGAACAGGTCGTCGACGATCACCTTCTGCCTGCGCACCAGGTAGTAGTCGGCGATGAGGATGCCGAACAACGGACCGATGAACGCGCCGAGGGTTTCCAGCGTGTAGTGGATGACCTCCGGGTTGTTGTACAGGTTCCACGGGGTGATGAGAATCGACCCGACCGCGGCGATCATGCCGCCCGCTCGCCAGCTGATCCGCTGGGGGCTGACGTTGGAGAAGTCGAACGCCGGCGCGATGAAGTTCGCGACGATGTTGATGCCGACGGTGGCGATCGCGAAGGTGAGCGCGCCGAGGACGATCGCGAAGGTCGAGTCGATGCGGGCGACGGTTTCGACGGGGTCGGTGATCAGTTCGCCGTAGACCGGCAGAGTAAGAGACGCGGTGATCACGACGAGCAGCGAGAACACCAGGAAGTTGAGGGGCAGTCCGAGGAGGTTCCCCTTCTTGACGGCGGCGAAGGACTTTCCGTAGCGGGAGAAGTCACCGAAGTTGAGCATCGGTCCGGAGAAGTACGAGACCACCAGCGCGATCGCGCCGAGCATGACAGGTACCGACGACCAGCCGGTATGGGTGACGTCACCGAGGGTCAGGTCGATCGCACCCCACCCGGCCTGGGAGATCAGGTAACCGCAGAGCAGGAACATCACGACATAGACTGCGGGACCGCAGAAGTCGATGAACCGCCGAATCGATTCCATTCCCCGCCAGAACACGCAGGCCTGTACCACCCACAGCGTGAGGAAACTGGCCCAGCCGAGTGCGGACAGCCCGGCGAAACCGTAGTCCTCGACGACCGCGTACGGCGCGAGTGCCGGGAAGAGTTTGATCAGCACCACGTCCAGCGCGGCGGACGCGAGGAACGTCTGGATCCCGTACCAGGCCACGGCGATCACGCCCCGGATGATGGCGGGGATGTTCGCACCCAGCACTCCGAATACGCTTCGGCAGATGACCGGATAGGGAACCCCGGTGACCTGACTGGGTTTCGCGACGAGGTTGCAGAAGAAGTAGACGATGGTGATGCCCACCAGCAGCGCGACCAGCACCTGCCAACTCGCCAAGCCGAGTGCGAACAGGCTTCCGGCCGTGACGTATCCACCGACACTGTGCACGTCGGACATCCAGAACGCGAAGATGTTGTACGAACCCCACCGCTGATTCTTCAGGGGGCCAGATCGTCGTTGGTGAGCCGCGGATCGTAGGCCGCGGCGGCCCGACCCGGTACGGGCGTTCCGTCCTGCGGTGTCATCACTTCGGTCATGGGTGCTCCTGTGCGGTGGGGGATTTCGATGCACCGACGCTAACCGCGTGACATTGCCGCAGGATTACCCGAACTGTATATCTTCCGGGCTGAGCAACCCGGCGCCTGCGGGGAGCGTCGAGATCGCCGCGTCGAGGCGGCGGTTGTGGTGTTCGTACGCCGCGAGCAACTTTTCGGTGTCACGCTCGAGGAACGCGTCGAGCATGGCTTTGTGTTCGTGGTGCAGTTCGGCGCGTTCGGCGTCGCTCACGTGGACCATCGGCTGGACCGGCTCGGTGATGTTCCACGCGTATTCGAGCATGTGCAGTAGCCGGTGCATCCGGGACGGACGCGCCAACGTCATGTGGAAGATCCGGCTCTCGCTGTGATAAGTATGCGAATCATGTTCTCGGACGGCATATTCGAGGATCTCGCGGGAACGCTCGGCGAGCCGGTCGTCCTCGGGAGTGGCGTTGTGAACCGCCGCCGCGAGAGACGCCGACTCGAGTGTTTCCCGGACGAGGTACAACTCGCGCAGTTCGGCAGCGGTCAGCTGGGCCACGGTGTAGCCGTAGTTCTGCCGATGGGTGACGAGTCCTTCCCCGATCAGCGTCTTGAGAGCCTCGCGGACGGGGATCCGACTGACGCCGAAGAGTTCCGCGACGTCACCCACCGGTATCGGGGTGCCCGGCGGCGCTGCCCCGGACAGGAACACCCGCCTGAGTTCCTCGAGGATGGCGTCCTGGGGTCGTCCGGGTACGTCCACGCGGAGCCGGTCGAGAAGCACCGATCTGCGACGTGGGGCCACGGCGGTGGCTCCTTTCTTCCCGCGAACACGACGAACGGCGTGACGGTAGGCCCGCAACGTGTCGGCTGTGTCTCACCCGTGTGACGACACCGTGTCGGACGGTCCCGGCCGTTGCTGCGCGTTGCCCTGCCGGTTCGCCGCTGCACGGGTGGTCGTGGTCGGCTGCGCGGTGCGGGTCGGCGCTGCGGTGGGAGTGGCCGGTCTCTCGTCCTTCCTCTCGTCCTCGTCACGGGATTCGTCCGCCGGCCTCGTCCGCCTGGGGTAGCGCGTCGTCGTTTCCTGGGTGCTGGTCGTGGTGGGCGCAGCCGTCGACGTGGACAGCGGCGTGGTGGTGAGGGAGGACGCCGGCGGGGAGTAGTCGACGGTTGTTTCGGCGACCGGCACCGCCGGTTCGGGAACCGGTTCGGTGGTCGTCGTGACGGGTGTGGTGGTCTCACTCGTGGGAGCGACCGTGACGACGGCAGCGGGTGACGGCGGGCGATCCATCGGGCGCGACGTCTGGGACGTCGGCGCCGGCGGGTCCGCGGGGTCCGGAGCGGGTCGCGCGGCGACCGCGACGACGGCGAGTGCCACTACCGCGGCAACGGCGGCGACGACGATCGCCGACCTCTTCCCGCGTCCACGCCGGACGGTGGGGAAACCGTTCCGGTTCAACGGTTCGATGCGGCGCCCCATGTCGGTGAGTTCGGTGTCGAGAGGAATCGCCGTGAGCACACGGTCGCGCAGACGCGGCGGGAGTGGGACGGGCGGCAGGGAGGCGAACAATCCGGTGGCGTTCGGGACCGTCGGTACGGCGAGGTCCACCGCTTCCTGGGCGCGGGCGAACGAGCGGCCGTCACCGGCCACCGATCCGAGAATCGCGTCGATCTCCTGCGCGGTGAAATGGTGTCGCACCGACAGTTCGAGGACCTCGCGTTCGGTGGCACCGAGTTCACCGACCGCATCGCGAACCGCGTACACCTCGGGTCGCAGCGGCGGCGCCGCAGGATCGGTCGTGGGCACGAAACCGACGGAACCGCTCACGCGTCCCTGTCTGCCACATTCCGATCGGACGATCGCATAGAGCCACGCACGCAACAATCCGATGTCGCGAAGGGCGTCGATTCGCCGCGTGGCGATCCAGACCGAGTCGTACACGACGTCGGACGCGGTCGATCCGTCGACGAAGCCACACGCGTACGCGAACAATCCGGGTGCGTACAGGTCGTACAGCCGCCTCGTCGCGGCAGGATCTCCCTGCCGCAGTGCCTCGCCGACCTCGCGGTCGGTGGACCCGTTCCGGTACGCCATCGATGCAAACCTCCCCTGTTGTCCGCGCCCCCGTGCGCCCCTGCGGGACTCGCGCCCGCGTGCACTCTACGAGGCGTGCTGCCGACTGGGAACGCTCACCGGCGGAGAGCGAGATCTCCGCGGCCGGTGCGCCCGTCCGAGGCTCTGCCGGGGATGTTCCCGCGAACACCACGATCCCCTGTTTTCGATGCCGTTACGTACGTAGGGTGGCCAGTTATGGCGGCATGGACAGCGAACGACATCCCGGACCAGAGCAACCGCACCGTGGTGGTGACGGGGGCCAACAGCGGCCTGGGAGCCGAGACGGCCCGAGCGCTCGCGCGCGCCGGTGCACAGGTGGTCCTGGCGTGCCGCGACGTCGCGAAGGGCCAGGAGGTTGCCGACGGCATCGGGGAGAACGCCGAGGTACGCAGGCTGGACCTCGCAGATCTGTCGTCGGTACGCGAATTCGCCGCGGGCCTGGCTGCGAGCCACGAGACGATCGACGTGCTCGTGAACAATGCGGGTGTGATGGCGGTGCCGTTCCGCCGTACAGCCGACGGGTTCGAGATGCAGATCGGTACCAATCACTTCGGGCACTTCGCGCTGACCGCACTACTTCTCGGCCGCATCACCGACCGGGTCGTCACCGTGAGCAGCACGATGCACCGCATCGGCAAGATCGACCTGGACGACGTGAACTGGGAGCGGCGCCGCTACGAGCGGTGGCCCGCCTACGGCCAGTCGAAGCTGGCGAATCTGTTGTTCACGTACGAATTGCAACGGCGACTCGCCGCACACGGCTCCGCGGTGAAATCCATTGCGGTACACCCGGGATATTCCTCCACGAACCTGCAGTACCGGAGCGAGTCGCGTTACGGAAAGCTCGTCGAACTCGTGACGCCGGTGATCGGGCAATCCGCGGCGATGGGAGCGTTGCCGTCCCTGTACGCCGCGACCGCCCCCGATGCGGAGGCCGGTGGTTTCTACGGGCCGGGTGGACTGTTCGAGATGCGTGGGCACCCCAAGAAGGTCAGTTCCAACGCGCGCTCGCACGACGAATACGTCGCGTCGCAGTTGTGGGAACTGTCGGAACGACTCTGCGACGTGCAGACCCCGCTCACATCAATGTGAACGACACCGGTGGTAGCGCGTCGCGCCTGCACAGACCGGTCTGGTCGACGAGATCGAGGATGCGCAGGTAGCGACGCACGAGATCGCCCGCAGAGAGCCCGGACTCCGAGGCGACGTTCAGCGCCGCGGCGAGTCCGTCGCCGCGTGCCCACCGGTGGACGGCCTTCACGGCCACCGGATCGGGGTCGGGAGTCGGCGTCAGCCCGTGTCGTTCCTCGGCTGCGGCGAGTTCACCCCACAGCCGGGTGGTGGCGCGCAGCGCTTCGTCCACCGCGGGAGTGGCGGATCCGGACGCCGCCGTGCTGCGCTGCCGGCTCTCGCCGAGAACGCTCGACGCCACCGCCGCGAGTTCGCTGGGCTCGAGCCCGGCCCACGCACCGGTCCGCACGCACTCGGCTACGAGAAGGTCGCTGGTGCAGTAGATCCGGCCGAGTCGTCTGCCTTCGTCCGTGACGTATGCCGACCTTCCGGCCGGATCGAGGTGGAGGTAGCCCCGTTCCTCGAGCACCGCGAGCGTGCGATCGAACGTGTCGCGCAGGCGACCGGTGACCGCATCGATCCGGACGCGCATCCGCCGGGTGTCGGTGCGCAGGTCCGCGAGCCGGCCCGCGGTCGCCAGGAGATGGACGCGATCCGGTCGCCGGTGGCCCGGATGCGACCGCACCGCGCGGGCGAGGGCGGTGACGGTGTCCGCCGAGGCGGTGGTCCGAGCGACGGTGAGTCGTTCGCACAGACTTCGGTACTCGGCGAAACCAGTTGCGCCGGCAAGTTCCGCTTCGAGATCGTCGATCACCGTCGTGTTCGCCCGGACCGCGTCGGACAGCGCGCTCACCGATCGTTCGGCCTGGAATTGCGCGAACGAGCGATCCAGAAGCTTCCGGGCGTCGTCGAGGCCGAGGCGATCGACGAGGTTGACGCAGGTGTTGTAGCCGACGCGGAGCGAGCTGTGCAGAGGGTAGGCGCGGGTCGAGGCGAGCCCGGCTACGGTGGCCGGCGGGGTATCCGGGTTCCAGAGCACGACGGCGTGCCCCCGCTCGTCGATCCCACGCCGCCCCGCACGTCCGGTGAGCTGGGTGTATTCGCCGGGCGTCAATCGAACAGGCCCGGAAGCCGTCGGTTTGACCAGACGTTCGAGTACCACGGTGCGCGCGGGCATGTTGACGCCCACCGCGAGTGTCTCGGTGGCGAACACGACGCGGACGAGCCCGCGCGAGAACAGGTCCTCCACCGCGTGCCGGAATGCCGGTACGAGGCCGGCATGATGCGCGGCGAATCCTCGCTCGAGGCCTTCCATCCAGTCGGCGTACCCGACTGCGTCGAGATCGGCCGGCGGCAGCGCGGCGGTGTGCAGGTCGGCGATCGCCCGAATCTGCGGAACCTCTGCCGATTCGGTGAGACGCAGCGACGAGTCGAGGCATTCGGTGACGGCCGCGTCGCATCCGGAACGGCTGAAACGGAACCAGATCGCGGGTAGGAGTTGTTCGGCTTCGAGTCGCGCCACGATCTCCGGGCGGTCGCCCCCGGCGGGTACGGGCGTGGGGGTGCGGCGTCTGCGGCGTTTCCTGCTGCCGGGCGGCGGTGGGGCTGCGTCGGCGAGTTGCCGATGAGCGATGTAGCGGTCGAGCGTGTCGTCGACGATGCCGGTGGTGGGGGAGAAGAGGTCGAACAAGCGTCCACCTGCCAGCATGTGCTGGGTCAGCGGTACGGGCCGGACTTCGTCGACGACGACGGTGGTGTCGCCGCGCACCCGGCGGATCCATTCCCCGAATTCCTCGGCGTTGCTCACGGTCGCCGAGAGGCTGGCGAGCCGAACCTCGGCGGGGAGATAGAGGATGGTCTCCTCCCAGACCGCTCCGCGTTCGCGGTCTGCCAGATAGTGCACCTCGTCCATCACGACGTGGGTGAGTCCGTCGAGGAGTGGCGAGCGGGAATGCAGCATGCTGCGGAGGACTTCGGTCGTCATGACGACGACGGGGGCGTGCGGGTGGAGGGTGATGTCGCTGGTGAGGAGGCCGACCTCGCCCTCACCGAATCGCTCGACGAGGTCGTTGTACTTCTGGTTGCTCAGCGCCTTGATGGGCGTTGTGTAGAAGCAGGTGCCGCGGGGCCGGAAGTCTGGTTGCCCGGCCGGCGGGGTGTGACGTATCTCCAGGGCCAGGTAGGCGGCGAATTCGCCGACGACGGTCTTTCCCGCTCCGGTCGGTGCGCACACGAGCACGTCCCGGTCGTCTTCGAGTGCACGACAGGCCCGGACCTGGAAGTCGTCGAGGGTGAATCCCAGCTCGGCCGCGAACTTCGTCAGCCGCGACCCGTCCTGCATACGCACGTGTCCACGCTACGCGGACGCAGCGTGGACACGTGTCGAGGCGGTTCGGTGGGTACCGGAAGATCAGTCCTCGGAGACCTCGAGGTTGACCTCGATGTTGCCTCGGGTCGCGTTGGAGTACGGGCACACCTGATGGGCCTTCTCCGTGAGCTCGCGGGCCTGCTCGGTGGACAGCTTCGGCAAGGTGACCTCGAGGGTCACCGCGAGGCCGAATCCGCCTCCGTCGGTCGGGCCGATGCCGACGCGCGCGCCGACGGCGGAATCGCTGATGTCGGCGTTCTCCTGGCGGGCGATCATCTGGAGTGCGGAGTGGAAGCATGCCGCGTAACCCGCCGCGAACAACTGTTCGGGGTTGGTGCCTTCTCCGTTGCCGCCCATCTCGACGGGCATGGCGAGGTCGACGTCGAGCTTGCCGTCGCTGGTACGGGCGTGGCCGTTGCGTCCGGCGCCGGTGGCGAGGGCTTCTGCGGTGTAGAGGATCTTCATGGCGTTCCTACCTTTCCTCGGGGGTGTCGTCGGCTGCGTTCTGCAGCGCGACGGTCAGGCGGTGGAGCGTGTCGCGGAGTTGGACGAGGTCGTCGAGGTCCATCCGTCCGGCGCGGGCGACGCAGCCGGGGATGTCCGCGGCTTCCTTCCGGAGCGCGTTGCCGGCGTCGGTGAGATGGACGACGACGCGCCGCTCGTCGTCGCGCTGCCGTTTCCGTTCGACGAGCCCGGCCGATTCGAGGCGTTTCAGCAGAGGTGAAAGCGTCCCGGTGTCGAGGTCGAGCGCGTCGCACAGGTCGTGCACTCCGCGCGCGTCGCGTTCCCACAGTGCGAGCAGCACCAGGTACTGCGGGTAGGTGACGCCGAGTCGGTCCAGTAGCGGCCGGTAGACCGCCGTCGTGGCGCGCGACGCGCGGTAGAGCGCGAAGCACACCTGTTGATCTAGAGCGAAAGGATCCGACACGTGAAATAAAGTAGCGCACCGTTCTGTTGTGCACAATACAAATGCCTTCCCCGCTCCTCGTGACGTAGCTCACCTTCATTTGCCCTCGGACTCCGGAATTGATGAAGTATTCGGCACGTTAGTTGAGTGAGTAAGGCTCAAGTCAAGAGAAAGGCTTCGGAATGACGGCATTCTTCGGGCCTGGCGGACCCGGCCGAATCGACCTCTCCCGCTTCATGAGCCGCGGAACGCAGGAACTGATGGCGGTCGCGGCTCGCTTCGCCGCCGAACGCGGCGATGCCGACCTCGACGCCCTGCACCTCCTCCGCGCCATGGCGGAAACCGATCCGGCCCGCACCGTCATGACCCGCTCCGGAGCCGACCCGGCTGCCGTGATCGCGGCTGTGGACCAGCGGTTGCCGCAGAGCAACCCGGACTCCGGCGTTTCGGCTCCCGCCCTCAGCGGGGCGGTCAAGACCGCGCTGCTGGAAGCACATCAACTCTCGCGCGCGCTCGGCTCGACCTACATCGACCCCGAGCATGTGTTCTTCGCGCTGGCCGCGGACCAGACCCGCGCCCCGGGACGGTTGCTCGCCTCCCTCGGCGTCACCCCGCAGTCCCTGCAGACGGCCCTCCAACCGGTGCCGCCGGCCGAAGCGGGTGGCGACTCCGCGACTCCGACGCTGGACAAGTTCGGTGTCGATCTCACCGAGCGTGCTCGGGGCGGGGGCATCGACCCCGTCGTCGGCCGCGCCGACGAGATCGAGCAGACACTCGAGATCCTGTCCCGCCGCACCAAGAACAACCCGGTGCTGCTGGGTGAGGCAGGCGTGGGCAAGACGGCGATCGTCGAAGGGCTCGCGCAGCGCATCGTGGACGGCGACGTTCCGGAAAACCTGCGCGACAAGCGAATCGTTCAGCTCGACCTGACCGGCATGGTGGCGGGCACCCGCTACCGCGGCGATTTCGAGGAACGCCTCACCAAGGTGCTCGACGAGATCACCGCGCAGTCGGGCGAACTGATCGTGTTCATCGACGAACTCCACACGGTCGTCGGCGCCGGTGGCGGCAACGACGGTGCGATGGACGCGGGGAACATCCTCAAGCCCAAGCTCGCCCGTGGCGAGCTGCACATCGTCGGTGCGACGACGCTCGACGAATACCGCAAGCACATCGAGAAGGACCCGGCGCTCGAACGGCGCTTCGGTCCCGTGATGGTCGGTGAGCCGAGCCGCGAGGACACGGTCGCCATCCTCCACGGACTGCGTGACCGGTACGCCGAATTCCACGGCGTCCGTTACACGGACGACGCTCTCGACGCGGCCGTCGAGTTGTCGGTGCGTTACCTGCCCGACCGGCACCTGCCGGACAAGGCGATCGACCTCGTGGACCAGGCCGGTGCGCGGCTGCGGCTCCACACCCCGCGGGTCGACGATGCGCAGCTGCGGGACCGGCTCGTCGAACTCGAAGCCGAGAAGGACCGCGCGGTGCAAGCCGAAGACTACGAGGAGGCTTCGCGGGTCCGTGACGAGATCGTTCGCATCCAGAAGCGCATCGACTCCGGCACGCCCGCCGATGCGGAACTGCCGGTCGTCGACACCGAACTGATCGCCGAGGTCGTCTCGCGAGCGACGGGAATCCCTGTCACGCAGATGACCCGGGTGGAGAAGGAACGCCTTCGCACCCTCGAGGACGAGCTGCACAAGCGCGTCATCGGGCAGGACGAGGCGGTGCGCGCGGTCGCGCGTTCCGTCCGCCGGAGCCGCTCGGGTATGAGCGACCCCCATCGTCCGGTGGGAAGCTTCCTGTTCCTCGGCCCGACCGGCGTGGGCAAGACCGAACTCGCGAAAGCGCTGGCGGAGGTCTTGTTCGGCGACGAGCGAAAGATGCTGCGCGTGGACATGAGCGAGTTCGGTGAACGACACACCGTGAGCCGGCTCGTGGGTGCCCCGCCCGGGTACGTGGGCTACGGCGAAGCCGGTCAGCTGACCGAGCAGGTCCGGCGCAACCCGTATTCGGTCGTGCTGCTCGACGAGATCGAGAAGGCGCACCCGGACGTGTTCAACACCCTGCTGCAGGTGCTCGACGACGGTCGTCTCACCGACGGCGAAGGCCGCACGGTGGACTTCACGAACACCGTCGTCATCATGACCAGCAACCTGGGCTCGGACATCATCTCCAGCCGCGGTGGAGCCATCGGGTTCACCACCGGCGACGCGGAGGCGGCCGAAAAGCCCCTGCGTGACCGGGTGATGGGACGGCTGCGCGAATCGATGCGGCCCGAGTTCCTCAACCGCATCGACGAGATCGTCGTCTTCCGGAAGCTCGACGACGAGCAGCTGCACCGGATCGCCGATCTCCTGCTCGACGAGAGCCGGAAGCGGCTCCAGGCCAAGGGCATCGAGATCGACTTCAGCCCCGAGGCTGTGGAGTGGATCGCCCGGCACGGGCATCAGCCCGAGTTCGGTGCTCGTCCGTTGCGCCGGTCCATCGCTCGGGTGGTCGACGACCGGATCGCGGACCTGCTGCTCGACGACACCCTCGTCGAGGGCGGGCGAGTCGAGGTCGACGTTGCCGGCGACGAACTGGAGTTGCAGGTGAGCTGAGTTCGGACCGGAAAAGGCGGGTGTGTGCACTGCACACACCCGCCCTTTTGCGTACGGTCTTCTCAGTCCTGCGACAACCGCCGAATAGCGTTGAGAGGCAACCTCAGCCACCCCGGACGATGCCTCGCCTCGTACACCACTTCGTACACGGCCTTGTCGATCTCGTACGCGCGGAGCAGCGCGCCGTTATCGCGCGGATCGGATCCCGAGGCTGCGGCATATCCGTCGCAGAACGCGGCGGAGTTGCGTTCCGCCCATTCCCGCGCCCGGAACTCACGCTGCGCCGTGGCGCCGTCCGGTTCGCGCTCCCGCACCGAGTGGTGCCCGGCGTAATCGAAGGAACGCAGCATCCCGGCGACGTCCCGCAGGGGAGTGTCCGGGTGCCGCCGCTCGACGAGCGACTTGGCGGGTTCGCCCTCGAAGTCGATGAGCAACCATCGTTCCGGCGTGCGGAGCACCTGTCCGAGATGGAGGTCGCCGTGAATGCGCTGCACCGTGACCTGGCCGAGCGCGGCAGCCTCGTCGAACCTCGCCTGGATCGCGGGCACGAACTCCGCGAGTTCCTCGACCTCGGCGGCCGCGGCCTCGAGTCTGCGGGACATCGCGGCGGCGAGACCGGACGCGGGACGCTGTTCTTGTCCGAGTGCGGCGGCGAGATCCGAATGGACCTCGGCGACCGCCATCCCCATCCGGTACGACTCGCCGGCGAAATCGGTGCCCACCTCGTCGGCCCGCAGATCTCCTTCGATGAGAAGATCACGGATGCTTCCGAGTGCCATCGCCCACCCGTCGGCGGAATTGGCCGCGAAGTCCTGAGCCATCGCGAGGGTCGTGCGGATGCCTTCGACGTCCGCGTCGATCCAGGCCCGAAGCGGTGCCACGGAGCGGCACCCCACTTCGCTGAGGGCGAGATGCAGTTCGACGTCGGGGTTGATGCCGAGAGTCAGGCGCCGGAACATCTTGAAGAGGAGACGTTCCCCGAGTACCACCGATGTGTTCGACTGCTCGGCGCCGAGCGCACGCCCGCGCATGTCCATCTCGAATTCCGCGCCCGGCACGGTGTGCAGGTCGACGGGACCCTTCGGCTTACCGCTGCTCAGACTCCGGGCGTACAGGCCGATGATCTCCTGATCACGGAGTCCGTCGTAGACGAACACGCTGTGTCCGGCGTCGTCCGGCGTCGCCACCGTCCACGGAGCCAGGTCGTCGGGGAGGTGGGACCGGAATCCCAGCGGTACCTGGTAGATCTGGTCGTCGGTGTCCTCGAAGCTCACTGCCACCAGCACGTGATCGGCACCCAAACCGGGTTCTTCGGCGAGCGGTTGCCGCAACACGATCCGCACCCCGGTGATAGTGTGCCCCTTCGCGGCGAACCAGCGCTGGCGAGGGAGCCAGTGTGCCAGACCGGTTTCGAGGTCGGCGTCCGGATAAAGCCTCTTGTTCTCGGTCATGGTTGCACCGCCGCTTCCGCTTCGCTGCTGACGGGATGTGCGCCCGCACCCTCAGTGGTGGGATCCGGTTGCAGAGCGAACCAGAAGAACCCGTGTCCCGGGAGCGTGAGCATGTAGCCCTCCTCGGTGATCGATGGGAACGGCACGGACCCGGTGAGTTCCACCGGGATCCACCCGGCGAATCTCGACAGATCCAGCACCACGGCCTGCGGATAGCGGGACAGATTGTTCACGCACAGGATGACGTCGCTGTAGTTGCGGTCCGGGGCCGAGTCCATCTCCCGGAGATACGACAGGACCGCGGGGTTGGCGCTGCCGAGTTCGGTGAACGCCGCCTTGCCGAAGGCGGGATGCTGCTTGCGGACCTGGATCATCCTGCGCGTCCAGTGCAACAGCGAGTTCGTCGAATTGAGCTGGGACTCGACATTGACCGCGTGGTAGCCGTACGTGGGATCCATGATGGTCGGCAGGTGCAGCCGCGCCGGATCCGCGCGGGAGAAACCCGCGTTGCGGTCGGGTGTCCACTGCATCGGCGTGCGCACCGCGTCGCGGTCACCGAGCCAGATGTTGTCGCCCATCCCGATCTCGTCGCCGTAGTACAGCACCGGAGACCCGGGCAGGCTCAGGAGAAGTGCGGTGAACAACTCCAACTGGTTCCGGTCGTTCTCGAGCAGCGGTGCGAGTCGTCGTCGAATTCCGATGTTGGCCCGCATCCGCGGATCGGTGACGTACTCGGAGTACATGTAGTCACGCTCTTCGTCGGTGACCATCTCGAGTGTGAGTTCGTCGTGGTTGCGCAGGAAAATCCCCCACTGCGCGGTGCGGGGGATCGACGGCGTCTGCGCCAGGATCTCCGAGATCGGAAACCGGTTCTGGCGGCGTACCGCCATGAAGATCCGTGGCATGAGGGGGAAGTGGAACGCCATGTGGCACTCGTCGCCGACCTCGGGCTCGCCGAAGTACTCGACGACGTCCGTCGGCCACTGGTTCGCTTCGGCCAGCATGACCCGACCGGGATACTCGGCATCCATCACCGCGCGGCACTTCTTCAGGAAAGCGTGGGTCTCGGGCAGGTTTTCGCAGTTGGTGCCCTCACGCTCGAACAGGTACGGCACCGCGTCGAGCCGGAAGCCGTCGATGCCGAGTTCCAGCCAGAAGCGGAGGACGTCGAGCATGGCGTCCTGGACCTCGGGGTTGTCGTAGTTCAGGTCGGGCTGATGCGAGAAGAAGCGGTGCCAGTAGTACTGCTTGCGAACGGGATCCCACGTCCAGTTCGAAGTCTCCGTATCGACGAAGATGATGCGGGCGTCCTTGTACACGTCCTCGGTATCGGACCACACGTAGAAGTCTCCGTACGGCCCGTCGGGTTCGCTGCGGGACTCCTGGAACCACGCGTGCGTATCCGAGGTGTGGTTCATGACGAGGTCGGTCACCACGCGGATGCCCCGCTTGTGAGCCTCGTCGAGGAATGTCACGAAATCGTCGACCGTCCCGAATTCCGGTAAGACGGCGCGGAAGTCGCGGATGTCGTAACCGCCGTCGCGCAGCGGAGAATCGTAGAACGGCGGCAGCCAGATGCAATCGGCACCGAGCCAGGCGATGTAGTCGAGCTTTTCTGTGAGCCCGCGTAGGTCACCGGTCCCGTCGTGGTTCGAGTCGTTGAACGCGCGCACCAGAACCTCGTAGAACACCGCGGTCTTGAACCAATCGGGATCGACGGGGAGGTTGCGTGCATGTGCGAAATCCTCGGACCGTGTCTCGACGATGTGCCCGTCCGAGGTGTGCTCGGGTTCCACGGCTCGGGCCGTCGGATCGGCTGGACTTTCTGCTGGCATGAAACCTCCGGGCTCGTCAATTGCAGGGCGGATCATCAGGGTTCCCCGGCGTCGCGCCGTCCACACCCTGCCCAGCTGAAAGCGATGTGAGGGCACACGTGTGCGGATAGATTGGCGCCCATGACTGCGAATCGGCCGACGGGGCGGGTGGCCGAGCTGTGCACCCGGATGCGTTCCTTTATCGACGACGAGGTTATCCCGCTCGAGGGCGAATTGTCGCGACAGGACGACGACGGCGCCGCCGCTCTGGACGGGCTGAGGAAGCGCGCGAAGGAACTCGGCCTCTGGGCGCTCGGACACCCCGAGGAGATCGGCGGCGGAGGGGTTCCGTTCCTCGACTTCGTGTACCTCAACGAGATCATCGGCAGGTCCGAGTACGGTCAGCTCGCCGTCGGGTCGGTGTCGATGCAGGACGCGCTGATGCTGCATCGGCACGGCACCGAGGAACAACGTCGACGATGGGTCCCCGGTCTCGTCTCCGGTGAGATCCTGCCGTCCGTCGGTATGACCGAGCCCGAGGT
This sequence comes from Rhodococcus sp. NPDC019050, assembly GCF_055664235.1. NCBI lineage: Bacteria > Bacillati > Actinomycetota > Actinomycetes > Mycobacteriales > Nocardiaceae > Rhodococcus > Rhodococcus sp. NPDC019050. The sequence goes on along the minus strand of NZ_JBVOON010000001.1, from coordinate 498,324 downwards.
GGCCGGGTCCGACCCGGTGCTCGTGCAGACCACCGCCCGGCTGGACGCGGACGAGTGGGTGATCAACGGTCACAAGTGGTTCACGACAGGCGCCGAGCAGGCCGCTTTCTGCACCGTGTTCGTGCGTACCGAACCCGACTCCACACCGCTCCATCGCAGAATCAGCGCTGTCATCGTCCCGACCGATACACCGGGCTTCGAGATCGTCCGGTCGATTCCGACGATGGGATACGACCCCAGCGACCATTACGAGGTGCGCTACACCGATGTCAGGGTCCCCCTCGGGAACGTGCTGGGCGGGCGTGGCAACGGCTTCCTGGTCGCGCAGGATCGCCTCGGCCCCGGCCGGATATTCCACTGCATGCGCTGGCTCGGGCAGGCGCAACGCGCATTCGAGTTGATGTGCGAGCGCGCCAACAGCCGATTCGCACACGGGTCGCTGCTCGCGGAAAAGGGAGAGATCCAGCGGTACGTCGCCGAATCGGCGGCGCAGATCCAGGCGGCGCGCCTCATGACGCTCGACGCCGCCCGGGTGATGGACTCCGGCGAAGATGCCCGCGTGCAGATCGGGCTCATCAAATTCTGGGGCGCACGGATGCTCCACGACGTCGTCGACCGCGCGATTCAGGTGCACGGCGCGTTGGGCCTGACGGCAGACACCCCGCTCGAAGCGATGTACCGGCGGGCTCGGTACGCCAGGATCTACGACGGCCCCGACGAGGTGCATCGCATGTCGACCGCCCGCCGGATGCTCCGCGACCCGGAGCGGGTCCCGTGGCGTCAGGGTGGCCTCCCGGCCATCGAAACCTAGGATCTCGTGCGTGCACAGTGACGACACCCCGGCCGACGATCGTCTTCTCGACGACATCCGCAACCGCCTTGCCGTCGCCACGGAGGCCGATCCGGTGTTCGGCACCGTGGAGTTGAGTGTCGGCGAACTGGCCCGCCTACTCGAGTTGCACGACATGCACGACGCCTCGCTGATCGCGTGGGAGTACACCCAGGGATGCATGGCCCAAGTGATCCGGCAGCGCAACGCGACGCTCGAAGCGGTGACGCTGGCTCTCCTCGCCGACGAACCCGGACTCGCCGACACGATCAGTGACATCCTGCGCGCACGGCGATGACCGCGGCCGGAAAGCCGGCCGAGAAGTTCGTTTTCGAGAGCTGTCGAGGCGATGGGTATCGCGTTGTGGCGCAGCGTGTTCCACCATATTCGTCGGTCGTAGTCGTGCCCTTGTAGTGGGTCCCGGTAGTGGGTCCCGGTGCCCGCTCGTGGCCGTCTGGTAGAGTCCGTCGCTATGCAGCGCACCTATTTTTGGTTTAGCGGGCCGGCCCTGGGTGGGTCGGTCGGCGTGACCGCGCGCTGACTTCCTCACCCACGAGCCGGATACAGACCGGCTCGACGGGATCTCAGGGTTCTTCCGGGTCGGCTTCCTTCACCGAGAACAGGAACGCAACCCGATGAGCTCCACCACTGGAATCTCCACCACCGACCTCGACGAACAGCGCACCGTGCGGGTGAGCCCGCTCGCCGCGCCGTCGGAGATCCGTGCCGAATACGCTCCCGACGGAGTCGTGGCCGCGACCGTCCGATCCGGACGCGCCGACACCGTCAACATTCTGAACGGCACCGACGACCGCCTCGTCGTGGTCGTCGGTCCGTGCTCGGTCCACGACCCCGCCGCAGCCATGGATTACGCCCGCCGGCTCGCCGCGAAGGCCGACGAACTGCGCGACGACCTGCACATCGTCATGCGCGTGTACTTCGAGAAGCCGCGCACCACGCTCGGCTGGAAGGGTCTGCTCAACGACCCGCACCTCGACGGTAGCTACGACATCAACACCGGGCTGCGCATCGGTCGCAAGCTGCTGCTCGACGTGTCGAGCCTCGGCCTGCCCGTCGGATGCGAGTTCCTCGATCCGATCCTCCCGCAGTACTACGCCGACCTGGTCACCTACGGCGCCATCGGTGCCCGCACCGCCGCGAGCCAGGTGCACCGCCAGTTGTGCAGCGCCCTGTCGATGCCGGTCGGGATCAAGAACTCCACCGAAGGCGACGTGCAGGTCGCGGTCGACGGCACCCGCGCCGCGGCCGCCAGCCACGTGTTCCCCGGCACCGACCTCGACGGACAGGCCGCGCTCATCCAGACGGTCGGCAACCCCGACTGCCACGTCATCCTCCGCGGTGGCAGCGCCGGCCCGAACTACGATGCCTCGACCGTCGCCGACACGATGGCGCGTTTGCGCAAGGGCGGGCTGCCCGAGCGGGTCGTCGTCGACGCGAGCCACGGAAACAGCAGCAAGAACCACGAGAAGCAGGTCGACGTCGTCACCGACATCGCGGAGCGTCTCGAAGCCGGCGAAGACGGCATCGTCGGCCTGATGCTGGAGAGCTTCATCGAAGCCGGTCGCCAGGACCTCACGCTGGGGGAGGCCGACAAGCTCGAATACGGCAAGTCCATCACCGACGCGTGCATCGATTGGGCGACCACCGTGGCCCAGCTCGATCGCCTCGCCGAGGCGGTGCGTGCGCGTCGCGCCTGATGTTCGTCGCGCCTGATCTACCCGGTGTCCTGCATTCGCCCCGACGCCCTGTCGGGGCGAATGCAGGAGACATCGAAGCGAAGGCACCGACGCCGTGGAAACCTGTTGTCCTCGCGCATTTTCCGATCTACTGACGCGCAGGCGGACGCAGCCCGGTCCCTTATACGGACAATCAGAATGAAACGCTAACGGCGTTGGTACGTAAGGAGAAGGGCGCCGACGTGCGGTAGCGTCGACGCCATGTCTGGGGGTGCACTATCGATCGTCGTACCGGCTTGCAACGAGGAGCACTACATCGGGCCCTGCCTGGCGGCTCTTCTCGAGCAGCAGGACGACATTCTCGAAATTGTTGTGGTAGACAATAATTCCACCGACAATACGGTGCAGATCGTCGAGGCCATCGCGGCCGCCAATCCGATCGTCCGGCTCGTCACGGAGAAGCGCCCCCGGTGTCGCGTTCGCCCGCAACGCGGGTTTCGATGCCGCCGAGGGCGCGATCATCGGGCGGATCGACGCGGACACACGGGTGCGCCCGGGGTGGGCGCGTACGGCTCGGGAGTTCTTTGCCCGAGATGACGTGGCGGCCGTCGGCGCGATCAGTGGTCTCAACAACTCGTACGACTCCCCGTTTCGCGGGGTGAAGCAGCGGTTCTACGAAAAGCAAGTGACGCAAGGTTCCTTCGGTGGGGAACGCCGGATCAACAATATCCACGGAGCCAACATGGCGATCAGGCGCTCCGCATGGGAACAGGTGCGGTACGCGGTCAGCACCGACCCCGGAATCCACGAGGATGTGGACCTCGCCTTGTGTCTGCGTGAGCACGATATCGAGATCGCCCAATTGACGGATCTCTTCGTCGACATCTCTCCCCGCCGGGCTCTGACTCCGCCCCTGGCATACACCGATTACACCCGGTCGCTGTTCCGCATCTACGAACTGCACGGCCGGATGAGCCCGGAGGCCGCACGCGCCATGCGCGTGCAGTGGCTGGCTCACTGCGCCGCCTACGCCGGATATCGGCTCTACGATCCGGCCCGAGGCCGATTCACACTCTCGCGACTGTTCTCCGGTGGCGCCGGACGCGCGATGCCCGTGAGCAAGACCGATTCCGCCGCTGATCCGGCCCTGCCTGCCGATAAAGCTCGGCCTGCCGACACGTCGGGAGAGTCCGCAAAGGGCAGCGCGCCTGTGACCGGCGAAGCCGGGCGCGACAACGACCGCTTCCGCGACGCGCCCCCAGCCTCGCGCGGCGCCGACTCGGATCAGGCTAGCGGTGTGAAGTCCCGGCTCCCCAAGTAGGGGGGACGCGGGTCCTTTGCGGCAAACGGCTCCACAAGGGTGTTCTCCACACTGTTGAACACCACGAAGAGATTCGAGCGCGGGAACGGCGTGATGTTCCCGTTGGACCCGTGCATGCAGTTCGAGTCGAAAATCGTTGCAGAACCGGCAGATCCGGTGAACGTCGAGATGCCGAACTCGGCGGCCATCCGGGTGAGATGGTCTTCGTCGGGTGATCCCGTCGGAGGCACGTGGGTGACGAGCGACTGGCGGAAGTAGTTCTCGGGAGTGTCGCCGGCGCACGAGACGAAAGTCCGGTGCGACCCCGGCATGATCATCAACCCGCCGTTGTAGCCGTAGTTTTCGGTGAGCGCGAGCGAGATGCTCAGTGCGCGCGGCTTGGGCATCCCGTCCTCGGCGTGCCAGGTCTCGAAATCCGAGTGCCAGTAGAACGGGCCGCCACGGAATCCCGGCTTGACGTTGAGCCGGGATTGGTGGACGTAGACGTCGGATCCGAGCAATTGCCGTGCGATTCCGGCTATTTCGGGGCGGCGGACGATGGAAGCCACGAGGTCGCTGAGGAGGTGGACGTCGAACACCGAACGCACGTCCCCGCTACCCTGCTCGCGGATCACGCGCTCGTCGTCACCGAGTTCCAGACCCAGCCGGGATGTCTCCTCGAGGAGATTTCCTACGTCGCTCGCAGGGAGAAGTGCTTCTGCGGTATGGAATCCTCGACGGTCGTATTCGGCGACGGCCTCCGCCGCCAACGGTCCTTCGGTGGCCGTACCCCACACCACCGGGTCCGGTCTCTCGAAGGATTCACAAGTGGTCCGGCTCCGGGTCGGATACTCGTCCTTTACCGCAGCGAGCATAACGGCGCTTCACCCTCTCCCCAGTCGACAGAGTTTCACTCCTTCCGACGTTCCCATTCCGGATGCGGTTATGCAACCCGAGTGAGTGGCGCACGGATCTTGTGACCGGTGACAGAAGCGGAGCGGTTCCGTTGTGCGTCGGTGGCTCGCTCGGATCGTCAGCGGTGCGCGCGGTAGGTGCTCGGCGTGTTTCCCGTCCACCTTTTGAATGCGCGCCGGAAGGCACTCGGCTCGGAGAATCCGAGGCGGGCCGACAGGTCGTCGACGGGCTCACCGCGTCGCAATCCGGCGATCGCGAGATCACGCAGCACTTCCTCGCGCAGTTGCCCGAGCGACGTGCCCTCCTGACGCAGCAAGCGGCGCAGGTGCGGTGGGCTCACCGTGAGCATCCCCGCGATGTCCTCCGCCGTCGCGGTGCGCCCGTTGATACCGGATTCGAAGATGCGCCGCACCTGTGCCGACACCGTCGATTCGTAATCCCGCTCGGAGAGAATGAGATTGGGTGAGTCGCGGAGATACTCGTCGAGCGATGCCTCGGATTGCACGAGCGGCGACGTGAGCGCGGAATTGTGGATTTCCAATGCCGCGCGCCCGGCACCGAACGTCACGGGGACGCCGAACATCGCGTCGTAGCTCCGTGCGAGTACGTGGTCGGGTTCGGCATACGGCAGCATCACGGACTCGAGGCGGATTCTTCCCCCGACCAGCCACGCGGCGAAGCGGTGCAGAAGCATGAGCAGGAAATCGACGGTCACGCGCGTTTTCTCGTCGACGACGTCGGGCAGCGCCACATCGAGATGGGTGGTCGCATCGCCCCGAGTCAGCGACAACTGGGGGAGCGAACGCACCACGCGGTTGACCTCGACCATGCGGGTGAGGGCGTGGGCGAGATCGGGGCAGTGGATCAGCGTCAGGCACATGACGCGGAACATGCCGCGAGGTACCGGACCCGGTGCGAGCCCGAACAATTCGTCGTCGGTGATCTGCCATACGACCTGCGTGAAGCGGCTGACCTGCGCCGGCGTCAGGCGCGCGTGAGGATGGGCGAGCACCGCGCGACTGATCCGGGCTGCGTCCAGCGCGGGTTGCAGGTCGATTCCCGCGTCGGCGCCGGTGCGCACCGCCCGCGACACGAAGTCGGACGGAATGGTGGGCCGCGACATGGTCTAAACGGCCTCCTGCAGAGTGCGCAACCGGCCGACCGCGTCGGCGAGTACGTCGTCTCGTTTGCAGAATGCGAATCTCACCAGGTGGTTCCAGGCTTTCGTATCGTCGACGAACACACTGACGGGGACCGCGGCGACACCGATGCGTTCCGGGAGTTCCCGGCAGAATGCGACACCGTCGCGATAGCCGAAAGGTGTGAGATCGGCACACACGAAATATGTTCCGGCCGAATCCAGCACGCCGAATCCGGCATCTTTCAGGGCATCGGACAGCAGGGTGCGTTTGCGTTGCAGGTCGTCGCGCATCGAGCTGATCCACGCCTGTTCGTGGTTCAGGGCGTGGGCAACAGCGGGCTGGAACGGTGCGCCGCCCACGAAAGTCAGGAACTGCTTCGCGGCGCGGACTCCGTCGATCAGCTCACGCGGGCCGAGTGCCCAGCCGATCTTCCATCCGGTGACGTTGAACGTCTTCGCGGCACTCGACACGGTGACCGTACGCTCCGCCATTCCCGGCAGGGACGCGAGCGGGATGTGCCGCCGTCCGTCGAACACCAGGTGCTCGTACACCTCGTCCGAGAGCACCAGCAGGTCGCGTTCGCATGCGAGTTCGGCGAGGGCGGTCAACGCCTCCTCGTCGTACACGGTGCCGGTGGGGTTGTGCGGGGTGTTGACGACGATCATGCGTGTCCGGTCGGTGATCGCGGCGCGCAGCGCATCCACGTCGAGCACGAAGCCGGCCCCGGCGCGGGTGAGCGGGACCGTGCGGCGCGTCGCGCCGGCCAGCGCCACCGCCGCGGCATAGGAGTCGTAGTACGGCTCGGTGAGCAGCACCTCCTCGCCGGGTTCGACGAGACCGAGGACGGCCGCGCTGATCGCCTCCGTCGCCCCGACAGTGACGAGTACTTCCCCGTCGGGATCGTGCGCGAGTCCGTAGCGGGCGGCGCGGTCGGCGGAGACGGCCTCGCGCAGCGCCGGGATCCCGGACCCCGGCGGGTACTGGTTGACGCCGTCGGCGATGGCTTGCCGCGCGACTTCGAGCATCTCCGGGGGTCCGTCGACGTCGGGGAAACCCTGGCCCAGATTGATGGCCCCGTGCCGGATCGCCAGATCGGTCATCTCGGCGAAGATCGTCGACGCGAACGGTCGTAACCGGGCGACGGTGCGTCCTGTCCCCGGTCTCGTCGAATCAGCCACGCGTGAAGCCTAGCGTCCGGCGTGTCACGTTCGGGCCTGCCGCCTCGTCCCTATGGAAACGGCTCCTACGGAACCGGTGAGGAGTTCCGGGCCGCGACGAGACCAGGAGGACGTCATGCCACGAATCGAACCGGTCACCCCCGACCGGGCAAGTCGCGTCACACGCGCGACCTACGCCTACGCTGCACGCCGCTACGGGGTTGTTCCCGAACCGTTCACGGTGCTCGCACACCATCCCCCACTGATACGGGCATCCGGGGTGCACGAAATGCTGGTCGAACGGGCCTCGAAGGTGCTGCCGGCGAACGTACGGGAGATCGCGGTGTACCGAGTCGCATGGACACTCGGATGCTCCTGGTGCATCGACTTCGGCACGATGCTGCAGCGGTTGGGAGGTCTCGACACCGATCGCCTCGCCCACATCGCCGACTACGCGACCTCCGACCTGTACAGCGACGACGAGAAGGCCGCGATCGCCTATGCGGACGCAATGACCGGTGACGTCGCGGCGACGGTGACCGACGAGCAGGTCTCGGACCTCGAACGAAGGTTCGGGCCGGCGGGTGCGGTGGAACTGACCTATCAGATCGCCCTCGAGAACATGCGCGCTCGGATGAACTCGGCGCTCGGCATCTACGATCAGGGATTCAGCACCGACGCGTGCCGTGTGCCGTGGTCGGAGAGTGCTGTGGCGACGGAGCAGTGACTCGTGGCGACGGAGCAGTGACTCATGTCGACGAAGCGGTGAGTCATTCGGGCAACACGATGGCGGCGATGGATCCGGGATTCCAGGCGACCTCCCACCGAAAGCCGTCGGGATCGGCGAAGTAGCCCGTGTAACCGCCCCACACCCGTTCGGTGCCGCCCGACACCGGATCGGCGCCTGCCCGGCGGGCGGTCTCGAGCACCACGTCCACTTCGTCGCGGGTCGCGACGTTGTGGGCGAGGGTGACCGGTGGAACCCCGCTCCACGATGTCGGGCCGACCTCCGCCTCGAATTCGGTGCGGGCCCACAACGACAGGATCACGTGCGCACCGACGCGGATCATCACCACCTCGCCGGGTTCTTCGATCACCGCGGACCAACCCAACCCGTCCATGTAGAACTCGCGGGCGCGGTCGACGTCCTCGACCGCGAGAGTCACCAAGCTGAGGCGTTGTTCCATAGTGCCGAGCCTAGAGGCGATCGTCGGTCCAGGCACGGAATCAGCTGTGGCCCAACGGCACGAGGACCCCGCGACGGAGTTTCGCCGGGTTGGCCAGATCGTAGGCGGCCCACACGCGGCCGTCGCGGACCGTGCACGCCGTCACCCGCGGCGGGTATCCGCGCTTACCGGTATCCGCGCGCACACCGTGGTTGAGAAGGCCGAGTTCACCGTTGACACGGACCGGTTCGAACACGGCGAACGCGTCCGCGCCGTAACGGCGGGTCAGCCCGATGAAGAAGCGAGCGAACTTGTCGGCCCCGAGCACCACGTTGAGTGCGGTCGAGGTGGTGCCGCCGGCGTCGCCGATCAGGCGGGCCTCGGGATGCAGAACCGCGATCACGCCGTCGATGTCGCCCGCAGCGAAGGCCGCCATCAGCGCCGCCACCGCATCGTCGTGCTCGGTGGCCGACGTCGGAGGCGGAGTATCGGCCACGGCACGCCGAGCGCGGGACGCGAGTTGCCGCGCCGCCGGTGATGCGACGCCGAGAATGCGCGCTATCTCGTCGAAGGGCACCCCGAATCCGTCGTGCAACACGAAAGCGATGCGCTGGGCCGGTGGAAGGACATCGAGGACGATCAGTGCTGCGAGCCGGTTGTCCTCGTTCTGCACCACCTGCTCGAGCGGATCGGGCGGGTGGGTGCCGGCGAGTGGGGTCACGATCGGTTCGGGTAGCCACTGGCCCACGTACTTCTCGCGTCGTACCGCCGCGGACCGGAGTTTGTCGAGACACAGCCGCCCCACGACGGTGGTGAGCCACGCGCGCAGATCGCCGATCTGCGAGGCATCGACGGTCGCGAGGCGGAGCCAGGAGTCCTGGACGGCGTCTTCGGCGTCGGCGACGCTCCCGGTGAGGCGATAGGCGACCGACAACAGGTGAACGCGGTGTTCCTCGAATGATTCCGCAAGCCCGGAAGCGCGCATATTCTCGATGCTACGAGCAGGATCACCGTCACGGACCGGAGTCCGGGCGCGTCCGGAGGGTCCACGGAGGTGAGCGATGCCGGTGACGAGCGCAGGTCTGCTGCTCTACCGCATCGACGACACCGGACTGCTCGAACTCTGGCTCGTACATCCCGGTGGGCCGTACTGGAAGGGCAAGAACACTGCCGCGTGGTCGGTGCCCAAAGGTGAGTACGGACCCGAGGAGGACCCTCGGGAGGTCGCGTTGCGCGAGTTCGACGAGGAGTGCGGCTTTCCGGCCCCGGAGGTGCCGCTGGCGTTGCTCGGTCGTTATCGCCAGGCGTCCGGCAAGGTGGTGAGTGTCTACACGGGGGAGACGTCGGCCGACCTCCGGTTCGTCTCGAGCAACACGTGTGAAATCGAGTGGCCGCCGCGCTCGGGGAAGAAGCTCACGATTCCCGAAGTCGACGACGCGCGCTGGATCACGATGTCCGATGCCGAAAACAAACTGGTGAAGGGCCAACGTCCGATCCTGGTGGCGTTACGCGCGCGGCTCGACGACGTGGGGCGGTTCTACCGCACCGAATAGCACTCGACCCCAGGCGGTTCCGGACGATAAATGTCGCCGGCCCGCTCCCGGCGGGCGGACGGACGGGCACCGCCCGTACCGTACTCGGAATACTCGGCCCGGCAACAATGGGCACAGACCATCGACTCGAGTGAGGACCCCATGCGATTCGGACTTTTCATCCCTCAGGGCTGGAGATTGGATCTGGTCGGGATCGATCCCGCCCATCAGTGGCCGGTCATGCGCGATCTCGCGATGCGCGCCGACCGCGGCCCGTGGGAATCGATCTGGGTCTACGACCATTTCCACACCGTTCCCGAACCCACCGACGAGGCCACCCACGAAGCCTGGACGCTCGTGTCCGCATTCGGTGCGGTGACCGACCGCGTCCGGCTCGGCCAGATGTGTACTGCGATGAGCTACCGCAACCCCGCCTACCTCGCGAAGGTGGCAGCGACCGCCGACATCATCTCCGGCGGACGAGTGGAGATGGGTATCGGCGGCGGATGGTACGAGCAGGAATGGCGCGCCTACGGTTACGGTTTCCCGTCCGCCGGAGAACGGCTGCGACGCCTCGACGAAGGCGTGCAGATCTTCAAGCAGGCGTGGACCACGGGAAAGGCGACACTCGACGGCAAGCACTACCAGGTCGACGGGGCGATCGTGCGGCCACTGCCCCTCCAGGAGGGTGGCATCCCGCTGTGGATCGCCGGGGGCGGCGAGAAGGTGACGTTGAAGATCGCGGCAAAGTACGCGCAGTACACCAACTTCGACGGCACTCCCGAAGGGTTCGCCCACAAATCGCAGATTCTGCGTGAGCACTGTGCCGACGTCGGTACGGATTTCGACGCGATCGTGCGGTCGGCCAACTACAACGTAGCGATCGGACGCACCGAACGAGAGGTGCAGGACAGGCTCGAGGCGCTGAAGGCACGACTCGAACCGATCGTCGGCGCAGAGAAGGCGGACGAGTCGCTGAACGCGTTCCGGGGGATGCCCGCCGTGGGTACGCCCGAGCAGATCGTCGAGAACCTCACGGCACTGAAGAAGCAAGGCCTCGAATACGCCATCTTCTACTTTCCCGAGGCGGCCTACGACACAACCGGCATCGAACTGCTCGAGAAGGAAGTTCTCCCGCACCTCGCGTAGGGGCGCTCAGATCGGCCAGCCGTCCGCCGGTTCGCGGGGGTCGTCCGGCAGCAGGGCCGCGACCCACACGTCGCGCGGCGTGCCCCGCTGCAGGGTGCCGTGCCGGGCGACCCCCTCGTACCGGAACCCGAGACGGCGCGCGACGGCGGCGGACGGCACGTTGCCGACCAGTGCGCGCCACTCGACGCGCCAGGTGTGCAAGCCCTCTCGGGCGAAGGCGAAGTCGCACACCAGGCGTGCGGCGGCGGTGGCGACACCGCGGCCACGTGCCCCGGGAGCCATCCAGAAACCGATCTCGGGCGCGCCGCTTCCGTGCTGCACGAAGCCGATCATCCCCAGCAGCGGTCCGTCGGTACCGATCCGGATTCCCCAGTCGGGGAGACCGTCGGCCCACTTGCTCGGAACGATGTCTTCCACGAAACGGACGGCGTCGGTGCGGCTGTACGGGTGCGGAACGGTGGTCCAGGCCGCGACTTCCGCATCACGGCATCCCTCCGTGATCGCGTCGACGTCACCGCTATCGGGGACCGAGAGGACGACCGTGCCGTCGGTCAGGACCGAGGGCTGCATGTCAGCGAAGTCCCGGCGGAAGTTCTTTCAGCTCGAGCTCGACCCGGCGCTCGTTGCTGGCATTGATTTCGTCCGCGGACGACAGTTTCGACTTCAGCAGCGTCCATTCCGCTTCGTCGATCGCTGCGGTGGCTCGTGCGAGGACCGAGGCATCGCGAGTGGCCCATGCGATCGGCATGGGGCTGACCATCTGCCACACGCCGGACTTGTTGCGCGTGGTGCGGTCGGACAGGACGGCGACGCACGGCACACGCTCGCCCACCTTCGCGCGGTGGCCGGGGATGGCCTGGACGTCGCGGGTGACGAGGGCGTAATGGTGCCGCTGCGCGCCCTCGGCCGCGCCCTCGGTCGGTTTGGCGATGTCGATCAGCGCGAGCAGCGTCAGGCCACGGGCCCGTGTCCTCGCGACCAGAGCCGGAACCAGCGGGCTGTCGTGGTAGAGCTCCTCGATCGTGCCGACCTTGCGGGGAGCCCACAGCGCGACCCACACCGACGTTGCGGCAGCCACGACGAGCACCGAGCCGACGATGTACGACCAGGTGTGCCCCAGGACGAAGAGCCACGCCGCACCCGCGCCGCACAGCAGCGCCACGATCACCGCGGACCGGCGGAGGCTATGCACCTCCGCGAGCGTCTGGTTGACGGCCTTGGCGTGGGACAGGTCGACGGGAAACTCGAATCGGCGCACGTGGCCCAGCATATTGGACGCGGATGCAGGGCAACTCGGCGGAACCGTCTGCGGAACGTGAGAGGTGTCAGCCGATCTGCGGCCCGAGCAGGTCGTCCGCGTCGGTGATCCGGTACGCGTACCCCTGCTCCGCCAGAAAGCGCTGCCGATGGGCCGCGTACTCGGCGTCGAGCGTGTCGCGCGCGACCACCGAATAGAAGTGGGCCTGCCCGCCGTCGTGCTTGGGCCGCAGCAGCCGCCCGAGACGCTGCGCCTCCTCCTGCCGTGAGCCGAACGTTCCGGACACCTGCACGGCGACCGACGCCTCCGGCAGGTCGATGGAGAAGTTCGCGACCTTCGAGACCACGAGCACTTCGAGCTCGCCGGACCGGAACCGGTCGAACAGCGCCTCCCGTTCCTTGTTGCGCGTGGACCCCTTGATGACAGGGGCGTCGAGGGCCGCACCCAGCTCGTCGAGCTGATCGATGTAGGCGCCGATGACGAGGGTCGGAGCGCCCGCGTGTTGCGCCAGAATCGACTTGACCACCGGAATCTTGGTGCGCGCGGTCGAGCACAGCTTGTACCGTTCCTCCGGCTCGGCGACCGCGTAGGCCATCCGCTCCGCGTCGGTGAGCGTGACCCGCACCTCGACGCAGTCCGCCGGGGCGATCCACCCCTGTGCCTCGATGTCCTTCCACGGCGCGTCGTAGCGCTTCGGGCCGATCAGGGAGAACACGTCACCTTCACGGCCGTCCTCACGCACGAGGGTTGCGGTGAGCCCCAGGCGTCGCCGCGACTGGAGGTCGGCCGTCATCCGGAACACCGGTGCGGGAAGCAGGTGCACCTCGTCGTAGATCATCAGACCCCAGTCGCGGGAGTCGAACAGTTCGAGGTTGCGGTACTCGCCCTTCGTCTTGCGGGTGATCACCTGGTACGTGGCGATCGTGACCGGGCGGATCTCCTTCTTCTCGCCGGAGTACTCGCCGATCTCTTCCTCGGTGAGGGAGGTACGCGCGATCAACTCGCGCTTCCACTGCCGCCCGGCAACGGTGTTGGTGACCAGGATGAGCGTCGTGGCTCCGGCCTTTGCCATGGCGGCGGCGCCGACCATCGTCTTTCCCGCTCCGCACGGCAGCACCACGACGCCCGATCCGCCGGCCCAGAACGCGTCGGCCGCCATCTCCTGGTAGTCGCGCAGGTGCCAGGGGTTCGACTCCGTGTCGAGCGTGATCGGGTGTGCCTCGCCGTCCACGTAACCCGCGAGGTCCTCGGCGGGCCACCCGATCTTGAGCAGCATCTGCTTGACGCGGCCGCGCTCGCTGGGATGCACCACGACGGTGTCGTCATCGATGCGCGCGCCCAGCATGGGAGCGATCTTCTTGTTTCGCAGCACTTCTTCGAGCACCGCGCGGTCCAGGCTCACCAGCGTGAGGCCGTGGACGGGGCTCTTGACCAGTTGCAGTCGCCCGTACCGGCCCATGGTGTCGACGATGTCGACGAGCAGCGGTTGCGGAACCGCGAACCGGGAGTGGCTGACCAGCGCATCGACGACCTGCTCTGCGTCGTGGCCCGCCGCCCGCGCATTCCAGAGGGCGAGCGGTGTCACCCGATAGGTGTGGATGTGCTCAGGGGCTCGCTCGAGTTCGGCGAACGGCGCGATGGCTTGTCTGGCTTCGGCGGCACGTGGGTGGTCGACCTCGAGCAGCACGGTCTTGTCGGACTGGACGATCAAGGGTCCGTCGGCCACGAATGCCTCCTGGGTTCGAGAGTAGAACTCTCCTATTCTCCCGGCCGGAGGCACGGTGCGCCACCCACGGGCCATCGGTGCCGCCGAGGTCACCCTGTGAGCGAGCGCCGCACCTCCATCAAGCACACGAGCGCCTCCGAAATTCCGGAGCGGTAACCCGCGTCCTTTTCCGACAGGGCGGGTGAAGAATCCAATTCGTGTTCGAGGCGTTCCTGAATTCTGTCCAGGGCCGACATCGTCCTTTTCACTTTTCGATTCCCGTCTTTCGCTTCTTTTGTTGCCGAATTTCCGGAAAACTTCCGGAAATCACACCGTCCGGGAGTACTCGCCGGCTTGTGCGTCGAGCACGAACAGGCGGGCGCGCGCCAGTCCCGACCGGAAGCCGTTCACGAAAGGGGGAGGGGAGTCATCGGCTCCCGCGCGTTCGGCTAGGGCTGTGAAGTGCTCGTACAGGTCGTCGAGGAGGGTGGTTGAGGATGTGTTCACGTCGTGTCCGGAGGTCGTCGTGCGTCGGAGGTCTCTCAGTGCCGCTTGCGCTTCTTGATGAATTCGGTCTCCTCGACCTGCTTCTGGCGCTTTTCTGCACGTCGCTCCTTCAGGGACTGCGACGGCTTCTTCAAAGTTTTGCCCTTGTCGGCCATTTTTGGTTCCTTTCGGGAATGGTCGAACATTCGACAAGTCCAGACCATAACGGATTTTATAAAAAAAGCCAGTTGCCCGGTGGACCGCCGATCGCCCCGCGCTTTCGTGCAGAACGGGGGCGACGGTAGGTTGTGACGGCGAACACTGCGCCGCGCACGTGCGGCCGTCGAAGGAGGATCTCGTGCACGGTGAACAGGTAAGTGCGATCGACACGTTGCCGCGGTCCCTGGGGCAACTGCGATCGCGGTTCACGGACCTTCGGGCGCCCGCGCCCGGCGAGGTCCACGGGACGTACCGTGCGGTCTTCGTCGGTCCCGCGATCCTGCGTGCGGTCGCGCCCCGTGCCATCGCGCTCGCGGGCATGCGCCGCTGGTACGGCAAGCGGTTCGACGGTACGGGTGGTGCCGTCAATCTGGTCCGGGGTGCCGACGGCACCGTGCACGACATCCTGCCCACGCGAACCTTCGTGGACACGTCCTGGCTGGACGGCGGGGACGCACTGGTCGTCTCGTACGGCACCGACCCGCAGCATGCCGCGCCGGTGCCCTGGCGCTGGGTGCGAGACGAGTTCCGCGCTCTCGACGACGGCACGCTGCTCGGCATGACCTTCGCGGGCGGCGCGTGGTCACGGGTGGCTGCCTCACCGTTCGTGCTCGTCCGCGACGACAACGGTGTCGTCTAGGTCGTCGCCGAAATGGGCTCAGCTGTCGGGCATTTCGCGCGTTCTCCGGCTGTTGCGCTCAGTCGACGAGCGCGACGGAGGTCACCCGGTGGAGCACGAAACTACGAACCGACCCGGTGGCCGGATCGAAGGCCTCGAGTTGCCCACCGCCGACCGCCACGGGATCGACGATGCGACGTGTCGCCACGCCCTGTGCATCGACGTAACCGAGCGTGATGCTGCGGTGCGCGTGCAACGCCAGTTGCAGCAGCGCGAGCGTCGCAGCGCCACCGGTACGGCTACCGTCACCCCGCGCGGAGGCGCCCGATGACGCGGACTCCGTGCGATCTCCGGCACGCAGCGTGCGCACGAGCGTCGCGAGTTGTTCCTCGTTCGGGGGAGTGGGACCCGCATACCGGGCCCGGCTGCGGGGCACCGTGACCCGCGCTCCGCGCGGACGCAGATCCACCACCGCGCCCGACGAATCCTCGCCCGCGGGCGCGAATCCCGCCGCCCGCAACTCGGTGAGTACCTCGGCGAGCGGCGCCTGCGATATCGCGACGGTCGGAGCGACCGCGCGCAGGGCCAGCGTGGTCGCGACAGGCGCAGAAAGCACTTCCGCGAGAAGTGCCGGATCGTCGGCACGCACGAACGAACTGGCGACTCCGGCGCGCAGCCGACCGTGCCGGCGCGCGACGTCGTCGATCAGATAGGTGAGCGCCTGCGGCACCGGGGTGCGCGAATGGGCGGCGAACAGGGCGTGCAGGTCGCCTGCACCCACACCGGCGTCGAGCGCGCGACGGACGCTGGCATCGCTGATGCGGTACACCGTCGCGGCGCCGGCGGATTCGATGTCGGCGACGAGTGCGATCCGATCGGCGAGTTCGGGCACGAGCCGCCCGGGCGCAACGACCGTCAGGTCTGCCTGCACGAGCACGTCGTCGACGGGCTCGGGTAGGGCGGCGGCGATCTCCGACTCGGCGTCTCCGCCGTGCAGAAGGGCTTTTCCGGCCGACGCGAGACTGCCGTGCGCGACCAGAGCGAGCGCGGTGGCCTCACGCACCGTTTCGGTCACCGTGTCGAGGTCGAAGCGGCCTGCCCAGCGCGGCCGGCGCCACGCGGCAACGGCTCGTATCTCCGCGATGTCCGGTGCGGAACCGGGGACGTCGGCGAGCACCTCCAGCAGCAGTCGCCGGTCGCGGACGGCGGTCGTGGACTTCACTTCGTCGGACAGCGCGGCTATCGGCTTGTCGCTCTGGTCGCGCCGGCCGGCCATCCACGGCCGACGGGCCATGCCCAGCCACGCCCCCGCCAGAACCGCCCAGCGGTGCGCGGTGGGGGCGGTGAGCCACGCGTCGGCCGAGGTGGTGGGAGCCCAGTGGTCGTCGATGTCCCCGGGGGGAGGCGGGTCGGGGATTCCGCGGGCGAGAAGCCCGGCGGCCGAGAGCACCTCGACGAGCAGCGCGGCATGTTGATCTTCGATACCGACCGTCTTCGCCAGGCGGTGGAGTTCCCGCACTCCCAGCCCTCCGGCCTTGAGGACGGGCGCGGGTTGGTCGCCCAGGGCCGAGAGCAGATCCTCACAATGACGGAGGAGTTCGAGCGCGGCACCGGCAGCGGTGGCGTTGACGTCCGCGAGGGCGCGCACGGCCTTGGGCGCGCGGGGTGCGGTCAGCGACCCGGGATCGAACGGCGCGTCCCCGCGGATCGCCTGACCCACGCGGTGGGGCAGTTCCACGGTCTCGTCGTCGATGCGGATGAGTAGTCCCGCAGCGAGAAGCTTCTGGACGGGCCTGTCCTCGGGGGTGCCCGGAGCAGCATCACGGGTGCGCCCCACCGGCGAAGTGCGGGCCAGAGTGTCGAGGATCCCGCGCTGTGCGGGCTCCAGTTCGTCGAGCATGGCCTCGAGTTCTTCCCGCGACGGCAGGTCGACGTCGCCGGTGCGTCCGATCCGCCACGGAACGGTGTCCACCGCGGCGGGGACGAGCCGAAGGCTTTCGGCGGGTCCCCACACGAGCAACAGCCCACGGAGCTTGCCCAGGATCCGGTCGGTCGCCTTGACGGGGATGCGTCCGTCGAGCACCTCGAGCAGGTCGGTGCGGGACACGGCCGCGTCGACCGCGCCGAGACCGGCGAGCGCGGCGATGATGCCGAAGTCTGCGGTGGTCAGGTCGTCGGCGGCCCGGAAGACCGACGCGCGTTGCTGCGCGCGGCTCGCCAGGACGGCCATCGTCGCAGGTGGCGGGACGACGAGGTCGGGCCGCGCGTGCAGGGCAGCGGCCAGTTCGGTGTCGCGTCGGCCCGACAACCAGAGGGCGAGGGAGTCCGGTGCGGTGTCGGGCGCGGGGGTGGTCGAGGTCATCCGTTTCAGATTAGAGACCTGAGGTGGCCCACCACGAACTCACCTGCCAAAATGGGCGGCATGGCTACCTCTTCGAAGAAACAGTACGTCGACCGCGGATGGCCGGAGCTGGCGGACGGAGACCATGCGGTCACCGAACTGTCCTCCACGCGCACCGGCCCGCTCTCGCCCTACGGCGAGGACATGCACTTCCCTCTGCCGGTCGAGGACCTGCCCTACACGCATCCCCGCACGGTCATCAACCGCTGATTCTTCGTCGTGCCCGGCCCCGGAAGGGGCCGGGCGTATCGACGGTGGACGCTTCGTTCACCTTCACGGCACAGCAAAGAGCCCCGCACCGGCATCGGTGCGGGGCTCTTTGCTGTGCCGTGAAGAACTACTGAGGAAGAACGGCGCGGACGGCGTCGAGGACGCTCGGATCGAGCTGGATGCCGGCATCCTGGAGGGCTTCGACGCCCTGCTCGAAGCCGGCGATGATGTTCTGGGCCTCGGGGGGCAGTGCGGCGGTCTCGGGAAGCTGCGGCACCGCGTTGCTGACGCTCGGGGCAGCGGGCGTGGACGGCGTGCTCGGGGTCGCGTCGACAGCGCGCTGGGTAGCGGCGCTGGACAGGCCCAGGCTCGAGGAGCAGGACGGCCATGCGCCCCATCCCTGGCCGGCGAGGACGCGCTCGGCAACAGCGATCTGCTGCTCGCGGCTGGCCTGCTCTGCGGTGGGGGCGTATTCGTTGCCGCCGTACGCGTTCCAGGTGCTGGGGGAGAACTGCAGGCCACCGTGGTAGCCATTGCCGGTGTTGATGGCCCAGTTGCCGCCGGACTCGCACTGTGCGAGGCGGTCCCAGTCCGAATCGGGTGCTGCCGCAGCGGTGCCGCCGAAGGCGACGCCGGTGACACCGAGGACTGCGCCGGTCAGCGCGAACTTCGCGACGGTACGACCGGTGTTGGAGGGCTTGCGATGGCGTCCGCTCATGATCGGGATTTCCTCTCCGTACGCACCTACGAGGTCAGCTGTCGGGTTCGGGCTGAAGAGGTAGCCCGGCCGTCGCGTTCCGTCGGTGACGGATCGCATGCTCCTGGGAGCGGTACGGCTTCACCCCTAGGACCGGCGCTGGCGTCGGTCCGGGCCTCCTGGAAATCGTTCGGCGAACCGGGCGATTCCCTGGGAGACCGGTTGGGTCCCCCGTTTCCTGTCCCCGTGGATCTTTCGTCGGGACCTCCGAATCCGCGGGACAGGAATTTGGCGCGGCGGATTCGGACCGGCCGAACCAGGCGGTTCGACCGGTCATGACCGTAACGGTTCGACGGTCGAGTGTCACCATTTGATAACGCGCGACTATTCGGCCGGGACTCCGGGTATCAGGGGCGGGAGGCATGCGAAGGCGCAGGTAGTCGCGTGCGTTATGACTCAATCCTCTATCGAGGCCGGTTTGTTACTGCGCCGTGATGTGACTAAGGTCACAGGTACTGGGGACGTGCGTCCACCGAAACGATTTCCCGGCCGAGGGGCATCAGAGAGATCGGGACCATCTTCAGGTTGGCGATTGCCAGAGGAATGCCGATGATCGTGATCGCCATGGCGATCGCGGTGGTGATGTGGGCGAGCGCCAGCCAGATACCCGCCACCAGAATCCAGATGACGTTCCCGATCAGCGACGCGGCGCCCGCACCGGGCTTCTCGACGGTCGTTTTGCCGAACGGCCACAGCGCATAGACACCGATCCGGAACGACGCGATCCCGAACGGGATCGTGATGATGAGGATGCAGCAGATCACGCCGGCCAGAAAGTAGCCGAGCGCGAGCCACAAGCCACCGAAGACCAGCCAGATGATGTTGAGCAGGACCCTCATGTATTCCTACCGTCCCGGGCGCGGCGGCCCGACTTCAGGGCGAATGCGACAGCCAGGGCGAATCCGAGCGGCCACGCGAGCGTGAGCAGATACAGCAGCAGACCGGGCGTCCCGTCCGTCAGCGCGGGGACCAGGAAGATGGCCACGACCGCGACGACACCGACGACGAAACACGCAACGGCGGCCTTGAGGAGGCCGTTGCCGGGAGCTTTGGAGGAAGCGGAGGAAGAATTACCCACGCCGTCCACGGTAGTCCTCTGCAAAAGGAACCGGGCAAATGACTCGGGGTACACTGGGAATCGTCTACGCGTCCCGCTCCAACCGAGTCGGGGCGCGTTGTGCATGTCCAGTTGTTGTGCAATCCACGCGTGCCCACGGGGCGCGGCTGTCGAGGAGCGGGTGAGCGCGGTGCCAACCGGCAAGGTGAAGTGGTACGACGTCGAAAAGGGATTCGGATTCCTGTCCCAGGACGACGGTGAGGACGTCTACGTCCGCGCCTCCGCGCTGCCGGAAGGCGTCGAGGCGCTCAAGCCCGGACAGCGCGTCGAATTCGGTATGGCCGCCGGCCGCCGAGGCCCGCAGGCCCTCAAGGTCGAACTGCTCGAGCAGCCGACGCTCCGCCAGACCGCGGGTCGCCGGGAGGCAGCACCGCAACAGAAGCAGCGGCGCTCGCCCGACGAGTTGCACAGCATGATCGAAGACATGATCAAGCTGCTCGAGGCGACGGTTCAGCCGAATCTGGGGCGCGGTCGCTACCCGGACCGCAAGGCGGGGCAGACGATCTCCGAGGTCATGCGCGCGATCGCCCGGGAACTCGATCACTGATTTCGTGAAAGCGATGGCGCGTGCGGTCCGGACCGGACCACACGCGCCATCGTTGTTTTCTCGGACCTTCGACCGTGGTTCGGGTCAGAACGTCTGAATGGCCCACACGGCGTGCGCGATCGGCTCGCCCGCCTCGTCGACGACAGCCGACGGAAGCTGGATTTCGACGCCCAGCAACTGCATCGACGGGTCGCTCGGGACGGTGACCGCGCGCTGCGCACCGGACTCGAACATCACGCCGTCCAGATACGTCTGTCCTGTCTCGGTGTCGCCGTACACGGCGATGAGCCGCCACGGCGCGTCGGAGACCTCCGCCGGAAGCGACAACTGGAGCGGGTAACCCGCCGGCACGTCGAGCGTGGTGATCGGCTGCTCGGTGCAGTCCTCGAGGTAGAGGTTGCAGTACTGGGTGGGGTTCGCCGTCACCGAAGTCCCGTGGGCGTACGCGGTGACCTGGGGCGGGGTGGGCTCGGCGGAGTCGACGAGCTTCCACACCACCGCGGTGAAAACCGCTGCGACGACCACGAGGGCCCCCACAATCAGTGCGATCGTCTTCTTCGTCCGAGCTTGCAGGTTCATCGATTCCCATTTCCGGTTGCGTGTCCACCGGGACGAACGGTCCGCCCGGTGCCTGTCTCCGTGGAGACGTGTTCTGGCCTGCGACCGCCGAGTCCCGGCAGCAGCGTTCCCCCACGGTATGTGAGCAGTGTCTGCACGAATCCCACGATGAGGATGATCGTGACCACGGAGAAGCCCAGCCACAGCTCGGTGGGGAGCAGTACTCCGAGCGCACCGCCGAAGACCCAGCTGAGCTGGAGCACGGTTTCCGAGCGGCCGAAGCCGGAGGCGATCGACTCTTCCGGCAGGTCCTGCTGCAGAGACGCATCCAGCGACACCTTCGCCAGAGCGCTCGCGCACGCCGCGATCAACGCCGCGAGCGCTGCGGCGAGCACGTGATCGGTTGCGGCGACGATTGCGGCGACGACCACGACCGCCGCGGCGCAACGCACGACGATGAGCGCGGGACGCCCCAGCGTCAGTCGCGCGCCGGTCGCGTTGCCGGCGAAGTTGCCGACCGCGGCGGCGGCACCGACGAGACCGAGGGTCGCGGCCTGCATGATCGGATCGTGATCGGTGGTGGCCTTCGCGACGAATGCCATGAACAGCGTGAGGAAGCCGGTGAGCACCCGGATCGTGCCGTTGCCCCAGAGACCGGTGACCACGGTTCTGCCCAGAGGTTGCTTGCGTTTGCCGTTGCCGGTGTGGATGACCTCGGTTTTCGTGTCGAGCACCTCGGTGGGGGCGTCGGACCCGCGGTACGACAGCGTCGCGGGGACTTCACCTTCGGTGACCTCGACCCACGCGGGGATCCGCATGCTCAGGTAGGCGCCGAAAGCGGCGATCGCGGCGCACAACCACAGTGCCCCGGACGAGCCGAACGCCCACGCGGCGGCGGCTGCAACGGCACCCGCGCCGATGGTGCCGCCCACGAGGCCGAACACCGTCAGCCGCGAGTTGACCCGCACGAGGTCTATCTCCGGTGGCAGCACGCGCGGTGTCACGGCGGATTTGAGCACGGCGAACGATTTGCTCAGCACCATCATCGCCAGGGCCGCGGGGTAGAGCGCCCAACTGTCGAAGTTGAACACGAGCACCACCGCCAGCACCGCCCGCAGTGCGAACGACGTCGCCAGCGCCAGCCGGCGGCCGTGCTGCAACCTGTCGAGCAACGGCCCGATCAGCGGGGCGATGACCGCGAACGGCGCGATCGTGATGAGGAGATACAGCGCGACCTTCGTCTTGTCCTCGCCGGTCGCGGCCGAGAAGAAGAGGGTGTTCGCCAGCGCAACCGCAATGGCGGCATCGGAGGCGAAATTCGCCATCGTGGCGTAGGTCAGTGCGGTCAGACCCGACTTGTCGGCTCCGTCCGCGGTCGCTGCCCGCCGGAAGGTCGCGATGCCCTTGTGGGTCAGTTCGCGACTGCGGAGGGCGGCAACCCGGGTGACGGTGAGCTTGCGCGGAATCCGCGGAGCTCTCGGCGGCGCCTCGGACGACGACGCATCGGTGTTCCGGGAGTCCGCAGCCCTCGTTCCGCCAGGTGGCCGGGCAGCGTCGTCGACGGGATGAAGCGGAGGCAGCGGAGTGCGTCGCCCCGCGACACGCCGAGGCGGCGGATAGTTGCTGTACCCCGGATGCCGGGAGCCCGGGGCACGGCTGCCCGCCCTGTCGGGGGTAGCTTGCTCGTCCGGCTCGGTCACGTCACCGATTCTTCCCCACGACGCGCCTCGCGTGCAGACGGGCATGCCGTGTGGTCGGCTGCTGCGGACGCGATCACGGCACGAACCGTACTTCGAACAGCGCGGGCCAGTACTTGCCCGTCACCAGAAAACGGTCGGTGCCGGGAATCTGTGCGACCCCGTTCAGCACGTCGATGTCGTCGGCGGCTCCGTCCGGCAGGGCGTCGCGCAGCGCAGACGCATCGATCTGTGCCTCCACCTGCCCGGTCGCCGGGTCGATGCGGACGATGTCGTCCGTCTTCCACACGTTCGCGTAGACCGTTCCGTCGTCGGCGCACTCGAGTTCGTTGAGTTGCGTGACCGGGCGCCCGTCGCGGCGCACGGTGACGCGGTCCCGCTCGTCGAAGGTGACCGGATCGCGGAAGGTCAGCTCGGCCGAGCCGTCGCTCATCACCAGATCGTCCGCGCGTGCACACAACCCCCAGCCCTCCCCGTCGATATCGACCCGCCGCCGTTCGCTGAGCGTGTCCCGGTCGCGCGCGATCGCCACCCCGTCCTTCCAGGTCAGTTGCCAGACGGTATCGCCGGAGACTGTGATTCCCTCACCGAACAGATCGTCGTCGAGATCGACGCGCATACGGTCGGACTGTGTGATCACCGCCGGAACGTCCGACGTGTCGAGCGCGCGAGCAGAGAGCCACGACCGCCCTTCGAGACCGGTTCCCTCGAGGAGTTCTGTCCCGTCGACTTCGAGTCCCTGGGTGAACGCGCCGGGGTCGTGCGGGTGGGTCGCGACGATCTCGGCGCGGAGCTGTTCCAGGGGTGCTCCCGGTTCCTCGATCTGCCGGTCCGCACACCCCGCGGTTGCCGCGCAGACCGTCAGGGCGAGCGTGGCGGAGAGGAAAAGACGGCGCACGCGCTCATCATGGCATCAGGTTCTCGCCACCCGGGGTCACGCCGCCGCCCTGGTACGGCAGAATGGGCCTCGTGAGTGTTGTGCCTTCTGCCACTGCCCCCGGTACGGACCCTGCGGTCGACCCTGCGGTGCGATCTCTGCTCGCCGGTGCCGTCGACGTCGCCCGAGCCGCACTCGTCGAACTCGGGGAAGGCGGAATCGGTGCGTATCTCGGTGTGACCTTCGAGAACGAGAACGCAGCCACGCACCGCTTCACGGCCGAACTCCCCGGCTACCGCGGATGGCAGTGGGCCGTCGTGGTCGCTGCGGTCCCGGGAGCGGACCACGTGACGCTCAGCGAACTCGTCCTTCTTCCCGGTCCCGATTCGCTGGTCGCGCCCGAGTGGATTCCGTGGAACGAGCGGATCCGGCCCGGCGACCTCGGACCGGGCGATCTGCTCGCGCCGCTTCAGGACGATCCCAGGCTCGTGCCCGGCTATGTGCTGTCCGGCGATCCGGAGGTCGACGAGACAGCCCTCGAGATCGGGCTGGGCCGCAAGCAGGTGATGAGCCTCGAAGGTCGCCTCGACGCTGCGCAGCGGTGGTACGAGGGCGATTACGGACCGAACTCGGAAATGGCCAAGGCGGCTCCCTCCACCTGCGGCCTGTGCGGCTTCTACCTCCCGCTCGGCGGATCGCTGCGTGCGGCGTTCGGAGTGTGCGGAAACGAATTCGCCGCCGACGGGCACGTCGTGCACGCCGAGTACGGCTGTGGTGCGCACTCGGATACGACCCTGCCCACCGGCGCAGGGTCCCCGCAGTACGCCGCGTACGACGATGCGGCCGTCGAGGTCGTCGAGATTCCGCGTGACCGCGCCGAGAACGCGGCGAGCGACGACACTGCGGCCACGAACGAAACTTCGGCCGCAAGCGATGCCGCGGCCACGAGCGACACTGCGGACACGAGCGACACTGCGGCGACGAGCGACACTGCGCACGACCACACTGCGGTGCACGACGACACCGCCGAGAAGAACGGCGCGACCGGTCGGACCGACTGACGTGGCGCGCCCCGACTCCGCGGACCCGTTCGGCACCGCGGCGCTCCGCGACGGCATAGTCGCGGCGTGGCGGTCGTCGCCCACCCGGCTGCGTGAAGACGCCGCCACCGAAGCCGACTACGTCCGCGCGGGTTATCGCGACCGGGTTCTCACCGAACTCGCCCAGAACGCAGCCGACGCCGCCACTCGCGCCGGCATCGACGGTGAGATGCGGGTCTGGCGCGACGGCGACACGCTCCACGTCGCCAACGTGGGAGAACCCCTCGACGAACCCGGATTGCAGGCTCTGACGGCGCTCCGCGCGTCCAGCAAGAAGCAGGGAGTCGGGCAGTTCGGGGTGGGCTTCACCGCAGTTCTCTCGGTCGCGGACGAGATCGAGGTGCGCTCCCGCACCGGGTCCGTTCGCTTCTCCGAATCCCGCACCCGCAGCGTCCTCGCCGAACACGATCTCCCGGTGCCCACGTCCGGAATCCCGGCGCTGCGACTGGCGTGGCCGATCGCCACCGCACCTTCCGCGGGTACCGACACAGAAATCGTGCTGCACCTCAGAGCGGGCATCGACGCCCAGGTGCTGCTCGACCGCTTCCGCGACGAGGCGGTCGACATCCTGCTCGAACTTCCGGCGCTGCGCACCGTGACCGTCGACGGACACGAGTCGACCCGCTCGGAGACGCACCTCCCGTCCGGCCTCTACGACGTGCGGATAGGTGAGCTCCGCTGGTGGGAATACCGCGGCACGTCGGCCCGATGGCTGGTGCCCGTCGTGCGCGACAGGGTGCGGCCCGTCTCGCAGGACGTCCTGCGAGCGCCCACGCGGTCCGACGAGGAACTGTCGCTGCCCGCGCTCGTAATCGCCGACGTGGCGATGCAGCCGGACCGCCGCCGGATGCTGCCGGGAGCACACCTCGACGCGGTGGCCGAGGGGTATGCGTCGTTCGTTGCGGCGCTGCCCGCCGACCAGCGACTCGACCTCGTGCCCACGCCAGGGTTCGCGCGCAGCGACGCCGACAACCGGCTCCGCGAGGCGATTGTCGACGAACTCCGGAGCGAGCCGTGGTTGCCGGCTGCCGACGGGAGCGCAGACGTGCTGCCTTCGCGGGCGGTCGCATTGCCGGGTCTCACCGACGAGTTGGCGGAGGTGCTCGCCGACATCGTCCCCGGGTTGATCTCGCCCGCACTCTGCACACCCCGTTACGCTCCCGCCCTGGCCGCGGTGGACGTGCATCGCATCGGTCCCGCCCGACTTGCCGAGCTCCTGTCCGGGCACGACCGCGAGCCGCGCTGGTGGAACACGCTGTACGAGGCGCTGATGCCGCTCGTCGTCGACGGGGTGATTGCGGAAGAACTTGCCTCCCTCCCGGTCCCGCTCTCGGACGGGCGCACGGTGACCGGTCCGCGCACCACCGTGCTGGCGTCCGACCTGCCCGAGATCCGCGACCTCGCGTTACCGTGGGTGCGCCTGGTGCATCCCGAGGCGGCGCATCCGCTGCTCGTCCGACTGGGTGCGGGGACCGTGAGCGCCGCCGACCTGCTGTCGGATCCGTCGCTCGTCGCGGCGGTCGAGGACATCGACCTCGACGATCCCACCGACGACACCGCTGCGGGGCTCGCCGATGTCGTCCTGCGGCTCGTCACGCATGTGCCGATGGGCGCCGTTCCCCGCGAACTGGGGGCGTTGCCGCTACCCGACACGCACGGCGAACTCACGCCGGCGGACGAACTACTGCTACCCGACGCACCGCTCGCGTCCGTCCTCGTCGAGGACGCGCCGTTCGGCATCGTCGAGCAGGCTCTCGTGGACGAATACGGCGCCGACGCGCTCCGGGCACTCGGGGTGGGCTGGGGATTCACCGTCCTGCGTGCCGATCTGCCGACCGGACCGGACCACAACCTGCCCGACGAAGACCTGTGGTGGGAGACCGTCGACACCGATCCCGACACGCTCGTGGCGGTCCGCGACCTCGATCTCGTCGACGAAGACCGGTGGCCGCAAGCCCTTGCTCTGCTCGCCTCGGACCCCGCGACCGCCGAGGCGCTCGCCGACCGTGCCGGCTACACCGCGTGGTGGCTGCGCAACGAGGCGACGCTCGACGGGCAGCGACTGGGTCACTACAGGTGGGCCGACGACACCACCTACGAAGGGCTGCTCGATCCGTGTACCCATCCCGACGCGGGCGCGTTCCGCAGTTGCCTCGCCGGTGACGGGCTCGACGTCGACCTCGCCCAGATACTCCTCGACAGGCTCGCCGATCCGAAACGACGCCCCACACCGGCGGTGATCGTCGCGGCGCACACGACCCTCGCCCGGGCATTCGATGCCGGCACGGTCGAGGCGGACGCCGTGACTCTGCCCGACGGTGTCCGCAGCCTGTCCGGCGCGGTGATCGACGCCGCCGATGCGCTGATCCCCGACCGGCCCTGGTGGGTGGGCGCGATTCCACCGGACCGGCTCGTCACCGGCGCGGCGGGGACAGCGTCGGCTCTCGCCGATCTTCTCGACCTCGCCGTCGCCTCCGCCGCCGTCACCGCGGAGCCGACCGGGCCGGGCACGGCGACGGCCTGGGATCGTGAACCCGCCGCGGTCGCGGCCACAGTCGTCACGGGTGCGCCGCTGCCGAAGGGTGCGCTCGTGCTGCACGACCGGCTCACCGTCCGCTGCTCGGGCGCCCTGACCGGCGACTACGACGTCGCCTGGTGGGTCGACGCGTCCGGCACGACCCACAGCACCGTCGAGGGCCTCGCGTCCGCTGTCGCGGCAGTGGGTTCTGGGCACGCTGACGCGGCAGTGGGTTCTGGGCACGCTGACGCGGCAGTGGGTTCTGGGCACGCTGACGCGGCAGTCGGTTCTGCGCACGCCGACGCGGTGCCGGGCCGCACACGATCGTGACCCTCGACGACGAGGTGCTCGACTGGGTGGTCACCGTCCGCGAGCCGTGGCTGACATCCCTGATGACCGGAATCACGTACACCGGCGGTGTCGCCGCCACCATCCTGCTCGCCCTGATCGCCTCGGTCCTGCTCGTGCGGGCGGGCCGGACGAACGACGCAACCCTGGTCGGCGCCGCCGTGCTGACCGGGTGGCCGGTGATGTCCCTGTCGAAGTACCTGTTCGGGCGGAGCCGTCCACCCGAACCGGAACGGCTGATCGTGATCCAGACCCAATCGTTCCCGTCGGGTCACGCGATGATGAGCGCCATCCTCGCGACCACGCTGGCCGTCGTCGTGGTGCGGACCTGGCCGCGGAGGGATCGCCGCCGGGTCGCCGCTCTCGTCGTGCTCGTCACCTACACGCTGGTCGTGGGTCTGACCCGCATCTACCTCGGCGCCCACTGGACGACCGATGTGATCGCAGGCTGGATATTCGGCCTCTTCTGGGCATTGCTGTGGGTGTGGTTTCTCACTCGGGTCCGTCTCACCCGGTGACCTCCCGGAGGTGTTCCGGAGTGGCGGCGGGCACGCCGTGAGCGTCAGTCCAGACCCACCTGTGCACCGCGATCGCCTCGGCGCGCCGAACGACGCTGCGCAAGGAACAACGCAGAACCCAACAGTCCCACCAGGATTCCGGCGATGCACACCGGCAACGCGTCGTTCCAGCGGTCGCCGCCGAGCAGCACGACAACTGTCGCAACCACCCACGATGCGGTTCCGATGGCGAGTACTGGGCGCGGGTCGGCGAGACGACGGGTTCTCGCTACGACGGTTTGGGCTGGGTCCACGATTTGCAGATTAGTTCGTTTCGGCTGCAATAATCTTCTCCCGTTGCGACGCACCGTACTCGACGAGCGGATTCAGAGACATGTCAGTGGGCACAGAACCCAAGCGATCTTCCTTCCTGGACACGTATTTCAAGATCTCCGAACGGGGCTCGACGCTGTCCCGCGAGGTGCGTGGTGGCATCGTCACCTTCTTCGCGATGTCGTACATCGTGGTGCTCAACCCGCTGATCCTCGGTAGCTTCTCCGCCGACGACGCGACCGCCAAGATCGACGTGATGGGCAACATCCTCCCGATCAACCAGGTGGCGGCAGTCACCGCGCTGGTCGCGGGTCTGATGAGCATCGTGTTCGGTGTCGTCGCGAACTATCCGTTCGCCATCGCAGCGGGTCTGGGTATCAACAGCCTGCTCGCCGTGAGCATCGCGCCGCAGGTCACGTGGCCGGAAGCGATGGGCCTGGTCGTCATCGACGGCATCATCATCGTGGTCCTGGCCCTCACCGGCTTCCGGACCGCCGTGTTCAACGCCATCCCGTCGTCGCTCAAGGCTGCCATCGCCGCCGGTATCGGTGCGTTCATCGCGATGATCGGCCTCGTCGACGCGGGCTTCGTCCGCCGCATTCCCGACGCTGCCGGCACGACCGTCCCGGTCGGACTCGGTATCGACGGTTCGATCGCCTCCTGGCCCACCTTCGTGTTCGTCATCGGTGTGCTGATCATGGGCGTGCTGGTCGCGCGGAAGGTGCGCGGCGGTCTGCTGATCGGCATCGTCGTCACGACGATCATCGCGATGATCGTCGAAGCAGTTGCCGACGTCGGCCCGTCGCTGGGGACCAACCCGAAGGGCTGGAACCTGAGCACGCCGGAAACTCCCGGATCGTTCCTGGGCATTCCCGATCTGAGCCTCGTCGGCCAGTTCGATCTCTTCGGAGCCTTCACACGTATCGGCGTGATCGCCGCGACGCTGCTGGTGTTCACCCTCGTCCTGGCCAACTTCTTCGACGCCATGGGCACGATGACCGGCCTCGGCAAGGAGGCCGAACTCACCGACAAGGACGGCAACCTGCCCGGTGTCGGAAAGGCCCTGGTCGTGGAAGGTGCCGGCGCCATCGTCGGTGGCGGCGCGTCGGCGTCGTCGAACACCGTGTTCGTGGAGTCCGCCTCGGGCATCGCCGAAGGTGCTCGGACGGGCCTGGCCAACGTCGTCACCGGCGTGCTGTTCCTGGTGGCCATGTTCCTGACCCCGCTCTACGAGGTCGTGCCGATCGAGGCGGCCGCACCCGCCCTGGTCGTCGTCGGCGCGCTCATGATCGGCCAGGTCCGCGACATCGAGTTCTCCGATTTCGCGGTGGCACTTCCCGCCTTCCTGACGATCATGGTGATGCCCTTCACCTACTCCATCGCCAACGGCATCGGCGTCGGATTCATCACCTGGGTCGTGCTGCACGCGGCCGGTGGCAGGATCCGCACCATCCACCCGATCCTCTGGATCGTCGCGGCCCTGTTCGCCGTGTACTTCGCAATCGATCCGATCACCGAAATTCTCACCTAGTCACGTAGCGCCGTGTCCGGGCGAAGGTGACGTATTGTGCACGCCATGATCTCGGATACACGCGCACTAGCAGGCGACCTCGCAATCGCCGTTGTGCGTCTGACGCGTCATTTGCGGGGGAGACGCACAGATTCCCGGGTCACCTTGACTCAGTTGTCGGCATTGGCGACGCTGGGCTCGGAGGGGGCAATGACACCGGGGGCGCTGGCGGCCCGTGAACGCGTTCAGCCGCCGTCGATGACACGGGTCATCGCGTCACTGCACGAACTGGGCTTCGTCGGCCGGACACCACACCCGACCGACGGGCGCCAGATCATCGTGACGCTGTCCGACTCCGGGAAAGAGATGCTCGCCGACGAGGCGCAGGCACGCGAAGCGTGGCTGACCGAACGTCTCGAGAAGCTCGATCCCGACAGCCTCGTCACGCTCCGCAGCGCCGTCGACATCCTTTCGTCGCTGGTGAGCGACGAGAACTGACCGCGACTTCGGGGGGGATGACGTGACGCGCGAGATCGACGATTCTCCATCGACCCCGCCGGACCTGCTCGACATGCCGGGGTACCTGGCACGTCGGCTCTACCAGGCGTACGTGGCGTACTGGGGTAAGCACGTGGACCCGGTGCTGACCGGGCCGCAGTTCTCCGTCCTGACGGTCGTGCGCATGTTTCCCGGCTCCGATCAGGGCAGCATGGCGGTCGCGGTCGCGCTCGACAACTCGACGATGGCCGACCTCGCGAGGCGCCTCGAATCACGTGGTTTCCTGTCCCGGATCCCGGATGCTTCCGACGGCCGTCGAAAACTCCTGTACCTCTCGCCCGAGGGCGAAGCCGTGCTCGATGCGGCGACGACGCGGGTCGCCGCGTTGAACGGATCGTTGTTGTCGCCGCTGCCGGAGGACGAGCAGGTCGCCTTCATCCGGACCCTTCAGCGGTTGGCCGACCACTGGGAGCGACTCGCGAGCGACTGACCGGGCGGCTACGGCCCCCGCGTCACCGGCAAAGAAATCCCCGAGTGCAGGTGGTGGCCACGGTCCCGGCCGTAGCATCGGGGTGTGGTTCTCTTCTACGAGATTTTGCTCGTGCTGGCGGCCGTGGCGATCGTTTGGTTCTCCCTCTACGTGCTGTACCGCCTGGTCACCGACGATTCCGATCACGGCTGACACCACGTGCCGTCGCGGCCCGCGCCCACAACAGGGCGGCCGGGCCATTCTCGCGGTAAGCGTCCGGCCGGTGGCGTTCTGCCCGCCGCGGCCCGGACCCGGCGAGTCCGCGACTCGGCGTGCTGGGAGAATGGGCGTGTGGTTCACGTTATCGACATCGACGACCCGGCCGACCCGAGGCTGGACGACTTCCGCGACCTCAACTCGTCGGATCGCCGGCCCGACCTTCCCGGCGGCAAAGGACTGGTGATCGCCGAGGGCGTCCTGGTCGTGCAGCGGATGCTCGATTCACGGTTCGCGCCGACGAGCCTGCTCGGCGTCGATCGGCGCCTCGATGAACTGGCCGACGACCTGCGCGACGTGGACATCCCGTTCTACCGGACCGACGCCGACGTCATGGCAGAGGTCGTCGGATTCCACCTCAATCGAGGTGTCCTCGCGGTCGCGAACCGTCCCGAACCGCTCGAACTCGGAGAGGTGCTCGAGAAGGCCTCGACCGTCGCGGTGCTCGAGGGCGTCAACGATCACGAGAACATCGGGTCGATGTTCCGCAACGCGGCCGGACTCGGGGTCGACGGGGTGCTCTTCGCGAAGGGCTGCGCCGACCCGCTGTACCGGCGTGCCGTGCGGGTGTCGATGGGTCACGTCCTGCGGGTGCCGTTCGCCTCTGTCGACAGGTGGCCGCACGACCTGGATCTGTTGCGGAGCAAGGGGTTCCAGCTCATCTCTCTCACGCCCGACCCACAGGCCGTCCCGCTCGCCGAGGCGATGACCGGCGACAAGGTGGCACTGCTCCTCGGTGCCGAAGGTCCGGGCCTGACCGAACATGCGATGCGCGCGACGGACGTGCGTGCCCGGATCCCGATGGCCCCGGGCACCGACTCGCTCAATGTCGCCACGGCCGCGGCGATGGCGTTCTACGAACGGGTCCGGATTCCGCGTTGACCGCAACTGCGGGCTGACCCGACTGCCGGTCGACCGCAACTGCAAGGCTGACCGCGACTACAGGCGGGCGGCGCGTCGCCACCACGACGGACGGGTGCGCCGGGGCGCAATCACCGGTTCGTCCTTGTCGAGCAACTCGAACGCCCACACCTCGATACCGGCAGGGTCGGGTTCGGTGGCGGGCCGTCCCACATATCTGAAGCCCAGCCACGCGGCGTTGGCTTGCTCGACGAGTCGACGCGGATGGAACGGAAGAGACTGCGCCGGGGGAGTGATGTCGGCCGGCCAGCGGATCGGATGCCGACCGGCCCAGAACGGATGCTCCCACGGGAACGGGACGCCCTCGTCCTCGAAGAACTCCACGGTGCTCGCCCCGAATGCACGTCGCAGGGTGCCTCGCTCCCACGCCGCGAATGCGCCCCACGCCCCCGGAGGGTCGGAGACCGTCAGGAAGGTGTGCTCGGCCGCAAGTGTCTGCCGCCACCGCAAAGGCAGCGCCGAGGGCGTGCGGAGGTGTAGTTCGCTGCTGCACACGACGGTGACGCCCGGGTAGCTTCCGACGAACACCTGCTGTTTCCCGGGATCACCGCCCTGCGCGGCCTGGGTGAGGGGTACCCGGCCGAGGTCGACGGGCCGCCGACCGGGAAACAGGCGCCCCAGCAGCACACGGGACGCTTCGGGATCCGGTCGTGCATCCTGCAGGACGGCGACCGGATCCGGAGCGTCGACGTGCCACAGCGCCGAAACGGTCGACGCCATGGGCGAATCCCTCAGATGCGTCCGTTGCTGCGCACGCCGAGCAGTACGTCGTCCCACGAGGGGAGTGCGGGCTTGCCGCGCTTGTCGCGGGAGGGCGAGTGGGGGGCAGCCGACGCGGCCGTCTCCTCGTGCTCGTCCGATGCGGTGATCGCGACGGCGTCGGCAGCATGAGCTTCGAGAACCTTGTGCTCCGAAGCGGTTTCGGACGCGGCAGGCTGATCGAGGGTGATCGGGGTCGCGACGGCTGCCCGACGCTCGGCGATCTCCGACTCGGTCGAATCGTCGACGTCGCGGGCGGAGTAGACGGGCGTCAGGTACCGCAGCGGACGGCCGCAGTCCGGATCGACCAGATCGGCGGCGATGTCGTCCAGCGCGGTGATCGTGCCACCGTGTGCGTCCGGCTGGTAGCGCCAGTGCGCGGTATTGGTGGACCGGCCCGCCTGCCACTGCAATTCGGCGACCCAGTGCCCGTCGTCGTCGCGCCACGCGTCCCACGTGGCTTCGTCGAGATTGTGGCCGCGGGCGCGGAATGCCTGGGTCACGATTTCGAGGAGGGTTTCGACGGTGGGGCCGTCGGGGCGGACGGGATGCCCCTTCTTCGCCATGTCGGCCGCGCGGGACCGTTCGAGCAGGACGGGGTAGGCGAATCGCTCGACCTTGGCGATCGGGATTCCGGCCTCCTGGGAGA
Organism: Rhodococcus sp. NPDC019050; assembly: GCF_055664235.1. NCBI lineage: Bacteria > Bacillati > Actinomycetota > Actinomycetes > Mycobacteriales > Nocardiaceae > Rhodococcus > Rhodococcus sp. NPDC019050. The sequence goes on along the minus strand of NZ_JBVOON010000001.1, from coordinate 465,108 downwards.
CCTGTTCGACCGACGCGCCGCCACGGATCCGGGCCTGGATCTCGCGCGGCCGGAGCTGGCTGGTGGTCTCGATCTGGATCTGCCCGAGGCGGGCGAGATCTCCGCGTGATGCTGCACGCAGTGTGTCGTCCACCGGGACACGGAACTTGTCACCCGTGTTGGGATCGGCGAGCACGACATGTTTTGCGTCGGGCTCGAGACCGACCACTCGAAGCTCTCGCACCTTGACCTCCTCGCGCGCCGATCGCGATTGACTGGCCCGACTGTAATCGAGTCGTCACATTTTCCGGTCGCGGACACGCCGCGCCACGCCGGGCGATGTCACACGGATTCCCCCGGGACGCGTTATGGTCCTAGGTTCACCGAAATGTCTCGATGTCAGGTTGAGAGTTGGGTACGGGAGAGGGGCCGAGCCCCGCTGAGGACCCGGCCCCTCGCGACCGTCGCTGACTACCCGTAGGTCAGAGCTGCGAAACCACCCAATCCACGCATTTCGTCAATTGCGTGACGTCCTCGGGATCGATCGCCGGGAACATGCCGATGCGCAACTGGTTGCGGCCCAGCTTCCGGTACGGCTCGGTGTCGACGATGCCGTTGGCACGCAGGATCTTGGCGACCTTCGCCGCGTCGACCGACTCGGCGAAGTCGATCGTGCCGACGACCTGCGAACGGAGCGCCGGATCGGCGACGAACGGAGTTGCGTACTCGGACGCCTCGGCCCAGTCGTACAGGCGCGACGACGAGTCCTTCGTCCGGGACACGGCCCAGTCGAGGCCACCGTTGTCGTTGAGCCACTCGATCTGGTTCGCGAACAGCAGCAGTGTGGCCAGCGCCGGGGTGTTGTACGTCTGGTCCTTGCTGCTGTTGTCGACCGCGATCGGCAGCGACAGGAAGTCCGGGGTGAACCGGCCCGAGGCCTTGATCTCCTCGACCCGCTCGAGCGCAGCCGGGCTCATCAGCGCGATCCACAGACCACCGTCGGCGGCGAAGCACTTCTGCGGCGCGAAGTAGTACACGTCGGTGTCGGCGATGTTCACCGGCAGTCCGCCGGCGCCCGAGGTGGCGTCGATCGCGACGAGCGCGTTCGACGATCCGGCCGGACGCTGCACGGGCACGGCCACACCGGTCGACGTCTCGTTGTGAGCCCAGCCGATCAGGTCGGCCGACGGGTCGGCGACGATCTCGGGAGCCGAACCGGGCTCGGACCCGATGACGATCGGGTCGCCGATGAACGGGTTCTTCTTCGCGACGGACGCGAACTTCGACGAGAACTCGCCGTAGGTGAAGTGCTGCGACCGTTCGCGGATCAGACCGAAGGCAGCCGCATCCCAGAACGCGGTGGTGCCACCGTTGCCGAGCACGACCTCGTATCCGTCGGGCAGCGCGAACAGATCGCGCAGACCGGAACGCACGCGGGCCACGACGTCCTTGACCGGCTTCTGCCGGTGGCTGGTGCCGAAGACCGAAGCGCCGACGTCGACGAGCGACTGGAGCTGCTCGGGGCGAACCTTCGACGGGCCGCAGCCGAAGCGACCGTCTGCGGGCTTGAGGTCGGCGGGAATGATCGGTGAAGCGTCTGCCATCGGAATGCGTGTCCTAAGCGTCGAGTGACATGTTGCAGATGTAGTCTAGACCGCTTGCGCGGACGTCCTACCGGGTGCATCAGCGATGGGAGATCGACTCCCAGCCGGTGACGGCCTCGACCGAACGAGGATCCGGGCCGGTGTAGATCGCGGCGGGACGCACGAGCCGGCCGAGCCGCTTCTGCTCGAGGATGTGTGCGCACCAGCCCGCGGTGCGTCCGCACGTGAACATCGCCGGCATCATCGCGGCCGGAACCTCCGCGAAGTCGAGGATCACGGCGGCCCAGAACTCGACGTTGGTCTCGATCGCGCGGTCGGGCCGACGCTCACGCAGTTCGGTCAGCGCTGCCTGCTCGAGTGCCGCAGCGGCCTCGAAGCGGGGCGCGTTCAGGCGCTTCGCGGTGTTGCGCAGCACGCGGGCGCGGGGATCCTCCGCGCGGTACACGCGGTGCCCGAAGCCCATGAGCTTCTCCTTGCGATCGAGGATGCCCTTGACCAGTGCGCGCGGGTCACCGCTGCGCTCGGTCTCCTCGATCATCGGCAGCACGCGTGCCGGGGCACCACCGTGCAGCGGGCCCGACATCGCTCCCACGGCGCCGGACAACGCTGCCGGAGCGTCGGCACCGGTCGAGGCGATCACCCGGGCAGTGAAGGTCGAAGCGTTCATGCCGTGCTCGGCGGCCGACACCCAGTAGGCGTCGATGGCTTCGACGTGCTTGGGGTCGGGATCGCCCTTCCAGCGCACCATGAAGCGCTCGGTGACGGTCTTCGCCTTGTCGACCTGTTCCTGGGGCACGGCCGGCTGATAGATGCCGCGTGCGGACTGCGCGACGTACGACAGCGCCATCACCGCGGAACGTGCGAGGTTGTCGCGGGCGGTCTCGTCGTCGATGTCGAGCAACGGCTGGAAGCCCCAGATGGGTGCGAGCATCGCGAGACCGGCCTGCACGTCCACCCGGACGTTGCCGGTGTGGATCGGCAGGGGGAAGGGCTCGGCGGGATGAAGACCGCGGCCGAATTCGCCGTCGACGAGCAGTGCCCACACATCACCGAAGGTCACGCCGCGTTCGACGAGATCCTCGATGTCGACACCGCGGTAACGCAGGGCGCCACCGTCTTTGTCCGGCTCGGCGATATCACTGGTGAAGGCGACGACGCCTTCGAGACCTGCGACGAAATCCTCGGGTACAGACGCGCGCGATGCCATGCGGATGGGCTCTCCTCTGTCGTGTGCCGCCCGGTCCGAGCCGCACTGGCGGTGGGAATGAGGACACCGGTGACTGTGATCGGCACCCCACTCGAGTCGTCGGTTGAACTGTAGTCCTCGGCCGCTCGTCTCCGGGCGTGGGCTGCCCCGGAGTACCGTCTTCGTCCGTGCAGCCCGAATCACCCCGTGGACACGTGCCGGCCGACGACCTGGCGTCGATGCGTGCCGACTACGACATCGCGGGCGCGGAGGAAGCCTTGTCCGACGAACTCGACCCGGCCCTCGTGTCCGACGGCTGGTTTCCGTTGTTCGGGCGCTGGCTCGCTGCCGCTGTCGAAGCCGCTGTCCCCGAACCCAACGCAATGGTGCTCGCGACCGTGGACGAGGCCGGACATCCCGCGACACGGACGGTGTTGTGCAAGGGCGTCGCGCCGGACGGCATCACGTTCTTCACGAACTACGACTCGGACAAGGGCCGTCACCTGGCCGCGCACCCGTATGCGTCCGCGACGTTCCTGTGGCTGCCGTTGCACCGGCAGATCACGGTCCGTGGGCCGGTGCGACGGGTCACGGACGAGGAGACCGCCGAATACTGGCAAACCCGGCCCCGCGGGTCGAGGCTCGGCGCGTGGGCGTCGCGGCAGTCGCGGCAGATCGCGAGTCGCACCGACCTGGAACGCGCACTCGTCGAGGTGAGCAGGGAATACGAAATCGGCTCCGACGACATTCCCGTACCGCCGTTCTGGGGCGGATTCCGGATCCACCCGGACGTGGTCGAATTCTGGCAGGGCCGTCCCGACCGCCTGCACGACCGGATCCGTCTGCGGTTGGTCGACGGAACGTGGTCCGCTCGGCGTCTCCAGCCGTGAGGCGGCTTCTCGCCGACACCACACCGCTGCAGAACAAGGACTTCGCGCGGTTGTGGTGGGCCGGGGTCGTGACCGTGATCGGCGCGCAGATGGCCGTGGTGGCGGTGCCGCAGCAGATCTACGAGATCACCCGTAACTCCGCGTACGTCGGGTTGACCGGTGTGTTCGGTCTCGTGCCGCTGGTGGTGTTCGGCTTGTGGGGTGGTGCCCTCGCCGACGCGATGGACCGACGCAAACTGCTGGTCATCACGTCGATCGGGCTCGGGGGCACCTCGGTGCTGTTGTGGGCGCAGGCGGCCGCCGGGCTGAACAACGTGTGGGTGCTCCTCTGTCTGTTCTCGGTGCAGCAAGCGTTCTTCGCGGTCAACCAGCCCACCCGCGCCGCCGTCATTCCGCGGTTGCTGCCCGTCGGCCGGATCGCGGCGGCGACGTCGCTCAACATGACTGTGGTGCAGTTCGGTGCAATCGCGGGGCCACTCCTCGCCGGGGCGCTGATCCCGATGGTCGGCTTGTCGACCCTGTACCTGCTCGACGCCGTCTTCCTCCTCGCGACGTTGTGGGCGGTGGTCTCGCTGCCGCCCATCCCGCCGCTCGGAGAGGTGACGCGGGCCGGGGTCCGTGCGGTGCTCGACGGGTTCCGCTACCTGTCGGGGCAGAAGATCCTGCTGGCCTCGTTCGTGGTCGACATCGTGGCGATGGTCTTCGGCATGCCGCGCGCGTTGTTCCCCCAGATCGCCCACGAAACCTTCGGTGACCCCGCCGCGGGCGGCTTCGTACTGGGCGTGCTGTTCGCGGCGATGTCGGTGGGAGCCGTTCTCGGCGGGGTGTTTTCGGGATGGCTGCCGAGAGTTCGCCGGCAAGGCCTCGCGGTGATCGTGTGTATCGCGCTGTGGGGAGTCTCGATGGTCGGATTCGGAATCGTGGTGTGGCGCGTCGATTCCGGGGGAAGTGCGCTGCTGGTGTGGCTCGCGGTCGTCTTCCTCGCCTTCGGCGGTGCGGTGGACATGGTGTCGGCGGCATTCCGGTCGACGATGCTGCAGACGGTCGCGACCGACGAGATGCGGGGCCGACTGCAAGGGGTGTTCATCGTCGTCGTCGCGGGCGGACCTCGCATCGGCGACGTCCTGCACGGTGCCGCCGCCGCTGCAGCCGGGACTGCTGTTGCGGCGGCGGGCGGCGGTGTCCTGGTCATCGTCGGTGTGGCGGTGTGTGTCGTCGCGTTCCCGGCCTTCGTGCGGTACCGGGTCGGCAAGACGCTGTCGTAGCTGCTCGGCCCGGTGGGTAGCCGAGCTCACCCCCGACGAATTCGAAGTAGCCCCGGGGTGAGGCGAAAGATGGAACGGGCCGGACGCAGCTTCCGGCATTCCTCCTACCCCCGCACTCTTCGAAGGTTTTTTCATGACCACGGCTCCCGCCTGCCCACCCGACGATGCCCGGACCGATGACGGTCCACAGGCCGGTCGTACTCGCGCGATGTGGGCACTGGCGCTCGGCGGGTTCGGGATCGGCACCACCGAGTTCATGGCGATGGGCCTGCTCCCGGAAATCGCGACCGGTCTCGGGGTCTCCGAGCCGTCGGCCGGGCATATCGTGTCCGCGTACGCCGCGGGCGTGGTGGTCGGTGCGCCTCTCATCGCGACTCTGACCGCCCGGGTACCGCGCAAGACGCTGCTGATCGCCTTGATGGTCGCGTTCACGATCGGAAATGCCGCCACCGTCCTGGCGCCGGGTTACGGCGCACTCGTCGTCTCCCGGTTCGTCGCCGGTCTGCCCCACGGCGCGTACTTCGGTGTCGCCGCGATCGTCGCCGCACATCTCGCCGGGCGGGGGCAGCGGGCCCGGGCGGTGGCCCTGGTGATGATGGGCCTGTCGGTCGCGAATGTGGTCGGGGTGCCCGCCGCTTCGTGGTTGGGTATCGCGCTCGGCTGGCGAACCGCCTTCGGGCTGGTCGCGGTCATCGGCGTGGTCACAGTCGCCGCGGTCGCCGCGTGGGTTCCGGCGCTGTCGATCCCCACCACCAGTGCGCGCACCGAACTGGGTGCCTTGCGCCGCAAGCAGGTGTGGATGACGCTGGCGGTCGCGATGATCGGCTTCGGTGGTGTGTTCGCGGTCTACACGTACATCAGCACCACTCTCACCGACGTCGCCGGACTGCCGAAATCGCTTGTGCCGGTCGCACTGATGCTCTTCGGGCTCGGGATGGTCCTGGGCAACGCGGTCGGCGGGCGCCTCGCCGACCGCGCGCTGGTGCCGGGCATCTTCACCACCATGGGCGCGCTGGGTGTGTTGCTCGCCGTATTCGTCGTCGCCGTCCACAATCCGTACACAGCCCTGGTGATGGTGTTCCTGCTCGGCGCCGGGTGCGCTGCGGTGGGTCCGGGACTGCAGGTCCGTCTGATGGACGTGGCGGCGGATGCGCAGACACTCGCTGCGTCCCTTCACCACGCGGCGTTCAATCTCGCCAATGCGATCGGTGCGGCGATCGGTGGTGCGGTGATCGCCGCCGGTCTCGGCTACACAGCCCCAGCGGCTGCCGGAGTGCTGCTCGCCGCGGCAGGTGTGCTCGTCTTCGCGATAGCCGTGCGGATGCCGGACGAGACCGTCGCGGTGCCCGGCAGGGCAGTCGTCACGGGCGAGCGGTAACCGCGGTCGGGCCGGATGCCCTTTCGGCTCACCGCACCCGCTCCCGCACCAGCACCCGGTCGAGTGCCGCGACGAAACGGTCGGTGTCGGCGCCCGGTCGCCACACCACTCCCATGCGTACGGCGGTCGCGGCCGGGGCCAGTTGCAGCCACGCGACCCCCGGTGCCGAACCGGGCGCCGCGGTGGACAACCCGAAATGAGTTCCTGCCGCCACCGCGGCGAGCACGGCCCGGTCGTCCGGCGCGCTCACGGAGTCGACGTCGAGACCTCGGTCGCGCAGGAGGCCACGCACTGCGTCGAAGGCCACCGGGTTTCCCGCTCGCGGCGGTGCCGCGAACGTCAGGTCGGCAAGCATCGGGAAGCGCGGTCGTTCAGCCTGCGCGCTGCGATGCCGTGACGGCACGACCACCCACCGCGGGATCCTGATTACGGGCCCGGCCTTCACGCCGTCCACGTGCGCGGGATGTTCGACGACTGCGAAATCGCACCTGCCCGAGCGCACCGCGTCGACGAGTTCGACGGTGGTGCCCGACTCGGTCGCGACCGCTGCCTCGGTCTCCGCGCACAGGGCCGCAACGCAGGCAGTGAGCAACCGGTCGGGGAGTGCGACGCCGGCGCCCCAGCGGACGAGACCACGAGTGTCGGCGACGCACACCGCCTCCGTGAGAAAGCGATCCGCTTCGTCGACGAGTTGCCTTGCGTGGGGAAGCAACCGGTCGCCCGCGGAGGTCAGTACGGCACCCTGCCGCGTGCGGTGGACGAGCGGAGTGCCGATGTACTCCTCGAGTCGCCGGAGCCCTTGCGACAGAGGGGGTTGCGTCATCCCCAGTGCGGCTGCGGCGCGTCCGAAGTGTCCTTTGTCGGCGACCATGACGAAGAACCGGAGATGGCGGATCAGATCCATGCCCGGTATTGAACCAGCGTCCGCGCTTCTCTTTTCGGAAGCGCGACGGAATGTGGGAAGTATTTCTTTACTTTCAACAGCATCGATATACGTTTCGACTCGCACGGACGCCTTTAAACAATTGGTCCGGAAAGGCTGTCGGTGGTGGGGTAGCTGCATGGCCACACCATCCGCCTTCCGTCGAACAGCACTGTCCCGCAGAGGTTTTCTCTCCGGCGCAGTTGCCTTCTCGGCTGTTCCGTTCCTGGCTGCATGCGATGCGCCGAGCAGCAACGCGACGCCGGATGCGGCCCACGCCGCCCGAAATGCACCCGAGGCCCGGTTGTCGGTGCCCGCGCTCGACTCGCGTCTGGCGCAGATCGAAACCCGGCACAAGGTTCGGCTCGGAGTGCTGGGGCACGCGCCGACCACCGGGAGGATGTACTCCCACCGCGGCGACGAGCGGTTCGCGATGTGCTCGACGTTCAAGATGTATGCCGCGGCGGGGATCCTGCGTCTCGAATCGCTCGGGCAGTTGTCGCTCGACGAGACCGTCCCGATCGAACCCGCGGACATCGTCGCGAACTCGCCGGTGGCGTCGGAGCATCAGGGCCGGGTCACGACCGTCGGCGCGTTGTGCGAGGCCGCGCTGACCCGCAGCGACAACACCGCTGCCAACCTCCTGCTGAGGCGCCTCGGCGGACCGGACGCGGTGACGGCGCTCGCCCGCTCCGTCGGTGACGGGGCGACCCGCCTCGACCGCTGGGAACCCGAGTTGAACGAAGCAGGGCGAGGGGACGAGCGCGACACCACGACCGCCGTCGGGCTCGGGGCCGGATGCCGGGAGTTGCTCGTCGGTGCGGGCCTACCCCCGCCCCAACAGCGCACGCTCACGGGATGGATGCGGGCGAGCCTCACGTCGGACAAGCGAATCCGCGCCGCACTGCCGCCGGGCTGGACCGCCGCGGACAAGACGGGCGGCGGTTTCCACGGGACAGTCAACGACGCCGGGGTCGTGTGGTCGCCGAACGGGACCCCCCTCGTGCTGGTGGTGCTCTCGGATTCCACCACCGGGAATCCCGACACTCCGATCGACGACGTCCCGACGGTGGCAGCCTCCGCCGCGGTGATCGAGGCCATGGCGGCCCATCTCTGACAAGGACACCGGAGTCCGCGCGGAGAGTGAGGCACCCGAATCACTAGTGGGATCGTCCCCGGGCCGTAAGACTGGAGGCATGTCCGATTCGAGCCACCTCCAGCGAGGCGATCAGCCGATCGACCCTCGGCCGGGCGACGGTCCCACGCATTACGTGATCCGCGGCTTCGGCTACCGGGCCGAAGTGTCCGAGGTGGGTGCGGCGGTGCGCGCGCTCGTGTACGACGATCCGTCCGGCCCCTACCCACTCGCGGGGAGCGGTCCGGACCCGGAGCACGCGTTGCGGTACGCCGGTGCGGTGCTGGCGCCGTGGCCGGGGGGCGTGCGCGACGGCCACTTCTTCTTCGACGGGATCGAACACCAGCTGACGGTCACCGACCCGGACCGGGGGGCCGCCGTGCACGGCTTCGCGTGGAACCGGAAATGGGACCTGGTGTCGCACACGGCCGCCCGCGTGGAGCAAGTGACCGAGATCGGACTGCAGAAGGGGTGGCCGTATCGGCTGCTGCTCACGGCGACCCACGAGCTCGGTGAGTACGGTCTCGTAGCGAGTTACACGGCGACCAACATCGGCGACTATCACGCCCCGTTCGGCCTCGGGGTGCACCCGTATGTGTGCGCCGGATACACACCGCTCGACGACTGCACCTTGCGTCTGGCTGCGGGTACCCGGGTCCCGATCGATCGGCAGCGCGGGCTTCCCACCGCGTATTCGCAACCCGTCGCCGGGACGGACTTCGACTTCACCGAACCGCGTTCGATGGACGGCGTGCGACTCGCGGTGCCCTTCAGTGCGCTCGACGAGGACGCCGACGGGGTGATCCGGCACAGTCTGTGCGGCCCGGACGGGCGCGGCGTCGAACTACGGACCGTTCCGGAGTTCGGATGGCTGTATGCGAGCACGGAGACGGGCCGCGCGGACGGCGACCCGGAGCGTTCGCTCGCGCTGATTCCCGCAACGTGCCCGCCCGACGCGTTCAATCTGGGTATCGACGTACTGGTCCTGCAGCCCGGGGAGGTCTGGGGCGCGAGCTGGGGCCTCGGTGTCGTCGGTTTCACCGCGTGAGCCGCTGCGGTGACCGAGTGCAGGTCACGGGGCGGCGATGGTGGCAGCGCACGGATCGCGTACGATTACCCCAGGTAAGCGGCGTGCGCCGACCTTGCGGCGGAACTTCCGAGGGTGCGGGCCGACGTCCGACGTCTATATCAACGAAACACTGTGCGGGGACTTTCGACCGACCCTGGCTGGGCGTACACGCTGCGTTACAGCTAGGTTCTACCTGAAATGTTCGGAAGTTTCTCGTAGGTCTGAGCTTGAGAGGGATCCTTCGTGCCCGCTGAGAATGAACCCACAACCGCCCTCAGCTACCCCGGTGGCGAGCACGCGATGTCGATCGCCAAAGCAACGGAAGGCAATGACGGTATCGAGCTGGGCAAGCTCCTTGCGTCGACCGGGTACACCACGCTCGACCCCGGTTTCGTCAACACCGCCTCCACCAAGTCGGCGATCACCTACATCGACGGTGAGAAGGGCATCCTGCGTTACCGCGGATACCCCATCGAGCAGCTGGCCGAAAAGGCCACCTTCATCGAGGTCAGCTACCTGCTGATCTACGGCGAACTGCCCACTTCCGAGCAGCTCGAGACCTTCACCGACAAGATCCGCCGGCACACGCTGCTGCACGAAGACCTCAAGCGCTTCTTCGACGGATTCCCGCGCAACGCGCATCCGATGCCCGTCGTCTCCAGCGCCGTGAACGCGCTGTCTGCGTACTACCCGGATTCGCTCGACCCCGACGACTCGGAGCAGGTCGAGCTGTCGACCATCCGTTTGCTCGCGAAGCTTCCGACGATCGCCGCCTACGCCTACAAGAAGTCCGTGGGCCAGCCGTTCCTCTACCCCGACAACTCGCTGTCGCTGGTCGAGAACTTCCTGCGGATGACGTTCGGGTTCCCGGCCGAGCCCTACGAGATCGACCCCGAGATTGCTCAGGCTCTCGACATGCTGCTGATCCTGCACGCCGACCACGAGCAGAACTGCTCGACGTCGACGGTGCGTCTGGTCGGCTCGTCGGACGCCAACCTCTTCACGTCCATCTCCGGCGGCATCAACGCACTGTGGGGCCCGCTGCACGGCGGCGCGAACCAGGCTGTGCTGGAGATGCTCGAGCAGATCCAGAAGTCGGGCGGCGACGTCAACGAATTCGTGCGCAAGGTCAAGAACAAGGAAGACGGCGTGAAGCTCATGGGCTTCGGGCACCGCGTCTACCGCAACTACGATCCGCGCGCCGCGATCGTCAAGAAGACCGCCGATTCGATCCTTCAGAAGCTCGGTGCAGGCGACGAACTGCTCGAGATCGCCATGAAGCTCGAAGAGGCCGCGCTCACCGACGATTACTTCATCGAGCGCAAGCTGTACCCGAACGTCGATTTCTACACCGGTTTGATCTACCGCGCCATGGGCTTCCCGGACCGCATGTTCACCGTGCTGTTCGCGCTGGGCCGCCTGCCGGGCTGGATCGCGCACTGGCGCGAGATGCACTCCGACCCGACCCTCAAGATCGGGCGCCCGCGCCAGATCTACGTCGGTCACACCGAACGCGACTACAAGGGGATCGGTCTTCGCTGATCGTCCTTCCCGCGGCGTGCCGCGACGACTGCCATCTCGACAAGGGAGAAACCTGTGAGTAAACCGGAGATCGAGTTCCAGGAGGGCCCGGCGCCCACCGAACTGGTCATCAAGGACATCACGATCGGTGACGGTCCCGAGGCCACACCCGGTGCAGTCGTCGATGTGCACTACGTCGGTGTGGAGTTCGACACGGGCGAGGAGTTCGATTCGTCGTGGAGCCGCGGCGAATCCATCCGTTTCCCGCTCGCCGGTCTCATCGCCGGCTGGCAGGAAGGCATTCCCGGCATGCGTGTCGGTGGGCGTCGTCAGCTGACGATCCCCCCGGAACTCGCGTACGGCCCGGCCGGGTCAGGCCACCAGCTCTCGGGTAAGACGCTCGTGTTCGTCATCGATCTGCTCGACGTGCAGGTCCAGCCCGAACCGCCGGTGATCGAGAAGTCGGAAGGCCCCGCGCCCACCGAACTGGTCATCGAGGACATCACCATCGGTGACGGCCCCGAGGCGCAGCCCGACGCGACCGTCGATGTGCACTACAAGGGTGTCGAGTACGAGACCAACGAAGAGTTCGATTCGTCGTGGAGCCGCGGCCAGTCCGTCGCATTCCCGCTCGGTCGGCTGATCCCCGGCTGGCAGCAGGGCATCCCGGGCATGCGTGTCGGTGGCCGTCGGAAACTGACCGTTCCGCCCGAACTCGCATACGGGCCGGCAGGTTCTGGCCATCCGCTCGGCGGCAAGACGTTGGTCTTCGTGATCGACCTGGTGGGACTGCCGTAACAGGGATTCTTTTGTGAGGACTGCGATCCTCTCGACTCGCGAGGGCCCGAGACCGGTGATGCCGGGCTCGGGCCCTCGTGCCATCTGGGCGTATCCGTGAGCACGGGTCGTCCGTCGCTGTCAGACTGGGGCAATGGCAGCAGGAGTGCAGGTGCCGGCGGAACTCCTTCCGCACCTGCGCCGTGCTCGTGACGTCGCCGACCGCGACTATGCCGAGCCGCTCGATCTCGGGGCACTCGCCTCCAATGCCGGAGTATCCAAGTTCCACTTCCTACGCTGTTTCGCTGCCGTGTACGGCAGGACTCCCGGGGTCTACCTCGCCGAGCGGCGCATCGAACGTGCCCAGGATCTGCTGCGGGCGACGAACCTCACCGTCACCGAGATATGTCACATCGTGGGGTACACCAGTCTCGGGTCGTTCAGCGCCAAATTCCGGCAACTGGTCGGTACGTCACCGTCGGTGTATCAGGCGAAGTTCGCCGAAAGCGACGCGCCGCGAATCCCCGGTTGCCACGTGTTCATGCGCGGCCTGAGCGACCGTTCCTGAACGCCGCAATTTCGGAGAAGCGCTGGCACGGGCGCCGACCCTAGGTTGAGTTGCATGATTACCAATATCTCGCTGGTCACCCTCTGGGTCACCGACCAGGACGCCGCCAAGAAGTTCTACACCGACACGATGGGGTTCGTCGAAGGCACCGACATCACGATGGGCGACGGGTTCCGCTGGGTCACGGTCCTGCACCCCGACCATCCCGAATTGGAGGTCACGCTCTCCGAGCCCGGGCCGCCTCTCGCCGATGACACGGCAGAGGCGATCCGGCGGTCGTTGGCCGCCGGGACGATGGGCGGATTCGGTTTGGCCACCTCCGACTGCCATGCGACGTATCGCGATCTGACGGCCAAGGGAGTGGAGTTCGTCCAGCCACCGTCCGATCGGCCGTACGGCATCGAAGCCGTGATGCGAGACAACTCGGGCAACTGGCTGGTGCTGGTGGAGAGACGAGAGTATTCGGGAGAATCGTTCCCGCACTGAGCCTTCGGATACCGTCGGTCTCCCGTGCAGCAGAGACGACGGGCGTGGTCGTCTACAGCTCGCGTCGCCGCGTGCGTGGCAGACGGATGACGAGACGCGCACCCCCGAGTGGACTCTCGTCCAGGTACGCGTCGCCGCCGTGCAGGGCTGCCTGCTGCGCGACGAGTGTGAGCCCGAGCCCGGACCCCGTCTGACGGGCATTGGATCCGCGCCGGAACCGTTCGAACACCGCCGAGCGTTCGGTGGCTGGTATGCCCGCGCCGTCGTCGTCGACGATCAGGCTGGTGGACTCGTCGCCGGTGGCAACGGTGATCCGTACGTGCGATGCGCCACCGTGCCGCACCGCATTCGTGATCGCGTTGTCCACCACGAGGCGCAAACCCACGGGAAGCCCGCGCAGAATCTGCGGTGCGTCTCCGCGGACTTCGACCGCGAGACCGGGATATCGGCGCATCGCATCCGCAGCGGCGGTATCGCAGATCTCGACGAGATCGACCTCCGCGAAGTCCCGGTCGGTGGAGAGATCGCCTCTGGCAAGGCGTTCCAGGTCGTTGAGGGTCGCCTCGAGTCGGGCTTGGGTGCGCGCCAGGTCGGCGAGTATCTCGGAACGGTCGTCGGCACCGAGTTCGTGGGTGCTGAGCACCTCGACATCGGTGCGCATCGCCGTCAGGGGGGTGCGCATCTCGTGTGCCGCCGCCGCTGCGAAATCGCGCGCCGTCGCCAGGGCGGCATCGGTGTCGGCGCGCGCGCGGGCCACGTCGTCGAGCATCGCGCCCACCGCCGACGCGAGTTCGTCGGCTTCCGTGACTCCGGACGGGCGCGGGGAGAGATCCCGGTCGCGAGCGACGATCCGGCGGGTGAGGTCGACGAGGGGCCGCACCGCGCCGCCGCCGAGCAGCCAGCCGAGAGCGGTCGCGGCGGCCACCGCGACGGCGCCGGCGATCATGACCTGCCGGTGCTGATCGGTGGTGACATCCTGCGCTTCGGCCAAGAGCACGGCCACCGACATCAGACCCCGATTCGATTCGATGGGGGTGGTGTACGCCCGGTAGTCGATACCGTCGACGGTGACGGTGTGCGCGCCGGGTTCGAGGACTGGAAGTTCCGTAGGCGTGCTCGCACGCAGATCACCGTCGGGTTCCGCGCGGATCGTCATGGCGAACGCGCCGCCGTCGCCGAATACCGGGAGGAACAGTTCGGCAGCCGCGGCGTTGGCTGCCAGTACATCGGCGGCGAGGTCGAGCCGGCGGTCGAGTTGTGCAAGGTTGTTGCGCGAAATCGCGAGTGCCACAATGACGCCGAGGATCCCTACGACGATCGTCGTGCCGAGCGCGGTCGCGGTGGCCACTCGGGCGCGCAACGAGAACGAGCGGGACATCTCACGGCTCCCGCAGGACGAAGCCGACCCCGCGCACCGTGTGGACGAGCCTGGCGCGTCCACCCGATTCGAGTTTGCGGCGCAGGTAACCGACGAACACATCCACGACGTTGGTGTCCGACGTGAAGTCGTAGCCCCACACGAGCGACAGCAACCGGTCGCGGGACAGGACGATGCCCGCGTTGCGCGCGAGCACTTCGAGCAGTTCGAATTCGCGTTTGGTCATGTCCACCGGATCACCGTCGACGAAGACCCGCCGGCCCGCCGGTTCGATGCGCAGAGCGCCGACCCGCACCACCTGATCGTCGACGGGCGCGCGACGGCGCAGCATTGCTTTGATCCGCGCGACGAGTTCGGCCAGAACGAACGGTTTGGTCAGGTAGTCGTCGGCGCCGGATTCGAGCCCTGCGATGCGGTCGTCGACGGTGTCGCGGGCACTGAGCACGCAGATGGGGATGTCGTCGCCCGCTCCCCGCAGAGTGGTGATGACGTCGGTCCCGTCGAGTCCCGGCATGTTCATGTCGAGCACCATCACGTCGGGTCGCGCAGCCTCCACGACCTCGAGGGCTTCGGCACCCCCGGCTGCGGTCAGCACCGAGAACCCGGACAGGCGGAGGCCGCGGTGCAGGGAAGCGAGGACGTCCGCGTCGTCGTCGACGACCAGTACGGAAGGGGACCCGTTCATGAAGGGCAGTATTCCCGCATTCGGGGCGTCGGCGCCAAGCATCGCGCGGTACCGTGCACCCACGGGTGCCACCCCGCCGGCCGACCGCCGCGCCCGGATTGCTCTACTGGGTGCGCGCTCGATCGGTACGCCGCCGAAAGGACCTCTCCATGCCTGCTCCCGTGCTGTCCCGCCGCGACCTGGACTTCTTGCTGTACGACTGGCTCGACATCGAGTCCCTGACGACGCGTTCGCGGTTCGCGGAGCATTCCCGTGAGACGTTCGACGCGGTGCTGGATCTGAGTGCGGACATCGCTACGAAGCATTTCGCGACGCACAACAAGAAGGCCGACGCGCAGGAACCTCGTATGGACGAGGACGGCCGCGTCGAGATCATCCCCGAGGTCAAGGCCGCACTCGACCTGTTCTCCAAGGCGGGCTTGATCGCCGGCGGGTTCGACGAAGCGCAGGGCGGCATGCAGTTGCCTATGGCCGTGTTGCGGGGGTCGATGGCCTGGTTCCAGGCGGCGAATGCGGGTACCTCCGCGTACCCGTTCCTCACCGCGGCCAACGCGAGCCTGCTCGTCGCCCACGGCGACGACGAGCAGATCGCAACGTTCGTGCCTCCCATGCTGGAGGGACGATTCTTCGGCACCATGTGCCTCTCCGAGCCCCAGGCGGGTTCGTCGCTCGCCGACATCACCACCAAGGCGGTCCCCGCGGACGACGGCACCTTCCGGCTGACCGGCACGAAGATGTGGATCTCCGGTGGTGACCACGAACTGACCGAGAACATCGTCCATCTGGTGCTCGCGAAGATCGCGGGCGGACCGGCGGGCGTCAAGGGCATCTCCCTGTTCATCGTCCCCAAGTTCCTCGTCCGGCCCGACGGCACGCTCGGTGAGCGCAACGACATCGCGCTCGTGGGCCTCAACCACAAGATGGGCAATCGCGGAACCACGAACACGCTGCTGAACTTCGGTGAAGGTGTCCACACTCCCGGCGGCGAGGCGGGAGCCGTCGGCTATCTGCTCGGCGAACCGCACAAGGGCCTCTCCTACATGTTCCACATGATGAACGAGGCTCGTATCGGAGTCGGCTTCCTCGCCACCTCCCTCGGCTACGCCGGATACCTCCAGTCGCTCGAGTACGCCCGCACCCGGACGCAGGGACGCCCCCTGGGAACGAAGGACCCCGCCTCCCCGCAGGTGCCGCTCGTCGAACACCCGGACGTGCGCCGGATGTTGCTGGCGCAGAAGTCGTACGTGGAAGGTGCACTCGCCCTGGGCCTCTACTGTTCCAAGCTGGTCGACGAACAGCGAACCGCGCCCGACGACCACGCCCGCACCCGTGCGGGTCTGCTGCTGGACCTGCTCACCCCCATCGCCAAGTCGTGGCCGTCGCAGTGGTGCCTCGAAGCCAACAGTCTTGCGATCCAGGTCCTCGGCGGATACGGATACACCCGGGAATTCGACGTCGAACAGTACTACCGGGACAACCGGCTCAACCCCATCCACGAAGGCACCCATGGCATCCAAGGCATGGATCTCCTCGGCCGCAAGGTGATCATGCAGGGTGGTGCCGCGCTCGCGGTACTGGGGGAGACCATCGGCGAAACCGTGACGAAGGCACTGGACGCCGGTGGCGACGCCGCGGAGTACGCACAGCAGTTGCAGCGCGCCGTCGTACGGGTGGGGGAGACGACGACCACCCTGTGGTCGACCGGCGATCCGGCTGTCGCGCTGGCGAATTCGACCGTGTACCTCGAAGCCGTCGGGCATGTGGTGGTCGCGTGGATCTGGCTCGAACAACTCCTCGCCGCAGGCGAGCGCGACGGCGCCTTCTACGACGGCAAGCGCGCCGCGGCCCGGTACTTCTTCCGGTTCGAACTTCCGAAGACGGGGCCGCAGTTCGACCTGCTCGCAAGCCTCGATCGCACCACCTTGGATGTCGATCCGTCGGTGTTCTGACCTCTGCCGCCGCGACCTTGATCGGGTCGCGGCGGCGCTCGTCAGCGACGCGCGGTCAGGCGGTTGATGGTGACTCCGCAGACAGTCCGGCTCTCGGCTGGTTCGAAGTAGTACGGTTCGAAACCCGTGCGGAACAACGGCACTCCGTCGCCCGCGACTATCGGATTGACCTTCAGAACGAGTTCGTCGATCTCGGGCAACAGCGCACCTGCGAGAGATCCGCCGCCGCACAACCAGATTCCCGCGCCGTCCTGCTGCTTGAGATCCCGCACGTACGCGAGCGGATCACTGTCGACGAGCGTGACGGTCTCGTCCGGCGCTGCGCTCATCGTGGTGGAGAAGACGTACTGCTTCAGGTGCTGATACGAACTCGTGACTCCGTCGGCGAGGGACGGCTCCCAAGTTCTTCTGCCCATGACCACCGCGTCGAAGTTCTTGTTCGGCGGGTCGATCCCGAGATGCGCACGCGCCTGGGTGGGGATGGTTTCCGGGAACTCCTCGACGAGTACCGACACCACCAGTTCGTCGGGTACCGGAAAGAAATCGAACCCGCCCGACGGATCGGCGATGAACCCGTCGAGCGTGGTGGCCACGTAGTAGGTCAGTGTGCGCAAGAATGCTCCCGTCTCGGCAGTCAGGCCTGTGCCCGATCGACGAGCAACGTTAGTGCATGACGCACCGTCCGAGCGAGCACTTTTTGCGGATCACCCTCGAATTGCTTTTCCTCGCAGCGGGTTCCCTCCGGCCCGGTCGTGGCGAACCAGACCGTGCCCGGTGGGCGCCCGTCCTGCGGATCGGGTCCGCCCGCCCCGCTCACGGCGACCACGATCTCCGCTTCGAGGAGTCGGGAGGTGGACTCGGCCATGGCCCGGACCGCTGCCTCGCTGACCACCGGTCCTTCGGGAACGCGGAGAAGTCCGTGCTTCACCTCGCGTGAGTACGCGACGATGCCGCCGCGAAACCACTCCGAACTACCTTGCGCCGCACCGAGCCTGGCGGCCAGAGTGCCCGCGGTGAGCGACTCCGCGCATCCCACGGTCAGGCCGCGCTCGGACGCGAGTTCGGCAAGCCGTTCGATCAGGTCGTCGGAACGATCCGTTCCCTCGACGATGTCGTCATCAGCCACGTGTTGCTCCTTCTGTGTTGTCGCGAATCCAGCGGGTGAGCAGGGTTCCGTCGTCGTCGCAGAGCAGGTGGGTCCGTCGCATTGGCGTGAGCGCGGGGGCAGGCGTCGAGGCGATGCGCCCCGCGGCACCGGCTGCCAGGACCGGGGCCCAGGTCAAGCACAGGTCGTCGACGATGTCGGCTTCGATCATGCTTCCGAACAATTGCGGACCACCTTCGCACAGTACGCGCGTCCACCCGGCCTTGGTGACGGCGGCGAGCAGGGCCGCACCGTCGATGGTGTCATCCGCGATCACCCGGACATCGGCGCCCGCGTCCTCCGCCGCGCGGCGATTGGCGGCCGGCGCACTCTCACTGGTGAGCACGACCGGCGGCACCGTGGTGTCGGTGAACAGCCGCAGATCGGAGGGGAAATAGCAGGACGTCGTCACGACCGCGATCGGAGGTACCGCTTCGAGGCCGTCTGCCTCACGACGGGCACGAAGCGTCTCGCTGGTGCGTGCGCCCCCGTAGTTCTCGGTGCGAGCGGTGCCCGCGCCGACGAGGATGACGTCCGCGAGTTCCCGCAGCAGCCCGAAGACCTTCTTGTCCGACGGGGTGCCGAGCGCTCCCGACCTGCCTTCCACTGCGACCGCCCCGTCGAGCGAGGAGACGAAGTTGACGCGCATCCACGGGCGTTCGAGCCCTTCCGGATACGCATACAACTGCCGGAGCCGGGCGTCGTCGACTTCGGTGGGGGAAGCGGGGTCGTCGAGTTGGTGCATGCACCCGATCAGATCACGGCGGTTCGTTCCCCGCCACGTCACGCGCCGTGGCCGGCCTCCATGTCGCTCACATCGCGGAAGGTCAGGAGCTTGTCGAGCTTGTAGCGGAGTTCCCCCTCGTCGGGAGCGAGCAGGAATCCCATGTGGTCACCGAGATCGAATCTGTTCAGAATCCGGCCCGTGAACCAGCCCGCCGCGTCGTCGAGGATCGGCAGGCCGTGCGGACCCTCGCTCCACGCGCACTGGGCGAACTTGTCGATCTCGTCTCCGGTTTGCTCTCCGAAAAGCTCCGAGATCGGGCGGTTCTCCGGCGAGAGAACGTGCACGGCGAGGTACTCGGCGTCCTGGGCGACACGAAAGGTGTGGTTCTTGTTCGAGATGGCGACGAGGAAGCGTGCCGGATCGATGCCGGTCTGAGTGGTGAACCCGACGAGGCATCCGCTGCGTTCTTCTCCGGCGCGCGTCGTGACGATGTACATCGGGTAGTCGAGCTGGGACATGATGTCGGCGAACCCCTCGGAGGAGCCGCGGACTGCATCGGTGTCGGACATGCTCCGATCGTACGGATTACCTCACGCGGTTCCGGGTTTGGTTTGGGCGGAGGCGCGGTACTCGGATGCCATGACAGACCAAGAGGGCGGGGACGGTGCTGCGGGCGCGACCGTGGCACCGGACGATTCGCGCAAGCCGGACTCTCCGACGGACATCGAGAAGCCGTCGTGGAAATACGTGGTCAAGAGGACGGTGGGGGAGTTCAGCCGCGACCAGTGCACCGATCTGGCCGCGTCGCTCACCTATTACGCGATCCTGTCGCTGTTTCCCGCGCTGCTGGTCGTGGTGTCGTTGCTCGGTGTTTTCGGGCAGGGGCAGGCCACCGTCGATGCGGTGCTGCAGATGGTCGAGGACCTGGGTCCGGCGTCCGCCGTCGACACCCTGCGCGGGCCGATCGAGCAACTCGTCGACGCACCCACCGCCGGCCTCGCGCTGGTCGTCGGTGTTCTGGGTGCCCTGTGGTCGGCGTCCGGTTACGTGGGCGCATTCGGGCGGGCCATGAACCGTATCTACGAAGTCGAAGAGGGACGCCCGATCTGGAAGTTGCGCCCGCAGATGCTGCTGGTCACGGCCCTCGTGCTCGTCTTCGCGGGAGCGACCGGCCTGATGCTCGTGGTGAGCGGCCCGATCGCCCGCACCATCGGTGACGTGGTGGGCTTGGGAGAGACCGCGGTGACTGTCTGGAACATCGCGAAGTGGCCCGTGATGCTGGTGCTGGTCATTGTGATCGTCGCTGTTCTGTACTACGCCACGCCCAACGTCAAGCAGCCCAGATTCCGGTGGGTCAGTGTCGGTTCGGTGATCGCAATAGTGGTCTGGATCCTCGCCTCGGTGCTGTTCGCCGTGTACGTCAGCAACTTCGGTAGCTACAACAAGACTTACGGCTCGCTCGCGGGCGCGATCATCTTCCTGCTGTGGCTGTGGATCACCAACCTGGCACTGCTGTTCGGGGCCGAATTCGATGCGGAACTCGAACGTGGCCGTGAGCTGCAGGGTGGGATAGAGGCTGAGAAGACCCTCCAACTGCCCCCGCGTGACACCCGGGCGAGTGAGAAGAACGAGGCCAAGCGCCGAGAACTCATCGAACGCGGGCGTCGCCTGCGCCGAGCGCCCGGCGGCGAAGAGGAAGGGAAACGAACATGACGGAACCGACCGGAGGCGATGCCCGTCACGTGGCGGCCCAGCCCTCATCACTGTCCACCGTCGAACTCACCGAACGGCTTGCCGCACAGGTCTCGACACTTGTGCGGACCGAAGTCACGAGCGCCCTCCACGAAGTGAAGTCCAAGGGAACGCGGATCGGGATCGGTGCCGGGATCTCGGGAGCCGGTGCACTGTTGCTCTACCTCGGGCTCGCCACCCTGATCGCGGCCGGCGTGCTCGGGCTCGCCACGGCCCTGGATCCATGGCTTGCAGCGCTGATCGTCGCCGTCGTGGTGCTCGTGATCGGCGGCATCCTTGCGGCCGTGGGTGCCTCCAAGGCCAAGAACGCCGCGCCGCCGATGCCGGCACACACGGTCGAGAGCGTTCGGGCCGACGTGGCCGCCGCGAAGGGAGCACTGCGATGAGCCGACCGGATTCCCACGAGCCTTCGTCCACCGCGTCGAGCCCGAACGGGTCGGGCAGAGGCACCGAAGCCGATATCGCGCAGCAGCGCGCGGAACTCGCCGCCACTGTCGGTGAATTGACCGACCGTCTCGATGTCCCGACCCGTGTCAAGCACGCAGCCGGCGAGCGGGTCGAGGCAGTGAAGAACCGCCCCGACCTCGTCGCCGTGGCCGGGGCAGTTCTCGTCGCTGTCGTGGTGGTGGTCGTCTGGCGTCGCCGCCGCTAGCCCCTCGCGGGGTCAGCCGCCCAGTTGTGCCCGAAGCGCCTCGAGGACAGCCGGATCCTCGATGGTCGACGGCACGGAGTACTGCTCGTTGTCGGCGATCTGACGCATCGTCTTGCGAAGGATCTTGCCGGAGCGCGTCTTCGGGAGCGCCTGCACGACCGTGACGTCGCGGAAGGTGGCCACCGCACCGATCTGGTCGCGCACCATCGCTACGAGTTCCTGACGCAAGGTCTCAGGGTCGATCTCCGCACCGGCCTTGAGGACCACGTATCCCGACGGGCGCTGCCCCTTGATCTCGTCGCGGATCCCCACCACCGCGCATTCGGCCACAGCCGGGTGCGATGCCACGACCGCTTCCATCGTTCCCGTCGAAAGCCGGTGTCCGGCAACGTTGATCACGTCATCGGAGCGTCCGAGCACGAACACGTAGCCGTCTTCGTCCACGTAACCGGAATCACCGGTGAGGTAGTAGCCGGGGAACGTGTCGAGATACGACCTGCGGAAGCGGTCCTCGTCCTGCCACAGACCGGTCAAGGTACCCGGCGGAAGCGGCACCCGGACGACGATGTTGCCTTCGGTGTTCGCCTTCACGAGATCGCCGTGCGCGTCGACGATTTCGACGCGGTAACCCGGAACGGGAACCGTGGGAGAACCGGCCTTGAGTGGCATCGGATCCAGGCCTCGCAGGTTCGCGGCGATCGCCCAGCCCGTCTCGGTCTGCCACCAGTGGTCGACGACCGGGCGCTCGAGAACCCGGCTCGCCCATTCGTAGGTGTCGGGGTCGAGACGCTCGCCGGCGGCGAACAACGTCTCCAACGTGTCGATCGAATACTTCGTGAGTTCTTCGGCGTCGGGGTCGGCCTTGCGGATCGCACGGATCGCGGTCGGCGCCGTGAACAGCGCTTTGACATCGTTCTCCGAAATGATGCGCCAGAACGCCCCGGCGTCGGGCGTGCCCACCGGCTTGCCCTCGTAGAGAACGGTGGTGGCGCCCGCCATCAACGGCCCGTAGACGATGTACGAGTGGCCGACGACCCAGCCGACGTCCGACGCGGTCCACCACACGTCGCCCGCGTCGATGTCGTAGATGTTGCGCATGGACCACGTCAGCGCGACCGCGTGGCCGCCGTTGTCGCGGACGACACCCTTCGGCTTACCGGTGGTGCCGGACGTGTAGAGGATGTAGAGCGGATCGGTCGCGGCGACCGAGACCGGTTCTGCCGGCGACGAGTCGGCGACCATTTCGTCCCAGTCGAACCACGCGGCGGACGAAGCCTTGTAGTCGGCTGCGGAGCCGGGGATCTGCTCCCGATCCTTCACGATCACGGTGTGCGGCGGAGTCTTCGTCAAACCGAGGGCCGCCTCGACCATCGGCAGGTACTCGACGGTGCGGCCGGGCTCGAGCCCACCCGACGCAGTGACGAGCACGACGGGACGGGCGTCGTCGATGCGGGTCGCGAGTTCCTTCGCCGCGAAGCCGCCGAACACCACCGAGTGCACGGCACCGATGCGGGCGCACGCGAGCATCGCGATCGCGGCCTCCGGGATCATCGGCATGTAGATGATGACCCGGTCCCCGGCCACGACGCCCTGATCGCGCAGCACTCCGGCGAACGTGGCGACCTCGTCGAGCAGTTCGGCGTACGTGTAGGTCTTCTTCGCCGGCACCATCGCCGAATCCCAGATCAGCGCGGTCCGGTCACCCGCGCCCGCGGCGACATGCCGGTCGAGCGCGTTGACGCTCGTGTTGAGCGAGCCGTCGGGGAACCAGCGGTACGAGGGCGCCTGGGTGTCGTCGAGTGCGCGGGTCGGGGCAACATCCCAATCGACGCCGCGCGCGGCCTCGAGCCAGAACGACTCCGGATCCTCGACGCTCCGGCGGAACGCGTCCTCGTACGAGCTCATCGCTTCATGTCCTTCCCTCGCACTGACAATGGTGATCGGGTAACCCTATGCGACGGTCATCTGTGCGGAGGGCGATGTGCGGCGGGCGGCAGTGGTTGGGCGACGAGCGGGGACACGAACACCGCATCCACCGTCGCGCCGCACGATTCAGCACACGTCGGCCGGTGCCGTCGCCGGCCGCAGCCTCAGCCACCCCTCGATCTCGGAGGTTGCTCCGGCGGTTGGCCCTTCGCCGTTGTGCCCGCTGCTATCTGCGATCCAGGTCGGTTGCCGAGTCCGTCTCGGGGGCGAGGGTGAAATAGTTCTCCTCCTCCTGCACGAAGTGCAGACGTAGTAGCGCCGATAAACCGTAGAGGTCGGCGAGGAGTTCCTCGCACTGGTCGGGGTGTAGACCCCCGGCCGCATCGGCCTGGGTGAGTTGCGCCCGCAATCGATGGCTGAGCCGATCGATCTCGGCGTGCATCCTGCTCATCGTCGCGGTCGCTTCCCCGCTGCCCAACGGTTCCGCGAGCGCGGGATACAGCTCGGAGTCCTCGGCGCGCTCGTGCGGCAACAGGGTGCCGAACAAGAAGGTCTCCACCCGCCGTAACGCCGCGTGCGCGGCGTCGAGATCGCCTTCGGCGAGCAACTGGGCGGTGTCGCGCAACACCGACAGGCGGTCGCGCAGTACCTCGTGTTCGGCCGAGAATCGGTGCAGCATCGCCTCGGTGTCCTCTCGCAGCCCCGGGGCACGGGCGTGATCGCTGCGCAGTGCCCGCAGGGCATTGAGGATCACCGCGACGTCGATGCATTCCTGCAACAGTGCCCCCACCGCCGGGGGAAGATAGCCGAACGCGGCGAAACCCATCGCGATCAGCGACAGGCTCATCCCGATGACGGCGCTCTGCACGGCGATGCGCCGCGAGCGTCGGGCGATGACCATGGCGTCGGCGAGCCGGTCGAGGCGGTCGGCGGTGAGCACGATGTCCGCGGCCTCGGAACTGGCCGTCGAACCGCGTGCGCCCATCGCGACTCCGACGGTCGCCGCGGCGAGGGCCGGCGCGTCGTTGACGCCGTCACCGACCATGACAGTCACGGCTGACCGGCGTTCAGCGCGGACGCCGGCGACCTTGTCGGCCGGAGTCTGCTCGGCACATACTGCGTCCAGTCCGAGCACCGCCCCGACAGCTTCGGCAGGTTCACGCCGGTCTCCGGTGAGCATCACGAGCCGGTTCAACCCGGCGCCGCGCAGCCGCCGCAGTGTGCGGGCAGCGTCGCGCCGCAGCGGATCCACGAGCAGCAGCGCGCCCGCGAGATCCCCGTCGACCATGACCCAGGCGATCACGGCGCCGTCGAGCGCGGCCCGGTTCGCCACCGTCCGCGCCCAGCCCGGGGCGTCGGCGGGCAGTGGCAGGGCACCGACGCTCACCCGGTGACCGTCCACGGTAGCGGTCACCCCGGTGCCGGCCTGCTCGATGACGTCGGTGGGCATCGACAACGTCAGCCTGCGTTTTTTCGCCTCCTGCACGATCGCCTCCGCAAGGACATGCGGGGACAGTTGATCGGCGGAGGCGGCCAGGCGCAGCAGTTCCACCGCGTCGTTTCCGGGGGCGGTGACGATATCGGTTCCGGTGGGGCGACCGCTGGTGAGTGTGCCGGTCTTGTCCATCACCAGGGTTTCGGCCTGTCCGAGATTCTCGAGCGCACCGCCGCTTCGGATGACCACACCCAACCGGGACGCACGGGACAGTCCGGAGACGATCGCGACCGGTGCTGCGAGCAGCAGAGGACATGGGGTCGCCACCACCAGCACCGCGACGGCCCGCGTCGCCGAGCCGCCTGCGAGGCAGGCGAACGCTGCGACGATCAACGTCAACGGCAGGAACCAGGCGGCGACCCGGTCCGCGATGCGCACCACCGGGGCACTCTCGGCGGCAGCGTCACGAGCGAGTCGCACGATGCCGGCATAGGTGCTGTCCTCGGCGGTGGAGCGGGCGGTCATCTCGAACACCCCGCCCGCATTGACGACTCCGCTGCGTACCGACTCGCCGGCCCGGCGCTGCACGTGCATCGGCTCGCCGGTGAGCACCGACTCGTCGAGCACCGCGAGGTCGGAAGCCACCCACCCATCGATGGGCACCACCTCACCCGGCCCCACGACAACCCTGTTTCCGGGAACGATCGCCTCGAGAGGTACCACCTCGAGGTCATCGCCCACCCGACGACGGGCGGTGCGAGGAGCATGCTCGAGCAACGCCCTGAGATCGGTGGTGGCACGGCGTTCGGCAGCAGCATCGAGTGCCTGCCCCGATGCGAGCATCACCGCGATCAGCGCCCCGGCCACGTACTCACCGATCGCCATCGTGCCGACCAGCGACAACACCGCGATCAGATCCACCCCTACCCGGCCCCGTCGCAGTGCGCCGATCACCCACCAGGTCGCGGGCACAATCGCGATGACGGTGCCGACGATCCAGCAGACGTCGGCAGCCGTACTACTGCCGAGTATCCATGCCAGGCCACCTGCAACCAGGGCGGCAACGGTCACGACGAGAAATATGAACTCCGCCCGTGCACGCAACCGCGCTGTCCACGAAGGTGTCGGTGACGCTTCAGTCATTGCGCCGATCCTGCTTGTCTGGGGCTTCGAACTCCGGATATCACCGACGCTAGCGAAATACGCGGCGCCTCGACGGGTATCCGGCGGTCGTGATGAACCCGATCGGCATCGGTAAGAACGTCTCGGCGTCTCTCCGGATTCTCAGGACCTTCTGCTCGATTCATCAGAAACCGCGAATACTGTGAAACATGGCGAAGCATCGACATGAAGTCGTCGGTCACCGCTTTCGTGGTGTCGTCTCGGCCGATTGTCGCTGTGTGCGCATATGTCGACAGCGGGCGGTCCGTAAACCTGCGAATGACATCTGCGACCGCCACGAAACGAGAGGTGAGAGCCATGCACGGTTGGTATGGCGCCGGAGGGGGCGGTGTGCTGCTGATGGCGGTGATGATGGTCCTGTTCTGGTCGGCAATAGTCCTCCTCGGCGTCTACGGCGTCTATCTGGCCCGCAGAGTTTCCACTACAGGCCGTCCCGAACGGGACCGTCCGGATCATCACGACGCCGAAGGGATCCTCGCCGAACGGTTCGCGCGCGGTGAGATCGACGAGGACGAGTTCCTTGCCCGGCGGGCGGCACTGCGGCGTAGCTGACGATCCTCCGCGGGTTCGGTGACACCGGTCAGCTGCGGTCGAGACGCGGGAAGAACACTTCCTGTGCGAGCAGGTGCACTGCTGCGGCGAACGGAATCGCCACCAGTGCTCCCACCAGACCCAGCAGCGACCCGCCGATCAGGACGGCGATCAAGGTGCTCAGAGCCGGTACCTCGACCGACCGTCCGATGATCTTGGGAACGAGCAGATAGTCCTCACCGAGCCGGAAGGCGACAAAGAACACGATCGTGGCCACGCAGACCGGCACCGAAACCGTCAACGCTACGGCCGCCACCGCGATGCCGGCGATCGTAGAGCCGATCAGCGGTACCAGGTCGAGGACGGCGACGAAAACTCCCAGCAGAAGCGCGTAGGGCACGGAGAATGCGACGAGCCACACGAAGGTGGCTACGCCTGCGATCACCGAGATGATGACGTTGCCGAGCACGTACGAGCCGACCTTCGCGAAGATCTCGTCGCCCAGCAGGATCGCCCGGGGGCGCCGGGAGTGCGGGACGAACCGATACAAGGTGGCACGTAAGCGGGGCAGATCGACAAGGAAATAAATGGTCAGCACTGTGACGATGAGGGTGTCGGTCAATGCGGTGAACACGGCCTCTCCTGCCGTGACGATTTCTCCCAGCACCGAGGTGCCCGCGCCGCCCGAGAACTGCGTCAACCGGTGCTGCAAGTCGAAGCGGGCATTCAGGCGCCCGACCCACGACGACGGCTCGGTGAGTTGTTCGAAGTAGTGCGGGGCGGCAGCGATCAACGCCGACGCCTGCTCGGTCAGCGGCGGAACCGCCGCAGCAACGAGTGCTGTGATCGCGGCGCCCCCGAGAACGAACACGCCGGTGACCGCCGCCCATCGCGGGACCCGGCGGGCAGTCACCCACCGCACGAGCGGATCGATTCCGAGAGCGAGGAAGAACGCAACACCGATCAGGATCAGGATCGACTCCACCGCCCGTGCCGCAAGCACGACCGCGACGGTGGTGAGTGCGCCGGCCGCGGCGGTCATCCCGGTGAAGAAGGGGGAGTGGCGATCGAATCGGGGACCGAGCGTGCCGCGAGGAGAACCGTCGCGGCTCAGCGCGGCCGCAGTCCGTTCGGCTGCGGCGATCGGGTCGGTATCCGGAGCTCGCTCGGGATCGGAGTCGGTCGGTGGATCACCGTCTGAACCGGTCATGACCGGACCCAGCGGATCGCCAGGTCGTATCCGCCGGCGATAGGCCGATAATTGTTGTCGACGTGGGGTTCCCGCGTCTGAACGGTCGCGTCCGAGTATGCCGCGACATCACCCCACACCGCCCGTGAACCCGATTCACCGACACGGTAGATCTGCACGACCACGGCGCCGGCGGCGACCAGTGCCAGAGCAGCCGCGACCACCCTGAGCACCCGAGACGGTCGTGCCGTTCGCTCTCTGAGATGGAGCGCGGTGAGAGCCAGGGCGGCGATGAACAGGACCGCGGCGAAGTACACCATCGTGTCGCCCAGTTCGGTGTGGACCTCCACTGCCGCAGACCGATCGACATGCTCTTCGAGCCACTCACCGGCCTCGATCGTCACCGGAGTCAGAGCCAGTACGACGGTCGCGAGAACGATGGTCGGCCAGACGAGCCGACGCCGGGCTGCCGGCCACACTCCGCACACTGCGACCAGGATCGCGGTCACAGGCGCAAGAACCACCATGAAGTGGACGAGCAGTGCATGTGCAGGAAGACCGTTGATAGTCGACATGAACTCAGTATTCGAGCACCTACGCCGATGTGGAGACGAGTTCGGACGTATCCACGAAAATGGCACCTCCTCACCTCTCGACCGCTGGCATTCTCAGCCGGTTCGGCAGGCATCTATGACGCCGCGCAGGTGAGCACCGGATCACGGCACAACCGGGGTGTGAACGGCTGCGCCCGAGGAGGACGATGGGAAGTGGCCTCGGGACGAATCCCCCGGTCCGCGACTCCAGAAGGGCAGGTCACGGCGGTGAACATGATGATGATGATGGACCAGGCGCACATGTTGCTACACCACTTGATGATGTGGCTGCACCAGATGGGCGGGATGCCCATGATGCACATGCCCATGTAATACGAGACCTTCGTTCCGGCCCATGACGGCCGTGAGCTGTCGGGTCGGCACACGCCCCCGCCCATCGATGGTGTGGGTGTGCTCGATCTGCAGATTCAGCGCACCATCCGTCGACGGAACTGTTCCTTGCGCTCCTGTCCCGACCTGGTCGACATACCAACCAGGCGAAGGACACGTTTCATGCCCGCCTCGAAAGCCGGAGCTTCCGGCATATAGGTGCTCGTCACCGGCGCGACGGGCAACGTCGGCACCGCTGTGGTTCGAGCCTTCGGGGCAGAGGCCTCCGTGGCCACGGTTCTGGGTGTGGCTCGTCGCCCGACCGAGTGGGATGTTCCGATGGGGCAGTTCGCGGCGGTCGACGTGGCAGAGGACGACCTGGTCGCGACGCTGCGCGGCGCCGACGCACTACTCAGACTGTCGGGACGCCCAATCGGCGATACCGGTCGATTCGCCGGCTGTACCTCTCACCCGCGGGTTGGTCGGCGAGTTCTGCGAGTTCGCGCGCGACGGCCGCCCCGACTCGCTTCACGAACTCCTTGGGTTCCTCGGTGGCGTCGGGTCGCTCGGGAATCACCCCGTCCACGATTCCGTCCCGCAGCAGGTCTCGCGCTCTGATTCCTTGCGCTTCCGCCATCCGCGGGGCGTGGGTGGTGTCGCGGTGCACGATGGCACTCGCCCCCTCCGGAGGTAGTGGGGCGAGCCAGCCGTGCTGCGCGCACAGCACACGGTCGGCGGGCAACAGTGCCAACGCGCCGCCGCCGGTGCCCTGTCCCAGCAGCACCGACACCGTCGGCGTCGACAGGGTCACGAGATCGGATATGCACCGGGCGATTTCCGGTGCGAGTCCGCGCTCCTCGGCTTCCTTCGACAACGAGGCGCCGAGGGTGTCGATGACGAGAACCAGCGGAAGTCGAAGCTCTTCGGCGAGCCGCATCGCGCGTCGCGCTTCCCGTAGCGCGCCTGGTCCCATCGTGCTGGCCGCGGACTGCCCGGTGCGGTCCTGCCCGAACATCACGCACGACACCCCGCGAAAACGCGCCAGCGACAACAACACCGTCTTGTCGGACTCGCCTTCGCCGGTGCCGGACAGCCTCACCTGAGCCGACGCGGCGTGCCGGAGCAGTTCACGGATCCCGGGCCGTTCGGGCCTGCGGCTGAGCATCACCGACTGCCAGGCCGGAATATCGGGCACGTCGTCGACGGTGGTGACGGCGCGAGAGGTGTTGATGTCGGGCCGATCCGGTTCCACGAGCACACGCAGGAGCCGGTGGACGAGTCGCCGGACGCCCTCGAGCGGAACGACTCCGTCGATTACGCCCTTGCGGTAGAGGTTTTCCGCGGTCTGTACGCCTTCCGGGAACGGTTCGTTGTAGAGCGCTTGGTAGACGCGGGGTCCGAGAAATCCGACGAGTGCACCCGGTTCCGCGGCGGTGACGTGCCCGAGCGATCCCCACGACGCGAACACCCCGCCCGTGGTCGGATTACGCAGGTACACAAGGTAACCCAGATGTGCAGCCTTATGCTCGGCGACGGCGGCGGCGATCTTCACCATCTGCACGAACGCGAGCGTGCCTTCCTGCATGCGGGTGCCACCGGAGGTCGGGGAGGCGAGCAGGGGTAGACGCTCGGCGGTGGCGCGTTCGATAGCGGTCACGATCCGTTCGGCCGCCGCGACGCCGATCGATCCTGCGAGAAAGGAGAACTCGCAGGCGATCAGAGCGACACGGCGACCGTGCACGGTGCCTGTTCCGGTGAGAACCGATTCGTCGGTGCCGGACTTCTCGGCGGCTCGCCGGAGGTCCGCCTGATATTTCTCGTCGGCGTGGACCTTCACCGGGGTGGTGTCCCACGAGGTGAAACTGCCGGGGTCGACCACGTTGTCGATGAACTGCTGAGCCGAGATCTTGTCGCCCGCCACGTCGCCTCCACCTGTCGATCACGCTGTGGAACAAACTTATACGAGGTGAGCGGTGGTCCAACTCAGCTGTGCTGCCGTGCGGTTACCGGCCGAGAGCTTCCTTCCACGTCACCGTGCGGCCGATACGCAGGATCGAACGCTGATAGATCTTCGCGGCCACGAGACTGAGCAACCCTGTCGCGGCGAGCATCAGCAGCACGGTGCCGACGATCTGCACCGGTGTCGCGACACCGGCGGCGATGCGCAACGGCATGAGGATCGCCGAGAACGGCGGGATCCAGCTGAGGGTCGTGCTCCACGACGCTTCCGGATCGTCGATCGACGAGAACGCGGCGAAGAACATCGCGATGATCAGGATCATCAACGGCCCGGACGTGGAGTTCACGTCTTCCTGCCGCGACACCATCGACCCTGCCGCGGCATAGAGCACGGCGAAGAACGCGAAGCCGAGGATGAACCAGCCGAGGGTGCCGGCCAGCACGCCGATCGCGGTCCCCGTGATGGTGAGCGCTCCCGTGGCGAGCGACGCGCCGACACCCACCACTCCGTACGCGGTGAGCTGGAGCAGGCCGACGGCGCCGATGCCGAGGATCTTGCCCCACAGCAGCTGGAGCGGCCGCAGGGTGGAGAGCAGAAGTTCGACGACACGCGAGGACTTCTCCTCGACCACGCCCATCGCGACATACGTACCGAACAGCAGGATCTGCAAGTAGAGCAGGAGCACAGAGACGGTCGCGAGGATGATCCGCTGGCCTTGTTCGGGGTCGGGAGGCTCGATTGCTTCGACGACAACTGTCGCGCGCGCCGTGTCCGCCGCGATCTCCGCGGGGTCGACGCCGCGTGTGGACAACGCGGTGGACTGGGCGTCCTGCACGACGGCGGTATCGATGAGTGCTTTGAGATCGGCGTCGATCTCCGACTCGGTGATCGCGGTGACGGTACCGTCACCGCCCGGAACGAGGGCGACGTCGAGGCTGCCCGCGCCGACCTGCTCGCGACCTGCGTCGGCATCGGGCACGGTGGAGACTTCGACCGGCATTCCCGCAGCGTCGCCGATGGAACCGATCGTGGTGCCGAGGGCGGAGCCGGCGACGACTCCCACGGTGGGGCGCTCGTCCTCGTCCCCCGAGAAAATCGACATCGCGACGATGCCGATGACGATCGCGGCGAGCACGATCGCGTTGCTGATGACGAAGCTCTTCTTCTGTACTTGTGTAACGAATTCGCGGCGGGCCACGAGGCCGATCGCGCGCGCGTTGCTCAGTGGGACGCTCACGCGGCTACCACCTCTCGGAACAGGTCGGTCAGGGACGGCCGGCTCAATGAGAACTCGTGGACCGGACCGGTGGACAACGCGGTCTTGAGGATCTGCTGGTCGTCGGCACCCGGCTCGATGGTGAGGACGGTGCGCCCGTCGCGGTATTCCGACCCGGACACGCCCGGCAGGCCGTCGGCCCAGCCGGTGGGGGCGTCGGGAGCGTCCACGACCAGACGGGACGCGCCGCCGGCACGCAAGTCGTCGACCGCACCGACGACCCGCATGCGTCCCCGGGAGATGATGCCTACTCGCTTGCACAGCCGCTGGACGAGGTCGAGCTGGTGACTCGAGAAGATCACCGGGACACCGGTGTTCGCTTTCTCGACGAGCACGTCGCTCATCACGTCGACGGCAACCGGATCGAGCCCCGAGAAGGGTTCGTCGAGAACGAGGACCGCGGGATCGTGGATGAGTGCCGCGGCGAGCTGAACGCGCTGTTGGTTTCCGAGAGACAGTGAATCGACCGTGTCGCCGATCCGCTCGGCGATACCCAGCCGTTCGGTCCAGTGATGCATCGCCACCGTTGCGTCGGAAGCCGAAAGACCATGCAGCTGTGCGAGATACGTCAACTGCTTGCCGACTTTCATCTTCGGGTACAGTCCCCGCTCCTCGGGCATGTACCCGATGGTGCGGCGGACGTCGAGATCGACTGGTCTGCCGTCGAGCCGGACCTCGCCGCTGTCGGCGGCGAGCACGCCCAGAGCGATACGCATGGTCGTGGTCTTGCCGGCGCCGTTGCTGCCGACGAACCCGAACAGTTCGCCCGGCTGCACCTCGAAGCTCACGCCGTCGAGTGCGACGGTGCTGCCGTAACGTTTGGAAAGGTTGTCGATCGTGAGAGTCACAGCTGGTCCTCCGGGTCGTCGTCGGGCCGGGTCCACGCCAGCAGCACTGCCGGCAGACATCCGCTGAAAAGAATTGCAGCGAGCGCGAATCCACCCGCTGAATAGCAGAGAGCGCGGTGGTCGATGAAGTCGAACGGCGGGCTCCACAGTAGTGCAAAGATCGGGATCAGGAGCAGGCTTTGAGCCACCGAGAGTCCGATCGAGCGAGCGCTGTTGCGTTCGGCGATCTCTCGTTCGTCGAGCGCATGCCGAGGCGCGTCGGACTGCCGACCCGACACGATCTGCAGGCAGGTCCATGCCGGGAGGAATACCAGCACGACCGCGAGCCACGCGACCGCCACCACCGGGAAGAAGTAGGTGGCAACGGAAATGACGAACATCGCCGAGATCAGTGCGACGACTGTTGCGGCGAGAACGCGGCGACGGTGTTGTGTGCGCCATCCCGGTAGCCATCGTGCGAATGTGGCTTCGTGTGTCAGGAACCGGCGCGTGCGGTAGTCCTCGTACCGGTCGATGAGCGAGGCGGCGGGCATGTCAGGCCTCCTTGGAGTGGCGTCGGTAGAGCTCGGTCGAGAGTGGGGTGAACTCGCTGCGCGAGAAGACGGCCTCGACGGGGAGGCCGAAGACGTCGCAGATGCGGAAGGCCAGATCCAGGCTCGGGTAATGGTCTCCACGCTCGAGCGCACCCACTGTTTGTGGGTTCACGTCGATGAGCTCGGCTAGTTGCGCGCGGCTCATCCCACGCTCCGCCCGAAGAACGCGAATGCGATTGAAGATGGGGAGTGTTTCCCCACGGCGTACCGGACTCATGGAACGAAGTGTTGTAAAAACACAACGTTTTGTCAACCGTTCTCGCTGTCCGTGTCTCCGAACAAACCGGGACGGTGTCCTCAGATCGGGTCGAGTCGAGCCTTGAGCAGGCAGAACTCGTTGCCCTCGGGATCTGCCAGCACGTGCCACTGCTCGTCGCCCGTCTGTCCGATGTCGGCCGGGCGTGCACCGATGCTCAACAGACGTTCGAGTTCCGCGTCCTGGTCACGATCGGTCGCGTTGACATCGATGTGCAAGCGCGATTTCCCCGGCTCGGGCTCATCTCTGCGACTCAGAATGATGGTGGGCTGTGCGCCGCCGAATCCTTCGCGTGGGCCGATCTCCAGCGATCCGTCGTCTTCACGATCGAGCACGACGAAATCCAGTACCTCACACCAGAACTGGGCCAACGCCTCGGGTTCTCTGCAGCCGAGCACCAGCTCGCTGATACGACATGCCATGGATGAACCCGCCTCCCGTCGGGGACTGTCGGGGAGGCCACCCGATGTCCGCCGGCTCCCGGCAGCCGAATTGACCGTGATCTTAGCGAGGCGGGGCATGACGAGGCCAGGTTTTTCCGGGGCCCGACTACCTGCACCCGACCGGCGCGAGGCCCACGGCCGCCGCATGCGCAGAGGACTCGTCAGTCGTCCAGGAAACCCCGGATCCGGTCGAGTTCGCGGCGATCCTTCTTCGTCGGCCTGCCCGCGCCGCGATCGCGGATCGGGATTGCCGCGAGAATTTCCTTGGGTGGCGGCGGTGGGCTGTGATCGATGTAGGCGGTCGCGGCGACGGGCGCACCGACCCGCTTGTTGACCAGTTGTGTTACCTCGACGATCTTTTCGACCCCGTGCGCCCGGACGCGCACCTCGGTGCCGATGGTCACCGGGGTCGACGGCTTGGCCGTGACCCCGTCCACCTTCACGTGTCCGGCGCGGCACGCCGAGGCGGCCGCCGAACGCGTCTTGAACAGCCGCACCGACCACGTCCAGCTGTCCACCCGAACGCTTCCGCTCATCTACAGCAACTCCTCGCTCAGCCGTCCGTCCTCGAGCCGCCACCGCCGGGTGCTTCGCGTCGTCTCCAGCATTCGGCGGTCGTGCGTCACGAGCAGCAGGGTGCCCTCGAAGCTTTCCACTGCCTGCTCGAGTTGTTCGATCGCCGGGAGATCGAGGTGGTTGGTGGGCTCGTCGAGCACGAGCAGGTTGACACCGCGGGCCTGCAACAGTGCCAAGCCGGCGCGAGTCCGCTCGCCCGGCGACAACGACGCCGCGGGCCGCAGAACGTGATGACCCTTGAGCGCGAACTTGGCCAGCAATGTGCGGACCTCCGCATCCGGCCACTCCGGAACCTGCCGGCCGAAGGCTTCGACCAAGGGCTCATCGCCCTCGAACAGGCCGCGAGCCTGATCGATCTCCCCGACCTGCACTCCCGAGCCGAGCGTCGCCCGTCCCGAATCCGGGGTGAGGGTGCCGAGGAGCAACCGCAGCAGGGTGGTCTTTCCGGCGCCGTTCGGGCCGGTCACGATGATCCGGTCGCCCCATTGCACCTGCGTGGTCACGGGGCCGAAGGTGAAATCGCCGCGGTGCACCATCGCGTCGTCGAGCGTGGCTACGACCGTGCCGCTGCGGGGCGCCGCCGCGATCTCCATGCGCAGTTCCCACTCCTTGCGGGGTTCCTCGACCACGTCGAGACGCTCGATGCGCCGCTGGGTCTGACGCGCTTTCGCGGCCTGCTTCTCGGTGGCCTCCGCGCGGAACTTCTTGCCGAGCTTGTCGTTGTCCTTCGACTTGCGACGGGCATTGCGGGTGCCGTGCTCGAGCCAGTTGCGCTGCATCTGCGCGCGGTCTTCGAGCTGCGACTTCGTGTCGGCGAACTCCTCGTACTGCTCGCGGGCGTGCCGGCGCGCGACCTCCCGCTCGACGAGGTACGCGTCGTACCCGCCGTCGTACACCGAGATCTGCTGCTGGACGGGATCGAGTTCGACGATGCCGGTGACGGTGCGCGCGAGGAACTCACGGTCGTGGCTGACCACCACCAGTGCGGTGCGGGTCTCCGCGACGAACCGTTCGAGTTGTTCGAGGCCGGCGAGATCGAGGTCGTTGGTGGGCTCGTCGAGCAGAAGCACGTCGTAGCGCGACAACAGCAGCGCGGCGAGCCCGACGCGTGCCGCCTGCCCGCCGGACAGTCCAGTCATCGGCGCGTCGAGACCGACTCCGAGACCGAGGTCCGCCACCACCTTCTCGGCGCGCTCGGCGAGATCGGCGCCGCCGAGTGCGAGCCACCGCTCGAGGGCCGGGGTGTAGTCGTCGACCGCCGAGTCGCCAAGTGCCTCTGCGGCCGCGTTCATCGTCTCTTCCGCCGCGGTGACCCCGGTGCGGCGACCGAGGAAGCCGAGGACGGTCTCGCCAGGGATGCGCTCGGGTTCCTGCGCGAGGTAGCCGACCGTCGCGTCGGGCGGGCTGAGCACGATGGATCCGGTGACGTCCGCGTTCCCGATACCGGCGAGGGTCGTGAGCAGCGTCGACTTGCCGGCACCGTTGGCACCCACCAGCCCGATCACGTCGCCCGGTGCGACGGTGAGGTCGAGGCCTTCGAACAGGGTGCGTTCGCCCCTCGAGGTGGACAGGCCGCTGATACGTAGTGTTGCGCTCACGTGTCGAGTATCCCCGCCCCGATGAGTTCCCCCTTCGGCCCGGGTCGGTACCGGGCAGGAGGAGCCATGACCGAACCCACACGTACCACCGTCGATCAGCGCTTCGGCGAAGCCGATGCGGCAGCCATGCCGTGGCCGGACGTCGAAGCCCTGCTCACCGGCGCCGACGTCTACCAAGTGAGCACCGTGCACACGTCGGGACACCCGCATGTGACGCCCGTCGTGGGGATCTGGCACGACGATGCGTTCCACTTCGCGGTCGGCCCGGCCGAGCAGAAAGCGCGCAACATCGACCGCGACCCGCGCGTCGCGGTATCCACGGGTAGCGGCCGGTGGAATGCCGGCACCGACGTGGTCGTGGAAGGCGAGGCCACCCGCGTCGTGGAACCGGCGGCGGTGCGCGAGGTGGCGGACGCGTTCTATTCCAAGTACGGCGAGGCGTGGCGGTACGAGCCCGGCGACGGCGGATTCGGTGCGGGGGACGACTTCGCGTGGCTCGTGCGGGTGGCGCCGCGCAAGGTGATCGTCTTCGCCAAGGATCCGCACGCTCAGACCACACACCGATTCCGGTAGCGGCCGCGCCACACGACGCTCGTACCTCAGGAGCCCAGCGTCGTCGCGAGATCCCGAACGGCCACCCGGGCAGCGGCGAGGCTCTCCGCCGCCTGTGCGGCGAAGGGTGCCAGCGGCGGCAGACGGTTCGCCAGCGTCAGATCCACGTTCACCACCGACACCGACATTCCGAGTGAATCGCCCAGCACCTGCCGTAGCGGCGGAACGACGAAATCTGCGTGTTCCCCGGGTGTTCCGGGCGCGTAGTTGTTGCCTCTGGTCGACACGATCACCACGGGCTTGCCGGCGAGAGGCCTGTCGCTCGAGTCGATCGGCACGGTGGTCCCGACCACGTGGATGTAATCGATCCAGGCCTTGAGCGTGGAGGGCATCGACCAGTTGTACATCGGCGCACCGATCACCACCGCGTCCGCCGCCGTCAGCTCACCGATCAATTCGGCTTGCAGACCCTCGGCCGCCGGATCGGGCCGCTCCGTGTCGGTGCGCAACTGCGGCGCGTAGTGCAAGCCGGCGTCGGAGAGGTGTGGCAACGGCGACCGGTGCAGGTCCCTCTCCACGACCGTGTGGCCGGGACCGAGTTCGCGCCAGGTGTCGACGAACAACCGCGTCAGCTCGCGCGAGACCGAGGTCTCGACGTCGGCGGACGAATCGAGGTGCAGTAGTCGAGGCATGTGCTCTCCCGGTTCGGTGATGATCTCGTCCCAACGTACGGTTTTCCGCCGATCAGCGCGCGGGTCCTTCCTCGAGGACGACTTCGGCGTTCCGCGAGCGCCCGTCCGCGTCCTGCCATTCGATCTGCACCGACTCCCCGGGCCGTCGCAGCCGGAGTTGTGCCTCGAGTTCCGTCGTCGACGACACCCGTTCACCGCCGAAGGACACCACCACGTCTCCGATTTCGATTCCGGCGTCGTATGCGGGCGTGCCGAACGACACCCACAACACCTCGGCGCCGCCGTCGGTGCCGTCGGCGCGAGCGGTGGTGACGCCGACACCCAGGCGCGGTGTGGGACCCACATGGACGGTGTCGCTGCCGCCGCCGGTCCGCACCTGCTCGACGACGGCGAGGGCCTCGGCGATCGGCACGGCATACGCTTCCGGTGGCGTGTCCGTCGCTTCCTGTGGTCCGTCTTCGATCGCTCCGGCGGTGTTGACACCCACGACGGCGCCGTAATGGTCGACGAGGGGACCGCCCGAATCGCCCGGTCGGATCGGGGTGTCGGTCTGGAGCATCCCGGTGAGCCGCTTGCGGGAGCCTTCGGTGGAATCGCGAACCATCACGCTGCGGTCGACGGCGACGATCGCACCCGGCGATGCGACGACGACACCGCCACCGTCCGCGTTGCCGAACGCGGTAACGGGTGTACCGGCCGAGGGGAGACCGTTCGCGACCGGAGCTACGGGAAGACCGCTCGCGGAACCGAGTTGGAGCACGGCGATGTCGCGCGCACTGTCGTAACCGGCGACTTCCACGTCGTAGATCAGTCCCGTCGCGGCGCTCACCGCCGTGATGTCG
Source organism: Rhodococcus sp. NPDC019050 (assembly GCF_055664235.1). Classification (NCBI taxonomy): domain Bacteria; kingdom Bacillati; phylum Actinomycetota; class Actinomycetes; order Mycobacteriales; family Nocardiaceae; genus Rhodococcus; species Rhodococcus sp. NPDC019050. The sequence goes on along the minus strand of NZ_JBVOON010000001.1, from coordinate 427,219 downwards.
GTGGCGCCACTGACCACGTGGTGGTTCGTCAGCACGGTGCCGTCGGGGGTGAGGACGATCCCGCTCCCGGACATCCCCGTCCAGCCCCGGCTCGCTTCGATCGTCACGACGATGGGGGCGGTGCGGGCGGCGAGTTCGTCGGCGGTCAGTGGTGCCGGCGGTGCTGCCGGCGGTGCTGCCGGCGGGGGAGAGGGAGGGGGAGGCAGTGCAATGTCGGTGACTTCCGGTGCGGAGGCGAGGAGGCTGGTGGCCGCGGCGACGGCGACCAGCAGAACAGACCCCCCGCGCCGCGTCACGGCGCCGCAGCTCCGGTGGTCAGATGGTCGACGAGTTCACGTGCCGCAGCTCGTCCCGCCCGATTGGCGCCGATCGTGGATGCGGAAGGGCCGTAACCGACGAAATGGATCCGCGGGTCGGCCGCGACCTGCGTCGCGAGGCGGCCCGTCATGGTGATTCCTCCACCGGGGTTGCGGAGCCCCAGTGGGGCAAGGTGATCGAGCGAGCTCCGAAAACCCGTGCACCACAGGATCACATCGACATCGAGGCTGCTGCCGTCCTGCCAGTGGACTCCGGTCTCGGTGATCTCGGCGAACATCGGCGTCCGGTCGAGTACACCGCGCTCCCGTGCCGCGCGGATCGTCGGGGTGCCGGGAATGCCCGTGACCGAGACGACCGAGCCCGGCGGTAGTCCCTGGCGCACGCGGTCTTCCACTGCGGCAATTACCGCGCGGCCGAACTCGGGCGTGAATTCTTCGTCGCGCCAGACAGGTTCGCGCCGCGTCACCCAGGTGGTGGTGGTGACGCGCGAGATCTCGTCGAGCAACTGGACCGCGGAGATTCCGCCGCCGACGACGAGGACGTGCTTTCCGCGGAACTGCTCGGCATCGCGGTAGTCCCTGGTGTGGAGTTGCTGCCCGCGGAAGCGTGCGGCACCGGGGTACCACGGGACGAACGGATGTTCCCAGGTTCCCGTCGCGTTGATGATTCCCCGTGCGAAGTAGATTCCCTCGTCGGTTTCGACGCGCAGTCGCTCGCCCCGGTCGCACACCACGGTCACCTGAACGGGGCGGTGTACGGGAAGGTCGAACTCCTTCTCGTAGGCGCCGTAGTACGCGGGCACCGCCGACGACGCGGGCACTTCACCGGAGCCGGTGTCGACCGCGTCGGAGAACGCGGACCCGGGCAGGTCGTGCAGGCCGTTGACGGTGTTCAACGTGAGGGAAGGCCACCGGTGCTGCCACGCGCCGCCGGGGCCGAACGAACGGTCCAGCACCACGAACCCGGTTTCCGGTTCGAGTCCGAATCTGCGGAGGTAGTACGCGGCCGAAAGTCCGGCCTGCCCCGCACCGATCACGACGACGTCCACGTGCGTCGCAATCTCCGCCGTGTCGTCGGACGTCATCACTCGCCTCCCCGCAGATGCTGCCCTCCATCATGCCGTGCGTGGCTCGGCCGCGCGCCGTGAACAGGAGTGGACCATGATCAAAAATGTGATATCACTTTGTCATCACGTTCGCGAGTGCGTTCGTGCCGAAAGGGATAGCCACGGAAACAGCAGAGTCCACCACGTCGTCGGAACGCCCGGGACGTTCGGCCAACGGTTGGCCGGTGCTCGGTGTCGGACTCGTCGTCCTGGCGGCGGCCACCGCGCTGATCATCTGGGCAGCAGTCGAGGAGAACGTTCCGCTGCTCGTCGTGGGATCGGTCGTCGCAGTCGTCGCAGCCGCACTTCTCGCGGGTCTGGTTCTCGTCGAGCCCAACGAGGCCCGCGTCCTCCAGTTGCTCGGCGGGTCGTATGCCGGCACGCTGCGCGAGCCGGGATTGCGCTGGATGAACCCCCTCAACTCGCGCCGCAAGATCACCACACGCATCCGCAACCACGAGACGGCCAAGGCCAAGGTCAACGATGCCGACGGCAACCCGATCGAGATCTCTGCGGTCATCGTGTGGCAGGTCGAGGACACCGCACGCGCGGTCTTCGACGTGGACGACTTCGAGGAGTTCGTGGCCGTCCAGACCGAGGCGGCAGTGCGCCACATCGCGGGCAGTTACCCGTACGGCGGTGCGCCCGAAGAGATGTCGCTGCGACAGAATGCCGATGAGATCACCACCAAGCTGTCGTCCGAGGTGCATGCCCGCGTGCAGTCGGCGGGCGTCCGGGTGATCGAGACCCGCATCAACCAACTGGCCTACGCACCCGAGATCGCCCAGGCGATGCTGCGCCGTCAGCAGGCCGGCGCCGTGATCGCCGCCCGCGAACAGATCGTGCAGGGCGCCGTGTCCATGGTCGGCACCGCGCTCGAGCGCCTCGAAGCGGAGCACACCGTCACGCTGGACGAAGATCGCAAAGCGGTGATGGTCTCCAACCTGCTCGTCGTCCTCTGTGGCGACCAGAGCGCCCAGCCCGTCCTCAACACGGGATCGTTGTACCAGTAGGGAATTCGGCATGCCCGAACGCAAGAAGATCTTGTTGCGGCTCGACCCGGCGGTCCACGACGCGCTCGCGCGCTGGGCCGCCGACGAGCTGCGCAGTACCAACGCACAGATCGAATTCCTCCTGCGCCGGGCCTTGGCCGACGCCGGACGGACTCCGCGCGGCGTCGGCCGGATCCGCGGTCCGGGACGACCCCGCGCGCAGGAGTCGCGCGGCGCGGACGAGACAATGGAATGATCGCTGTGCAGTGACGAAAGGTGCCACATACATGATCGGGATCAACCGCCGCGGTGAGGTCGTCACCCTGGAGTTGCAGCGCGAAGAGCGTCGCAACGCGCTCAACTCGCAGCTGTGCATCGAGATCCGCGACGCGGTCGAGCAGGCTGTAGACGACGCCCGTGTCATCGTGATCACCGGCCGCGGAACCAGTTTCTGCGCCGGCGCCGACCTCTCGGGCGACGTGTACGCCGCCGGATTCCTCGACAACCTCGGCGAGATGCTGCAGACGATCGAGAACGCGCCGATTCCCGTGATCGCCGCGATCAACGGGCCCGCCATCGGTGCCGGCACCCAACTCGCGCTGGCCTCCGATCTGCGGGTGGTCGCCCCGGGCGCCAGGTTCGCGGTGCCCGCGGCACGCCTCGGGATTTCGGTGGACCGGTGGACGGTGCGACGACTCGCCTCGCTCGTCGGCGGAGGACCGGCCCGGACGGTGCTCCTCGCTGCCGAGCCCATCGGAGCAGAGGAAGCGCTGGCCCGGGGCCTCGCCAACAAGATCGGCGACCTCGCGGCGGCGCAGCAGTGGGCGCAGGAGATCGCGAAACTCGCACCCCTGTCGCTTCGGGCGCAGAAGTTGTTCCTCAACGACGACGGCACTCGCGACGACAGCACACCCGAGCAGACGGCAGCCCTGGCCGCCGCGTGGCTCAGCGAGGACGCCCAGGAAGCCAGGCTTGCCCGCGCGGGCGGCCGCGATCCGATCTTCCGCGGCCGATGAGGGCCCGGCAGGCCGCCTCGTCCGCGCTGGCCGGCGCGGGCGTGCTCTGGTTCGCACGGGCCGCACGGGGTATGCCGAGTTCCATCGGTGCGTCGGTCGCCGATATCCGTCCCTATGCCGCGGGGTCGCCCCACTATCGGGACGGGCGGTTCCACAACACCGATCCCGCGTCCGTCCTCGGGCCCGAGGACAGCGGCGGTCTGCTGAAGGACATGCTGACCCGTGGCTCCCGTGGAACCCCGCGCAGCGACGTGCCCCTCGCACCGTCGCTCGCGCCGGTCGACGCCGCAGAACTCGCCGTCACCTGGTTCGGGCATTCCAGTGCCCTCCTCGAGATCGACGGCTACCGGGTGCTCTGCGATCCGGTGTGGAGCGACCGGGTCTCCCCGTCGCCGACCGTCGGCCCGAAGCGGATGCATCCCGTGCCCGTCGAACTGCAGGCGCTGCCCGCCGCCGATGCGATCGTCATCTCGCACGACCACTACGACCACCTCGATCGGGTCACGGTCGAAGCCCTCGCCGCCCTGCAGCCCGAGGCCCGGTTCGTCGTGCCCCTGGGGATCGGTGCCCACCTGCGACGGTGGAAGGTCGCCGAGAACCGGATCGTCGAACTCGACTGGGATCAGCACGTCGAGATCGACGGTCTGCGCATCACGTGCACCGAGGCCCGGCACTTCTCCGGCCGCGGTCTGCAGCGCGACATCACTCTGTGGTCGTCCTGGGTGATCGCCGGTCCGACCCGCCGCGCGTTCTTCGGCGGCGACACCGGTTACACGCGGCGCTTCGCGGACCTCGGCGACAAGTACGGGCCGTTCGACCTGACATTGCTGCCCGTCGGCGCGTACGACCGGCGCTGGCCCGACGTCCACATGGACCCCGAAGAAGCCGTGCGCACGCACCTCGACCTCGGCGGCACCGAGCGTCGCGACAGCCTGCTCGTCCCCGTGCACTGGGGGACGTTCAACCTCGCCCTGCACTCGTGGTCCGAGCCGATCGCGCGCCTGCTCCCGGCTGCGCAGGAGGTGGGCGTCGCGACTGCCGTGCCGATGCCCGGCCAGCGGATCGACGCTCTCCGCCCCGTCGCGCGCGACCCGTGGTGGATCCCACTCGGCTGACGCAGCCTCCGGGGGAACAGGGGCGCCGCCCGGTGGAATACGCTCATTGGTTATGGCAGGAGAAGAGCCCACCGCGGTAGTCGAGACGAGTGACACGCTCACCGACGACCCCGCATATCTCGAGCACGGGCTGGCCACCGAACAGGTCGCCGAACGAGTCGCCCGCGGGCAGACCAATGACGTCCCCGACCGCGCGTCCCGTTCGGTCAAGGACATCGTCCGTGCCAACGTCTTCACCCGGATCAACGCGATTCTGGGCGTCCTGCTGCTGATCGTGCTCGCGACCGGCTCGATCGTCGACGGCATGTTCGGCCTGCTCATCGTGGCGAACAGTTCCATCGGCATCATCCAGGAAGTCCGCGCCAAGCGGACCCTGGACAAACTCGCGATCGTCAGCCAGACCAGGCCGGTCGTGCGCCGCAACGGCAGCAGCGGCGAGCTGCCCCCGCGCGAGGTCGTGCTCGACGACATCATCGAACTCGGTCCCGGCGATCAGCTCGTCGTCGACGGCACCGTCGTGGAGTCGGCCGGGCTCGAACTCGACGAGTCCTTGCTCACCGGTGAATCCGACGCCGTGCACAAGGACCCGGGGACATCGGTGATGTCGGGCAGCTTCGTGTCGTCGGGGACCGGTGCCTACCGGGCGACGAAGGTCGGGCGCGACGCGTATGCGGCGCGGCTGGCGGAGGAAGCCAGCAAGTTCACCCTCGTCCACTCCGAGCTGAACGCCGGCATCAACAAGATCCTCAAGCTCATCACCTACCTGATGATCCCGGCGGGTCTGCTCATCATCTACAACCAGTTGTTCTCCAGCGGCGAGGCTCTCGGCCCGTCGCTCAGCGGCATGGTGGCCGCGCTGGTGCCGATGGTCCCCGAGGGTCTGGTGCTCATGACGTCCATCGCGTTCGCGGTGGGTGTGGTGCGACTGGGACGCCGCCAGTGCCTCGTGCAGGAACTCCCCGCAATCGAGGGACTCGCGCGCGTCGACATCGTCTGCGCCGACAAGACCGGAACCCTCACCGAGAACGGGATGCGGCTCGCCGATGTCGAACTCGTCGAGGGCCACGACGGTTCCGACGGGACAGATCTCGACGCCGCCCGGACCGCGTTGGCCGCCCTCGCCTGTGACGACCCCCGCCCGAACGCGAGCGTGCTCGCGATCGCCGAGGCGTTTCCCGACGGTCCGGACTGGGGCAAGCCCACGGCGATCGCACCGTTCTCCTCGGCGAAGAAGTGGAGCGGCCAGTCGTACGGCGCACACGGCAACTGGCTGCTCGGCGCGAGCGACGTGCTCCTCGACTCCGGAACACCGGCCGCGCGGCGCGCCGAAGAACTCGGAGCCCAGGGCCTGCGCGTGCTGCTGCTCGCCCGCAGCGACCGTCCCGTGGACGACGCACTCGCACCGGGCACCGTCGAACCGGTTGCTCTCGTCGTCCTCGAACAGCGGGTGCGCACCGACGCGAAGGCCACCCTCGAGTACTTCGCGGACCAGCACGTCGACGTCAAGGTCATCTCCGGCGACAACGCGGTTTCCGTCGGCGCGGTCGCGTCGTCGCTCGGCCTGCCGCACGGCGACAGCCCGGTCGACGCCCGCACCCTGCCCGACGATCGCGAGCAACTCGCCGACATCGCCGAAGCGTCGACGACCTTCGGGCGCGTGCGGCCCGACCAGAAACGGGCGATGGTCGGTGCGCTGCAGTCGCGTGGCCACACCGTCGCGATGACCGGTGACGGCGTCAACGACGTCCTTGCGCTCAAGGATGCCGACATCGGAGTCGCGATGGGCTCGGGCAGCCCCGCGGCCCGGTCGGTGGCGCAGATCGTGTTGCTCGACAACAAGTTCGCGACGCTGCCCTACGTGGTGGGTGAAGGCCGCCGGGTGATCGGCAACATCGAGCGCGTCTCGAATCTGTTCCTCACCAAAACCGTGTACTCGGTGCTGCTCGCGTTCTTCATCGGCATCTCGGGCGTGCTGGCGACGGTGTTCGACTTCGATCCGCTCCCGTACCCGTTCCTGCCCAGGCACGTCACGATCGCCGCGTGGTTCACCATCGGCATCCCGGCGTTCCTGCTCTCGCTCGCCCCCAACAACGAGCGTGCCCGCCCGGGATTCGTGCCCCGCGTGATGCGCCTGGCCATCCCGTCGGGTGTGATCGTCGGCGTTGCGACCTTCGTCTGCTACCTGCTCGTCTATGCCGGGCCGGACCAGACCGAAGTGCAGAAGGTGCAGGGCGGAACATCGGCGCTCATCACGCTGATCATGATCGCGCTGTGGGTGCTCGCGGTGGTGGCGCGGCCGTACCAGTGGTGGAAGGTCGCACTGATCGTCGCGGCGGCACTCGGGTACGTGGTGCTGTTCAGCGTGCCGTTCCTCCGCGAGTTCTTCGCGCTCGACCCGTCGAACCTCGCCGACACCACCATCGCGTTCACGTGCGGTCTGATCGGCATGGTTCTCGTCGAGGTCAGCTGGTGGGTCACCGGCAGGATCCACGGCGAGCGGCGGCGCCTGTTCGCATCCCGAGAGGACCTCCACGGGGCGCCGTGACCTGTGGCACGCTGGTCGTAGTCCAACGGAAGGACAGGCCATGGGATTCATGGACACCGTGAAGGGACTCCTCGGCAAAGGCAAGGGATACGCCGCGGAAAACTCCGACAAGATCGACGGGTACATCCGGAAAGCCGGCGATGTCGCCGACTCCAAGACCGGCGGGAAGTACTCCCAGCACATCGACAAGGCGCAGGACGCGGCACGGAAGCGTCTCGGTACCGGCGAAGCGCCGCCCGGCACACCTCCGCCGAACCCCGACCCTGTCGTCCGGCCCGACCCCGAGTCCGGTCCCGGTCCCGGTCCCGGTCCCGGTCCCGGTCCCGGTCCCGGCCACGACCCCGGTCCCCGCCCAGAGGGTGGTCCCGGGCCGGCCACGCCGTCGGGGCCCACACAATAAGGACCGCCCGCTCTCCACCGAGCGGCGCTGTGACACCCTTTTGTTCGCTCGATCGGGAACACTCGATCATCGGACAACAGGGGTTTGCGCGTGGGATTCATGGACAACGTCAAGGGCATCGTCGACAAGGGCAGGCAGTTCGCGGCCGAGAACCGGGACAAGGTCAATCAGGTCGTCGACAAGATCGGTGACGTCGCCGACAACAAGACCGGCGGCAAGTTCGCCGGACAGGTCGATTCCGCGCAGGGTGCGGTGAAGAAGGCACTCGGCACCGACTGACGATGTGACCGGCGCGTGCTCGTCACGGGCGAACTAGGGGGAGAATCGGTCCCGTGAACGGGACCATGATCCTCCTCGTCGTCATTGCAGCCATCGCCGTGACCGGACTGGCGAACCGGGGAAACCTCCAGGGCCCACTGGTTCTCGTCACCATCGGTGCGATCGCGTCGTTCCTTCCCGGCCTGCCGCGTCTCGAACTGGCACCGGACGTGCTTCTCGGTGTCGTCCTGCCCCCGTTGCTGTATTCGGCGGCTCTGAAGTTCTCCGTTCCCACGTTCCGGCGTTATCTCGCACCGATCCTCAGACTCGGGATCGTCACGGTGCTGGCGACGGCGTTCGCGGTGGCATTCTTCGCGAACTGGCTGGTTCCGGACCTCACGTTCGGTGCCGCGCTGGTCCTGGGGGCGGTGGTTGCGCCCACCGACGCGGTCAGCGCGGTCGCGGTGGGGCAGAAACTCGGACTGCCCAAACGCGTCATCTCCATCCTCACCGGTGAAGGACTCGTCAACGATGCGACCGCACTGACGCTGTTCGCGGTGGCGATCGCCATGGTTGCGGGGACCCCGGTGTTCGCCGATTCACCGGTGCTGTTCTTCGCATACGGAGTCGTCGGCGGCGTCGCGGTGGGTCTGGTCCTCGCGGCAGTGGTGCACTGGGTCCGCGGCCGCATGTTCGATTCGCCGCTGGAAACTGCTCTCGGGCTGGTCCTTCCGTTCGCGGCTTATCTCGTCGCCGAGGAGATCCACGCGTCCGGGGTACTCGCAGTGGTCGCGGCGGGCCTGTACATCGGGCACCGGGCCACCGACACCGCGGTCACCACGCGGTTACAGGAACGCTTCGTGTGGGAGAGCGTCGACATCCTGCTCGAAATGTTCGTCTTCGCTTACATGGGCCTGCAACTGAAATTCGTCCTGGACGAAGTGGCCGACACCGGCCTCGACGTGGTGCCGGTGTTGCTCTATTCCGTTGCGGTGCTGGCGGTGGTCATACTCGTCCGCCCGATCTGGGGCTTTCTGAACTGGGGTCGCCGCCGGGCGGTGCGCACGGCCGGGTTCACCCGCCTCGGCCGCGACCCGCTGACGTACCGCGAGCACATCGTGGTGTCGTGGGCGGGGATGCGCGGCGTCGTCACCCTTGCCGCAGCCGGCGGTGTGCCGGCGGTCCTCGGGTCTGGGGAGCCGTTCCCGGGACGGGAGCTCATCCACCTGGCCGCGCTGGTCGTGGCGGTGGGCACGCTGCTCATTCAGGGCGCCACCATGCCGATGCTGATCCGGCGGCTCGACGTCGTCGACCCGTACGAACGACTCCGCGCAGAGGAACAACGTCAACTCGCCCGGACCATCACGGCCGGTGCCGCGAAAGAAGAAATCGGCCGTCTGGAGAAGGATCCGCCCAGCGGGTTCGATCCGGACGCCGTGCGCCACATCCTCGAACGCGTCCGGCGATCCGTCCAGGCGCGCATCGACGCAAGACAGGTCGAGTCCGAGGACGACACCGACAAAAGTGTCGACGCCGGTGCCATGTTCGACGAGTTCCGGCGCGCCGTGCTGCGCGCTCAGCGCACCGCCCTGATCGCGGCGCGCGACGACGGCACACTCGACGACGAGAGCCTGCGCGCCGAACTCGAGAGCCTGGACATCGAGGAAGCCGCCGCCGAAGAGCGCGTCGAGCGTCGTGGCAGAGACTGACCGGACCGCCCGCCCGTGCGCGCCGGTGGATCGTCCCGCCCGCCGGCGGTGCTCGCCGTAGCGTAGGCCCATGATCGAATCGCCGGACTCCGTGACCGCAGAGCGCACGGACGAGACGTGAACGGGGCCGTCCTCCTCGCGTTCGCGGTCGTGGCCACGCTGGCGGCCGCCGCACTCGTTGCCGTATGGGCGCGTACCCGTCGTGTGGTCACCACCCCTGCCGAGCGCGCGGTGCACGCCACCTTGCACACGGCATCGCTCGCCGCGCGGCCGCTGCGACGCGGCCTCGACGCCTCGTCGGCGACGGAAGCGGCCCCGCACCTGCGCAAGTTGCTGGCCGAGGCGCAGGCCGTCGCGCTCGTCGACCCGGACGGCACCCTCCTCGCGTGGGACGGACCCTTCGATGCACTCGCGGACCGGATGCAGGACGCCGCGGCCCGCGCCGTCGCGGAGGAACGGCGCGTCCTGGTCGGGCAGCGCGATCTCGCGCTCGGCTCCGTGGACCTTGCAGCGCGGGCACTGATCGCCCAGCCCCTCGTGATCGAGGACGTGGGTGTCGCCGGGGTGCTCGGGGTCGTGACGACGACGACCCCCGGTCCCGCGTTGCTCGGTGCGATCACCGAAGTGGCGCGGTACGCGTGCAGCCAACTCGAACTGGCCGAACTCGACGCGTCCCGGGCCCGGCTCGATCGGGCCGAACTACGGGCGTTGCGTGCGCAGATCAGTCCGCACTTCATCTACAACGCCCTCAACACGGTCGCCTCGTTCGTGCGCACGGATCCGGACCGGGCGCGCGAACTGCTGCTCGACTTCGCCGACTTCACCCGGTACTCGTTCCGCGCCACCGGGGAGTACACGCTGCTCGCCGACGAACTGCGGAACATCGACCGCTACCTCACGCTGGAACTCGCGCGATTCGGCAACGCGCTCGAGGTGCGCCTTCAGGTCGCGCCCGAGGTGCTCAACGTGACGCTGCCGTTCCTCGCGTTGCAACCCCTCGTCGAGAACGCGGTGCGGCACGGGATCGCCGGGACCGCCACCCGGGCCGGCACCATCACCATCACCGCAGCCGACGAGGGCACCGACTGTGTCATCAGTGTCGAGGACGACGGTGTGGGCATGGACCCGGAGTTGCTGCGCTCGGGCACCCTCGACTCGATCGCCGAGAGCGAGCACGGCAGCGGCGTGAAGGAATCCGCGCACGTCGGGCTCGCCAACGTCGACGACAGGCTGCGGGCCGCGTTCGGCAACGACTACGGTCTGGTGGTGGAGACCGCGCCGGGCGCGGGCACGAAGGTGAGTATGCGGGTGCCGAAGTTCCGTGCGGGTATCCGGCCGTGACGGCCTCCCGACGTGGCACGATAGGTCCGCCGTGAACGACAATGCAGAGACACTCACCGTACTGGCCGTCGACGACGAACCACCCGCTCTCGACGAGCTGGCATACCTCCTGCGTGCGCAGGACGACATCGCTCGCGTCCACACTGCAAGCGACGCGACGACCGCGCTGCGGTTGTTGCGCGACGGCGGGGTCGACGCGGTGTTCCTCGACATCAACATGCCCGGCCTGGACGGTCTGGAGATCGCCGGCATCCTCCGCAACTTCGCGACCCCACCGGCAGTGGTGTTCGTGACCGCGCACGACGACCGGGCCGTGTCGGCGTTCGATCTCGGCGCCGTGGACTACGTGCTCAAACCGCTGCGGGAGGAGCGACTCGCCCAGGCTGTGCAGCGCATCGTCGAACGTCGCAGATCCGGTGCGGCCCGCACGCCGGAGACGTCGCCGGGGGACGAGGTGATTCCCGTCGAACTCGGTGGGGTCACCACCCTGGTGCCGAGGTCGTCGGTGCAGTGGGTGGAGGCCGACGGCGACTACGCGCGGCTGCACACCGCGACGGGTTCGCATCTCGTCCGCATTCCCATCTCGACACTCGAGAACCGATGGGCCGACGCCGGGTTCCTGCGGGTGCACCGGTCGTTCCTCGTCGCATTGCCGCTGGTCACCGGGATTCGCAGCGTCGGTTCCGGGCTGGTGGTCTGCCTGAAGGGCAACGGCGATGCGCCGCCCGTGGAATTGCCGGTCAGCCGTCGTCACACCCGCGAACTGAAGGATCGGCTCATCCGCGGCCCGATGCAGTCCTGGACGTCGCGGTGAGCACCGCAGCGGGCGGGCCACCGCCCCCGCGGGAGCGCGTGGTGCTCGCGCAACGGCGCGGCGCGCGCATCGTCCGGACCCGCACCGAGGTACAGCAGCAGACCGAGGTCGGCGACGCCATGGTGCGCGGTCTCGTCCGGGCCCAACTCGGCCTCGCGATCCGCGTCGCCCTCGCCACCGTGTGCCTGCTCGGCGCGATCCCCGTGCTGCTCCATCTTCTGCCGCAACTGTCGGACGTGACGTTGCTGGGGGTCCGGCTGCCGTGGATTCTGCTCGGCGTCGTCGGCTATCCCGTCCTGCTCGGTATCGCGTGGGTCTACGTACGGCTCGCCGAACGCAACGAGCAGGACTTCACCGACCTGACCGACGACTGACGCCGTGAGGGAAACGGGCGCCGCATGACCGAGCCGATTCCCGTGGCCACCCTCGTGGGCCTCGTCGCCGCGGCCGTTGCGACTGTCGCGATCGGAATCTACGGCGTCCGGATGGCGCGCACGACCTCCGACTTCCTCGTCGCGTCCCGCAGCGTGGGCCCGCGGTGGAACGCCGCCGCCATCTCGGGGGAGTACCTGTCCGCGGCATCGTTTCTGGGTGTTGCCGGACTGGTCGCCAAGTTCGGCGTCGACGCGCTCTGGTACCCGGTGGGATTCACCGCCGGGTATCTCGGGTTGCTGCTGTTCGTCGCGGCCCCGCTGAGACGCTCCGGCGCGTACACGGTGCCGGATTTCGCGGAGTTCCGGCTCGGTGAACGGTGGCTGCGCACCCTGTCGATGATGGTGGTCGCGATCATCTGCGTGCTCTACCTCGTCCCGCAGTTCCAGGGCGCGGGGCTGACGCTGAACATCCTTCTCGGGGTGCCGGACTGGGTGGGGGTCGCGGTCGTCGGCATCATCGTCGTCGCCAACGTGGTCGGTGGCGGCATGCGGTCGATCACGTTCGTGCAGGCATTCCAGTACTGGCTCAAACTCACCGCGGTCGCGCTCCCCGCTCTGGTGCTGACGCTGCATTTCGTCGGCAATCACCGTGCGGTGGACGCTCCGGTTCCGCCGACCGTCACCGACACCACCACAGTGGACATCACCGTCGACGTCGTCGTGCAGGTCGCCGATCCCCTCACCGTCACGGTGCGGGGCGAGGTGGACGGCAACCCCGTCTCCGGTGTCGTCGAGTTGTTGCCGGGGGAGCACGAATTCGGTGCCGACACCGAACTGGTGCTCGAGGCGGGGTCTCCGGTCCCCGTGGTGGCCGGCGCGCCGTCGGACAACGACACCTGGGCGGCACCCGGCGCGGGAATCGGTGCGGGCGGTGCACACCCGCTGTTCCAGGTGTACTCGCTGATGCTCGCGACGTTTCTGGGCACCATGGGCTTGCCGCACGTACTCGTCCGCTTCTACACGAACCCCGATGGTCGTGCGGCGCGCCTGACCTCGCTTGCCGTGATCGGGCTGCTCGGCGTGTTCTACCTGTTCCCGACCGTCCTCGGCGTTTTCGCCCGGCTGTACGTTCCGCAACTGCTCATCACGGGCAGGTCCGACGCCGCGGTGCTGTTGCTGCCCGGTTCGGTGCTCTCCGGCTGGGGAGGTCAACTGATCGCCGCGCTCGTCGCCTCGGGGGCGATCGCGGCGTTCCTGTCGACGTCGTCGGGTCTGCTGGTGAGTGTCGCGGGGGTGCTCTCCACCGACGTGCTGCGAGGACGGGTTCGTGACTTCCGGATCGCGGCGGTGCTCGCGGGGGTCGTGCCGTTGGTGCTGGCGCTGTCGGTGACCTCGCTGGACCTGTCGCGGTCGGTGGGGCAGGTGTTCGCGATCGCGGCCTCCACGCTGTGTCCGCTGCTCGTTCTCGGGATCTGGTGGCGCGGACTGACTGCGGTGGGTGCCGCCGCGGGCATGGTGGTCGGTGGTGCTGTCGCGGGTGGTGCCGCCCTGATGTCCATCCTGGTGCGGTTCGATCCGGAGACCTTGCACGGCTGGCCGGCGGTGCTCTCGGAATATCCGGCCGCGGCGAGTGTGCCGCTCGCGTTCGTGACGATGATCGCCGTGAGTCTCGCTACGCGAGCGCGGATCCCGGACGACGTGGGCCGCTCGTTCTCGCGGATGCACGCCCCCGAGCGGCTGGGCATGGGCCGCGATCGCGAGCTCGGCGCATTCGGCGACCGCCGCTCGTCGCAGTGAGCCGACCGTTCGGCGCATCGCACGACAGTTGAGCGTGCCGTCGCCGCGTGCCCCTTTTCTGTGTGACCGTCGTCTCATTAACGTGTGCAACCACCACACATCACACGTACGACCAAGGAGTCGGCAGTGACCTCAGCACCTCCCAGCGAGAGTGACGTACCCCAGCGGCGTGTTCCGACGCCGCAGGAGTTCGTCGACATGCAGGAAAGCCCCGAGTTCCAGGAACTGCGCAGCCGGTTGCGGCGGTTCGTGTTTCCCGTGACGGCGTTCTTCCTGGCCTGGTACGGCTTGTACGTTCTGCTCGCCACCTACGCGACGGACTTCATGGCCACCAAAGTCTTCGGCAACATCAACATCGGACTCCTGCTGGGCCTGGCGCAGTTCCTGACCACGTTCGTCATCACCGGGGTGTACGTGAAGTTCGCCGGTCGTGAACTCGACGACCGGTCCGCCGCGATCCGCACCGAACTGGAAGGACCGCAGCAGTGAGCCTTCTCGCGCAGGGCACCACCGACATCGGTAACCCGCTCCTCAACATCGCGATCTTCCTCGCGTTCGTCGTCGTCACGATGGGTCTGGTCATCCGCGCCAGCCGGACCACGAAGAAGGCATCCGACTTCTACACCGGCGGCGGACAGTTCTCCGGTCCGCAGAACGGTTTCGCCATCGCCGGCGACTACCTGTCGGCGGCGTCGTTCCTGGGTATCGCAGGCGCCATCGCGGTCTACGGCTACGACGGCTTCCTCTACTCGATCGGCTTCCTGGTCGCGTGGCTCGTCGCACTGCTGCTCGTCGCCGAACTCCTGCGCAACACGGGACGATTCACGATGGCGGACGTGCTGAGCTTCCGGCTCAAGGAGCGGCCCGTGCGCATGGCCGCCGCGCTGTCCACCCTCGCGGTCTCGCTGTTCTACCTGCTCGCCCAGATGGCCGGTGCCGGTGGTCTCGTCGCACTTCTGCTCGACATCGAGGGCAAGACCGGTCAGGCAGTCGTCGTCGCGGTCGTCGGCGTTCTCATGATCACGTACGTGCTGATCGGCGGCATGAAGGGCACGACCTACGTGCAGATGGTCAAGGCGGTGCTCCTCATCGCGGGTGCCGGCGTGATGTTCGTGCTCGTCCTGGTCTCGGTGGGCGGCAACTTCTCTCAGCTCCTGGCCGACGCCCAGGCAATGGTGTCGGGCTCGGCGAACGAGGCGGTCGCCCAGCGCGACGTGCTCGCACCGGGTGCGAAGTACGGCATCAGTGACATGTCGCGAATCGACTTCATCTCCCTCGGCCTCGCCCTGGTTCTCGGCACCGCCGGCCTGCCACACGTGCTGATGCGCTTCTACACGGTGCCCACCGCGAAGGAAGCCCGTCGCTCCGTGACGTGGGCGATTGCGCTCATCGGCGGTTTCTACCTGTTCACGCTGGTTCTCGGCTACGGCGCCGCCAGCCTCGTCGGTCCCGACGTCATCCTCGCCGCTCCGGGCAAGGAGAACGCCGCTGCGCCGCTGCTCGCGTTCGAACTCGGCGGCACCGTATTCCTGGCCGTGATCTCGGCGGTCGCGTTCGCCACGATTCTTGCCGTGGTCGCCGGACTGGCGATCACCGCGTCGGCATCGTTCGCCCACGACATCTATGCGAGCGTCATCAAGCGTGGCAACGCCACCGAGGACGAGCAGGTGCGCGTTTCGCGGATCACCGTCGTGGTGATCGGCCTGGTGTCCATCGTCCTCGGCATTCTCGCGATGGGACAGAACATCGCCTTCCTGGTGGCCCTCGCCTTCGCGGTTGCCGCCTCGGCGAACCTTCCCACGTTGCTGTACTCGCTGTTCTGGAAGAAGTTCAACACCACGGGCGCGTTGTTCAGCATCTACGGTGGCCTGATCAGCTGCTTGGTGCTGATCGTCTTCTCGCCGGCAGTCTCGGGAAGCCCGTCCGCGATGTTCCCGAATGCGGACTTCTCCTGGTTCCCGCTGTCGAACCCCGGCATCGTGTCCATCCCGCTGGCCTTCCTGCTCGGCATCGTCGGCACCTACGTGGGCCGCGGAAAGCCGGAGGATCCGTACAAGCAGGCCGAGATGGAAGTTCGTTCGCTCACCGGTGTCGGCGTGGAGAAGGTTGTCTCCCACTGACTCTGCGTTACCCGCCCGGCCGGAACCGAAGGCCCATCCCGAACGGGGTGGGCCTTCGCCGTGGGGTGGCGCGACGACATCTGTCGTCTAGGCTGCCGCTCATGGCGAAACTCGAGGTCTCGACGGAACTCCCCATGGATCCGCACCGCGCGTGGGAGAAGGCATCCCGGCTGCAGACCTTCGACGAGTGGCTGACCATCCACGACGGCTGGCGCAGCGAACTGCCGGACACCCTCACCGCGGGCACGACCCTTCAGTCGGTGGTGTCGGTCAAGGGCATGCGCAATCGCGTGAGCTGGACCGTCGTGGAACTCGACGCACCACATCACGTGGTGCTCCGTGGAACGGGGAAGGCGGGGACGAAGTTCTCGATGCGTCTCGCCGTCACGGCCACCGGTGACCGATCGCGCTTGACGATGAAGATCGACCTCGGGGGAGCGCCGCTGTTCGGGCCGATCGGCGCCGGGGTGGCACGAGCGCTTCAGGGTGACCTGCAGACCTCTCTCGACAGGTTCGCTCGGCTCTACGGCTGACCGGGCTGGTCCCGTTCCTTTCTGCGATGCATGTGTGTCGCCGCCGGTTTCTTCCTCAACCCTGCACACCGCTGCCCCGATGCAGGGAAGCTTGAACCATCGCTTTTCATCACGTCCCCGTCAGCGACGAGGTGTACGGCGAACTGCCGAGGAACGGAACGAACACATGAGCATCCTGAACGAGACCTACACGTTGTCCAACGACGTAACCATCCCCAAGCTGGGGCTGGGCACCTGGTTCATCGACAACGACAAGGCCGCCGACGCGGTGCGAGCCGCGATCGAGATCGGTTATCGCAACATCGACACCGCGCAGGCCTACGAGAACGAACGCGGCGTAGGCGAGGGCGTCCGCGCCTCGGGGATCGCCCGCGACGACCTGTTCGTGTCGACCAAACTGCGGGCCGAGACCAAGGATTACGACGCAGCGGTGGCCGCCATCGACGGCTCACTGGACACGCTCGGCCTCGAATACATCGACCTGATGCTGATCCACAGCCCGCAACCTTGGAACGACTTCCGCGGCGGCGACTACACCGAGGGCAATCGCCAGGCCTGGCGCGCGCTCGAGGAGGCTCATCGGGCAGGCAAGCTCCGGGCGATCGGGGTGTCCAACTTCCTGCAGGAAGACCTGGAAAACCTACTGGCGGACAGCACGCTCGTCCCGCATGCGAACCAGGTGCTGGTGCACGCCGGCAGCACGCCCAGCGAACTGATCG
The DNA here is from genome assembly GCF_055664235.1 of Rhodococcus sp. NPDC019050. NCBI lineage: Bacteria > Bacillati > Actinomycetota > Actinomycetes > Mycobacteriales > Nocardiaceae > Rhodococcus > Rhodococcus sp. NPDC019050. Next base: position 410,063 of record NZ_JBVOON010000001.1, on the reverse strand, counting down.
CCTACTGCGAGAACAGGAACATCCTCGTCGAGGCGTATTCACCGATCGCGCACGGCGAGATCCTGCGCAACCCGGAGGTGCAGGCGATGGCCGACAGGTACAGCGTGTCCGTGCCGCAGCTGTGCATCCGGTACACCCTGCAGTTGGGCACCGTGTCGTTGCCGAAGACCGAAAACCCCGCTCACATGCGCTCCAATGCCGACGTCGACTTCGTCATCGCGGAGGCGGACATGACTGCGCTACGCGAACTGCGTGGACTCGACTACGGCGCTTCGAGCGTCTTCCCGGTGTACGGCGGCAAATAGGGGTCACTGTCACAGCGTGCACTACCGGGCGACCGTGTCCTGATCCGAAGGCAGCCGACTCGTCGCGGCGACATTCACCATCGTCGCGTTGACCGCGGCATTGCCCGTGAAGGTGTCGGTGACCGCCGGATCGTGCAACAGGTTGACGTTGGCGCCGGGATGCGCGGCTGCGGTGAACCAGCCGACACCTTTCTCGTCGTGACCCCAGCCGTGCGGGATGGCGACGGTCCCGACCCGGATCTCGTCGCTGACCTCGACGGGCACCGCGATGCGCCCCATCCGGGAGCGCACGGTCACCGGCTGACCGTGGACGAGCGACCGGGACGCCGCGTCGTCTGGATGCATCAGGACTGTGCACCGATCCCGGCCCTTGACCATGGTCTCGATGTTGTGCAGCCACGAGTTGTTCGATCGCAGATGGCGGCGTCCGATCAACCGGAGATCGAATTCCTGTTCCCGAGAGTTGTTCTCGGTCTCGGAGAGCAACCGGCGTGTCTCGTCGACGAACTCCGGTGGCGCCACGTGCACGCGGCGATCCCGCGTTGCCACGAGGGAGCGGAGCCGTGGTTGCAGCGGCCCGAGGTCGATTCCGCCGGGGGTGCGCCTGATCCGTCCGAGTGTCAATCCTCGACGTCCGCGGCGCAGGATGCCGTGCGGTCCGGTCAGGACACCGAGGGCGCCCAGTCGTAGCGGGCTGAGCCGATCGAGCAGGGCGCGGAACGGACGGGCCGAGTGCTTCCGGAAGGGAAGGGGAAGCACCTCGAGGGTCAGGCGCGACATGATCTGCCAGTCCTCGAGCGCGTCGGCCGCAGGCTCGAATACGCGGGCGCTGAACCGTGCGTTGTTCCGGACGGAGAAGACCGGGAACAGGAAGTCGAACTCCTCCCGTTCGAGGTGGGAGACCGGGGGAAGAATCAAGTCGGCGTGCCGGGTCGTTTCGGTGAGGTACATGTCGACCGCGACGAAGAAGTCGAGGCTGTCGAGGGCCTCGTCGAGACGGCCACCCTGCGGGGTGGACAGCACCGGGTTCCCGGCGTAGGTGATCAGCGCACGGACGGGTCCGGCGGAACTGTTTGCGTCACCGAGCATTTCGTCTGCCATGCCCACCACCGGCAGTTCCGTGCGGAAGGACTTGTGCTCGCCGGTGCGGCTGCTCCACATGCCGTAGCCGGAACCGAGTCGTCGCAGCAGACGGGTCGCATCGATCGGGGGTGACGCGAACATCTGGCCGCCGGGCCGGTCGAGATTCCCGGTCACGGCGTTGAGGGTATTGACCAGCCAGTGCGTGAGGGTGCCGGTGACCTGATGGCAGACACCGATTCGGGCGTACGCGACGGCGGACCGTGCCGCGGCGTGGTCGCGGGCCAGGCGCCGGATCGTGTCCGCGTCCACCCCGGCGCGCGCCGCCATCTGCTCCGGTGCGCAGACCGCCACCAACTCGGCAAGTTCCTCCATGCCGGCCAGCGGCACGGTGCCGGGCGTCTGGCGGATACCGTCGGCGAGAATCGTGTGCAGCATGCCGAGCAGCAGGTACGGATCGCCGCCCGGAGCGACCGCGACGTGTTCGTCCGCCAATCGCGCGGTCTCGGTGCGCCGCGGATCGACCACGACCACCGAGCCGCCGCGGCGACGGATCGCGGCGATGCGTCCGCGGGCGTCGGGCATGGTGGTGACAGAGCCGTTCGACACCGCGGGATTGGCCCCGAGAATCAGCAGGCGGTCGGTGTGATCGACGTCGGCGATCGGCATCAGCACGTTCGAGCCGAACATCTTCCACGCTGCGAACTCCTGCGGGAACTGATCGATCGAGGACGCCGAGTAGAACTTGCGGGTGAGGAGCGCGAGACGCAGTGCGATCCCGTAGAGGACCGACGAACTGTGTGCGGCCGGGTTGCCCAGGTACATCGCGATCGCGTCGCGGCCGTGTCGCCGCTGGACGGCACGCAGCCGATTGCCGGCGAGGGTGAACGCTTCGTCCCAGCCGATCTCCTCGAAGCTGTCGCCGACACGCCGCATCGGGCGTCGTAGCCGGTCCGGGTCGTGGTGCAGATCCGCGAGCGCGGTCGCTTTCGGACAGATGTAACCGTGCGAGAGCACGTCGTCGGGATCCCCCTGGATGCGGGTGACCCTGTCGTGGTCGACGGTGACGAGGATTCCGCAGTGCGCCTCACACAGGGTGCATTGGCGAGCGACGGTACGTGTGGACACGGCGGTTCCTTCCGCGGTCATGTGCGCAACGTAGCACCGTCGTGACCGGCTTGTGAACGATCGCGGCCGACCACAATCACCCGGCACCCATCACGGAGGGTCGGCGCGGAACCGGGGGTCTCAGCGGTGTGCGGTGGAAGTGAACTGGTGGGTCGCCGCGTCGACGATCTCCTCGGGGGTGATCGCGATTTCGTCGTTCAGCCACGCGGTGACCAGTTCGGCGAGGCCGCCGACGAACAGCAATCCGTTGATTTCGCCCTGATGTGGTGGCCACGCGCGATCCCCGTACATGACCGTCGCTTCGTTCGCGACCATCTGGGCGAACCCCCGCAGTGCCGCGCGGCGGTGCGAGCGCAGAGGCTCGAAGGCGGCCGACTGGATCATCGCGACCCGTCCCTTGCGCGGATCGTCGGTGAGGATGGTGACGAATGCCGTGATGGCGTTGCGTACCCGTTCGTCCAGCGGCCCGGTGCTCGTCCGCAGCGCGTCCAGTCCGGCATCACGGATCTCGTCGGCTATGCGGTCGAACACGTGCTGTAGCAATTCGTCTCTGCTGGTGAAGCTTTCGTAGAAGTATCGCTCGGTCAACTTGGCCTTCGCGCAAATGGCGGTCATGGTCGCGCCGCCGTGGCCCTCGGCCGCGAATACGTCCAGTGCCGCCTCGAGCAAGGTCTCGCGTCGTAGTGCTGCTCGCTGGTCGCCGGTCATGCCCGCATATCGACGCGGCGTCGGAGAAGTCATACGGCGATATTGACAGACGGGGAAGGTGTGACTCACACTACAGGCATCTGACAGAGGGTCCTGTCAGATCAAAACCGGAAATGAGGGCTCACCGTGCCGAAAATCCTGGCCGCTCCACCTGCCGATTCGCAGTTGCGCCCGATCCCGGGCCGCTCGGGGCCGCCTCTCGTGGGCAGCGCCCTCGAATACATCCGCGATCCGCTGGCGATGATGCAGAAACGCTGGGACCGATTCGGTGAGCTCTCGTGGTTCACGATGATCGGCTGGCGCTGGGTTGCCGTCCTCGGGCCCGATGCATGCCAGGAAGTGCTGCAGAACAAGGACCGGGCATTCGTGAACAGCGACGGCTGGTCGGCGCTGATCGGGCCCTTCTTCCACGGTGGTCTCATGCTCCTCGACTCGGACGAACACCTGCGGCATCGGCGGATCATGCAGCAGGCGTTCACCCGCTCCCGCCTGGAGAAGACTGTCGACGCGCTCCATCCGGCCATCGAGGCTGCACTCGACACGTGGACGCCCACCGACGGATTCCGGGCGTACACCGAGCTGAAAACCCTCACCCTCGACCTCGCCACGGACATCTTCATGGGCGGTGCGGAAGACAGCACCGACCGCGAGATCGAAGCTGTGAAAACGGCTTTCGTCGACTGCGTCCAGGCGGCGACCTCCGTGATCCGGTATCCGGTTCCCGGAACCCGATGGAAGCGCGGACTCGACGGCCGGCGCCTGCTCGAGGAGTTCTTCCGCCGGTATCTTCCGGCACGTCGAACACACGAGACCGACGACCTGTTCTCCGTGCTGTGCCACATCGAATCCGACACAGGACAACGTTTCAGTGACGACGAGGTCGTCGATCACATGATCTTCCTGCTGATGGCCGCGCACGACACCTCGACGATCAGCCTGTCCACGATGATGCAGTACCTGGGGCAGCACCCGGAGTGGCGGGAGAGGTGCCGGGCGGAGTCGCTCGCGCTGGGCACGTCGTCACCCGGTTACGCCGAACTCGACGGGTTGGTGAGCCTCGATCTGGTCATGAGGGAATGCCTGCGCATCGTCGCGCCCGTTCCGATGATGGCGCGCCGGGCCATCCGCGACACCGAGGTACAGGGGCACTTCATCCCCGCAGGAACCTACGCTGCGGTGGCACCCCACTTCACCCACCACATGCCGCAGTACTGGCCCGAACCCGAGCGTTTCGATCCCGAGCGCTTCGCGGAACATCGCCGGGAAGACAAGGTGCATCGTTATGCGTGGGAGCCGTTCGGCGGCGGTGTGCACAAGTGTCTCGGGATGCACTTCGCCGGCGCCGAGATCAAGGCGATCATGCATCACCTTCTGCTGCGCTTCGACTGGCACGTCGACCCCGGCTACGTCGCCCCGCTGAACTTCACGTCCCTTCCGTTCCCCTCCGACGGACAGCCCGTCGATCTGCGTTCGCGGGACTGAACTCGTTCGCAATCCGGCCGTTCGGCGGCCGGGCACGGCATTATGAGGTATGCCGACACGCACGGTCGACGGCCATCGGATCACCCTCACCAATACCGACAAGGTGCTGTATCCGAAGACCGGCACGACGAAGGGTGACGTCATCGCCTATTACGAGGCGGTCGCCCACGCGATGCTCCCGCATGTCGCGGGCCGGGCAGGTACGCGGAAACGCTGGCCCAACGGCGTCGAGGAACCCGCGTTCTTCGAGAAGAACCTCGCCGAGCATGCCCCGTCGTGGCTGGACCGGCGCACGCTGCACCACAAGCAGCGCAGCGTCACCTATCCACTGTTCGATTCGGCTGCGAGCCTCGTCTGGCTCGGGCAACAGGCCGCTCTCGAACTGCATGTGCCGCAGTGGCGTTTCGACGACGACCATGCCGGGCCCGCCACCCGGATCGTGTTCGATCTCGACCCGGGGCCCGGTGCGGGACTTGCCGAATGCACGGTTGTGGCCCGGTACGTCCGCGACACCGTCGCCGAATTGGGCTGGACGGCTTATCCGGTCACCAGTGGGAGCAAAGGGATCCACCTGTATGTGCCGCTCGACCGGATCCTGAGTACCTCTGGGGCGTCGACGGTGGCCAAGCAGGTCGCGACCAACCTGGCAACCGCGTACCCCGATCTCGTCACCGCGACGATGTCGAAGTCGGTGCGGCCCGGAAAGGTTTTCGTCGACTGGAGCCAGAACAACGGGGCGAAGACCACGGTCGCGCCGTATTCGCTGCGCGGACGCGAGGAGCCGTGGGTCGCGGCGCCCCGCGCATGGGACGAGTTGGACGATCCGGACCTGCGGCACCTGCGATTCGAGGAAGTCCTCGACCGCCTCGGCGAATACGGCGACCTGCTCGAAGGCCTCGATCCGCCACTCGACATCCGTCCCGCCTCCGACGCCCTCGAGACGTATCGAAGCAAACGCGTCGCGTCGCGCACTCCGGAACCGGTGCCGCGCGGTGTCCCGCGCGACGGTTCCGGCGACCGGTTCGTCATCCAGGAACACCATGCCCGCCGACTGCACTTCGACCTCCGGCTCGAGCGCGACGGAGTGCTTGCGTCGTGGGCGGTCCCGAAGAATCTGCCCGACAGTCCCGGCCGCAACCACCTCGCCGTCCACACCGAGGACCACCCGATCGAATACCTCACCTTCCACGGCACCATCCCGAAGGGTGAATACGGCGGCGGGACGATGACCATCTGGGACACGGGCACGTACGAGACCGAGAAATGGCGGGACGACGAGGTCATCGTGCGCCTGCACGGAAAGCGAATCGACGGACGGTACGCGCTGATTCGGACCGAGAAGGACCAGTGGCTGGCGCACCGGATGAAGGAACAGTCGCCCGACGTCGACGCCAACGCCCGCGCATCCGATTTTCCACGCGACATCGCACCGATGCTCGCGACCCCGGGAGAAGTGTCGGGGCTGGACGCCGAACACTGGGCCTTCGAAGGGAAGTGGGACGGATATCGTGCGATCGCCGAGGTGTGCGAGGGCGAGTTGCGTCTGCACAGCAGGTCGGGACGCGACATCACGCGGGAATACCCCCCGCTCGCCGACCTCGCCGGCATCCTCGAAGGGCACGACGTGGTGCTCGACGGAGAGATCGTCGCGGTCGATCCAGAAGGAGTGACCAGTTTCTCGCGTCTGCAGCAAGGAGTGAAGGCCGAGTACCGGGTATTCGACATTCTTTATCTGGACGGGGTGTCGTTGCTGCGCAAGACGTATGACGACCGACGCCGGGTGCTCGACGCTCTCGCTGCCGCGACCGGAGGGTTGCTCGTTCCGGAGCAACTGCACGGCGACGGGGCAGAAGCGCTGCGCCGCAGCAGGGACGCGCGCTGGGAAGGCGTGATCGCCAAGCGGCGCGACTCGGTCTACCTGCCGGGTAAACGGGGGAGTGCCTGGATCAAGGAGAAGAACTGGCTCACGCAGTCGGTCCTCATCGGCGGCTACCGGAAGGGACGGGGAAGCCGCTCCGCGACTTTCGGGTCTCTGCTGCTCGGGGTGCACGACGACGAGGGTGGTCTGCTGTACGTCGGAAAGGTCGGCACGGGATTCGACGAGCGCACCCTCACCGAACTGGTGCGCGCAATGGAGGGCCTCGAGCGATCGACGATCCCGTTCTCCGACGAGGTACCCCGGACGGAGAGACGAGATGCGGTGTGGCTGGACCCGGACCTGGTGGGCGAAGTGCGGTTCGGGGGGTGGACCGACGGTGGGCGGCTGAGGCATACCAGTTGGCAGGGCCTGCGCGACGATATCGATCCGGCATCGGTCCGCAGAGAAGGCTTGCACTGACGCGGGCTGATACCGTCGTTCTGCATACGACATCAGGCAATCGGGAGGGCTGTCATGGCCGAGAATTTTGCTCCCGTCCGCCGGATCGGGCTCGTCGAAGACCACGAATCGGTGGCTCTGGGACTGGCGGCAATGCTCGCCGACCAACCGGATCTCGAACTCGTCTGCGCTGTTCCGACGGTGGACGCGCTGCTCGCGCAGCACGACGATCTCCACCTCGCGGTGCTGGACCTGCGACTCTCCGACGGGTCTGCGCCGAAAAGCAACGTCGAGCAACTGCGGGCCGCAGGACTCGAAACGCTCGTGTTCACCGGCGCTGAGAACGCGTTTCTGGTGCGCTCCGCCGCCCGCGCCGGGGTCCTGGGCGTGGTCCGCAAGTCGGAACCCGCTGCGGTGGTGGTCGAGGCGATCCGGATTGCCGCGTCGGGCGGGCAGGTCGCGAGCACCGAGTGGGCTGCGGCGATCGACGGAGATCCCGAACTCGGGGATGTCGGTCTGAGCCCGCGGCAGCTCGAGGTGCTCGAACTGTATGCCTCGGGCGAGAAGCTCGACCGCGTCGCACGATTGACCGGACTCGCTCCGCAGACCGTCAACGACTACCTGCAGCGGATCCGGGCCAAGTACGCGGAAGCGGGCCGGCCGGCCCCCACCAAGACCGACCTGTACAAACGTGCGATCGAGGACGGGTGGTTGCCGATTCCGGAGCGCGACGATGCCCGTCGGCGTGGCTGAGGGCGCGAGCGCCGGTGCGAGCGCGGCGGCAGACCGCCTTCTGCGAATGTTCGCGTGGTTCATCGCAATCGGATACGTGTGCTACCTGCTGCTTGTGGCTCCGGCGATTGTCGGACAGGCCGGCCTGACCGCTTCGTGGTGGACGCCGACAGCCGCGGCCATGATTTTCGGATCGTGCGTGGTCCTCGGTCTGTCGGCCTCGTTCTGCGACAAGCGGCGGATGAAACAGATCGCTGCCGCGAACGCGCTCCTGTATCTCGCAGCCGTTGCCCTGTGGTTTCCGGCATGGAACGGGTCGGTCGTGCCGCAGGACGAGACACTGTGGTTCAGTTCGTTTCCCGGGGTGGCCTCGTTCGCCGCGGCGGTGGCGTGGCGTCCGCCGTGGGCATTCCTTCACATGGTGTGCGCGGTGCTGCTGGCACAGGCCGCCGACCACATGGTCAGGGATGCACCCTTCACCCAGAGTCTGGTTCCGGACGTCGCGTTCGGGCTCGTCTTCTGCACACTCTTCCTCGCCGCGGCCGTGGTGGGCATGGGCACCGGCCGCATGCTCGACGAGACCGTCGCCGCGACCCACGAGGCGGCGGCGGCGTCCGCTGCTCTGGAAGCCCGCAATGTCGAGCGTGAACGCTTCGATGCGCTCGTGCACGACCGGGTGATGTCGACGTTTCTTGCCGTCGCACGCCGTGCTCCCGACGACTCCGTCGTTCCTCAGGCGGCACGCGCGCTGGCCGAACTCGACAACCTCCGACGGCGTGACGACGAGGCCGGTCCGATGGACGCCGACACGGTGGTATCCCGATTGCGCTCCGCCGCCACCGAAGCCGACGAGGAGGTCACCTTCTGCCCGAGCATCTCGCGCGAGGCGGAGGCGGAGGCTTTTCCGGCGGAACCTGTTCGCGTCGTCGCTGCCGCTCTCGCGGAGGCGGTCCGCAACAGCGTGAAGCACGCCGGACCCGACGCGATGAGGTCGGTGAGGGCCGAGGTGCGGCGCGGCAGGCTGGATGTCCGCGTCGTCGACGACGGGTGCGGCTTCGATCCGGACGACGTGGGTGAGGACCGGTTGGGTGTCAGCGTCAGTATCTGCGCGCGGATGAACCAGTTACCGGGCGGAGCAGCGGAAGTGCGCTCGGTGCCCGGTGCCGGAACTGCCGTGTTCCTCTCGTGGAAGGAGCAACGGTCGTGAATTCTGCGAATGCGACGATCTCCGACCTGCTGCGGATGCACAGCAAACCCGCGCGCGCCTTGGCGGGTCTGTATGCGGTGACGTGCGTGCTGCTCGCCGCGTACAACGTCGACCGCGCCGAAAGCGTCTGGCCGATGCTCGGTTCCGTCGTGGTCTGTGTGGCGGCAGCCTTCGTGCTCGTCGCGGTCGAAGGCGATCCGCTGCCGCTCGGTCCGGCTCTGGCGCTGATGTTCACGGGGGCCGTGTCGTGCGGCGCCCTGTTCACCGTGGTTCCGACCGAACCCACCGACCGGCCGGTCCAGCTGTGGACTTTCGGGATGTCCGCCACCGTCCTCGTCTTCATGTGCGTGCGCGGCCGGACTCTGCTGGCGTGGATCGGCCTGATACTCATGTTCGGCACTTCGGCGGTGTGGGCGCAGGCCACCGGAGCCGGAGTCGGGACCGGCCTCGGCGTATCGCTGGTCAATGCCGGCCCGGTCCTCATGGGCACGGTGTTCGCGTACACGATCCGCCCGTTGGCCGGCTCCATCTACCGGTTACGGGCGCGCACGACCCAGCGGATCGCCCGGGAATCCGCGACCGCCGCCCTTCTCGAGGAACGCGATGCCCAGCTCGCCCGGCTCGACGCTCTGGCACGGCCGATGCTTTCGCTCATCGCCTCGGGAAAGCCGCTGGCGGACGAGGATCGCACCAAGTGTGCGCTGCTCGAGGCACGTCTTCGCGACATGCTGCGGGCGCCCGCACTACAGGATGTCGCGGTGGTGGAAGCAGCACAGGCGGCGCGACTTCGAGGCGTCGAAGTGGTCATGCTCGACGACAAGGGCCTGGACGACGTGTCGACGGACGTGCGCCGTCGCGTCCACCGGGCGGTTGTGGACTGTCTCGATGCGGTGTGGAGCGGTTCGGTGACCGTTCGTGTTCTCCCGCCGGGCCGTCATGCGCTGGTGACCATGTTGTTGCACGACCAGGACGAGGTGCGCCGCATCGAACTCGACCGCGACGGATCGGTTCTCGACAGACCTGTGCCCACCGCCGTCACAGCATCTGCTTAGCAGTGCTAACGATGACCCTGGTTTCATGGGCAGGAGAATGTGGGGCTGGGGGAAGGGGGCGCGCGGCGGTAGCGTCGTCCCGACCGGGACGCGTTGGTCGGGGGATCACGCTCGGGCGATCGTTGCCTACAGAGGGATTCGCCATGACCAGCATGCTCGACAAGACCCCGACCTACCGGAAGCCTGCCCTCACGGCCCGTGAGATCGAGATTCTTCGTGAATGGCTGGTGTGTGAATCCAAGTCCGAGGCGGCCGCGCGGCTGTACGTCACGGCCGCGACCGTGAGCACTCACATCGTGCGTATTCGCGAGAAGTACGCACGCGTGGGCCGCGCCGCGCCCACGAAGACGTCCCTGCTGGCCCGTGCCCTGCAGGACGGCGTGGTGTCCATCGACGAACTGTGATAGACCTCCGCGGGTGAGCCGGCACGCCTGGCCCCTCCATGGGGCGGGGCGAGCGTTAGAGTCCGGCCGTGACGATTCTGAAGTCTCTGGTGCTGTTCGCCGTTGCCGCGCTGTTCGAAATCGGTGGCGCCTGGCTCGTGTGGCAGGGCGTGCGTGAACACAGAGGCTGGATCTGGGTCGGCGCGGGTGTGATCGCTCTCGGCGCATACGGTTTCGTGGCAACCCTGCAACCGGACGCGAACTTCGGACGCATCCTCGCGGCCTACGGTGGTGTGTTCGTCGCAGGGTCCCTCGTGTGGGGCATGGCGGTCGACGGCTTCCGTCCCGACCGGTGGGACGTATCCGGTGCGCTCGTGTGTCTGGTCGGCGTCGCGATGATCATGTACAGCCCTCGATAGGACTGTGGCGATAGGACTGAGGCGTCTCGCGCCCGCACATCTCCTCCTCCGGACGGTGAGGTTTCGGTCCCGCCCCATCGGGAACCCGGACTGCAATCCGCTCGCTCGACTGCAGGACAGGAGACTTGTATGCCCAATGTCGCCGACGGAATCGTGGACCGGCTCAGGGACTGGGGAGTGCGCCGGGTGTTCGGCTACGCAGGCGACGGGATCGACCCTGTACTAGCTGCGCTGGATCGGGCATCGGAGCACATCGAACTGGTGACGGCACGCCACGAGGAGATGGCCGCATTCATGGCCACCGGCCACGCCAAGTACACCGGCGAGGTGGGCGTCTGTCTCGCTACGCAAGGACCGGGGGCGATTCACCTCCTCACCGGCCTCTACGACGCGAAACTCGACAGCAAACCGGTGGTCGCCATCGTCGGCCAGGTCGTCACCTCCGCGCAGGGGAGCGGCTACCAGCAGGAAGTGGAACTCGCGACGCTGTTCAAGGACGTCTGCGCGCAGTATGTGCAGAGCATCGACAGCCCCGAGCAACTCGGCCCTGCGCTCGACAATGCCTTCCGCACCGCGCGAGCCACCTCGAGCCCCACCTGCGTGATCGTGCCGCACGACATCCAGCAGGCGGACGCCCCCGAGCGCGAGCACGAGCACGGGTTCGCTCCCAGCACCGCCACATACGCCGTGCCGCGGGTGATCCCCGCCGAGACGGACCTCGACAAGGCTGCGGAAGTGCTCAACGCGGGGGAGAAGGTGGCCCTGCTCGTCGGTCAGGGGGCTTACGGTGCCGCGGCGGAAATCGCCGAGATCGCCGAGCGCCTCGGTGCGGGCGTCACGACGTCGCTGCTCGGCAAGCCCGTGGTGGACGAAACGCAGCCGTGGGCATGCGGGGTGATGGGTCACCTCGGTACCACCGCATCCGCCGACCTGATGGCCGGGTGCGACACCTTGCTCATCGTCGGCAGCAACGACCCGTGGACCGAGTTCTACCCCGCGCCCGGCCAGGCGCGAGCCGTGCAGATCGATATCGAGTCCCGCAACCTCGGCGCGAAATACCCTGTGGAGGTGGCGCTTCCGGGAGACGCGTCGGAGACGTTGCGGGCGTTGCTTCCGCGGCTACAGCAGACGGAGCGGCCGTGGCGCGACGAGGTCGCGAGCATGGCGCGAGAGTGGCACCGGATCGCGGCGGAGCGCTGCGCCGAACGGTCGGACCGGCTCAACCCACAGACGGTGGTGTCCGCGCTGTCCGAGCATCTGCCCCCGGACGCGCAGGTGGCCGTCGATGTCGGGTCGGTCGTGTACTGGTACGCACGGATGCTCCGCCTGCCCCGCGGTGTCCCGGCACACCTGTCCAGCACGCTCGCGTCGATGGGGTCGGCACTTCCCTACGGGCTCGCGGCCAAACTGGCCCACCCGGACCGGCCGGTGATCGCGCTCGCCGGCGACGGTGCGATGCAGATGAGCGGTAACTCCGAACTCGTGACGGTAGCTCACCACTGGCGCAACTGGGACGACCCGAGGTTCGTCGTGCTGGTACTCGACAACGACGACCTTTCCGAAGTGTCCTGGGAACAAAGGGAAATGGAAGGCGATGCCCGGATTCCGGCTTCGCAGGACGTCCCGGTTTTTCCCTATGCCGACTACGCGCGTTTGCTCGGGCTCGAAGGCATCCGCATCGAGCGGCCCGAAGATATCGACGACGCCTGGCGTACCGCGCTGGCCGCCGACCGTCCCGTGGTGATCCAGGCGGTGACCGATCCGTCCACGCCGTTGCTGCCACCGCGAGCCCCGGGGTCGAAGGTGGACAAGATGTTCGGTGCGCTCGACCAGGAGGGCGCCGACCGTGCCGCGCAGCAACTGCGTGGACAGCGGGAACAGGAGAATCCCGAGGGCTGACGTCCGCACGCGCACGACTCCCGTCCGACCGAGGAGGACCGATGTTCGAACGTAATGTGGCCGAAGGTGTGCACCGCATCGAGCACGCCGACGTCAATCTGTATCTCGTCGAGGACGAGGACGGAGTGACCCTGGTCGACACCGGCTTTCCCTCGACGTTCCGGCACATCGAATCGGGCCTGCGAGAGATCGGCCGTACCCCGGGGGACGTGCGGGCGATCGTGCTCACCCACGCTCATTTCGACCACGTCGGGTCGGCACGTCGTATCCACCGCGCGTGGCAGGTCCCGGTGTGGAGCCATCGGCGCGAGCAGTACCTCGCGGCACATCCCTACCGGTACAAGCCGGAACGTGCGCGGCTGCTGTATCCGTTCAAATATCCGAAATCCCTTCTGATCCTCGGGCGTATGACCGCAGCGGGGGCGTTGGGAGTCCGTGGTGTCGCGGAGACGACGCCGTTCGAGACCGGCGCCCAGTTGAAGGTCCCGGGGAGGCCACGAGTGGTGTTCACTCCCGGTCACACGTTCGGGCACTGCGCGCTGCATCTGCCGGACCGCCACGCGGTGATCTCGGGTGACGCGCTTGTCACCCTCGATCCCTATACCTGCAAGACCGGACCGCACGTGGTGGCGGCAGCAGCGACGACCGACAGTGCGCAGGCGTTGGCGTCGCTGTCCGCACTCGCGGACACCGACGCTGCCACCGTGCTGCCGGGTCACGGCGAACCCTGGTACGAAGGCGCGGCCGCCGCGGTGGAACTGGCACTGGAGGCCGGACCGTCCTGAGTCGTTCTGCGGCGCATCGGAGCCCGCCGGGTCGCGCCGGCGTTCCGGTTACGGCCGGCCGCGACGAGCGTCGGAGTCGCGGTTTTCGAGGGTCGCCTCGTACCCCGTGGTCAGCCAGTAGATCGTGCGATCGAGCGTGGGCATGATCTCGTCGATTGCGATGTCGCCGTCGCGGCACCGGCCGACGAGGCCGTAGACCACGCTCGACAGGATCGATTTCAGTTCTCCGACGAAGCCGGGGTCGACGCCGGAGAGAACGGCCATTCCGACGGGCACGACAGGATCGAAGCCGCGCTTGTGCAGTCCCTCGCCGCCGGGTGCAGTCCTCACCCGGAAGTAGGCGAGCAGCATGTGCGGATGTTTCTCCCACGGTTCGAAGATCGCGCGCATCACCTGCATCATCGCCGGATGCAGGGGCTCATCCGCGTTCCGTTGCTGCGGCACGAGTGTGGAGTGGTTGCCCTCCATCCAGCGTTCGATCGCGGCAAGGATCAGCTCGTCCCGCGTGGCGTAGCGCTTGTAGACGGTGGACAGCGATACGCGTGCGCGTCTTGCGACCTCGCGCAGTTGGACCGCGTCGATTCCGGGTTCGTCGAGCAACTCCACGACGGTGTCGAGAAGCCGGTCCTCCCCGGCGACCGATACGGTGTTCTCCATTTTGCGAATTCCCTTGCCGTAGTCGGATAACAGGGTTACCGTGACGCCGGTAACACCGTTACTACCGTATAGCGGACGGCATCGCTGCCGAGCAGGTGACCTTGCCGTCCGGGTCCCCCTTCTCCCTTTGGAGTGCCCGATGACGGGATCATCGAAGCGCCTGCGCATCGATCGCGACATGTGCGAGGCCCACGCATTGTGTATCGAGATCGCGCCCGAAATATTCGACCTCGCCGACGACGACATCGCGACGTGCGACGAAACCCCTCCGGAAGCGTTGTGGCCCAAAGCGCTAGCGGCCGCGAGTGCGTGCCCGCGCGCCGCCGTCGTCGTCGACGACGGCTCTTCCACTTCCCCCGCCGGATCACCGAAAGGTCCGTGACCGATGACCGATCTCGCCTCAGCCGACTACTTCTCCGACGGCGCTCTGGCGCAGAGTCCCTTCGACTATTTCGGCCATCTCCGAAGTCGGAACCCGGTCTTCCGGGAACCGAATTACGGAGTGCTGATGGTCACCGGTTACGCCGAGGTCGTGGAGGCTTTCAAGAACTCGGAAGCCCTCTCGGCGGTCAACGCCATCGGAGGCCCGTTCCCGCCGCTACCGTTCGTGCCGGAGGGCGACGACATCACGGACCAGATCGCCGCGCACCGGCACCTGTTCCCGATCTCCGAACACATGGTCGTGATGGATCCCCCCGACCACACGCGGGCGCGTTCGCTGCTCGGCCGTCTCCTCACGCCCAAGCGACTGAAGGAGAACGAGGAGTATCTGTGGTCGCTCTCGGACCAGGTGCTCGACGAATTCTTCGACGACGAGCACTGCGAGTTCCTCGGACAGTACGCAAAACCCTTTGCGACGCTGGCGATCACCGACCTTCTGGGCGTTCCGGAGGAGGATCGCGACGAGTTCCGGTTCGCGCTGGGCGCCGCGGAACGATCCGGCATCCCGGTGGGGGCGCTCGACCACAGGACGGTCGCGGTCAACCCTCTCGAATACCTGGACGACCGGTTCGCCGATTACCTGGCCGAGCGGCGACGTGAACCTCGGGGCGACATTCTCAGCGGTCTCGCTGCGGCCACGTACCCGGACGGAACCACGCCGGAACTGCTCGAAGTCGTTCGGCCCGCGGCCTTCCTGTTCGCTGCCGGTCAGGAGACGGTGACGAAGCTTCTCAGTTCGGCACTGCGGGTGCTCTGTGAACGACCGGGGTACCAGAAGATGTTGCGCGAAGATCGCAGCCTCATAAAGCCTTTCATGGAAGAGTCACTGCGCTACGACAGTCCTACCAAGGTCGACTTCCGGCTCGTGAAGAAGAACACCACCATCGGTGACGTCGAGGTCACCGCAGGGACAGTCGTCATGCTGAGTCTTGCAGCCGCCAACCGCGACCCACGGAAATTCGAAGAACCCAACGAATTTCGGCTCGACCGCAAGAACGCGCACGATCACATCGCGTTCGGCCGGGGTCTGCACACGTGCGCGGGTGCACCACTTGCGCGGATCGAAGGTCACGTCACGCTCAACAAGTTGCTCGACCGAATGAGCGACATCCGGATCAGCGACAGCGCACACGGTCCGGAGAACGACCGCACTTTCGTCTACGAGCCTACCTTCCTGCTTCGCGGGCTTACCGAGCTGAACATCGAGTACACGAGAAATCCCCGATAGCCGAAAACAATCCGAAATAAGCAGTCCCATGGTTACCGCGCCGGGCTACTGCCCGGGGCGCAATGAGAGAGGTAGTTCATGGCGGGAAGAGTTGAAGGCAAGGTCGCGTTCGTCACCGGTGCCGCGCGCGGTCAGGGGCGTAGTCACGCGGTGCGACTGGCGCAAGAGGGCGCGGACATCATCGCCCTGGACATCTGCGGCCCGATCAGGGACAACGCACTGATCGAACCAGCTACTCCCGAAGATATGGCCGAGACCGTCGAAGCGGTCAAGGGCCTGAACCGCCGCATCGTCACGGTGCAGGCCGACGTCCGTGACTTCGACGCCGTCAAATCGGCCGTGGACGAGGGCGTCGCGCAATTGGGACGGCTCGACATAGTCGTCGCCAATGCCGGCATCGGAACGGGCGGCACCCCGCTGCACCAGACCGACGAGTTCGACTGGCAGGAAATGCAGGACATCAACCTCTCGGGGGTGTGGAAGACGGTGAAGGCAGCCGTGCCCCACCTGATCGAGGGCGGGAACGGCGGTTCGATCATCCTGACGAGTTCGGTGGGCGGCCTGAAGGCCTATCCGAACACCGGCCCGTACATCGCAGCCAAGCACGGCGTCGTCGGACTGATGCGGTCGTTCGCCGTGGAACTGGGTGAGCACTTCATCCGGGTCAACACGGTCCACCCGACGAATGTGAACACTCCGATGTTCATGAACGAGGGGGCGATGAAGATGTTCCGCCCGGATCTGGAGAATCCGGGGCCGGACGACCTGAAGGCGGCCGCGCAGTTCATGCACGTGTTGCCGATCGGCTGGGTTGAGCCCGAGGACATCAGCAATGCGGTGTTGTTCCTCGCGTCGGACGAGTCCCGGTACGTCACCGGACTGACGTTGACCGTCGACGCCGGTAGCACGCTCAAGTAGGCGGAGCCGTAGTACGAAGCGATCCGTCGCCGGTCCGGACCCTCTCGCGAAAGGGGGGTCGGGCCGCGACGGATCGTTGTCTGTGCCACCGGCAGGCCTCGGACCTGCCGGTCTCGCTGCCCGGTCGGTCTGGCGCTCGGCTACGGCTCGATCCGGAATCTCCGGGGGTCGCTAGCTGAATTGATCGAAGACGCGCCGCACCTCGGCCTGCTCATGAGGATTGTTCAGGGACTCGAGTGACTGCTCTTTGACGCGTCGCCGTCGCTCGGGGCTTGATTCGATTCGTGTCGCGATGTCGACGACGGCATCGTGAACAAACCGTTCCGGTCCGATGCCGCGGCGAGCAGCCACCTCTCGGACGACTGCCCGCTCCTCGGTCGTGAATGTGATCGTGAGGGACTCCATGGGCAGACGGTACTACTCGGTGTGCTTGCAGCCGAGTTGTCCTGTGCGGCCATGGACCGCGCAATGAATCTGTGCCCTCGGCAGGATTCGAACCTGCGACCTACCCTTTAGGAGAGGGTTGCTCTATCCCCTGAGCTACGAAGGCGCACGCGATGCGGCGGACCGAATTATCGCGCGCTGTGAGTGTAGCGGGCTGCTGGTACCGGGGGCGAAGCGAACGGGTTCGGAGCCGTGTCTACCCGGCCGAATCGAGTGGTTGTCCCGCACGGTGAGATGAAGCGAAGGTCACGCTGGCGCATCCCTATACCGTTTTGTTACCTTAGGTCGCCAAGAGCGGCCGGACCACTTTGGTCCAGCTCGAAATCGGGACGACGAACGGGAAAATGACTGTGGGACGGCATCAGCTCGCGCGCGAAGAATCTGCTTTCGATATGGACTTCTCCTTCACCCCGTCCGGGTCCGGTAAAGGCCGTCACCGCGTCGAGCCCACCGGTACGTCCGCTCCGGTGAAGGCCGCGACCGTGGCCGCAGCTACCGGTGCCTTCTTCGCAGTCGGCGCCCAGTTCACCGCCGGTACCGCCGCCGCGCATCCCGGTCACGAGGCTCCGGCCCACACCGAGGCTCCGACCACCGGCACCCTCCCGTTCGAGCTGCCCGAAGGTCTGCTGCCCGCCGGTGTCGAGATCCCGGCGATCCCCGGTGTCACCACGCAGGCCGCGCAGGACGCACCGCAGCTTCCGGCCGAGATCACCCAGCTCGTCGATCAGTTCGCCGGCGGCAACAATTGGCTGGACAGTCTGAACCCCATCAAGCCGAGCACGGTGCAGCCCGTCTCCGGCACGCTCACCTCCGACTTCGGTGCTCGCTGGGGCGCGCACCACGGCGGCATCGACATCGCCGCCCCGATCGGCACGCCGATCTCCTCCGCATCCGACGGCACCGTGCTCGACGCGGGCGCAGCCTCCGGCTACGGACAGTGGGTCCGTGTGCTCAACGACGACGGCACCACCGCCGTCTACGGCCACGTCGACACCTACCAGGTTTCCGCCGGTGAGCGGGTCTCGGCAGGTCAGCAGATCGCCACCGTCGGCAACCTGGGCTGGTCCACCGGCCCGCACCTCCACTTCGAGGTCTGGGATCAGAACGGCACGAAGATCGACCCCAACGCGTGGCTCAACACCCGCGGTGTCGTCGCCGACTGGGACAACATCCGCGCGGTCTGATCGCCCGCTTTCCGGCGGGCTGCCGTCCGAGCGTTAGGCTTGTTCCGAGACAAACGTCGGCGCGACCGGGGGTTCCATGGGCACCGAGATTTCGGCACGTTCGTTCACCGGCGCAGACCGGCGAGCGTTTCGGCGCAAGGTACGCGACAGCATCGGCGCGCTCGAGCGGATGCTGCGCGAGGACATGTTCGTGGACGTGCACTCGTCGCCGGAGCCGCAGCTCGGCATGGAGATCGAGTTCAACCTCGTCCAGGACGACATGGCTCCTGCGATGTCGAATCTCGAGGTGCTGCAGGCGATCGACGATCACGCCGTCTTCCAGACCGAACTCGGACAGTTCAACGTCGAGATGAACGTCGAGCCCGGCCCTCTGAGCGGCGATGCCACCCTCGAACTCGAAGAATCCCTCCGGTCTTCCCTGCAGCGCGCCGCCGACCGGATGCACCGGCACAACGCGCAACTCGTGATGATCGGGATGCTCCCCACTCTCGAACTCGATCACCTCGGGCGAGACCGCATCACCGCCAATCCGCGCTACGAGGCCCTCAACGAGCAGATCTTCTCGGCCCGTGGAGAAGATCTCGAACTCGACCTGGACGGGGTGCCGCTTCCGGGGACGGACGAGTCGGAATCTCTTCGGGAAGACATGAATTCGGTCGTCCCGGAGGCCGCGTGTACGTCGTTGCAGTTGCATCTGCGGGTGGCGCCCGAGGACTTCGCGCCGCACTGGAATGCGGCCCAGTGCCTCGCCGGCGTCCAGGTTGCGCTCGGAGCCAACTCTCCCTTCTTCGCGGGTAAGGCGTTGTGGCACGAGAGCCGGATCCCGTTGTTCGCGCAGGCCACCGACACCCGTCCGTTCGAACTGAAGAACCAGGGCGTGCGACCCCGGGTGTGGTTCGGTGAGCGCTGGATCGACTCTCCTCTCGACCTCTTCGAAGAGAACTCCCGCTACTTCACGGCGCTGCTGCCCGAAGTGAGCGATTCGGATCCGATGGCCGAACTCGATGCGGGGCGGATCCCCGAACTGCGGGAACTGCAGATGCACAACGGCACCATCTACCGCTGGAACCGCCCGGTGTACGACATCAGCGACGGGCAAGCGCACCTGCGCGTCGAAAACCGTGTGCTGCCCGCCGGGCCGACGGTGCTCGACACGATGGCGAACGCAGCGTTCTACTACGGCGCCCTTCGTGCGCTCGTCGACGCCGAAGAACCGCTGTGGCGTCAGATGAGTTTCGACGCGGCAGAGAAGAATCTGGTCCTGGGCGCGAAGTTCGGTCTCGACGCCAGACTGTACTGGCCGAAGATCGGCTGGGTCGGTGCCGACGAACTCGTCCTCCGGTGTCTGCTGCCCCTGGCCGACAAGGGACTCGAGGCGTTCGGCCTCTCGGCGAAAGCCCGCGATCGGTACCTCGGCATCATCGAGGGGCGCTGCAGCAATCGGCGTACCGGTGCAGCGTGGCAGCGCGAGCAGGTGGCCAGGCGCGAAGCCGCAGGAGAAGACCGTCGTGCCGCACTGCGGGGAATGATGAGCGACTACGTAGCGAACATGCTGCAGGGCAATCCCGTTCATCAGTGGGATTGACGCGGGCCGCAGAACGTCCGGCGCTCAGATCTCGAGCGTGCGGGTGACCACGACATCGGGTTGCGTCACCACCCGATCCGTCGGCGGTTCGTATCCGGGGACCACCGACAGGTCACCGGAGAGATCGCTGACTCGGAGACCGAGTCGGTCGGTGAGGACACCCAGGGTGAGCGTGACCTCGATGCCTTCCGGACCAGGCGCCCAGAACATGAATCCGAAGTCGGAGGACGGCTCGGCTCGCTGACCGTCGACGGTCGCACCGTGCACCGTTGCCGTCGTGCTGTCGACCCACAGACCCACGGCGTGAGCCCCTCTGGGCGACGACAGGCGCAGACGGAGTTCTCGCGCCCCACGCGCGCTCGTGTCCTCGAGAACTTCGACGTCGGGCGGTGCCAGATCGGACACCGGCGCCGGACCCTGCGACAGCGATTGGTCGCCACGCCACGGGAACAGGTCCGGGAGCGGCGAAGCGGACGCGGAGAGCAGGCCCTCGCTCCACTCGGAGCGAGGTGCGTCCGGGGATGCCCAGGTCGCTGTGCCGTTGTCGGTGTCGAGGGCGTACCAGAGGAATTCCTGACGCTGATCCGTCGCCCCGTCCCGGTTGACGAAGCCGGCTGTCGCGGTGCACACCAGGACGAGGACCACCGCGGTGACCGCGGACAACCAGACCTTCGTCGGCCGCAGGACCGGTTCCCAGAGCGGTGCGGTCGCCGCGAACGTGATGAGAACGAACGCGCCGGCAGCGGAGGCACCGGCAACCAACCCCGCGTCGAACGACACGAGAACCGCACCGACGCCCAGCACCGCTCCGGGGAGCGCGCCGACCGTGAGCACGGCAAGACGCCACCAGAGCGCCTCGGCGGGCAGAGCCAGTGTGACGAGCACGGCGATCACTGTGGGCAGGACGGGCAGCACCAGCGCCGATGCGACCCCGGGAAAGGGCGTGCCCGCCAAGGCTAGGACAGCGACGGCAACGAAGATCCCGCAGGTGACGGCGGGACCGGGCACCCGTCGCCGGAGCGCAGCAACGACGAGGACGAGAACACACAGTGCGGCAACGACAGCCGCGAGCTGGAACGGTCCGGGACGGTACGGTTCCTCGGTAACCGGTGATGCCATGCCGGGCGCCACCTGCTGAGCGAGCCACCACGGGAGCCAGGCGATCCCCGCCGCCGCGATCCCTGCGACGAGCGCGGCAGCGCCGGTGGCGAGGATCTGACGAATCGTCGCTTCGCGGCGGCGGATCCGTACGACCACCAGAACGGCGGCCCCGACGGCGAGGAGCACCGCGCCGGCAATTTCCACCCACCGGGGATAGTGGATCAGCCCCCAGGGCACGAGCGAGACGACTTCCTGTCCCGCGTCGTCGAGCGTCAGCAGGTCCGTGTCCGCGAGGGCCCGGGCCGTGGCCAGGGAGGTCTCGCCCATCTGCTGAAGCGACTCCTGGCTCAGTCGGTCCGTCGTGTCGAGCGGGCTGTGGTAGTACGCGGAACCCGACGCGATCGCCGTGTCGAATCCGGAGAAACCGGTGTCGGCGAAGTTGCTGAAATCGGTGTCGTTGGGGAGCGCCTCGAATGCCAACTGGGTGAGGGAGTCCGCCTCCGCCCACGGCGATCGGGTGAGTGCGTCGAGCAGAGCGCCGTTGGGGAAGGTCATCCGGAAAGTCATCGGGATTCCCGCATTGCCGCGGGCCTCGTGGTTGAGGACGACCATCGGGCCGAGTGCGGGTGAACGCGACCGGATGAACACCTGGGAGCCGAGCAGTCCGTTCTCCTCACCGTCGGTGAGCAGCACCATGATGTCGTTGCGCGGCGCGGGACCGACACCGAGGGCCCGTGCCGTTTCCAGTGCGGTGCTCACCCCGATCCCGTCGTCGCCCGCGCCGGGTGATCCGACCACCGTGTCGTAATGAGCGGCGAGCATTACGGTTCCGGTGGGATCGGAACCGGGGACCATCGCGATGATGTTCCCGACCCGGGCGCCGCGTTGTTCGGGTGGATCGTCGTTCGTCGTCCATCCGACGCCGGACTGAACCGTGGTGCGCCATCCGAGTTCCTGGAGGGTGGCGACGAGGTAGTCGCGCGCTGCGGTGTGCTCGGGCGTGCCCGGAACACGGGGCGTCGTGGCGATCGCGTCGATATGGGTGGCGGCGCGTCCGGCGCTGAAGACCTCGGGCGGAGCACCGGCATCGAGCGGTTCGGGAAAAGACGGGAACACTGCTACGGCGAAGCCGATGAGCAGGATGCTCAGCAGTGCGAGCAGGCTCCCGCCTCGGGGCAGAGTCCTGCTTCGGGGCAGGCTCGGTGCTCGGTCGACGCCCGTATCCATGGCGCGAGCGTAGCCGGGCAAACGGCGCATTGTGCGCCGGATAGCGGTCTTTGGTCCGTGCGGCCGCCGGACACTCCCGACCACACGACCGATCTCACGTCTCCTGACTGGAGGGTTGCTGCTGTGTGGCGCAAAGGATTCAGGGGCGGCTACCGGCCGTGCTGCGTCGGCGGCGCAGCAACCGGGACAGCAAACGCCCGCTCTGCTCGAACGACAGATCCGGCAGATATGCATGGCCGACGGCGATTCCGATGGTCGGCAGTGCGGTGGCGTCGGGAAACACCATGTACAGGGGGCGGTATCGAGGCTGGAACTTGGCCTTGAAGACGAGCAGCGACCGGAAGCCGTACACGGGCTCGAGTGTGCGCCCCAGCAGATCGAGCAGAGGGTCGAGAGCGCCTCGGTCGACGTCGGATTCACCGTCGTCGGCATTTGCCAGCGGCGCACCCGACAAGCTGAGAAAACCGAGACCTTCCTGCTGGGCGAGCAGCGCCGCCGAGGCGATGAGGAATTCGATCGCCACCGGAAACCCGTCGGAGCGGCGACGCATGAAGTCCAGCGTCAGGCCGACGAGTGCGCCGTCGCGATAGACCGGCATCCAGGAGGTCACCGCGTGGACGTGTCCGTCCGGCCCCACCGCCGGCAGCAGACGGACCTCCGGATCGGAAAGCTCGTCGAGTCCGCCCAGCGTGAAACCCATTTCGGGCAGTCCCTTGTCGGCAACCCAGTCCTCGGAGATGTCGACGATCTGTTCTTTCACCGATAGCGGCGCATCGGCGAACGTGGTCCAGGTCGCCTCGATCCCCTGTTTCTGCGCACGGTTGAGCGCGGTGCGCACATCCTGGAACTTCTTCCCCTTGAACGCGAGGTCGGGCAGGTCGACGACGGTTTCCTCCGCTACCTGCAGACAGCTCCAGCCGTGCTCGCGCGCGATCGAAGCGATGTCCTTGCCGACCGAATAGAAACACGGAGTCCACCCGTTTCCCAGGCAAAAGGCTGCGAACTGGTCGACCGCCGTGTCGAGGGAGTCGCGGTCACCGATCGGGCATCCCGTCGTCAGGGCGACACCGGAATACACGCGGTACGCCACGGCGTTTCGCCCGCCGCCGGTGAACCAGTAGCTGTTTCCCGGCCACGTGCCCATCCACGACATCGAGTCCCCGCCGGGGAAGTGCAACAACTCGCGGACCCTGTGCTCTCCGCCGAGGTCGTGCCCGGCCGAGGGCCCGAGAAAACTGCGAAGTACGAGCAGGCAGAACGTTACCCAGACGAGCACGCCGATCCACTCGAACAGCAGTGTGGCACCGGATGTCAGCGGCATCACGGGTGGTTCGAAGAGCTGGAGGTAAACCGGGGGCAACAACCGCCTCGGAGCGTCGCGCAAGAGCGTCCAGACCCCGGGGTCCCGGTCGAACCCGTCCGAGAGTGCCGTCCCCACAACCAGGTAGATCACCAGCGCCGCAGCCGCTGCCGCGAGCGTCCCCTCCCATACCCGTCGATACGTCCCGGGTCGGGCACGCACGTCGAACAATCGCCGGGTGGCCAAGAGCAGTGCGAGCACCGCGAGCAGCGGAAGCAGCGGGATCCACTCGCCGTAGATCGAATCGTGTCGATGGACGCCGTACAGGATCGATCGTGCCTCGTCCTGCTCGGTGATCCGTACGAGCACGCTCGCTGCCGTCACTGCCACGAGCGTGAGGTGTCCGTAGACCGACAAGAGCCACGCGGCCCGTCGGCCGCGTCGTAGCCCCTCGGCCGCGACGAGCAGCAGCAAAGAGGGCATCAGGTTCATCACCACCGGGCCGATCCCGGACAGGCGCAGAGCTTGCTGACCCTTCCTGCACTCGTCGTGCAGCGCGGGGTCGCCGCACACGTCGAGAAGTTCCCGAGGGCTGTAGGGGACTTGGTCGAACAGTTCCCGTAGTGCGGACAGCGGACCGATGGCATGTGGTGAGAACGCGGCGAGGATCGGCCCGAGAACTCCGGCAGCGACGACGAGAGCGACGAGCGTGCGGCGTTCGCGGATGGTGCCGCCCAGTACCGGGCTGCGTGCGGCGCGCCCGAACAGAAGCGGGCCGACCAGCAGTCCGGTCACCGCGACGCACAATCGTGTGAGGTCCTGAAGATGCCCGGCGAACAGCACGGTCGTCAGCAGGATCACCAGCACCAGGGTGCGGATCCGCCGCCGCCACAGGGTGTTCATGGCTGCGGTCGCGGCGAGCAGGGCGCCGAGGATCCACGGAAGCGGATCCTGGGTGAGATGGGTGTGCAGTTCCGAACCCCACGCACCGGATACCTTCGACACCAGCAGCGCCACGGCAACGGCCAGCGCGGTGCCCACCCCCTGGGAGACGAACACCGCGATCGCGAAACGTCGACTGCCGATCCGGTATTCGGCCGGGGCTGCGATCAGCAGAACGGCGAGGCCGGTCACCAGGTATTCGCTGAGCCCCGAGGCGAACAGCCCGGAGGTCCACAGTGCCCACACGTGACCGTCGTCGAGGCTCGGGACACCGGCGGAGATCCGGAGAGCCAGTTCGGGTGAGGGGCCCTTCGTCAACGAGCCGGTGACCACCGCGAGAAACCAGATCACCGCCAGCAGCGCAAGGGACACCGGCGCCCGTCTCGGAACCGAGACGACGCTCTTCATGCGGGGCCGAGACCGAGTCGCTCGCACAGCCACGGCACCTCCTTCTCGAGTCCGGCGGACCACACCGAGAAGTCGTGGGCACCCGGCACTTCGGTGAGATGGACATCCATTCCGGCTGCTTTCGCGGCCGCGGCCAACTGTTCGATACCACCGCGGAAGTCGTTGTCGGAGCTACCCACCACGAATGCACCCGCTGAGTCGGGATACCGATTCTTCGCGAGCAGGTCTGCGGGATTGTTGCGCGCGAACGCATCGGCGTCACCGCCGAACACGTCGCGGATGGTGGTGTCCCTGTCGCCGAGAGTCGGCTCGGCCTGTCCCGAGATGTCGAGGAAGGTCGGGTACACGTCGGGCCGGGTGACGGCGAGTTGGAGTGCGCACGTGCCCCCGTAGGACAGGCCGCCCACGGCCCATGCTCGCGGGTCCTGGTTCACCTGCAGGTTGGAGCGAACCCAAGCCGGAACGTCGACGGCGAGATACGTTGCGGCGTTACCCAGGTGGGAGTCGACGCAGAGCGGGTTGGCGAATTGACCACCGGTGCCGTCGGCGAGCACGACGACCGGCGCCAAGCCGCGGTGTCCTGCTGCATAGGCGTCCATTGTCCGGGTCAGCTTGCCGCCGACCAGCCAGTCCTCGGTGCTGCCCGGTTGGCCGGCGAGGAGGACGAGTACCGGCAGGTCGGGCCGCGGCGTGGCGAAATACGCGGGCGGAAGGTAGATCCGCGCTTCCCGGGCGGAGAATCCGGAGACGGCACCGGGAACAGTCGCCGCGGTGACGGCACCGGTGGCCGGCAGATCGGGAGGCGGAGTCCAGTTCTCGAGGTTCGGCGCACCCCCGTCGGACTCCGGTTGCGGGGCCAGCGACGCCTCGAACGGGACGGTTCGATAGTTGCTGATACCGAGCGCGGCGCGCACCGTCGGATAGGCATCGAACTGTGCGTTGATTCCGCCCGCCGCACAGATGCACACCACGACGGCAGTCAGAACGAGACCGGTGACGACCAGCGGACGCCGCCGGTCCCGGCGCCGGACGAAGTAGCGACCGATCAGCATCGCGAGTGCCAGGACGGCCGCACCCGACCAGACGTAGACGATCTTGGGCAGGGGGTCCGGGAACGGCCGCCACACCAGTTCCACCACGACCGCTGCGAGTCCTACCACCGCGAGGGTGACCACGGCCGCCGCAGCCGGGCCGGTAAGGAGCCAACGGCGATTGCGGCGTGCGGCGAGAACGAACAGGCCCGCGACCGCGGCAACGGCGAAGAACGCGATTGCTCCCGTCGTCGTGATCTGCAGGTCGAGCACTCTCCCGGCGAGCCCGCTCCACGGCATGAGGCCCAGTATGGAATACGCCGGGCGGGGGCGCGGCGATCGCCGGGCAACTCTTGTGGGGCGCAGGTCCACGTAGGGCGGTCACAACACCAGCCACAGGGCGACAACCGCGCAGGCAAGCGTCGTCGGCACCGTCATGAGACCCAGCACGGTGAAGGTGCCCAGGTTCGGGGGCTCGCCGACCCGGGTGACGACCCGCCGCCACAGCATCGTCGCCAGCGAGCCGGTGTAGGTGAGGTTCGGCCCGAGATTCACCCCGAGCAGCATCGCCAGGAGCAGCCCGGTGGAGGGAGACGGACCGAGCGCGGCAACCAGCAGCAGGGTCGCGGGCAGATTGTTCACGAGGTTCGCCGCGACCGCCGCGATCGCGGCCATTGCCAGCAGGGCAGGCAGGGATTCGCCGGTCGGCAGGAGGTCGGCCAACCGGACGCCGACGGTGCTCCCCGCGAGCGGTGCCACGACGACCCCGAGGGCGAGTACGAACAGCAGGAAGAAGGGGTCCGCGGCGGCGAGCAGGGAGCGGGGGCTCGTGCGTCCGGCGCGGAGTGCGGGCACCGCCAGTGCCACCGCGCCGGCCACGGCCACCCAGACCGGGCCGACACCGACGAACTCGGACAGGACGAATCCGGCCAGCGTGAAGGCGAGGACTGCCAGCGCGGCGCGGGGCACCGGCACCGGTCGCACCGTCACCGGACCGGCAACAGGTGGTGCGGTTGGCCGGAGGTCGCGGGCGAAGAACACCCGTGCGATCGCGAATTCGACTCCGATCGCGGCGATCCACGGCAACGCCATCAAGACGGTGAAGTGTGCGAACCCGAGGCCGGTGGCGGAGAAGACGAGCAGGTTGGTGAGGTTGGAGACGGGCATGAGGGTCGAGGCGGAGTTGGCCAGATGCGCAGACGCATAACTCGCCGGACGACGTGAAATGCCCATGGCCGAGGCAGCGGCGAGCACAGCGGGAGTGAGCAGAACTACCGTCGCATCGAGGCTCAGTACCGCGGTCGTGGTGGCACATGCGGCGAAGACCCACACGAGCAACCGGACGGGACTTCCCCGTGCGCTGTGCCGCAGCATCGAGGCCATCCACCGGAACACTCCGTGAGCGTCCGTCGCGTGCGCCAGAACCAGGATCGCGGCGAGGAAACCGACCGTCGGAAGGAGTGCCCGCACCTGATCGAGCGCCTGTTCGGGCGTCAACGCCCCGATCACGGTCAACAGAATCGCAGCGGGTCCGGCCACCGCCACCTCGGGCAATCCGTGCGGTCGCACGACGGCGGCGACGAGCACCAGCACGATCAGCGCAACCACGACGACGATCACCGCGCCATCATCTCTCCTGACGGCGGGGACCGGAGAACGAACATTCGACAGCATTCCCGCGCGGACGCTGCGATGATTACGGGTGCGCCTGTCCGCCGAAACCACACGGTTGACGCGGAAATACCCCGCTCGACGCGGAAGAACCCCGCTTGACGTCACGGCTTCGAGACGAGCGAGATCATGCCGACCTCACCGAACAAGACGACAGCGATTGCGGCCGAATGCGCCTGCGAGGGCGAGACGGTGGCAGACGCCGGGACGATCCGTCCGGCGACATGATCGCCGGAGGTGCGCAGCGGACACAGCACAAGGCGGGTTCTCCCGGCCTGGCGATCGGCGACGCCGCCGCGAGCCCGGTCGCCGAGGTGCTGTCACGCCTCGGATCCTCGTCGTCCGGGCTGAGCGCCACGGAGGCCGCGGAGCGACTCGAGAGTGTCGGACCGAACGCCGTCCGGAGTTACGGGGTGCGGGTGTGGGCAGTCCTCGCGCGACAGTTGCGGAGCGCACTGCTGCTCCTGCTGGCCGTCACCGCAATCGCGTCGTTCTTTCTCGGGAATCGGAGCGACGCCGTCGTCATCGGGATCATTCTCGTCGCCAGTGTCGGCCTCGGATTCGTCAACGAGTACCGGGCCGAACGTGCGACCGCTGCGCTGCACTCGAACGTGCGGCACACGACCGTCGTTCTGCGGGACGGCGCGGCCGCGCGGGTCGATGTCACCGAACTCGTACCCGGCGACGTGGTGCGCCTGGTGCTCGGGGACGTCGTGCCGGCCGACATCCGACTGCTGGACGTCGTCGATCTCGAATGCGACGAGAGCGTGCTCACCGGAGAATCCGAACCCGCTGTCAAGACCACCGATGCCGTCCCGGAGGGTGCGGCGACGGCGGACCTGACGGATTGCGCTTTCATGGGCACGATCGTCCACGGGGGGACCGGCACGGGCGTGGTGGTCTCGACAGGAGTGAACGCGGAATTCGGGCGCATCGCTCGCGGACTCGGTGACAGGGAACCGGAAACGGACTTCCAGCGCGGACTGCGAAGCTTTTCGGTGCTGCTGCTGCAGGTCGCACTGGTTCTGACATCGCTGATCGTCCTGATCAATCTGCTGCTCGACCGCCCGCTCATCGAGTCGCTGCTGTTCGCGCTCGCGATCGCGGTGGGTATCACGCCCCAGTTGCTTCCCGCAGTGGTCAGCACCGCTCTGGCGTCCGGATCCCGCCGTTTGGCAGCGCAGAAGGTGCTGGTCAAGCGACTCGTGTGCATCGAAGACCTCGGCGATGTGGACTTCCTGATCACGGACAAGACCGGCACCCTCACCACCGGGCGGATCGCATTCGTCGAAGCCGTACCTCTCGACGGCAACAGCGCCGAACACACCGTGCTGCACGGATTGCTCGCGACCGAGACGGAAACCGCCGGTTCCGGGCAACGGATCGCGGCCAACGCGATGGACACGGCACTGTGGGAGTCGGCGGGGGAGATCGGCGGGCAGGCCGACCGGTACCGGCGTATCGACGGCGTACCGTTCGACCACAGTCGTCGCATGGCCTCGGCGCTGACCGCTGATCCGGACGGTGACGCGACATTTCTGGTGGTCAAGGGCGCACCCGAATCGGTGCTGGCGCGTTGTGTGGAGGCGAGTGCCGACGCGCGCGAGCGGCTGGCACAGCTGTTCGACGAGGGACGCCGCGTCGTCGCGGTGGCGACGAAGAATCTCGACGGGTCGCGGACCCGGGTCGGAGCCGACGACGAGCACGACCTCCACTTGACGGGATTCCTCGTGTTCTCGGACGAGCCGAAGGAGTCGGCACGACACTCGCTGGAGCGGCTTGCTCGACTGGGCATCACCGTCAAGGTCGCGACCGGCGACAACGCCCAGGTGGCGGAGCGGGTCTGCGCCGAGTTGGGTCTCGGCTCGGGTGGCAGCGTGACAGGCGCCGAACTCGGACGTCTCGACGACGATCAGTTCGCCGAAATCGCCCAGCGTGCAACGGTGTTCGCACGGGTGTCCCCGGAACAGAAGGCGCGGTTGGTGCGGGCGCTACGCGGGCACGGGCGCGCGGTCGGGTTTCTCGGGGACGGTGTCAACGACGCGCTCGCGCTCCATGCCGCCGACGTCGGAATCTCCGTCGATTCGGGCACGGATGTGGCGAAAGACGCCGCGGACGTGGTTCTTCTGGAAAAGGATCTCGGTGTGCTCGCCGACGGCGTCACCGAGGGCCGTCGGACCTTCGCCAACACCATCAAATACGTCTTGATGAGCACGTCGAGCAATTTCGGCAACATGTTCAGTGCCGCTGCCGCATCGGCTGTGCTCACCTTCCTGCCGATGTTGCCCAGCCAGATCCTGCTCAACAACCTGCTCTACGACTCGAGTCAGCTGGCGCTCCCCGGCGACCGGGTCGACCCGGAGGAACTGCGTGCGCCGTCACATTGGGACATCGGGTTCATCCGCCGGTTCATGCTGTTCTTCGGTCCGCTGAGTTCGTTGTTCGACTTCGTGACGTTCGGGCTCATGCTCGGGGTGTTCCATGCCGGACCGGAACTGTTCCGTACGGGATGGTTCGTCGAGTCGCTGGCCACCCAGATTCTGATCGTCTTCGCGATCCGCACGCGCCGTACGCCCTTCATCCGCAGCCGGCCGAGCCGCACCCTCATCGTGACGGTCGCGGTGGTCCTCGCCGTGGGTATCGGCGTGACCTACTCCCCGTTCGCCGACGACCTCGGGTTCACGAGCCTGCCGCTCGGGTTCTTCGCCATGCTCGTCGTGCTGATCGTCGGCTATCTGGTTCTGATCGAGTTCGCCAAACGGTTGTTCTACGCCGAGCCGCTGCACCATCCTCCACCCTCACCGCGACGCGGACGACGGCGTCGACTGCATCGGCGCGCAGCACACTTCGGCACCGGCGCGAGGCTTCCGGCGGTCGTTGCGCGCGTGGCGAATTCCGCGTCGGGCCATGCGGCGAGCAAGGGTGGAGGATGAGCGACGACGACTCCTGTCGTCAGGACGCGGGGCTCCAGCTGTCCGGACCGAACACCTCGTAACGGATGTTCTCGGCCGGCACGTTCCGGGCGATGAGCGCCTCACGCAGCGAGAGCATGAACGGCAACGGACCGCACAGGTATGCCTGCGTGGTCGGATCGAGCGGGAGATCGGAGATGTCGGCCCGCCCGATCCTGATCGTCTCCAGCGGCTGTCGCGCGCCGAGGTCCTCGTACCAGCGGAACACCGTGGCCGACGGGATCCGTTCGACGAGCGTTTCCAGTTCCCGGCGGTGCGCGTGACTGGCGGGAGAACGGTCCGCGTGCAGCACCGAAATCCGTCGTGCGTCACCCGATTCGGCGAGGTGGTCGAGCATTCCGATCATGGGCGTGCATCCGATTCCCGCGGACGCGAGGAAGATCGGGTTGTCGTCCTCCGGAAGCACCAGATCGCCGAACGGTGTGGTCACGTCGAGGGCATCACCCTCGAAGACGTTGTCGAACAGGAAGTTCGAGACCTCGCCGGCTGGGAGTGCTGCTCCGTCGGTGTCCGTGGTCGCAACGACGCGCTTGACGGTGATGCGCCAGTGGTCTCGTGAGGGCGCGTTGGACAGGCTGTACTGACGGATCTGACGGGCTCCGTCGGGAAGCTGAACCCCTACCGAAAGGTATTGCCCGGGGCGGAAAGTCGGCAGGGGAGAGTCGTCCTTCGATGCGAGCGTGAAGGAAACGGTGTCGGCGGACTGATGGTTTCTGCCGATCACCTGCACGGTCCGCCACACGTCACCTGTTTCGACGCCGGCGGCGGCATAGAGGTCGGCTTCGAGAGCGATGAGGGTGTTCGCCATCAGCCAGTACACCTCGTCCCACGCCGATGCGACCTCGGGTGTGACGGCCTCGCCGAGAACTTCGACGATGGCTTCGAACAGGTGCTTGTGGACGATCCAGTACTCGTCGGGCTTGATTCCGAGCGATGCGTGCTTGTGTGCGACGCGCGAGAGAATCGACTCGACGCGCGCCGGGTCCGGATCGAGTTGCAGGGTGGCGAACGCGGCGATGGATCCGGCGAGCGCCTTCTGCTGCTCGCCCTGCTTCTGGTTGCCGCGGTTGAACAGGTCCCGTTCGAGTTCGGGGTGAGCGTCGAACATCTTCCGGTAGAACAACGGCGTGATGTCGCCGATGGCCGCACCGACTGCCGGCAACGTCGCGGCGATCACTTCTTTGGACTCGGACGAGAGCGGCATGGATTCTCCTGATTGTGGGTGGTCGGCGAAATTTGCGGTGGCACGGGAAAAGGCAGTTCGGCGGTGTTTCCGCGGGTCGTCAGATCGGCGACGGTGAGCGTGTCGAGCGCAGAGTAGAGCGCGTCCTGCGCTGCGCGAAGTGCGACACGGAGCGCGCAGTTACCTCGAAGCGGGCACGGCTTGGGCCCCTCGCAGTTCACGACCTCGTCCTCACCCTCGAGTTGACGCGTGAGCCAGCCGATCGTCGCCGTCCGGCCGAGTTCGGTGATGGCGAGGCCGCCGCCACGTCCGCGCCGGGCGCTGACGACACCGAGTTCCCCGAGTCGGGCGACGACCTTGGTTGTGTGGGCGTACGACAACTCGAGTTGTTCTGCGACGAGTGCGGTGTTCGGGAGGTCTGTCGGCGGGGCCGCTGCCAGGAAGGTGACAACTCGTAGTCCGAGATCGGTGAACCGGGTGAGTTGCATGCTCGGACGATATAAATCGGTATCCTAAATGACAATTAAAATGTGATGCGGGTAACCGGTGGAATCCGTTGTGCTGACCAATTTCTCGAACCGGTGGGACCAAAGTCCCCGCCGGGTGCAGGGGAATGCGGCTACGCTCGAACTGTGACGACTCCGAGCGCAGCAGCCCACGATCGCCGCCAGGTGACGGTGGGGGTCGACGGTTCCCCGCCGTCCGAACTTGCTGTGCGGTGGGCAGCGGCGACCGCTGCCGGGCGGGGCCTCACCCTCCACCTCGTTCACGCCGTCGATTTCGCCCCTGCGTCGCTGCTCACGCCGACGCCGTCGTCCGAATTGCCCTTCTTCCGGCCCTCGGAGGCATTCGAATGGGCCGAGGACGACGCCACCGCGCTGCTGACCGCCGCGACGGAGATCGCGCATGCGACGTCTCCCCACGTGCAGGTCACCACCGACATGGCGCTGACCGGGAGCGCGAAATGGCTGGTAGAGCTGTCGCATCGGTCGGCGATGGTGGTGCTCGGTTCGACCGGCAGCACCCGGCTCGGCGAACTGCTGCTCGGATCGACGCCCGTTGCGGTGGTCGGCCATGCGGCATGTCCCGTCGTCGTCGTGCGTGGCGCGGAGCCTCCGGTCCCGGACGACCGGCCCGTCGTGGTGGGGCTGGACGGCAGTGCGCTGAGCGAAGTGGCCGTGGAAGCGGCGTTTCAGGAGGCGTCGTGGCGCGGCGTCGATCTGGTCGCGGTGCACGTGTGGACCGACATGCGGCCGGGCGATCTCGCGGCATCGCCGCACTTCTTCGATCCGGTGGCGTTCGAGGAGAGCGAGCACGCCCTCGTGTCCGAATGTCTCGCCGGCTTCGGTGACCGGTTCCCGGACGTCACGGTGCACCGCAAGATCTACGCCGACGGTCCGCGGGTCCACCTGACGGCATGGAGCGAGAAGGCGCAGCTCGTGGTCGTCGGCAGCCGTGGCCGCGGCGGTTTCGCCGGGCTCCTCATGGGTTCGACGAGCAATACCCTCCTGCGGGAGTCGGCCTGCCCCGTGATGGTCGTGCGACCCGGGGCATCGTGACGGCGGTAGTGTGCGGTGCACTATCGACGAGCACGTCCGCGCGGCCGCGCGGCAGGAGTGAGGGTGGCGCATGCGCATCGGAATGGGACTGAACTACAGCGGCGGATTCGCTGAGACCGCAGCCGAGGTCGCGGACCTCGAACGGGCCGGACTCGACATCGTATTCGTCCCCGAGGCCTATTCGTTCGACGCGGTGAGCCAGCTCGGTTATCTGGCCGCGAAGACCACCCGCGTGGAACTCGCCTCCGGCATCCTGCAGCTGTTCACCCGTACCCCTACGCTCACGGCGATGACGGCGGCGGGCCTCGACTACGTCTCCGGTGGCCGGTTCGTCCTCGGCATCGGTGCGTCCGGGCCGCAGGTGATGGAGGGGTTCCACGGTGTCCCCTACAACGCGCCCCTCGGCCGCACCCGTGAGATCGTCGACATCTGCCGTCAGGTGTGGCGTCGCGAGAAGGTCGAACACCAGGGCAAGTACTACCAGATCCCGCTCCCCGCGGAGAAGGGCACCGGGCTCGGTAAGCCGCTGAAGCTCATCAACGAGCCTGTGCGCGAACGGATCCCGGTCGTCATCGCATCGCTCGGGCCGAAGAATGTCGAGATGACCGCGGAGATCGCGGAGGGCTGGCAGCCGATCTTCTACTTCCCCGAGAAGGCCGCGGGCGTATGGGGGGACTCCATCGCCAAGGGCAAGGCCAAGCGCGATCCCGCCCTCGGAGAGCTGCAGATCTACGCGCAGGCTCCGCTCGCCATCGGTGACGACGTGGAGTACATGCTCGACTGGGTCCGGCCGATGGTCGCCCTCTACGTCGGTGGCATGGGCGCCAAGGGCAAGAACTTTTACAACGACCTCGCGATCCGCTACGGGTACGAGAAGGAAGCCGCGCTCATCCAGGATCTGTACCTGGACGGCAAGAAGGAAGAAGCCGCGGCTGCGGTGCCCGTCGAACTGATCCGCGCGGTGTCGCTGATCGGTTCGGAGGGCTTCGTGCGTGAGCGGGTGGCGGCATTCGCCGAATCGGGCGTCACGACTCTCAACGTCACCCCGCTCGCACCCGACACCGCCGGGCGCGTGCGACTGATCGAACAGCTGCGGCAGATCTGCGGCTGAACCAACCCGAGAAAGGTCCCCGCCACAGATGAGCGAACCCAACCCGATCGTCGTCGCCGTCGACGGATCCGAGGCGTCCACCGCCGCGGTGATCTGGGCGGCACGTTCCGCAGCGGCCCGTGCGCTGCCGCTGCGCATCGTCACCGTCGTCCACATCCCCGCGTTCTATTACTCGGAGCCGTATCTCGCGCAGAGCTTCCACGAGGAGATGAAGGCGACGGCACACGATCGGCTCGAGAGCGCCGCCATGATGGCCCGGCAGATCGTCGACGAATCGGGCCGCGTCGAGGTCACCACCGAACAGCTCGAGGGCAAGGTCGCATCGACCCTGGTCGCGGTCTCGGCGAAGGCCGATCGTCTCGTTGTCGGGTCGCGCGGGCTCGGCGAGGTCAAGGGCCTGCTCGCGGGGTCGGTGTCCACGGCCGTGGCGTCGCACGCGGTGTCCCCGGTGGTCGTGGTGCGCGGACGCACCCTCGACGGGGCGCCGCCGGCCGAGGGGCCGGTGGTGGTCGGCATCGACGGCTCCGAGTCGTGCAAGGCAGCCGTGGAAGCCGCATTCGCCGAAGCGTCGTCCCGTGGCGCGACCCTCGTGGCTGTCAACGTGTGGAGCGACGTGAGCGTGCAGCCGTCGCTCGGCGCGGTTCCGGAAGACCCGCACTGGAGCCGAATCCAGACCGGTGAGGAAATCGTCCTCGCCGAACGACTCGCGGGATACCGGGAGCGTTACCCGGACGTGGTGGTCGAGCGGGTGGTCGCCCGCGACCGGCCGGTGCGGGTTCTCAGCGAGTACGCCGAACGTGCCCAGTTGCTCGTCGTCGGAACCCGCGGCCGGGGTGGCTTCAAGGGGCTGCTGCTCGGTTCCACGAGCAACGCGCTGATCCAGACCGCGGACTGCCCGGTCATGGTCGTTCGGTCCGCAGTGGAGGACTGACCGGTCCGGAAGTAGTACAGCGACTACGCGAGCAGGGTGTCAGCCGAATTCGTCGACACCCTGCTCGCGTAGTTCGTTCCAGGCATCGGCGGGATGGACGCCGCGGGCGATGGCGCCGTTCTCGATGAGGACCCCGAGCATCTGGGACATGAGGAACGCGACGTCGTCGAACCTGCCGCAGCTGTAGCGCGAGGCGAGCCAGCCGGAGACGTTACCGGCCTTCGCTGCCTGCGCCATGTCCAGTGCCGCGTGGAAAAGCTCCGTTGTGGGGGCCGCAACGGCGTCGCCCGTGGGTGCGCTCACCGCTTCCTCCTGTCTGTGTCGAGTTGTGGTGCCGGATCGGTTTCCGATGGATCGGACTGTAATCGCTTGGCGCGCATGTCAAAAGCCGACCCGCATGATCAGCTGGGGTGGGGCGGGGAGTTCGAGCAGGTCGGCGAGCCGGGACGCCGAATCCTCGATGCGCAACGGATGCGTCAACACCGAGGCGGACAGTCGCGCGTCGACGGCGGCGAGCCACGCGCGCTGGGCCGCGATTCCGACGCGCACCAGGTCGGCGGGTTCGGACGAGGCGGGCGTGAACAGCAGCACGGTCTCCCGGGCGATGCACTCCGAGAGAGCGGACGGATCGGGTACACCCGAGGTGATCAGTGCCGTACCCGCAGCGCCTCGCTCGTCGAGACCGCTGTTCCACGTCGCGACCACTTCGGCGTTTCCGTCGGGCTGCCAGTGTGAGGTCCACGAGAACATTTCGCGCTGGTAGTGCTGATGACGCCGCTTGGCTTCGGCCGCGTAGGTGAGGGTGTCCGCGAGGGCGCTCGCTTCGTCCGACGCGAGCAACTGGACGTGGATTCCGGGCACTTCGGCAGCCGCGGCGATCACGTCGGCGATGGTCTCGGACGGTACCGGGATGTCGGCGAACGACTCGCGGTGGCTGCGCCGATGCGAGATCGCGGCGTAGAGCCGAAGATCCCAGTTCGACGGTGTGGCCGCGTCGATCGCATCGACCCTCGCGACGAGCGAGGGGCGGTCGGCATCGGGAAACAGGACCGTGCGGGTGCGGTATCCGAGTACGCGTACGGCAAGTTCGAGATTCGCGACCGCGGTGCCGCACGAAATCGTCCGGTCGGGCCGGAGGGGATCGGCGCCGGACTCGGCGAACTCGCTGCGTTCTTCCAGTTCGGCGGACTGCCCGGGAAGGTACAGATTCCACGGTTGCGTGTCGTGCACGCTGGGGGCAGCGACGACCGCGCGTGCGATGATGTCCGTGCCGCCGGCGGTCCAGGTTTCGAAATCGACTGACACCGTCGCCTCCTCGTTTCACGGTCACCCGCTCCGGACGCGGTGCCGACACCTATGTCTGCATACGTAGCGTCGCTCACGAGACACCTGTCGCGCGTGGGGCGAAGGTCCCGGACTTGCTCGTCGAACGGCCCGGAGACCGGTTGGGGACGCCACACCTGGGAGAATGGGGCGAATGCCAAGGAAAGGTGCGTGACATGCCCCGCGTATTTCTCGTCGACGACCACGAGATCGTCAGGCGCGGTCTGGTCGATCTGCTGAGCAGCGTCGACGACTTCACGGTCGTCGGCGAGGCGGCATCCGTCGGAGAAGCCCTGGCCCGAGTGCCCGGCAGCGGCGCCGACGTCGTGGTGCTCGACGTGCGACTGCCCGACGGCAACGGCGTGGAGTTGTGCCGCGAACTGCGCAACCGGATGCCCGGCCTTCGCGCGCTGATGCTCACCTCCTACGCGGACGACGAAGCGCTGTTCGACGCGATCATGGCGGGTGCGTCCGGCTTCGTGCTCAAGCAGATCCTCGGCACCGACCTCGTCTCCGCGATCCGCACCGTCGGAGAGGGCGGCTCGTTGCTCGACAGTCGCGCGACCACAGCGCTCATGGAGCGGATCCGGGCATCGCGCAACGCCGACCCGCTTTCGGAACTGTCTGAGCAGGAGCGCGCGGTGTTCGAGCTGATCGGGGAGGGGATGACGAACCGCGAAATCGCCGAGCGCCTGTTCCTCGCCGAGAAGACCGTCAAGAACTACGTCTCACGCCTGCTGTCGAAGCTGGGAATGCAGCGGCGCACGCAGGCGGCGGTGCTCGCCACCGAACTCCGCAAGGAACGCGGGCACGACAACACCTGACCCCGACGCGAGGGTTCAGAGCGGGGCGCGCCACACGAGCCTGGTGCCTCTGCTCTCGTTCGACTCGATGCTGAACGAACCCCCGCACTGCTCGGCGCGGCGCTCCAGGTTGGTCAGTCCGCTGCGTCGCACGACCGCCGGCAGCCCGGTTCCGTCGTCGACGATCTCGATCCGGAAGTCCTCGAGTGCCGATACCGACACGGAGATGTTCTCGGACTGAGAGTGCCGCAGCGCATTGCTCAACCCTTCGCGCAACACCGCTTCGGCCTGGGGATGGATGCGTGCGGGCACCAGCGTGTCGATCGGACCGCGGAACTGGATGTTCGGCGACACCGGGGAGTGCACGCTCAGATCTCCGACCACGTCGAGCAGTCGCCGCCGCAGACTCGTCGACGCTGCGGCGCCGGTGGTGTGGAGATCGAAGATGGTCGTGCGGATCTCGCGGACCGTCCGGTCGAGTTGTTCGACCGCGTGCTGCACCACCTCCGCCATCCGCTCGTTGCCGACACCCGAGGCCATCGTGCTCTGCAAGCTCATACCGGTGGCGAACAACCGCTGAATGACGTTGTCGTGCAAGTCCTGTGCGATGCGGTCGCGATCGGCGAGCACATCGAGCAGTCGCTGCTTGCGTTGCTGCTCCGCGAACTCGAGGGCGACGGCCGCGAGGTTGGCCATCGATTCGAGACGGAGGACGTCTTCGTCTCCCCACGGTTCGCTCCCCGCTTCCCGCGTCGCGACGAGGGCGCCGGTGATCGCGGAGGTGGCGGAGAGCGGGAGCACGACCGCGTGTCCGGGTCCGCTCGACTCTGCCGACGGGAGAAGCCAGGTCGTACGCGTGTGCACAGGCTTGCGGGTTCTGAGGGCCCGCATGATCGGTGACCCCGTGAGGTCGACGCGCATCGACCTCACGTGGGGTTCGGCCGGGGTGGCCGCCCGAACGGAACCCTGTACTCCGTCGGCCAGGACGACGTAGACCTCGGAACACACGGCGAGTTCCCGAACCTGGCCGACGAGCAACGACAGGGTGTCGTCCACCGAGCCGCCGACGAGCAACCGGGCGTTGATCGACGCCATTGCGGTGAGCCACCGCTCACGGGTGAGGGATCCCTCGAACAGCCACGCGTTCTCGACGGCCATGCCGGCAGAGGTCGCGAGGACTTTCAGAAGGATCTCGTCCTCCTCGGTGAACTCGGGTGCGCCGATCTTCTCGGTGAGATAGATGCTTCCGAACACCTTGCCACGCACCATGATCGGAGTTCCGAGGAAGCTCCCCATCGGGGGATGGTTGGGAGGGAAGCCGATCGACCCGGGGTGCGTGGACAGGTCTGCGAGGCGGACCGGCCGGGGGTCGTTGATGAGCAGGCCGAGGAGGCCGCGCCCCTCGGGCAGATGGCCCATGACCTCGCGCTGGGCGGGATCGATGCCGACGTAGACGAATTCCGAGAGTCCGCCGTCCGCGGCGCGCACACCGAGAGCGCCGTACCGCGCACCGAGCAACGAGGTCGCAGCCGACACGATTCGCTGGAGCATCGAATCCAGCTCGAGGCCGGACCCCACGACGAGCACGGCCTCGAGCAGGCCCCGCAGTGTCTCAGGAGTGACCGTCTCATCGAGCCGCTCACGCATCTCGGACAGCAGGGTGTCGATCACGGCGTCGGCGTCGGTGAGTTCGCTCATCGGGCTTCGCCGCCCGCAAGGGCTACGACCGCGCGGACGGCCTCGTCGGACGGATCCGTTTTCGCGCGGCTCAGGTCGTGCCCGGCACCCTCGACGGGAAGGAGGCGTGTCGGCGCCGGGACGAGCGTGAGGGCGTCTCGCAGTTCGTCGAGCGTGCCGAACGGATCTCGCTCTCCGTGTACGAACACCGACGGCACGGTCAGCGAGGGGAGATGCTCGGTCCGCGGCTTGTCGGGCTTGCCCGGCGGGTGCAGCGGATAGGACATCAGCAGCAGTCCGTCCGCGACCTCGGGTTGCGCCGCCGCGAGCATCG
Source organism: Rhodococcus sp. NPDC019050 (assembly GCF_055664235.1). Classification (NCBI taxonomy): domain Bacteria; kingdom Bacillati; phylum Actinomycetota; class Actinomycetes; order Mycobacteriales; family Nocardiaceae; genus Rhodococcus; species Rhodococcus sp. NPDC019050. The sequence goes on along the minus strand of NZ_JBVOON010000001.1, from coordinate 370,536 downwards.
TCACCTGGCGTCCCCCGTACGACACCCCACCGAGAACGAGTGGCCCGTCGCCGCGTTTCCGCAGCGCAGCCGCTGCGGCGGCGATGCCTGCGCGGTCTTCCTCGGCGCGTGACGGCTGTGGCGGGCCCTTCGGGCGACGTCGCCGGAACGGCAGGTCGTACCGCAACGCGAGGAAACCGGCCGCAGCGAAACGGCTGCACATGAGCCGGAGGATCCTGGTGTCGCAGTTACCTCCGGCGCCGTGGGTCAGGGCGACGAGGCCGCGTGGGGACCCCGCGGGGGAGTGCAGATGACCGAACACGTGCTCGGTGTCCACGTGCTCGGTCTCCGCGTGTTCGGCGTCTTCGGGTGCGGGCGTCACACGGATACGGTAACCGCATGCTGCGAGTCCGCCCCCCGGAGCGGCCAGGGCTGTCAGCCGACGACCGCGGTGGCTTCGACTTCCAATAGCAGTCCCTCGCCCGCGAGGGCGGCCACGCCGATACCGGTGAAGGGCGGAAGCGGGGTGTCGATTCCGAGGTGCGCGGCTGCCCGCGCCACGCCTTCCAGGAAAGGTCCCATTTTCTCGGGTGCCCAATCGACGACGTAGACCGTCAGCTTCGCGACGTCGTCGAACGTAGCGCCGGCCCCGGCCAGAGCGGTGGCGACGTTGAGGTAGCACTGTTCGGCCTGGGCGGCGAGGTCGCCGGCACCCACGAGAGTGCCGTGCGCGTCCACAGACACCTGGCCCGCCGTGAAGACGAGTCTCGAGCCGGTTGCGACCGATACCTGCCGGTAGAGATCGACCTCGGGCAAGCCTTGGGGGTTAAGCAGGGTGACGGGCATGGTGCTCCTCTCTCCGGGGCGTCCGGGTCTGCGGCCGCCGAGAGACTTAATATAGCAGTGCAATGTTATGTATCGTTTCGGGCATGGTCAGGCCCAGAGATCCCGCGGTGCGCGCGCTGCTTCTCGAGCGGGCAGCGCACATGCTCCGCACTCGGCAACCGATCACCCTGCGTGCACTCGTGGCGGGTACCGGGGTCTCGACGATGGCCGTGTACACCTATTTCGGCAGCATGGACGGTTTATGGAGGGCCCTGCGGCAGGAGGGCTTCACCCGCCTGGAGACCAGCTTTTCGACCGTGGAGATCACAGACGATCCGGTGCGGGACCTGACCGCCCTCGTGGTCGCGTACCTGCGCAACGCCCTCGACCAACCGGACCTGTACCGGGTGATGTTCGACGCGAGCGTCGACCTCGAGGACCTTCCGGCTGCCGACGCCACGCTCGAATACCTGGTGGAGGCGGTCCGCCGGGGCGAGGACGACGGCCGGTTCACCGCCGGCACCGTCCCGCTGGATCTTGCGATCCAGAGTTGGGCGATCGCCCACGGGCTGGTCTCGCTCGTCGCGAACGGGCCGTTGCCCGAGGACACCCTCGAACACTGTGTCCCGATGCTCACGGCGCTGTTCGTCGGAGCGGGTGACGAGCCCGACCGGTGCCGCGCGTCGGTCGCACGCGGCTGGACTCGACCCACGGTGGCTTTGCGAGCAACCCCGATTACTTGAGCAGTCGCGACAATCGGCGGTCGGCCAGGATCTTGCCTCCGGTCTGGCAGGTCGGGCAGTACTGGAACGAACGCTCCGCGTACGAGACCTCCCGGACGGTGTCTCCGCACACCGGACACGGCTGACCGGTGCGGCCGTGCACCCGCATACCCGAGCGCTTCTCGCTCTTGAGCCGTGCCGCGTCCTGTCCGACGGAGCGTGCGACGGCGTCCTCGAGTACCGACCTCATCGCGTCGTACAGCCTCGCGACCGCTGTCTCGTCGAGACGGCCCGCCGTCGCGAACGGTGACAACCTGGCGACGTGGAGGATTTCGTCGGAGTACGCATTACCGATGCCCGCGAGCACCGACTGGTCGGTGAGGAACGTCTTGAGGCGGGCCGTGCTTCCGGCGACCAGCGCGGCGAACTCGTCCGCGGTGAGTGCGAGCGCGTCCGGGCCGAGGCGGGCGAGACCGGGAATCCTTCGGAGGTCGTCGACCACCCAGACGGCGAGCCTCTTCTTGGTGCCGGCCTCCGTGAGATCGAAGGCCGGGGTGGTCGCATCGGGCGCGAACAGGTGAATCCGCAGGGCCAGCGGGCCCTTTCCCAGTTTCGGCGGCGACTGCGACGGTTCGTCCAGCCACCGCAGCCATCCGGCCCGGGAGAGATGAGTGACCATCTGCAGGTCCGAACACTCGATCGAGAGGAACTTGCCGTACCGCGCGGCGCCGGTGATATCGCGGCCCTGCAACGAGGTGATCGGCGGATCGGCCGTCTGCAACACACTCAGGGCGGCCACATCGATCCTGCCCACCACGGATCCGACGGCGTGCTCACGCAGGAACACGGCAAGTGCTTCCACTTCGGGCAGCTCCGGCATGGCTCTCAGGTTACGGCTCGAGCGGGCTCCCCGAGGCTCCGGCGAGCGAAACTGCCGACCGGCGACGCCGTAGACTGCCCTCGTGACTGTGCCGACCCCCTACGAAGATCTTTTGCGACTCGTCCTCGAGACCGGTGCCGAGAAGGACGACCGTACCGGGACGGGCACGCGGAGCCTGTTCGGTCACCAGATGCGCTTCGACCTCTCCGAAGGCTTCCCGCTGATCACCACCAAGAAGGTGCATCTCAAGTCGATCGTCTACGAGTTGCTGTGGTTCCTGCGCGGCGACTCCAACGTTCAGTGGCTCCGCGACCACGGCGTGACGATCTGGGACGAGTGGGCCCAGCCGGACGGCGATCTCGGACCTGTCTACGGGGTGCAGTGGCGCTCGTGGCCCACCCCCGACGGACAGCACATCGACCAGATCTCGCAGGTGCTCGAGACGCTGCGCAGCAACCCCGACTCGCGCCGGATGATCGTGTCCGCGTGGAACGTCGCCGACCTGGACAAGATGGCGCTGATGCCCTGCCACGCGTTCTTCCAGTTCTACGTCGCCGACGGCAAGCTCAGCTGTCAGCTCTACCAGCGCAGCGCCGACCTGTTCCTCGGAGTGCCGTTCAACATCGCCAGCTACGCCCTCTTGACCCACATGGTGGCGCAGCAGACCGGGCTCGAGCCCGGCGAGTTCATCTGGACCGGCGGAGACTGCCACATCTACTCCAACCACCTCGAGCAGGTCACCGAGCAGCTCACCCGCGAGCCCTACCCGTACCCCACGCTGCAACTGAACAAGCGGGACTCGATCTTCGACTACACCTTCGACGACGTGAAGATCGTCGGCTACCGGCATCATCCCGCGATCAAGGCGCCCGTGGCCGTCTGATGGGTGAGATCAGCCTGATCTGGGCACAAGCACGCAACGGAGTCATCGGACGGGACAACACGATCCCCTGGCACATCCCCGAAGACCTGACGTTCTTCAAGGACGCGACGATGGGCAAGCCGGTGGTCATGGGCCGGCTCACCTGGGATTCGCTGCCGAAGAAGTTCCGGCCGCTGCCGGGCCGGCGCAACGTCGTCGTCACGCGTGATCCGCAGTGGTCGGCCGAAGGTGCCCAGGCGGCATCCGGTCTCGACGAGGCGTTCCGGCTCGCGGGAGACGACGACGTCGTGGTCATCGGAGGCGGCAAGATCTACGCGCAGGCGCTGCCCCGCGCAACCCGGCTGCTCGTCACCGAGGTGGACCTCGACGTCGACGGAGACGCGGTCGCACCCGAGATCGGACCCGAGTGGACTGCGACCGAGACCGGCGACTGGCAGTCGTCGGCGAAGGGAATCAGGTTCCGCTGGATCCGGTATTCGCGAAGCTGAGTCTCGCGTCGGTGAGTACGCCATACTGCGCTACATGGACAAGCTCTCCCTGACCGCGCTGGCCCGGCAGCAGCTGAAACTGGCGGCGACGTCGAGCAGCGGCCGTAGCTCGCAAACGGTTCTCGGCGGGCACACCAAGCACCTCCGGCAGACGATGGTGGCACTGCTCGCCGGGCACGAACTCGCCGAACACGACAGCCCCGGCGAGGCAACGTTGCAGATCCTTCAGGGTCAGCTGCAACTGATCGCCGGTGATGACCACTGGAAGGGCTCGGCGGGTGATCTCCTCGTGATTCCGCCGACTCGGCACAGTGTCCGAGCGATCGAGGATGTCGCCTTCCTGCTCACGGTCGTGAAGTAGCGAGCGGGCCCGACGTGTACCCGCGGTAGCCTTCCCACGCGATCCGACGGTCCCGTCGCGGATCGTTTTCCACTCGCTGCGGAACGTCGAAAATCATTGTGGAACGGGTGTTCTCGTCGTAGGCGGGCCATGACGGGAGCGTTTCGCCGTGCCGCGCGAAGTGGGTCCACTGCCGCTGCATGGACGCTGCGACGGTGCGCAGCCCGCGCCGTCCGCCGGTCGTGGTGAGCATCCGGCCGAGTGGTTCGTCGGCCTGATCGAACACCGCGAGCAGTTCCACCGCGTGAGTCGCGTCGAAGCCCGTCCAGCGCAGCAGACGCGGCGCGTAGTCGAACCGGTACATGTACGTCGGTGCGAAACGGGCGTGCGCCTGGACGATCTGGATCGCCGGATACCAGAACGTGAAGTCGCCCCCGAGATCGATCGCGGCCTTCTCGTCCGGATAACCCGCGTACGCCGCGGTGACGCGGTCCTTCGCGTCCGGATCGGTCGCGGCGAACAGGCGATCGATGCGGTCGGGACTGGTGGGCAGGCCGTCGAGGAACTTCGGGAACAACGCGCCTTCCCGATCGTTGGTGCCGATGACGAGCGGCACCGGATGTGCCACGCCGGTCTCGAAGGCTTCCAATGGGGGCAACGGCACGAAATCGCCGTCGACCACCGGACCGAACGGGTGGAGACCCGGAGTCTCACGCAGGGTGTGCGCGCCGAGTCGCGCACCCGCGCGCCCAAGGTCCGCGGGAGACCCGCCCGTGAGTGCCTCGACCGCGGAATCGGCGTCGGCACCGAGCAGTTCGACGAACACACGGCTCCACTGCGCGGAGTTGTCCGCGGTGTTCACCAGGTTCGGCGCGGGACTCTGGGCGATCGCCGCGGAGAACAGTCCGCGCGCTGCCGGTGTCGCGAGCAGGGTCGTCACCGAGGTACCGCCGGCAGATTCGCCGAAGATCGTCACGTTGTCCGGGTCGCCGCCGAACGCCGCGATATTGCGCTGCACCCATTCGAGCGCGGCGACCTGGTCGCGCAGGCCGAGGTTCGAGTCGAATCGCGTAGTGCCGTCCGAGAATCCGCTGAAGTCGAGGAACCCGAGCGCGCCGAGGCGGTAGTTGAGCGACACGTAGACCACGTCGCCGCGCCGCACGAGCGACTCCCCGCCGTACAGCGAGAGGGCAGTGGTACCGAGCGTGAAGGCACCACCGTGGATGAACACCATCACCGGACGTGGCTTGTGGACCCGGCCTGCCGGCGCAAGAACGTTGAGGGTGAGGCAGTCCTCGTCGGGTCGCACCCGGATGCCGCGACGCCCGGTGACGACACCGCGCGGGTTCTGGGGCGCCGCGTTACCGAATCGGCCGGCGTCGCGTTCGCCCGTCCACGGTTCGACGGGCTGAGGGGCGCGCAGGCGCAGGGGACCGACCGGCGGTGCCGCATACGGAATGCCGCGCCACGCCAGGAGGTCGCCGGTTCGGATGCCGCGAACAGTGCCGTCCGCGTATGTGACCAGGGTCTCGGACGTCATTCCTCGCACTGTACGGGACGACTCGTCGTCAGCGTTGGGCTGCTCGCACCGGGGTTCGGAGTTGTGGTCGCAGAACGTCATACGCCCACGCCGCCAGCGTCGTCGGCGTCGTGGTCCGCGCGGTCCGTGGTTGCTCGGGGACGAATCCGTCGCGAAGACCGGTGGACATGCCGGTGATCGCCTCGACCTGCAGGTCGGACAAGCCGGCTGCGCGCAGTCCGCTGCGCATCTCGTCGTCGGGGATCTGCTCGACCCGCAGCGGAAACCCGGTCGCTTCGGAGACGATCTCCGCGACCTCAGTCCACGTCAGGTCGGCGGGCCCGTGGACACCCTGGACGTGACGTCCGCTCCAGTCGGGCGAGAGCAGTCGCGTCACCGCGACCTCGGCGATGTCGCGCGGTGCGACCCACGGCATCGGATGGTCGACGGGCACGATCACCCCGAGGGTGCCCGCCTGGATCATGTCGAGTTGGTACTCGAGATTGCTGAAGAAGTACCCGCACCGCAGGTGCGTGACATCGGTGCCGGTGCCGTCCAGCGCGACCTCCGTTGCGGCCAGTCCGTCGATCTCGCCGACACCGTGGCGCTTCTCGGCGCCCACGCTGCTCTGGAACACGACACGCCGGATGCCGTTCTCCGCGACCGCTCGCGCGATGCTCGCGGCGGCGCGACGGTAGTCGGCGAGCGGATCGGCGCCCGCGGGCGGCGGGTCCACCCAGTACACCGCGTCGACGCCCGCGGTCGCGGCGACCACCGCGTCCGCATCGAACTGGTCGACGACGACGGTGTCGACTTCTGCGCGCAGCCGGGCGGGCAGCCGATCGGGATCGCGGGTCGTCACCAGGGGACGCACACCCGCGCGAACGAGCATCGGAACGAGATGGCGCCCGACGTTTCCGGTGGGGGTCGTGACGGCGATACGCATGTCCTTCTCCTCTCGTCGTGTCTCCTCTCGAGGCGTTCCGAACTCACCGTAACGAGAGATACGGCCCGATCCTGTCCGCCATTTCGGCGACGATGTATCCATGGCGGACGACCCGACGACGCGCGCCCTCGAGTTGCTGGCATTGCTCCAGCGAGGAGGGGAGTGGCAGGCGGCCGTCCTCGCGGCCCGCCTCGGGGTGAGCCCACGCACGGTGCGCCGCGACATCGACCGGCTTCGTCGCCTGGGATACCGGGTGGACAGCCGGCCCGGTCCCGCGAGCGCGTATCGGCTGAGGCCGGGGCGGTCCGTCCCGCCGTTGCTGTTCACAGCCGACGAGGTTGCGCTCCTGGTCGCGGGGGTGCGGCTGATCGCGCCTCATGTTGCGGACAGAGCCCACCTGGATACTGTTCTGGCGAAACTCGAAAACGTGTTGCCGCCGTCCCTGCACCAGCGTGCCCACGCTGTGGATGTCGCGACCGAGGTGCTCGGCGAGGCGCACGACGTCAACGCCGAGACCGTCGGTGCGATGGCCGATGCGATTGCCGAGTCCGGGCGGATCAGGTTCGCGTACCGCGACCGCCGGGACGCACCGTCGGTCCGCGTCGTCGATCCGTACCGTCACGTCTACCGATCCGGGTACTGGTACCTCGTCGGATTCGACCTCGACAGGGACACGTGGCGCACCTACCGGATGGACCGGATCGGCGAGGTGGAACGCGTCCCGGGGACGTATCGTCGCCGCGATCCGCCGGACGAATCGATCGCGCGCTGGTTCGGCACCGACTTCGGAAGAGACGCCGGCGCAACCGGTCACCAGTAGGTGGCGTGCAGACCTCGCTCTGCGAACTCTTCGTCGATGAAGCGGCGCAGCGCCGGTGTGTCGGGGAAGCGCTCCTCGTCGAGGGCGACGACCGCGAGCGTGTAGCGATCGTCGCGGCTGCACAGATACGTCGACAGACGAGTGGAGGTCGTGGCCTCCCTCGTTCCGAGGCCGGGGTGCATGGCGCGCATCGCCACTCCGGTGGTGCGGTGCGGCCCGAACGCATCGAGGACGGCGGGGACGCGTCCGATGTTGGAGCACAACATGTCTCGCTCGCCGGCGCCCTGCGTCATGCGCGCCGCGACACGATCGGGAACGAGTTGCACGATCTCGGCAGGGATGCCGTGCGGAGCGCCTTCGCGGGGTTGGCGGTAGGAGAGCGCGGCTTTCGCGCGGAGGGACGCGACGGTGTCGTCGGCGTCCACAGTGATGCCGGTCATCGACACCCCGTTGGAGACGGTGCCCGAGTCGCGGTCGTCGACCGGAATCGAAATCTTCAGGGGCAGAGGGATACCCGCGCGACGCGCGATCCCGGACGCGACGGCGAGCATCAGCGAATTCGCAGTGCCGTCTCCGGCGCCCGCAACGGTGTCCCACTCTTCGCTCGGTACGTCGATCAGGGCGGTGCGTGGGCGCAACCGCACCGACAGCGGAATCGGCGGCTTCTCTCGCCGGCCGGATCGGCGCACGCCGCGGAGACCGCGAGCGACCGTGCGGGCGACATGCATCGCGTCGCGGAGGTCGGAGGTGCGAGATGCCTCGGGTGGTTCGATGTCGCCGGCCAGGGCCTGCGCGACCGCGTCGATCAACCCTCGCGCGTCGGTCAGTACGTGGGAGCACACGAGGGAGACGAGGGTGCCACCACCGGCGAGATGTGCTGCGACGAGAGACCACCCGGGTCCGCGTTCGGGATCGAGGTCGACCTCAGTCTGCGCGTCGGCCCATTCCACGATCGCGTCGTCGGCCACCTTCTCGGCGGGGTAGCGCAGCGGATACGAATGCGTGCTCGGCACGAACCGCGGGCGGGCGCCCGGTATGCGGGCGCGAACCACCCGGCGGCCCAGTGGGCCCTGCGACAACGCGTCGTGGAGTGAGATGAGCAGGGGAGCGTGCACGGTGTCGTCGGTGCGCCACAGTCCCTGCATCACCGACGGCAGTCCGGAACCGCGGTGTCGGTGGAGGAACATCTCGTCCACCACGCTCAATCGAGTCATGCGTACGACCGTAGCGCCGACCGCAGTCGGAAACCCTGTTGACCCAAGATTTGAATCGGAGTTCAATCCTTGGTGTGGCCTACCGACGGACCCCTGCGGTCCAGCAACGCCTCGACGCCCAGCGCGACGCCATCGCCGCCGCGGCGGTCGCCCTGGTGGCCGAACGTGGATTCCAAGGATTGACGATCGCCGCCGTCGCCGATCGCGCCGGAGTCGCCACCGGCAGCGTCTACCGGCACTTCACCGACAAGTCGGACCTGATGGTGCAGATCTTCCGGGACCTGTGCGGCCGGGAAGTCGACGCCGTCGCGTCCGCCGCGCAGGCCGGATCGGCCGTCTCGCGTATCGCGGCGGTCGTGGAGACCTTCGCGTTCCGGGCACTGCGCAATCCCGTACTCGCCTACGCCCTGCTCGCCGAACCCGTCGACGCGGCGGTGGACGTCGAGCGGTTGGTGATGCGCAGAGCGTTCGCCGCGGCGTTCGAGGGTGCTGTCCGCTACGGCATCGGCACCGGTGAATTCCCCGACCAGGACCCGGATCTGGCCGCTGCCGCGCTCGTCGGCGCGGTCGGCGAAGTCCTCACCGGCCCCCTGCAAGCCGGCGGGGCGTCGGCCGAGACGGTGCCGGACCTCGTGGCCCTGTCCCTACGCGCGTTAGGAGCGCTCCCATGAACTTCCCTCCGACCCACACGGTGACGAACCAGGCTCCCGACCTCGTGCCCTACAGCGCGGCACACGACCGCGCCCTGATCGAAGGACTGCACCGTGAAGGAGCGGGCTGGTCCGAGGACGAGGTGCACGAACTCGGGGCGCTCGCCGGAGGAGTCCGAGCGCAGGACTGGGGCCGCCTCGCCAACGAGTACCCGCCCGTCCTGCGCACTCACGACAGGTACGGCAATCGCATCGACGAAGTCGAGTTCCATCCGCACTGGCACGATCTGATGACGGTCGCGGTGGAGCACGGTCTGCACGGTGCGCCGTGGCGCGATCCGCGCCCCGGAGCGCACGCGGCTCGCGCCGCCAAGTTCTACGTGTGGGGCCAGGCCGACGCCGGGCACATGTGCCCCATTTCGATGACCTACGCGGCGATCCCGGCGCTGCGCCACAATCCGGCGCTCGCCGCGGAGTACGAACCGCTGCTCGCCGCACCGCATTACGACTTCGGTCTGCGTACACCGGCATCGAAGCGCGGCCTCATCGCCGGGATGTCGATGACCGAGAAGCAAGGCGGATCGGACGTCCGCGCCAACACCACCACAGCGACGCCGAACGCAGACGGCACGTACACGATCGTCGGGCACAAGTGGTTCACGTCCGCCCCGATGTCGGACGTCTTTCTCACCCTCGCGAACACCGAGGCCGGACCCACGTGTTTCCTGCTGCCACGGGTACTTCCCGACGGCACCCGCAACGGCATCCGTATCCAGCGGCTCAAGGACAAACTCGGAAACAAGTCCAACGCGTCCTCGGAAATCGAATACGAGGGGGCTGTCGGATGGCTCGTGGGACCCGAAGGACGCGGTGTCTCGACCATCATCGACATGGTCAACATGACCCGGCTCGACTGCGTGATCGGTTCCGCGACGGGAATGCGGATGGCGACGCTGCGCGCGGTGCACCACGCGCGGCACCGCGCGGCCTTCGGCGCGCTCCTCGTGGATCAACCCCTCATGCGCAACGTTCTCGCCGACCTCGTCGTCGAATCGGAGGCGTCGACCACGATGATGATGCGGCTCGCCGGCGCCACCGACCGCGCGGCGAGTGACCCGCAGGAGGCGGCGCTGAGACGGATCGCGCTGGCGGTCACGAAGTACTTCGTCTGCAAGCGGGCACCCGCCCACGCCGCCGAAGCGCTCGAATGCCTCGGTGGAAACGGCTACGCCGAGGAGTCCGGCATGCCGCGGCTGTACCGGGAGGCACCGCTCATGTCGATCTGGGAAGGGTCCGGAAACGTCGCGGCCCTCGATGCGCTGCGCGCCATGGTCAAGCAGCCCGACACGGTCGAGGCGTTCTTCGCCGAAGTGCGCCTCGCGGAGGGTGCGGATTCGCGGCTCGACCACGCGATCGCCCGCGTCGGCAAGGAACTGGCAGACCTGGAGAACATCGAATACCGCGCGCGGCGCATCGTGGAGTCGATGGCGCTCGTCCTGCAGGGAGCCCAGCTCGTCCGGCACGGCGACCATGCCGTCGCCGACGCGTTCTGCGCGAGCCGGCTGGACGACGACTGGGGGATCGCCTTCGGGACGCTGCCGACCGGAGTGGACACCGAAGCGATCCTGTCCCGGATCTGAGGCGGGTTCAGCGCGACGAACCCGAGGCATACTGGGGTCGTCGGCGAATCCCGCACTCCGAGGGGAGATCGTCATGATCGGTAGCAGCCGCTGGCGGGGGTGGGGAGGCGACGTCGTGCTCGCGGTCACCGAACCGCGTGCCCTCCCGAGTGCCGAAGAACTGGTGCGCTCGGTGATCGACGTGTCCGAAGCGGCATGCGATCTGCGCCGCGGCGACGCCGAATTGCACAGAGTCAATCTCGGGCAGGGCGTGCCGGTGCGGGTGACGCCGCGCCTGGCGGGGTTGCTCAGATCCGCCATGCGGGCCGCTCGGATGACCGGTGGCGCCGTCACGCCCGTCGACAACCGCATCGACACCGAATCGATTCCACCGATTCATCCCGTGCCGAGCTACCTCGACGTGCGCGTCGAAGGCGACACCGTTCTCGCGCCGTGGGGTGCGAGCCTGGACATCGACGAGACGGCACGCGCCGACACCGCCGACCGTGGCGCAGCACTCGCCGCAGACGATCTCGAATGTGGCGTCCTGCTGCGAATCGGCGACACGGCGGCGACCGCCGGCACGCGTCCGGCCGGCGGCTGGCAGGTCGCGTTGCCGGGACGGGACGACATCGAACTTCCGGGCGGTACCGCGATCGCGTCCCGCCGGGCCGGGGAAGAGGCGGCGGCCAATTGGCGGGTGGTCACGGTCGTCGCGCCCGACGCGGTGTGGGCCGACGCTGCGGCCCAGACGGCGCTGCGAAGCGAAATCGATGCTGTCGCATGGCTCGAGCAGGGCGAACTCGCCGCGCGTCTCGTCGACGGACAGGGCCACGTGCACACCACGACGGCGTGGCCCGACACGTGCGCTGCGTGACGCTCCGCGCGCCGGGTCAGCGGCCCTACTGTGCGTCGCGCATCCGCCGGTAGATCCGGATCAGGTTGTCCGTAGACCCATCACCCGAACCCGGATCCCCCACACCCCCCAACACCGGCGCCAACACCGACGCCTGCTCCTTCCCCAACTCCACACCCCACTGATCGAACGAATCGATCCCCCACACCACACCCTCCACGAACACCTCATGCTCGTACAACGCCACCAACTGCCCCAACGTCGACGGCGACAACACCGGCGCCAACACCGTCGTCGACGGACGATCCCCCGGCATCACCTTGTGCGCCACCAACCCCTCCGGCACCCCCTCCGCCCGAATCTCCGCCGCCGACTTCCCGAACGCCAACACCTTCGCCTGCGCAAACATGTTCGCCATCAACACCTCATGCATCGACCCCGACCCATCGACCACCGGCAGATCATCGGTCGACCGCGCAAACCCGATGAAATCCGCCGGCACCACATGCGTCCCCTGATGCAACAACTGGAAAAACGCATGCTGCCCGTTCGTCCCCGGCTCACCCCAGAAAATCTCCCCCGTCGCACACCCCACCGGCGACCCGTCCACCCGCACCGACTTCCCGTTCGACTCCATCGCCAACTGCTGCAGATACGCCGGAAACCGCACCAAATCATTCGCATACGGCAACACCACCCGCGACTGCGCCCCCACCACCGACGTGTACCACACCCCCAACAACCCCAACAGCACCGGGACATTGCGCTCGAGCGGCGCCGACCGGAAATGCTCATCGATCACCGCGAACCCCGCCAGCAACTCCGCAAACCGTTCCCGCCCGATCCCGCACATCACCGACAACCCGATCGCCGAATCCACCGAATACCGGCCACCCACCCACTCCCAGAACCCGAACATGTTCACCGGATCGATCCCGAACGCCGCCACCCGCTCCGCATGCGTCGAAACCGCCACGAAATGCGACGCCACCGCATCCTCACCCAACGCCGCGACCACCCACCGCCGCGCCGCCGTGGCATTACACAACGTCTCGAGCGTCGAAAACGTCTTCGACGCCACCACGAACAACGTCGACGCCGGATCCAGCCCCGTCAACACCCCCGTCAGATCCGCCGGATCCACATTCGACACGAACCGCACCGCCGGTCCGTCGTGATAATGCCGCAGTGCCCGGGTCACCATCACCGGCCCCAGATCCGACCCGCCGATCCCGATATTGACCACCGTGGTGATCTTCTGCCCGGTCGCACCCCGCCACCGGCCGTCGCGCACCCGATCGGTGAACTCACCCATCGCATCGAGCACCTCGTGCACATCGGCGACGACATCCTGGCCGTCGACGACCAATTGTGCCGACCGCGGCAGCCGCAACGCGGTGTGCAGCACCGCCCGGTCCTCGGTGACGTTGACGTGCTCCCCGGCGAACATCGCATCGCGGGCGCGTTCGACGCCGGCGGTGCGGGCGACATCGAGCAGCAACTCCAGCGTGCGGGCGGTGATCCGGTGTTTGCTGTAGTCCACGACCAGGTCCCCGGCGACCGCGGTCATCGCTTCGGCGCGTCCGGGATCAGCCGCGAACAACTCCCGCAGATGCGTCCCTTCGAGTTCCGCGAGATGGTCGGTCAACTGCTGCCACGGGGTCGATCCGGTCACGTCGGTCATGCGATCGACCCTAGTGTCCACCTGCTCGTACCGCCGGGTTTGCACCTTGCGCGGCGCGGGGCGCGCATGATGGGACCCATGGACACATCAGAACTGATCCGGTCCGTGCCCACCGACCTCTTTCTCGGTGGCGAGTGGGTGCCTGCCGGAAATCGAGCGACCTTTCCCGTCCACAATCCCGCCACGGGCGACGTAATCGCCGAGGTGGCGGACGCGACGCCCGAGGACGCCATGCGCGCCCTGGATGCTGCGGTGGCCGCAGGCCGCGACTGGGCCGCGACAGCCCCTCGTGAGCGTGCCGAACTCCTCCGGGAGGTGTGGGCGAAGATCAGCGACCGCGCCGACGATGTCGCGCTGCTCATGACACTCGAAATGGGTAAGGCGTTGCCGGAGAGCCGTTCCGAAGTCGCGTACGGCACCGAGTTCCTGCGCTGGTTCTCCGAGGAGGCGGTACGCATCGCCGGCCGCTACACCCCGGCGCCCGCCGGCAACGGCAGGATTCTCGTCACCAAACAACCGGTTGGACCGTGCCTGGCGATCACGCCGTGGAACTTCCCCCTCGCGATGGGCACCCGCAAGATCGCACCCGCGCTGGCCGCGGGGTGCACGATGCTCGTCAAGCCCGCCTCGGAAACACCGCTGACCCTGCTGCTGCTCGCCCAGTTGTTCGAGGAGGCCGGTCTTCCGGCCGGCGTGCTGTCGGTACTCCCGACCTCGAGTGCCGGAGACGTGACCGGGCCACTGCTCGACGACCCGCGACTGCGCAAGCTCACGTTCACCGGTTCGACGGCAGTGGGCCGCTCGCTCGCGGAGAAGGCCGGCCGTTCTCTTCTGCGGACTTCGCTCGAACTCGGCGGGAACGCGCCGTTCGTCGTGTTCGACGATGCCGACCTCGACGCGGCGGTCGAGGGTGCCGTCGCGGCCAAATTGCGTAACGGCGGCGAGGCCTGCACCGCTGCGAACCGGTTCCACGTGGCGAATTCGGTCCGAGAGGAATTCGTCACCAAGCTCACCGAGCGCATGGCGTCGTACCGGCTCGGCTCGGGCATCGATCCCGACACCACACTCGGGCCGCTGATCAACGAGAACCAGAAGAAGACCGTGATCGAACTGGTCGAAGACGCGGTGGCCGGCGGAGCGAAGGTACGGCTCGGTGGGGAGACCCCGGAAGGCCCGGGATGGTTCTATCCGGCGACCGTGCTCGACGACGTGCCGCGCACCGCTCGCATCCTCCGGGAAGAGGTCTTCGGGCCCGTCGCCGCAGTCACCGGCTTCGACACCGAGGAGGAGGCCGTCGACGCTGCGAACGACACCGAATACGGCCTCGCGGCATACATCTTCACGCGCGACCTGGACCGGGCCCTGCGGGTGTCGGATGCCCTGCAGTCGGGCATCGTGGGCGTCAACAGGGGAGTGGTGTCGGATGTCGCCGCACCGTTCGGCGGGATCAAGGCGTCCGGCATCGGCCGGGAAGGCGGAACCGAAGGTATCGAGGAATACCTCGAGACCAAGTACATCGCGCTTCAGTAGGCGACGGTAGCGACGGGATTCCCGGTCGCTACGCCCACGGGCCGGACAGCGCCGAGACGAGCGGTGTGTACGGCGAACAAGGCCCGTGGGCCACCGGGCCGAGGCCCCTCGGGCCTAGTGGCCGAGGCGTCCCCGGCCGAGGCGCAGCAGCAGCATCGCGAGGGTGTGGCCTTCCTGGCCCAGCTCGCTGAAACGCTCGAGTACCTTCATCTCGCGGCTGTGCACGAGCCGTGTGCCGCCCGACGCCATCCGGGTGCGGCCGATGATGCGCGAAACCTCGGTGCGGCGCTTGACCGCGGCCAGGATCTCGGCGTCGAGGCGATCGATCTCCTTGCGGAGTTCGTCGATCTCGGCCTGGGTGGTAGGCACTTCGTCGGCGGTATCGCCGGAAAGAGCAGCGTCGATGTCGGTGTTCAATGTCATCTCCTCGCGTCAGCGCTGGCCGTCCGACCGGTGAAGGGCGCATGACATAACGTCCAGTTTGCCACCCTGTCAATCGGCGGCCAAGTCGGGGATTCGCTGTCGTACGGGTCCGGTAGTTTGGTAGAACGATGAACACTCCCGTTGCCTCCGCCCATACTGCCCCCGACTCGGACGCGCTCCTCGAGGGACTCAATCCACAACAACGGGAAGCGGTCACTCACGAGGGCGGACCCCTGCTCATCGTGGCCGGTGCGGGCTCGGGCAAGACGGCGGTGCTCACACGGCGGATCGCCTACCTGCTGGCAGAACGGGGTGTCGCCCCAGGTCAGGTGCTGGCCATCACCTTCACCAACAAGGCCGCAGCGGAGATGCGCGAGCGCGTCGCCGCCCTGGTCGGTCCGCGTGCGATGTCGATGTGGGTGTCCACCTTCCACTCCAGTTGCGTCCGGATTCTGCGGGCCCAGGCGAGCCTGCTGTCGGGCATGAACTCCAACTTCACGATCTACGACTCGGACGACTCTCGCCGCCTGCTGACGATGATCGCGAAGGACCTCGACCTCGACATCAAGAAGTACTCGCCGCGGTTGCTGGCCACCCAGATCTCCAACCTCAAGAACGAGTTGATCGGCCCGGAAGAGGCAGCGGCGGCCGTCGGTGCGGATGCGTCCGAACTGGAACGGATCGTCGCGCGCGTTTACGCCGTCTATCAGCAGCGTCTCCGTGCTGCGAACGCGTTCGACTTCGACGACCTGATCGGCGAGACGGTGGCGTTGCTGCAGGCCCACCCGGACGTCGCCGAGTACTACCGCCGGCGCTTCCGGCACGTGCTGGTCGACGAGTACCAGGACACGAACCACGCGCAGTACGTGCTGGTCCGCACGCTCGTGGGCGACCCCGACGAGGACTCCGCCGTCGAGCCGAGCGAACTGTGCGTCGTCGGCGACGCCGACCAGTCGATCTACGCGTTTCGCGGCGCGACCATCCGCAACATCGAGGAGTTCGAGCGCGACTACCCGCAGGCGCGCACGATCCTGCTCGAGCAGAACTACCGGTCGACGCAGAACATTCTCTCCGCCGCGAACGCGGTCATCTCCCGCAACACGGGCCGCCGTGAGAAGCGGTTGTGGACCGATTCCGGTGAGGGCGATCTCGTGGTCGGGTACGTGGCCGACAACGAGCACGACGAGGCACGTTTCGTCGCGGCCGAGATCGACCGCCTCGTCGACGAGGGCATCAAGTTCTCCGACATCGCCGTGTTCTACCGGACCAACAACGCCTCCCGCGCGTTCGAGGACGTGTTCATCCGTCACGGCGTGCCGTACAAGGTCGTCGGTGGCGTGCGGTTCTACGAGCGCAAGGAGGTGCGCGACATCGTGGCGTACCTCAAGGTCCTCGACAACCCCGACGACACCGTGAGCCTGCGGCGCGTCCTCAACACGCCCCGGCGCGGAATCGGCGCCCGCGCCGAGGCTTGCGTGGCCGCGCATGCCGAGCGTCTCGGCATCGGGTTCGGGGAGGCGCTGCGCGATGCAGCCGAGGGCAAGGTGGCCCTGCTGAACACCCGTGCGCAGAAGGCGATCGCCGGCTTCGTCGCACTTCTCGACGAATTGCGCGCGATGCTCGTGGTCTCCGATGCCGACGGCAACGACGCGGTCGACATCGGCGACGTGGTCGAGGCGATCCTCGAACGCACCGGGTACAGTTCCGAACTCGCTGCCAGCGACGATCCGCAGGACGGCGCCCGGCTCGACAACCTCAACGAACTCGTCAGCGTGGCAAGGGAATTCAGTTCCGACGTGCGTAACGCCGAGGGCATCGAGGATGTCGGCCGCGAAGAAGGCGACCCCGACCCCGGATCGCTCGCGGCCTTCCTGGAGAAGGTCTCTCTCGTCGCGGACGCCGATCAGATTCCCGAAAACCAGGACGGCGTGGTCACGTTGATGACCCTCCATACCGCCAAGGGTCTCGAGTTCCCGGTGGTGTTCGTGACCGGCTGGGAAGACGGGCAGTTCCCGCACATGCGCGCGCTCGGTGATCCGGCCGAGTTGTCCGAGGAGCGACGACTGGCTTACGTCGGCATCACGCGCGCACGCCGTCGTCTCTACGTCAGCCGGGCAGTGCTGCGCTCGTCGTGGGGGCAACCCGTCACGAACCCGGAATCCCGTTTCCTGCAAGAGATTCCGCAGCATCTGATCGAATGGAAGCGCACGGATCCGGGGCCCGGACGCGGACACGCCATCGGTTCCGGCACCGGGTCGAGGTTCGGCGCGGGGGAGCAGAGGTCGTCGTCGCCGAGTTTCGGTGCGCCGCGCGGACGCAACAACCATCTCGTGCTCGATGTCGGCGACCGGGTGAGCCACGACAAGTACGGGCTGGGCACGGTTCTGGAGAAGAAGGGGTCCGGTCCCACCGCGACGGTGGTCATCGACTTCGGAAGTGCCGGGAAGGTCCGGCTGATGCTGGTCGGCGGAGTGCCGATGATCAAGCTCTAACGGCCGTGTAGTCGCCGGCGGCGCCCGTCGAACAGGGGGTGCGCCGGCGTGGCAGGGTGCGGCGGGACCGGGCGCGGTGCGGTCGCGGTACTCTGGTCAGTCGCGGTTGCTGCCGGGCGCGATGCCCCGGGTGGCGAGCCACGGCACCGGGTCGATCTTGTCGACGCCGTTGAGGTGTACCTCGAAGTGCAGATGCGGGCCGGTGGAGAAGCCGCGGTTGCCCATAGTGGCGATCTGGTCGCCGGCCAGCACCTGCTGGCCCACGCTGACCAGGGACTGGTCGATGTGCCCGTAGACGGTGACCGTGCCGTCGGCGTGCAGCAACCGGATCCACATGCCGAAGCCGGATGCGGGGCCCGAGTCGATGACTTCGCCGTCGGCAACCGCGAGGATCGGGGTCCCGATGGGGCCCGCGATGTCGATGCCGGCGTGGAGGGTGCCCCAGCGGGCACCGTAGTTGGACGTGAACGCACCCACCGCGGGAAGGACGAACAGGGGCCGACGGGCCGCTGCTTCGCGCGCCGCACGCTCCTCGCTGAAGCGTTCGCCCTTGGCGAGGAGGTTCGAGAACTGCGACAGGTCGTTGGGGTCGGCGATGTTGAGCACCTGGGGTGCCTGCGAGGGTGCCGAACCCGTGCTCTCGGAAGCGAACTGAGAGGCCTGCGGTACTGCGGTGGCCGTGATGACCGAGGAGTCGTTGCTGTCTGCGGCGAGGGCGACCTGCGTGTGTTCTGCGTTCTGGCCGGGCGAACCGTTGGTCGCTGCCTGGCCGGCGGCGACCACAGCGCCTGCGGCGACGGCGAAGACTGCGGCGCGACCCTTGAGGGCGGTCGGGGGAGTGGGCACCCGGTGTGCTCCGCCGCGACGCGCGGGAGCGGTGGTATCCGCAGAATCCGTGCTGTCGGGAGTCTCGGTGTAGTAAGTCGGCTCGGAGGTCAGGCCGGTCGTGCGGAAATCGATGGTCGCTGTGGTCCAGGCGTTCCAGTCGTCCGGTGCCGTTTCGGGGCGGCGGGCGTGGCTGTTGGCAATCGGACTGCCTGGGCGCATCGCCATCCTCCGTTTCGTGACCTCATCGTTTTCGTGACCTCATCGTTACTTGACCAGAGGGACGGTAACGAAACGATCGCAAGCGGGGCAACCCATAACGCGATTCAAAGCACTTATGTGAGCGGCATCACAGTTAATTGCTGGGAAAAGTGGGGATTGGCCCGGCAGGCGAGGGTTCAAACGTCCAATACTTTTCGCAATGCAAAGGAATGTGGAGAGTCGTCCTCGGGTCTAAAGGGGACCGGTCGCGGCGCCGGGAGCCGCGCCTGTCATCCTGGGGATGGTGCTCCTCTTGGTTGCGGCGTTCTCACATCCCGGGAGGAAACCCGTGAGCTGACCCTCGGCGTTCGCGCTCCGTGACATGGGACACATGGTCGGAGAGCGGACGTTTCGTGGGGCGTCCATGTAACTAGAGTCCGAACCGGCCCGCTCAATACCCCCGAGCGGGCGTGAACGCAGACGAGACGGTGAGCAGATGGATCTCTTCGAATACCAGGCGAAGGAACTTTTCGCCAAGCATGACGTGCCGACGTCGGCCGGACGTGTTACAGACACGGTCGCCGGGGCCCGCGAGATCGCCGAGGAAATCGGCAAGCCCGTGATGGTCAAGGCGCAGGTCAAGGTCGGTGGCCGCGGCAAGGCCGGAGGCGTGAAGTACTCCGCCGACGTCGACGCCGCGGTGGCCAACGCCGAGGCCATCCTGGGCCTCGACATCAAGGGCCACGTCGTGAAGAAGCTGCTGGTCGCAGAGGCGAGTGACATCGCCGAGGAGTACTACATCTCCTTCCTGCTCGACCGCACCAACCGCACCTACCTGGCGATGTGCTCGGTCGAAGGTGGCGTCGAGATCGAGGTCACCGCCGAGGAGAACCCCGACGCCCTCGCAAAGATCCCGGTCGACGCAGTCAAGGGCGTCGACCTCGCATTCGCGCGCGAGATCGCCGAGGCCGGCAAGCTGCCCGCCGAGGTGCTCGACGCCGCAGCCAACACCATCCAGAAGCTGTGGGAGGTGTTCATCAAGGAGGACGCTCTCCTCGTCGAGGTGAACCCCCTCGTCCGTACCCCGGACGACCAGATCCTGGCACTCGACGGCAAGGTCACGCTGGACGAGAACGCGTCCTTCCGTCAGCCCGGCCACGCAGAGTTCGAGGATCGGGACGCCACCGATCCGCTCGAGCTCAAGGCCAAGGAGAACGACCTCAACTACGTCAAGCTCGACGGTGAGGTCGGCATCATCGGCAACGGCGCCGGACTGGTCATGTCGACCCTGGACGTCGTCGCCTACGCAGGCGAGAAGCACGGTGGCGTCAAGCCCGCCAACTTCCTCGACATCGGTGGCGGCGCCTCGGCTGCCGTCATGGCCGCCGGCCTGGACGTCATCCTGAACGACGCGCAGGTCAAGAGCGTGTTCGTCAACGTCTTCGGTGGCATCACCGCGTGTGACGCGGTGGCAAACGGCATCGTCGGCGCCCTCGAGACGCTGGGCGACGAGGCCAACAAGCCGCTGGTCGTCCGCCTCGACGGCAACAACGTCGAGGAGGGTCGCCGCATCCTCTCCGAGGCCAACCACCCGCTGGTCACGGTCGTCGCCACCATGGACGAGGCTGCCGACAAGGCTGCCGAACTCGCCTACGCAGCGAAGTAAAGGGACACACAGAACAATGGCAATCTTCCTTACCAAGGATTCCAAGGTCATCGTCCAGGGCATCACCGGCGGCGAGGGCACCAAGCACACCGCCCTCATGCTCAAGGCCGGCACCCAGGTTGTCGGCGGCGTCAACGCCCGCAAGGCCGGCACCACGGTCTCGCACACCGACAAGGACGGCAACGCCGTCGAGCTGCCGGTCTACGGCACCGTCGCAGAGGCCATGAAGGAGACCGGCGCGGACGTCTCGATCGCGTTCGTTCCCCCGGCCTTCGCCAAGGACGCCATCGTCGAGGCGATCGACGCCGAGATTCCGCTGCTGGTCGTCATCACCGAGGGCATCCCGGTGCAGGACTCCGCGTACGCGTGGGCCTACAACGTCGACAAGGGCGAGAAGACCCGCATCATCGGCCCGAACTGCCCCGGCATCATCACCCCGGGTGAGGCGCTCGTCGGCATCACCCCGGCGAACATCGCCGGCAAGGGCCCGGTCGGCCTCGTGTCGAAGTCGGGCACCCTGACCTACCAGATGATGTTCGAGCTCCGTGAGTACGGCTTCTCGACCGCCATCGGCATCGGCGGCGACCCGGTCATCGGCACCACCCACATCGACGCGATCGCCGCGTTCGAGAAGGATCCCGAGACCAAGGTCATCGTGATGATCGGCGAGATCGGCGGCGACGCCGAGGAGCGCGCAGCCGATTACATCAAGGCCAACGTGACCAAGCCGGTCGTCGGCTACGTTGCAGGCTTCACCGCTCCCGAGGGCAAGACCATGGGCCACGCCGGCGCCATCGTCTCCGGCTCCTCGGGTACCGCTCAGGCCAAGAAGGATGCCCTCGAGGCAGCCGGTGTGAAGGTCGGCAAGACGCCGTCCGAGACCGCCGCTCTCGCGCGCGAAATCCTGCAGTCGCTGTAATTTCCGCACTGCACGGCTCTCCCTGCCCGTGTGTGTCCCGGTAGCTCGGCTACCCGGGACACACACGGGCAGTGTGCTTTTCGGGGCCTATGCGTCGACCCACTGGTGGCCGACGGACCGGAGGTCACCCGACCCGGAGGTGACGGAGGCGACCGTCGCGGTGAGGCCGTCGGTGTCTGCGGTGGCGACCGTCAGCACCGCACGATCGCCGTACGTCACGCCGAGCACGCTCACCCCACGTTGCCGCAGTTCGGCTTCCACGCGGCCCGCGTCGGCGTGATCCACCTCCAGTTCGAACAGTTCCCGCCGGACACGCGCGACCAGGCGCACGGAATCGAGTGCCGCGGTGACCGCTCCCGAATAGGCGCGTACGAGTCCGCCGGCCCCCAGCTTGATTCCCCCGAACCAGCGGGTGACCACGACAGCCACGTTCACCAGATCGCGGTGGTGCAGCACTTGCAACATCGGTATCCCCGCGGTTCCGCCCGGTTCGCCGTCGTCGCTCGACCGCTCGGCACGCGCCGCCCGCTCGTCCCCGGCGACGAACGCCCAGCAGTGGTGGCGGGCATCGGGATACAGTCGCCGTTGTTCCTCCACGAAGGCCAGTGCCGCCTCGCTCGACTCGACACGACGGAGTGTCGCGAGAAACCGTGACCGTTTGACCTCGGTTTCGACTGCGACGTCCCGACCAGGGACAAAAGTGTGCGGCATGGCCCCATTCTCCCGGGTCGTGCCTAGGCTGGTACGCAGGAGATCGACGACAGCCGAATCGACAGCAGGAGGACCGATGAATTTCCCCGCAGGGCAATCCACCCCGAACAAGGTGGTCCCGCTGCTGCTGCCACTCGTGGTCGCCGCACTCGGCGTCGTGAACTTTCTGCTCGGTCTCGCGCCGTACGTGAGCATCACATTCGGCTCCCGCGTCGCACTCTCGTCGTTCGATTTCGGGTTCGCCGTGGTGCCCCTGGCCTTCCTGCTGCTCGGTGGTGTCAGCGCGGCGCTCTCCCTGCTCCCGGGCCAGGATCTGCGGGCCGTCGCGGTGGTCGCGTCGGGAGTCGGGTTCGTGACGTCGCTCTTCCAGTTGTTCCACCTTCCGGAGGACACCGGGATCGCATGGGGCGGGGTCACGATCCTCGTCTTCGGTTTCGTGCAGTCCGCGCTGGCCGTGGTCAGTCTCCTGTTCGGACTCGGCATTCTGGTGCCCGGACGTACGACCCGGCAGACCGGTGGCGCACAGGGCTATCCCCAGCAGGGTGTGCCGCAACAGGGTTCGACGCAGCAGGGCGCCCAACAGTTCGGTGGACAGCAGTACCCGGGTCCGCAGTACAGCGGGCAGCAGTACGGCGGTCAGCAGTACCCCGGCCAGCAGTTCGGCGGCCAGCAGTTCGGCGGCCAGCAGTTCGGCGGGCAGTACCCGGGCCAGCAGTACGGCGGTCAGCAGTACCCCGGCCAGCAGTACGGCGGGCAAGCGGCCGGCGCCCAGCAGTACGCGGGTCCGCAGTTCGGCGCCCAGCAGTACGCGGGTCCGCAGTTCGGCGGGCAGCAGTACCCCGCCGGTCAGCAAGCGAGCGACCAGCCTTTCGCCGGTGCCCAGCAGCACGGTGGGCAGTTCGGTCAGCAGGCCACGCCGGGTGAACAGCGCGTCGGCGACGAGCATCGTGTCGGTGACCAGGACCGCACGCAGCAGTTCACAGCAGCCCAGTACGGTCAGCAGCCGGGCCAGTACGCACAGCAGCACTCCGGCGCGAGCGTTTCTTCCGAGCACGAGCAGCAGGACGCAGAGCGCGCGGACACCCACCGGACGGAGGAGAACCTGCGGCAGGACGACGCGCCGTCCACGTCGGAGTCCACCACTCCTGCCGAGCGCGCAGACGAGTCACAGAACCCGGGAGCGGGAGAGCCTGCCCCCACACAGGCGTTCCGTGCCCCGGACGACCAGCGGTGATCGGCGCGCCTGACACCATCGGAGAGCAGTCGGTGACACCCTCGTCTCGATGACTTCGACGCTCGGCCGGTCCACCCGGCACACTCCCTCCGAGGACGACCACCTCGATCCGGAGCGCTTCCGCATCCTGGTCGGTACCGCGGGCCGGCTTCCGGCCGTGACCGTCGCGGTGGTCGCCACCGTGGTGGTCACCACGATGGTCCTCGCGAACAGCGACCTGACCGGTGTCTATGCGGCGGTCGCGGGTACGTGGCTGGCACTGCACCAGGTGACCCTCACGATCGACGGCACAGCACTGGGTGTGCTTCCCCTGCTGCCCACAGCGGTTCTGGTGTGGCTGTCGGCACGCGGGGCAGGGTCCGCGGCAGACGCCGTGGTCGCGTACACCGGGTACCAACTCGAAGGGCGCGATGCCGCGCGCATCGCTGCGGCGACCCTGGCCGGCCCGCTGATCGTGACGGTCGTCGCGCTCGTCGTGATGCAGGATGCCGCAGCCGTTCTTCCCGTCGCGTCACCGAACCCCGCGGCCGCACTCGGCTGGGTCACGGGGTTGTACCTCCTCGCGGCGTTGCTGGGCATCGGCTCACGCACGTGGGAAACCTTCGTCGTCCGGTACCGGGTGCCGGAATGGCTCGTACTGTCGGCCCGCCCTGCGGCGAGGGCACTGCTCGGTATGTTCGCGGTGGGCGGCGTCCTCGTCGTCGCCGGGCTGCTGTTGTCGTGGACGACGGTCGGCGAACTGCTCGCGCGCGGTGAAAGCTGGACGGGCGTTCTCGGACTCACCGTCCTGTCGATCCTCTACCTCCCGAATCTCGTGATCGGTGCGTCCGCGACGCTGGCGGGAAGCACCGCGCAGTTCGGGCAGGTCCGTCTGAGTCTGTTCGAAGCGTCCGGCGGTGACCTGCCGGCACTTCCGATTCTCGCGGCGATCCCCGCCGGTCCGGCGCACGCGCTGTGGCCGGTGATGCTCGCGGCCCCCGCGACGGTCGGCGCGCTGCTCGGCCGATTCGCCGCACAACGCACGCTCCAGGCGCAGGCGGACGGGGCGCCGGTGGGCAGCCTCGACGCGGCGCGGACCGTACTGGCGGCGGCGGGCCTTGCCGGGCTCGTCACCGCCGGGATCACCTGGGCGGCGGGCGGTCCGCTGGGGATATTCGGGATCGTCGGCGCCAACTGGTGGCTCGCCGGGGTGCTCCTGTTCGCGTGGGCGGGGCTTCTCGGTCTCATCGTCGCGCAACTGCTCATGTGGCGGGAGGGCCGGTTGGCCGCCCGCGCCCTCGGTGACGACCACAGCGTGATGGACGACGACCACGACGTGATGGACGACGACCACGACGTGATGGAGGACGAGGACTCCGACTGGGACGACGAGGACTCCGAGTGGGACGACGACGTCGATGATCCCGAGACGGAACTCGGGACCGACGATCACGAAGACGACGAGGTCGATCCGGCAGAGGACGGCAGCCGGGACGCCGAGGAGCAGCCGGACTCGACCCGCAAGGGGCCGTCCGCCGCCGATGCCGAGGCAACCGACGACGCCCTCCCGGAGGAAGACTCCGCGCTGGAGCCGGAGGTCGAGGGCAAGCGCGGGAAGAGCGCCGACTAGGCTTTCACACGGCCGGTTCGTCGGCCGACCCCCTCGAGTTCCAGGAGTAGTGCCCTGACTGCCTCGCGTGACCTGCTGCCGCCCACCGCACCGGCGCGGCTCGTCGTCCTCGCATCCGGAACGGGGAGCCTGCTGGCGTCGTTGCTCGACGCGGCCCGCGACGCCGACTACCCCGCGCACGTGGTCGCGGTCGGTGTGGACCGCGAATGCCGTGCCGAGGAGCACGCCGCAGCGGTCGGTGTCCCCGTGTTGCGGGTCGCGCTGCGCGACCACTCGGACCGTGCCGCCTGGGATCGCGCGCTGACCGAGGCCGTCGCGGAGTTCGAGCCCGATCTCGTGGTGAGCGCGGGATTCATGAAGATCCTGGGTCCGGCGTTCCTCGACCGTTTCGGCGGCCGCATCATCAATACGCATCCGGCACTGCTGCCGTCGTTCCCCGGAGCGCACGCGGTGCCCGATGCGCTCGCGTACGGCGTGAAGGTCACCGGCTCGACCGTGCACCTCGTCGACGGCGGAGTCGATACCGGCCCGGTGCTCGCGCAGGAGGCGGTGCCCGTTCTCGAGGGCGACGACGAAGCGAGCCTGCACGAACGAATCAAGGTTGTGGAGCGACGGTTGCTGGCAGAAGTGGTCGCCGCCGTCGCCACCCGTGGAGTTGTTTCCGATGGACGAAAGGCCGTGATCCCCGGTGACCGAACGTAAGACAGTGCGCCGCGCGCTTGTCAGCGTGTACGACAAGAGCGGACTCGTGGACCTGGCGACAGGGCTCCACGAGGCGGGAGTCGAGCTCGTCTCGACCGGCTCCACCGCGGCGACGATCGCCGGAGCGGGCGTGCCCGTGACGAGAGTGGAAGAGCTCACCGGTTTTCCGGAGTGCCTCGAGGGTCGCGTCAAGACGCTGCACCCGCGGGTCCACGCCGGCATCCTCGCCGACACGCGCAAGCAGGACCACCTCGACCAGATCGCCGACCTGGGCATCGAGGCGTTCGAACTGGTCGTGGTGAACCTCTACCCGTTCACGGAGACGGTCGCCTCGGGTGCGACCCCGGACGAGTGTGTCGAGCAGATCGACATCGGCGGGCCGTCCATGGTGCGGGCCGCTGCGAAGAACCATCCGTCGGTGGCTGTGGTCGTGGATCCCGCCGCGTACGGCGATGTCCTCGACGCCGTCGCGGGTGGCGGCTTCACCCTCGAGCAGCGCAAGCGCCTGGCCGCGCAGGCGTTCCAGCACACGGCCGCCTACGACGTCGCGGTCGCAAGCTGGATGAACAGCGGCTACGCGGTGTCGGACGAGGAATCGAAGTTCCCGGGCTGGACCGGCGCCACGTGGACTCGCGCGAATGTGCTTCGCTACGGCGAGAATCCGCACCAGGCCGCCGCGCTGTACGTCGACGAGTCGGGCGAGCCGGGACTCGCGCAGGCTGAGCAGTTCCACGGCAAAGAGATGTCGTACAACAACTACCAGGACGCCGACGCAGCCTGGCGCGCCGCGCACGACCACAACGAGCCGTGCGTTGCGATCATCAAGCACGCCAACCCGTGTGGCATCGCGATCGCCGACGACATCGCGACCGCCCACCGCAACGCCCACGAATGCGACCCGGTGTCGGCGTTCGGTGGCGTGATCGCCGCGAACCGTGAGGTGAGCGTGAAGATGGCGGAGCAGGTCGCCGAGATCTTCACCGAGGTCATCATCGCGCCGTCGTATGCGGACGGTGCGGTGGAAGTGCTCTCCCGCAAGAAGAACATCCGCATCCTGCGGGCGGACTCGCCGAAGTCGTCGCAGATCGAGATGCGTCAGATCTCCGGCGGCCTGCTGCTGCAGGAACGCGACGCGCTCGATGCCGAAGGTGATTCGCCGGCCAACTGGCAACTCGCGTGCGGCGACGCCGCGGACGAAGCAACCCTGCGTGACCTCGAGTTCGCGTGGCGCACCGTGCGCGCCGTGAAGTCCAACGCGATTCTGCTGGTCTCGGGCGGCGCGACCGTCGGAGTCGGCATGGGACAGGTCAACCGCGTCGATTCGTCGCGTCTGGCCGTGACCCGCGCGGGCGACCGCGTGGTGGGTTCCGTAGCCGCGTCGGATGCGTTCTTCCCGTTCGCGGACGGTCTGCAGGTGCTCACCGAGGCCGGCGTGAAGGCCGTCGTTCAGCCCGGTGGATCCGTGCGCGACAACGAGGTCATCGAGGCGGCACGCGAAGCAGGGGTCACCCTCTATCTGACGGGTGCTCGCCACTTCGCGCACTGACGCAAGTACCGGACGGCGCCGTCCACGGCGCACGTGCCTGCAGGTCAGGCAGCGTGCGAGTGGGCGGCGTCGTCGTGCGCGGACTCGGTTCCCCGGGATCCGCGGCCCTCGGAGATGACGAGGCGTGCAGCGCCCCGGTCGAGCAGTTCGCGGATCAGATCTGCTGCGGCGGCACCGCTTTCGGTTCCGCCGACGCGACTGAGATCGATCGTGATGGCATGACCGGTCAGGTCGCCGGGCAGGTCCGACGGCACGGATCCGCCAGGGTCGATACGAAGTTTCATGGTGTTTCTCCTGTCAGGAATCAAAGCTGTGGGGATAAGAAAGGGCACCCGGGGCGATGTGCCCGGGTGCCCGAGAGGGAGTCGTCGTGTGACTTCTATTCTCGGGGTCGCCTCGCGGCAAAGGGTGCGCGGAAATGCATGAACGGTACGGGGCAGCCGACGACATGCATGTGCTTGTATCGCATCGAACCGTACCTTTCTCGGGCGCACCAACGGGTTAACGGGAGACCATACACCAATAACGCGAAAGCGACATTTGTTATTTCGCGGGGGCGCTCACAGGCTCTTCAGCCACGCCTCGAATCCGGACGTGAACTCCTGCGAGAACGGAAGGTCGGCGACGTAGTCGGCACCCGTCGACTGCTGGATGCCGATGTCCTTGAGGACATGGTTCGTGTGCGTCATCCGCAACTTGGTCAGCCGGGTGTGCACGAGGGCATCGTCGAGCGCATCGACATCTTCGATGCGTACCTGGATGTCCTTTGTCGACGCGCTCGACAAGACCGGCAGGTCGCCGTCGATCTGGGCGGCGAGCATCCGAGGATCGAGTGCGTCTTCCTCGGCGAGAGCTTTTGCGTTGGCGGGGACGAGACCCGCGTTGCGGAGCGGTTCGGGCAGGTTGTCGCTGAGAGTGCCGTCGGCGCGCAGGGATTCGACGGCCCCGGTCAGTGCGAGACGGAGTTCGTCGGCGATCTGCACGGGAAGCTTCTGCGCGATGACCACCGCGTCGAGTTGGGCGTCGATCTGGGCGGTCAGCAGATCGAGCAGACGTACCGCGAGGGGTTCGAGCAGACCGATGCCCCTGATCCGGGGATTGTCCTGCGCGAGCGACAGGGCGATGAGCGCGCCTTCGCTGTGCCCGACGACGTAGAGGCGGTCGGCGTTGACACCGCGCTGAGCGGCGAGGAAATCGAGACCCGCGGACGCGGCGTCGATGAACGTCGAGAATCCGAGATCGGCGACGTCCTCCACGTCGTAGGGACCGAGGCCCGTGACGCCGCTGCCGAGCTTGTCGTAGCGCAGGCTCGCGAATCCGTGTCGTTCGAGGACGTCGGCGAGGTGGCGCAGCGTACCGATCGGCCCCGGCAGCAGGGCACTGTCACCGTTGCGGTCGGTGGGCCCACTGCCGGCGAGCAACAGCACACCGGGCACCGCACCCCTCATCGACACGGGTACCCGCACACTGCCGTGCAGGGTCACGTCGCCGCTGGAAAAGGTGATCTCGGTGTCCGACATACACCGTGTCTATCAGAAAGGGGTTGCCCGGTCCGTACTCAGGCGTCCCGAACGCGCACCTCCGAAGTCGCCGGTACGGAGCGAATTCCCCGGTGATTCGCGGCGATCGCGTCGCTGCTGTGAAGGTGGGGGCAGGGTTCCTCGTGTAGCAGGTGCCGAAACCGTCGCACGGTCGTACCTTTGATGGGGTGACGTCTCCCACATCGCGCCCGTCCACCCTCGGAGAGCTGCGCGCCTCCGGCCACGTGCATCGTCCGGTCAAGGACGAGATCAGGCAGAACCTCGTCGCGGCGCTGCGCGACGGTACCGATCCCTGGCCCGGCATCGTCGGGTTCGACGACACCGTCGTACCCCAGCTCGAGCGGGCCCTGCTCGCCGGCCACGACGTGGTGCTGCTCGGAGAACGCGGCCAGGGCAAGACACGCCTGCTGCGCACCCTCTCCCTGCTTCTCGACGAGTGGACTCCCGTGATCGCCGGATCCGAACTCGGCGAGCACCCCTACGAACCCATCACCCCCGCGTCGATCCGCCGCGCGGCGGAACTGGGCGACGACCTGCCGGTGGAATGGCGTCACCGCAGCGAGCGGTATGCCGAGAAGCTGGCAACCCCCGACACCTCGGTTGCCGACCTCGTCGGCGACGTCGATCCCGTGAAGGTCGCGGAGGGACGCAGCCTCGGCGATCCCGAGACCATCCACTTCGGTCTGGTCCCTCGCGCGCACCGCGGCATCGTCGCGATCAACGAGCTTCCCGACCTCGCCGAGCGTATCCAGGTGTCGCTGCTCAATGTCATGGAAGAACGCGATATCCAGGTGCGCGGCTACACCCTGCGCCTCCCGCTCGACGTCCTGCTCGTCGCGAGTGCGAACCCCGAGGACTACACCAACCGTGGCCGGATAATCACCCCGCTCAAGGACCGCTTCGGCGCGGAGATCCGCACCCACTACCCGACGGAACTCGACGATGAGATCGCGGTGATCGAACAGGAAGCCGACCTCCAGGCTCGGGTCCCCGATTTCCTCCTCGAAATTCTCGCTCGTTTCACCCGCCTGCTCCGTGAGTCGACATCCGTCGACCAGCGCTCCGGCGTCTCCGCGCGGTTCGCCGTGGCGGGCGCCGAAACCGTCGCCGCCGCCGCGATGCACCGCGGCGCGGTACTGGGGGAGGACGACCCGGTGGCGCGGCCCGTCGACCTCGGCACCGTCGTCGAGGTGCTGCGCGGGAAGGTGGAATTCGAGTCCGGGGAGGAAGGCCGGGAGTTCGAAGTCCTCGATCACCTGCTGCGCCGTGCGACCGCGGAGACGGCCCGCACGCGGCTGGCCGGGATCGATCTCGCGCCTCTCGTCGCAGCGGTCGAGGAGGGCGAACCGGTGATCACCGGTGAACGGGTCACCGCGAAAGGGCTGCTCGACGCACTGCCCGAACTGCCCGTCCTCGACACCATCGCCGAGCGGCTCGGTGGGTCCGACAGCGGAACCCGCGCCGCGGCAGCAGAATTCGCGCTGGAAGGCCTCTACCTGGCGCGACGCATCGCCAAGGACGCCGGCCCGGGCGGTACGGCGGTGTACTCCTGATGGAGCGTTCCGCGCGTTACGGCCCGTACCACGGAGGCGACCCGCTCGCACCTCCCGTGGATCTGCGGGAGGCACTCGCGACGATCGGCGACGACGTCCTGGCCGGGGCGTCGCCGCAGCGAGCGCTGCGCGAACTGCTGCGTCGCGGGAGCAACGGGATGCGCGGCCTGGACAAACTCGCCGCGGAAGCCAACCGGCGCAGGAAGGAACTGCTCGACCGCACCAATCTCGACGGCACTCTGAGGGAGGTGCGCGAACTGCTCGACCGGGCGGTCCTCGAGGAACGGAAAGAGCTTGCGCGCGCCCTCGACGACGACGCCCGATTCGCCGAAATGCGCATCGAAGAGCTACCGGCGTCACCGGCGCAGGCCGTCCAGGAACTCGCCGACTACGACTGGCGCAGCGACCGGGCGTGGGCGGACTACGAGAAGATTCGCGACCTGCTCGGCCGCGAAATGCTCGACCAGCGGTTCGCCGGCATGAAGCAGGCACTCGAAGGCGCCACCGAGGAAGACCGGCAGCGCATCTCCGAAATGCTCGAGGACCTCAACGACCTGCTCGACAAGCACGCCCGAGGGGAGGACACCCCCGAGGACTTCGAACAGTTCATGGCCGAGCACGGCGAGTTCTTCCCCGACGACCCGCAGGACGTGGAAGAACTGCTCGACTCGCTCGCTCAACGTGCGGCGGCGGCCCAGCGACTGCGTAACTCGCTCACACCGGAACAGCGCGAAGAACTCGACGCACTCGCGCAGCAGGCGTTCGGGTCGCCGGCTCTGACCAACCAGCTCGACCGGCTGGACGGCCACCTGCGCGCCGCGCGGCCCGGCGAGGACTGGGCCGGGTCCGAACGTGCCCGCGGCGACGAAGGGATGGGACTGGGCGAGGCGACGTCCGCCCTCCAGGAGATCTCGGAACTGGACCAGCTCGCCGAGCAGTTGTCGCAGCAGTACGCCGGGGCGTCGCTCGACGACATCGACCTCGACGAACTCGAACGGCATCTCGGGCCGCAGGCGGTCGCCGACGCCCGCACGCTCGCGGCTCTGGAGAAGGAGCTTCAGCAGCAGGGGTTCTTCGACCGCGGGGCGGACGGCCAGTGGCGCCTGTCGCCCAAGGCGATGCGCCAACTCGGCCAGACTGCGCT
The DNA here is from genome assembly GCF_055664235.1 of Rhodococcus sp. NPDC019050. Taxonomy (NCBI): domain Bacteria; kingdom Bacillati; phylum Actinomycetota; class Actinomycetes; order Mycobacteriales; family Nocardiaceae; genus Rhodococcus; species Rhodococcus sp. NPDC019050. The sequence continues at coordinate 339,015 of NZ_JBVOON010000001.1, read as the reverse complement.
GCGGGACGTGATGAACCGGATCTCGTCTCGCACGGGACAGCGCGAATCGCGGCGGGCCGGGGCGATGGGCGAACCCACCGGGGCGACGAAGGCGTGGGAGTTCGGCGACACCGAGCCGTGGGACGTCGTGCGGACTCTTACCAACGCGACCCTGCGCAGCCCGGGGGTGCCGGTCCGGATGTCGGTGAGCGACGTCGAGGTCGTCGACACCGAACAGCGGGCGCAGGCGGCGGTCGCGCTGCTCGTCGACACGTCGTTCTCGATGGTCATGGACGGCCGCTGGGTGCCGATGAAGCGCACCGCACTCGCACTGAACCACCTGGTGTCGACGCGATTCCGCGGCGACGCCCTGCAACTGATCTCGTTCGGGCGGCACGCGCGGGTGGTGACGGCACCGGAACTGGCGGGTCTCGACGGTGTGTACGAGCAGGGCACCAACCTGCACCACGCGCTCATGCTGGCCGGCCGGCACCTCCGTCGTCATCCGAACGCGCAGCCCGTCGTGCTGGTGGTGACCGACGGTGAGCCCACCGCCCATCTCGAACCCGAGGGATATGCGGCATTCGACTATCCACCGAGTGCGCGCACGCTCGGCCTGACGGTGCGCGAACTCGATCACCTCGCCAAGATCGGCGCCCAGGTGACGATCTTCCGGCTCGGTGACGACCCCGGGCTCGCGCGGATTGTCGACCGCATGGCACGACGGGTGGGCGGACGGGTCGTCGCACCCGACCTCGACGGTCTCGGTGCTGCGGTCGTGGGCGACTACGTGCGGATGCGCCGGCGCTGACGGACCCGAGGGGTCAGGTGCGCAGGGCACGCCAGGTCGAGGTGGCCGCTGCGGACAGCAACGCAGCGGTCACCCAGAACACCGACGCCACGCCGGCGACCCCGGCGATCCCTCCGGCGGCGACAGGGATCAGCACCTGCCCGAGACGGTTGCCGGTGAGACGCACCGCCAGCGCCGACGCCCGGTCGGACGGTGCCACCAGTTCGACGACCCACGTCATCGTGAGTGGCTGGCCGACGCCCCAGAACGCCCCGCACACCGCGAGTAGCGCGGCGATGAGCCAGGGATTCGGCACGAACGGGATCAGTGCGACAGGCACGACGGTGCCGGCCGTGGCGGAGATGAGCAGGCGTCGCCGGCCGACGTGCCGCAGCGCCCACGGCAACAGCGCGCGGGACAGGATCGACGTGATCGTCCTCGCGGTCAGCAGTGCCGAGACGAGCAGGACCCCGAAGCCGAACTGCTCTCCCAGGAGGGGGAGGTACACCACGACGAGGTCGACGGAGGCCAGCACGATCAGACTCGACAGCATCGCCGGTTTCATGCCCCGGGTGCCGAGCATCGACCGCACCGACTGGGGCGCACCGTCGTCGGCGGTGCGACCCGAGCCAGGCGGCTCCCGGAGTCCGAGCACGAACGGCAGCGCGACCGCCGAAATCACCGTCATGGCCAGCAACGCTCCCGTGGTCTCGACGTTGCCGTCGTCCGCACTGTGGTTGGCCGCGATGATCCCCGCGATCGGCACCCCGACCGCCTGGCCGACCGACACGCCGAGGGTGATCCCCGCGAATCCCCGGTCGAGCCTGTCGGGTGGCGAGAGGATCGAAACAAATGCCTGGCCCGACACCGTGACGAGCAACTGCCCCAGCCCGAGCACGATGTTGCCGGCCGCGAGGACCAGCAGGCCCGAACTCGCCGCGATGAGCCCGACGCCGAGCGTGGACACCACGACGCCGGTTCGCAGGATCATGGCGGCGTGACCGCGGTCCACGGACCGGCCCATCCGGACTGCCGCAACCAACGGCACGATCGCGTACAGGGCGGTGACGAGACCGATCGTCGCGGCGTCGCCGCCGAGCGCGAGGATCCGATAGGACACCAGCACCCTCACGGACTGGAACGCGGCGTGCAGGAGAGCGGTCGCGGTGCACAGGTACAACAACCAGTGTCGTGGGACGCCGGTCCGGGGAGTCGGGAACATCGCGTCGCGGTCGGGCGCAGTCAGTGCGGCTCACCTGCCGTGACGATCCGCTCTCCGAGCGGTTGCTGGAGCGAAACCTCGAGCGTTCCGGTCACCGCGATCATGATGCACATCTTGTCTTTCGCCTCGGGCAGTGTGCCGCCGAGAACCGTGACACCCACGGCGTCGGCAGTCTCGGTGACGACGGCGTCGACGCCGTAGCATTCCGGGGTTCCCGTCTCGAAGTGCAGCGCGATACGGTCGTCGCCCGCCCGCGACCAGCCCTGGATCTGCACCGGATGGGCGTCGACGATGTCCGGCCGCGCGACGAATGCGGTCGCCCCTTGCGGCGCAGCGATTTCCGGCAACGGCTCGATGTCGTGGCTGTTCGATCCGCACGCGGCGGCGAGAACGCTCGAAGCGAGCAGGGCGATCAGGCGCATGCGGCCACCTTAGGCCCGCACCTGCGCCGGGATGGTCTCCGGCACTCACGTCAGCAGGGAGGCGATGATGCCGATCGCGGGAATCGAGGCGAGGGTGGTGACGAGCGCGGTGTCGCGCGAGAGCACCATGCCGCGCCCGTACGCACTGGCATAGACGAAGACGTTCTGGGCAGTGGGCAGGGCGGCGACCACGACGACGGCGAACAACGCGTGGCCTTCCAGGCCGAGCAGGTAGCGACCCATCGCGTACGCGAGAAGTGGTTGCACGACGATTTTCAGCACCGAGGCCAGGGCGACGTCGCGGCGGGGGCTCGTACCCTTCTCCAGAACCCGTACGCCCTGCAGCGACAACCCGAAGGCGAGCAGCGCGCCGGGCACCGAGGCTCCGCCGAGCAGGTGGAACGGCTGGAGGATCGCCTGGGGAACTGTCCAGCCGCTCACCGCGACCGCGAGTCCGGCGGCACCCGCGAGCACGATGGGGTTCTTGAACGGTGCCGTGAGTGTGTCGAGCCGGGAGGCGCCGGCACGCATGGTCGACAGGTCCAGCATCGTCAGTGCGATCGGGGAGAGCACCACGATCTGGAAGAGCAGCAGCGGCGCGACGAACGACGCGTCGCCGAGGACGAACACCGCGATCGGGATACCGAGGTTCGCGGAGTTGACGTACCCGGCACACAACGCACCGATGGTCAGTTCGGGGACGGAACGTTTCAGCCACAACGCTGCGACGACGAAATAGGTGATCGCGACGGCGAATGCGGTGGCCGCGGCGACATAGAGGTTCGGCGAGAAGATGACCGCGAGGTCGGAGGTGGCGAGCGCGTCGAACAATAGTGCCGGGGTGGCAACGAAGAACACCAACCGGCTGAGCACGGTTTGTGCCTCGGCGCCGAGAGTCCCGCGGCGCCCGAGTACGAATCCGATGGCGATGATGACGAAGATGACGGTGAACCCCGCGACCACGCCCGACACCGAATTCACCCACTCGTACGAAAGCTCTATCGGGCCTTTTCGACCCGGCGAAAAAGGTTACCACCGGTAACGGATTCGGCTCGGGCCTGTGGGGGACGGCAGCAAGCCAGGGGGTCGGTCACGCTACGCCGCCGACGGTGGGTGTTATCCCGCCGCCGGCGGGGCGTCCCCGACAACCTGCCCCGAAGGGCAGCAGGCGGGGTGAATGCCCCGTGATCACGCTCGGAAGGCTCGGTGTCGGTGGGGACTGGTGAGCCGTCACGCCGTGTGGGGCATTCCGCCGAAACGAATTCCCTGTCCTCCCCGGCAGTGCAATTCGTTCAGCGGACAAAAACTTATCCGGAAATCGGAATGGATGCCAACCGAAAACAGGGAATTCTGGTGTTTGTGGCAGCGGTTCAGCCGTTCGGCGATGATAATGCACAGTTTGCCCGATTTTGCGGGGCCGCAGACGAACAACCGCTCCTCCCGGAATGCGGAAGGAGCGGTTGTCGGAGCTTGCCGGCGCTGGGCGCCTACTTGCTGCTGATGTAGGGCAGGAGAGCCATCTCGCGCGCGTTCTTCACGGCGATGGCGACCTGACGCTGCTGCTGCGGGGTCAGCCCGGTCACGCGACGGCTGCGGATCTTGCCGCGGTCGGAGATGAACGTGCGGAGCAGGTTCACATCCTTGTAGTCGACGTAATCGATCTTCGCCGCGAAGAGGGGATTCTTCTTGGGCTTGCGTCCCTCAACGGCACGCGACTTCTTGGACGGTCCTCGCTTGACTGCCATATCTCGCTCCTCACCAGCTCGACTTTGTGGACGCCGGGTATTTCCCCGCGGTGGGCTGCTTCACGTGCACCCTCGTGAGAGCCCGAACCTCCGCAGTGGCCGCGCGGGCGGCCGTCCGCAGCGTCTCGATTGAGTAATCTTACCGGACGGGCGGCACGGTCCGGACCGCAGGACAGCTCGGGCGGTACGGCACGCCGCTCAGTCAATTCTCAGCGGCTCGGTCCACACTGAGAACCATGCGCATCTTGGTGGTCGACGACGACCGGGCAGTGCGGGAATCGCTGCGCCGCTCTCTCAGCTTCAACGGATACACCGTCGACCTCGCGTCGGACGGGCAGGAAGCCCTCGAACACGTCGTGGCGTCCCGGCCCGACGCCATGGTGCTCGACGTGATGATGCCCCGCGTCGACGGCCTGGAGGTGTGCCGGCGCCTGCGTAGTACCGGCGACGACCTGCCGATTCTGGTGCTGACGGCCCGCGACTCGGTGTCCGAGCGCGTCGCCGGTCTTGATGCCGGAGCGGACGACTACCTTCCCAAACCGTTCGCACTCGAGGAACTGCTGGCGCGCCTGCGAGCACTGTTGCGCCGCGCCACTCCGGACCCCGACGCGTCGGCCGAGGAGACGTTGCGGTTCGAGGACCTCACCCTCAACCCGGCGACGCGGGAGGTCACCCGCGGTGAGCGCCGGATCAGCTTGACGCGCACGGAGTTCGCCCTGATGGAGATGCTGATGGCGAACCCTAGGCGAGTGCTGTCCCGCAGCCGGATCCTCGAGGAGGTGTGGGGATACGACTTCCCCACCTCGGGAAACGCCCTGGAGGTCTACGTCGGCTACCTCCGGCGGAAGACCGAGGCCGGGGGTGAGTCCCGCCTCATCCACACCGTGCGCGGTGTCGGGTACGTGTTGCGCGAGACCGCACCGTGAAGTCGAAGATGCGGCCGCCGATGCTGCTGACGCGGTCGGTGCCGCTCCGTACCCGGGTCACCCTGCTCGCGGCGGGCGCTGTCGCACTCGCCGTGGCGGTCACCTCGATCGCCGCGTACGCCGTCGTGGCCCGCGCCTTGTACGCCGACGTCGATCAGCAACTTCGTGCCCGCGCCGAGGCGCTGGTCGAGTCGAGCACGCTCATCACCTACGACCCGCGATACATCGGTGGCGCCCAGCTCTACAGTTCCGACATCAGCGTCGCGTTGATCTACAGCGACCTGAGCCGGTACGTCCCGCCCGGATCGTCGGTACCGATCGGCGAACCGGAGCTGGCCGTGGCGGAGGGCGAGCGCGAGTCGTCGCTACGGACGGTCGACCAGCAACGCGTCCTCGCCCAGCGCATGCCCGGTGGCAGCACGGTGGTCATCGCACAACGGCTGCGGCCCACCGTGGAAGTGCTGAACCGGATGGCGAGCGTGCTCTTCGTCGTCGGTGGGTGTGGCGTTGTGCTGGCCGCGGCCGTGGGAGCGACCGTCGGCCGGACGGGCCTGAGACCGGTCGCGCGGCTGACGGCCGCCGCCGAGCGGGTCGCGCGCACCGACGACCTGAGGCCGATCCGGGTGAGCGGACACGACGAGCTGGCGAGGCTCACCGAGAGTTTCAACATGATGCTGCGGGCGCTCGCCGAGTCGCGCGAACGGCAGAGCAGGCTCGTCGCGGACGCCGGCCACGAACTGAAGACCCCGCTGACCTCCCTGCGTACCAACATGGAACTGCTCATCGCGGCGAGCAGGCCGGGCGCACCGAGCCTGCCCGCCGAGGACATGGCCGAGCTTCGCGAGGATGTCGTGGGGCAGATCGAAGAACTCTCCACGCTCGTCGGGGACCTGGTGGATCTCGCGCGCGAGGATGCGCCGGAGGCGGTGTTCGAGGCCGTCGACATCGCCGAGGTGGTCGACCGCAGTCTCGAGCGGGCGCGACGACGCCGGACCGACGTCGTCTTCACCGCGACGACCGAGCCCTGGTACGTCTTCAGCGATCACGCGGCGCTCACCCGGGCCATGGTCAACGTCCTCGACAACGCGGCCAAATGGAGTCCCGCCGGCGCGGAGGTGTTCGTCCGCATGCGGCAGATCGGTCCCGGTCTGATGGAGATCACGGTCGACGACGCGGGTCCCGGCATCCCAGAAGAGGAACGCGAACTCGTCTTCGAGCGGTTCTATCGCGCGACCAGTGCGCGCTCGATGCCGGGGTCGGGGCTGGGGCTGGCCATCGTTCGTCAGATCGTCATGAAACACGGGGGCACGATCGCCGTCGATCGATCCGAGCGGGGCGGCGCGTTGATCCGCATCGTGCTGCCGGGAACGCCCGACCTCGACGACGAGACCGGGGCGCACCGGGCATAGCGGCTCATCCCGGCGGATCGGACTGACAGGAACTTCGGGGCCGAATCTTAAGCCCCCTCTCAGACGAGCAGTCCATTCTGAATAGTGGATGCCGAGGCGTCGCAGCGCCTCGCGCGACCGGACACTCGTCCTGATGCTCGAATCGGATGAAGGCGATGACCATGAACGATGACCCGACCCGCGGTGCAGGTTCACCGCAACCCCATCCCTATGGGCAAGGGCAGCCATCCGGCCCGTACGGACCGACGCAGCCGGTAGGCGGCCCCGGCCAGATTCCCGGACCGTACGGTCCGGGCGAGCCGACCGGCGGGTACCCGCAGGGACCGGCCCCGCAGCCGACGCGCAGCCCCGGACGTATGCCCGGCCGCTCGGCGCTGGTGGCCGGCGCGATCGCGCTCGCTCTGGTCAGCGGGGGCATCGGCGGGGCGGTGGGTGCGCTGGCGGTGAACGATTCCGGTAGCAATGGCCCGGCGGTGAACTCGCTCGACGCGCCCGTGAACGACAACGCGACCGTTGTCCAGGCGCCCGAGGGGAGCGTGCAGGCCGTCGCGCAGAAAGTGGTGCCGAGCGTTGTGCGCATCGAGGTCCTCGGCCGCACCGGCAGCGGGGAAGGTTCGGGCGTCGTTCTGTCGTCGGACGGGTTGATTCTCACCAACAACCATGTGGTCGAGGGCGCCGGCAGTGGGGCGCAACTGAAGGTCTACTTCTCCGACGGCACCTCGACGCCCGCGAGCATCGAAGGGACGGACGCCGTCTCCGACATCGCGGTGATCCGTGCCGAGGGCCGTAACGACCTCACGCCGATCGAGCTCGGCAATTCCGACAATATCCAGGTGGGGCAGGAGGTCGTCGCGGTCGGTTCCCCGCTCGGCCTGGAGAGCACGGTCACCTCCGGCATCGTCTCGGCGCTCGAACGACCGGTGTCGACCAGCGGCCAGACCGGGAATCAGAGTTCGGTGATCGACGCGATCCAGACCGATGCCGCGATCAACCCCGGGAACTCGGGTGGCGCGCTCGTGGACATGGACGGCCGGCTCGTCGGGATCAACACCGCGATCGCCACGGCCGGTTCGCAGTCGGGGTCGATCGGCCTGGGATTTGCGATTCCCGTCAACCAGGCCCGGCGCATCGCCGACGAACTGATCGACACGGGCAAGGCGCAGCACGCCGTCATCGGCGTCCAGGTGCCGTCGCAGAACAACGAGGACGGCGCACGTGTCGCCGAGGTCGTGGCGGGTGGGCCGGCCGAGCGCGCGGGTATCCCCAGCGGCGCACTCATCGTCAAGGTCGACGACCGGGTCATCACCGACGGTGATTCCCTGATCGCGGCGATCCGTTCGCGCGCACCCGGCGAAACGGTGAAGATCACCTACCAGGATGCGAACGGAAACCAGAACACCGTCGACGTCGAAACGACGTCGGGGTAGAGCGGCGAGGAGCCCGAACAAATGGACATAGCTCACAATTCCGCGCATGTAGCGCGTGTGCCGCAGCCGAGAACTACCGTGGGTGTCATGGAAATGGAAGACCTGAGAATCGGCCGTGCGCTGGTCGTCATCGTCGACGACCGGGTCTCCCACGGGGACAGCCCCGACGCGGCCGGTCCGCTCGTCACGGAGTTGCTGGTGGAAGCCGGTTATGCCGTGGACGGAGTGGTCACGGTCGCAGCCGACGAGGTGGAGATCCGTAACGCACTGAACACCGCGGTGATCGGCGGTGTCGACCTCGTGATCTCGGTCGGCGGAACCGGCGTCATGCCGCGTGACGTGACGCCCGACGCCACCGCGGACGTTCTCGATCGCGAGATCCGCGGCATCACCGAGGCGCTGCGTGCATCGGGTCTCGCTTCCGGCAATGTGGACGCCGGCCTGTCGCGCGGTCTGGTGGGCGTGTCCGGGTCGACGCTCGTCGCCAATCTGGCGTCGTCGCGCGCCGCGATCCGCGACGGCATGGCGACGTTGCTGCCGCTGGCGGCACATGTGATCCAGGAATTTTCGCGAGTGGAGGAGTAGGACAATTTCCGACGACGAGTCGAGCGGAACACCCGCCGACAACGCAGCCGAACAGTCTGCGTCACCGTCCCCGAGCCGCGCCCGGATCGACCGGGCGCGGCTCGCGCGCATCTTCGGCGACGTACTTCCCGAGACCACCCGGGACGAACGCGACACAGGGGGTGACGGGCGCGGCGGCGGCGGGGATTCCGACGAATGGCTCCGGCGACAAGTACCTCCACACCACGGACTCGTGTGATCTTCAACACGTTGGTGAGCCTACCCTTGGTTCGAGATGAACCCGTTATAGGCCGCAACGAAACGTTCTCGAAACATTCCGTTCAGTCCGCAGTCTTGTTCACGGCAACAAGGATCATGTGCCCCCGGGCACATTCTTCGAAGGTTTCTCCGTCTCTGAAACGGGGAATGCCCACTGTCACCTGCTGAAACCCCGCGCGCCGCCGATTCGTGCGTGCCGCAGCCGTGAGACACATGTGACAGCCGGGGCATGTGGCCCCGAATACAGTCGGCCTCGCCGAGCGACGAGCGCACATCGGCGGATGTCCGGGATGCGTGAATCTGTAGCCGTTGCCCCGCGAAAGGTCACGGTCTAATCTCCCTCTCAGGTTCGATCAGGTCGTGGAGAGGTCTCACACACCGGCTCTTCGATCTCGAATCGGTAACGCAAAACCGTGTGGACGATTGACGCACCGAACGCACCGGCGGGCACTCCGGCGGTGCGTTCGCTGTGGAGAACGCCTTCGCGGGCGACGAGGGCGACCAGCAGTGCCGGACGCGGGTGCGCCACCCGGCACTCAGAGAACGGATGAGGCATTCATGAAGATTCAGACGCGACGCGGTTTCAGAGCCGCCCGCAACGCCACGGTGGCGGCGGCCGCCGTGGCCGGTCTGGTTCTCGGATCGACCGGCGCCGCGAGCGCAGAGGTCAACGATCAGAACCGGATCGTCTCCGACGGCAACGAAGTCATCGTCACTCAGGAGGACACCTTCATTCAGGGTGTGCCCCCGATCGGTGGCAGCCCCCTGAGCCGTGAGTGGTTCCACAACGGGCGTGGTCTCGCAAACATCGTCGGCCCCGACGCCGCCGATTTCGAGGGCACGACCTTCCAGTTCGGCTACCAGGTCGCATGGTCGGCGTCGATCGACGGCTCGATCGGCTTCAGCTGGAGCAGCCCGCAGCTGGAGGCCTCGGCCACCACGACGTTCGTGCCGGTCCTGGATGACGAAGGCAACCCGGTCGAGGTCGACGGCGTTCAGGTCTACGCGCCCGAGGTCGGCCCGATCGACACCACGGTCAGCGACATCCTCCCGCAGGCCACCGCGGCCGTGGAGCTCACCCCGGCACCCGGGATCGAAGAAGTCGTGGTCGCCGAAGGCGAATTCGACGGCGACTTCAAGGAAGTTCAGATCGCCAACGTTCACGGTGCCGCCACCGGCGTCATCGGCCCGGTCTCGCTGCGTCCGTTCGTGCGCGCCATCACCGCGAACGGCGACAACGTCACGACCTACGGCCAGGTCTGGACCCTCTGAGTCCTGCACTGCCCATCCCACCAGTAGTACCCACCACCAAAAACGGAGTAATCATGGGAATCAAGTCGCGTGGCTTCAAGGCCGCCCGTAACGCCACTGTGGCCGGTGCCGCCGTTCTCGGTCTGGTCCTCGGTGCCTCCGGTGCCGCTTCGGCCGAGGTCAACGATCAGAACCGCATCGTCTCCGACGGCCTCGAGGTCGTCGTGACGCAGGAAGACACCTTCATCCAGGGCGTTCCGGCCCTCGGCGGAAGCCCGTTCAACCGCGAGTTCTTCCACAACGGCCGCGGCACCGCCAACATCCTCGGTGAGGGTGCAGCCGACGCGGAGGGCACCACCTTCCAGTTCGGTTACCAGTTCGCATGGGCCGGCAGCATCGACGGCGCCATCGGCGTCACCTACTCCACCCCGGGCCTCGAGGCAGAATTCGGGGTTGGCCTCGATCCGCTCAAAGGTCCGGCTTCGGCTGACCTGACGGTCACCGACATCCTCCCGCAGGCATACGCTGAGCTCGAGCTGACCCCGGCTCCGGGCATCGAGGAGCTCGTCGTCGCCGAGGGCGAGTTCGACGGTGACTTCAAGACCGTTCAGTTCGCCAACGTCCACGGCACCGCTTCCGGCGTCCTCGGCGCTGTCCAGGTGCGTCCGTTCGTCCGCGCGATCACCGCGAACGGCGACAACGTCACCACCTACGGTCAGGTCTGGACCGTCTAAGTAGACGTCCGGCAGCTGCCGAACCGCACCACAGGCTGGGCCCACTCGGAAATCCGAGTGGGCCCAGCCTTTTTCGTGCGGAAGGTCTACGACAGATCCGGCGTGGGCCGAGTGTGCGCGCCGCCCTGGCCCGGCGTACCGGCCTGCGCTTCGAGGATGTCGCGGATCTGGATGAGCAGGTCTTCGGCACTCGCCTCTTTGTCCGCCTCCTCGGTGACGAACTTCTTCTTCGCCGCGTTGGCGGGAAGAATGAGTACGAAATACACGACCGCGGCGATGATGATGAAGTTGATCGCGGCCGTGATCACCGCACCCACATTGATGAACGTGGCCGGATTGTCGGCGAGGATCTGGAAGCCCCAACCCAATTCGTTGTCGCCGCCCAGCGCGGCGATCAAGGGCTCGATGACGTATGTCGTGAAGGCGGTGACGATCGCCGTGAAGGCGGTTCCGACCACCACCGCGACCGCGAGGTCGAGGACGTTACCTCGGAGCAGGAAGTCCTTGAAGCCTTTGAGCATGGTGCTCTCCTTCGTGCGGGGGTTCCGGCAACGAGCGCAGGCACGTGCTGTGGATCGCATCCACAGGTCGACGATAAACCGGCCGCGCGTTCGGTATGGCGTACTCCCGCAGTTCGATGCGGACTCAAGATCTCCGTCGGCCGCGCGTTCGGTGCCGGGTCGACCCCAGTGCCGGGTCACCGTCAGTGCAGCGTCACCGTCAATGCAGCGTCACCGTCAATGCAGCGTCACCGTCAATGCACTGACGAGCGATGCCGCTGCCACGGCCGTGGCCTGATCCGGTTCGAGGGCCACCAGAATCACCCGGTCGTGCCGGTCGCGAGCGGAGTCCGCGCGCTGCGCGAGTACGACGATCGCGCCCCGCGCCAGGACGTGCGCGTCGGGAACGGCGACATCCGGCCCGCCGGCGACGGTCACGACGTCCACGAGGTCGCCTTCGCGCAGCAGTTCGCCGACCCCGGCGTCCGCGAGCCGGATCGGCACCACGCGGGCCTCCTCGTCGCCTGTAGCCGCGGACGCGAGGCGTGGCCCGACCAACCGCGCGTCCACCAGGATTTCACCGCTGGGGACGGGGCCGGCGAGTGTGTGGCCCACTGCGTTCGCGGGATCTGTGAGGGAGCCTGCGGCGAGACTCGAGGAGTCGCGGTCGGCGATGGTGAGGTCGTCGGCGGTGAGAATGCGACCGGGAGTCAGATCCCGCGCGGCGATGACGACGGGCACTTGTTCGGTGTCCGAGTTGCCCCGCAGCGCAAGGACTATCGCGAGAGCGGTGAGAAGCCCCGCACCCACGCGACGCGCGGTTCCCGCGCGTGCCCGGCCGGGGCGCAGTCGTTCGGCGATACGGTCGGGGAGGGTGGGCTGTAAGGAGCCGGGCCGGGGTGCGCGTTCCCGCGCGGCAGGAGAGGACCTGGGCACAGAAGCAAACGGACCGACGGGCATGTGCCGACGCTATGCGTTCGGTTCATGCCCGCCGGTCCTGCGGAGCGTGGTCGTCGGCGGTCTGGGGATTCTCAGGCCGCCTGTGGAGAAAGTCGGGTCAGCTCGCTGCGGCTGCGGGGGCCGAGGACGTGCTCGACGACGACGAGGTGCTCGAGGAGGAACTGCTCGTCGAGGACCCGGAGGTGTCGGAGCTGCTCGACTTCGACTCGGTCTTCGCGCTCTCGCTCGCGGTGCTGCCGCTGCGGGAGTCGGTGCGATAGAAGCCGCTGCCCTTGAAGACGATGCCGACGGAGTTGAACAGTTTGCGCAGCTTGCCGCTGCACTCCGGGCACTCGGTCAGGGAAGCGTCGCTGAACGACTGCACAATGTCGAACTTGTTGTCGCACGCCGTGCAGGCATATGAGTAGGTGGGCACCGGTTGATCCTCCGCCAATTCGTCGTACCGCGGCATTCGTCATGCCGCAGCTTTGGCACTCTATCGCCGACAGTGCCAACAACGCTAGCGGGTGTGTTGTTCCGCACGGTTCTCTGTACCGAGGCGGACCAGCCCTTTCCCGGGAGTGAGCGCCCACCCCATCCGAATGTCGTGCGGATCTTCGGGCAACTCCGCGACCAGCTCGTCGTCGCGGACGACGGCGACGATCCTCGCATCGGGAGATGCCAGGTGCAGGGTGCGGTCGTAGAAGCCGGCGCCCCGGCCCAGTCGCACGCCGCGGACGTCCACCGCGAGGGCGGGGACGAGTACGGTGTGCGCCTCGCCGACAGCTTCGGGTGGAAGGATCTCGCCCGTCGGCTCCCTGAGCCCGAAAGTGGCCGGTACCAGCGATGATTCCCCGAGATACCTAGCCCACGACAGCGCTGATCCTTTCCGCGTGACCGGCACGAGAACGGTGAGGCCGGTGTCCACGAGCGCGTCGAGGAACGCCGTCGAACCAGGTTCCGATCCGACCGGGACGTACGCACAGACCGTGGACCCGGCGGGCGCCAGCGACGCAGCCGCCGCCGTGAGAGCGCGTTCTTCGACGTGGCGAAGATCGCTCTCCAGATGGTGTCGCGCTGAAAGAATTCGGGTACGCCAGACTGCTTTGGAAGTGCGGGCCATCAGGGTCGCCTTAAGATCACGGGGCCATCGATCGGTTGGCCGAAGTTAGGGTGGGAGTCTATGACGAACAAAACGGACGGCGCGGCGTGGCGCTTCAAGACCGCGGTTGTCCCGGCGGCGGGCATGGGTACGCGGTTCCTCCCCGCAACGAAGACGGTCCCCAAGGAGCTTCTCCCCGTGGTCGACACCCCGGGTATCGAGCTCGTCGCGGGGGAGGCAGCCGATTCGGGCGCGGAGCGACTGCTGATCGTGACTGCACCCGGTAAAGACGGTGTCGTCGCGCACTTCGTCGAAGACCTCGTCCTCGAATCGAAGCTGGAGGAGAAGGGCAAGTACGAACTTCTCGCCAAGGTTCGCAAGGCGCAGGGCTTGCTCGAAGTCGAGTCGGTCATCCAGGAGAAGCCGCTCGGACTGGGCCACGCGGTCGCGTGCGCGGAGGCTGCTCTCGACGACGACGAGGAAGCGATCGCCGTGCTGCTGCCCGACGATCTCGTGCTGCCCGTCGGTGTCCTCGAGGTCATGCAGCGGGTGCGCGCCAAGCGCGGCGGTTCGGTGCTGTGCGCGATCGACGTGCCCAAGGAGCAGGTGAGCGCGTACGGCGTCTTCGACGTCGAGATCGTCCCCGATGCCGTCAACCCCGACGTGCTCAAGGTTCTGGGCATGGTCGAGAAGCCGGACGTCGCAGACGCTCCGTCCACGTTCGCCGCCGCCGGTCGTTACCTGCTCGACCGGGCGATCTTCGACGCACTGCGCCGCATCGAGCCCGGAGCGGGCGGAGAACTCCAGCTCACCGACGCCATCGCACTGCTGATCGCCGAGGGTCACCCCGTCCACGTGGTGGTGCACCGCGGCACCCGACACGACCTCGGAAATCCCGGCGGGTACCTTCGCGCTGCGGTTGACTCTGCGTTGAACACGGACGAGTACGGTCCCTCGCTGCGCGAGTGGCTGATCGAGCGCCTGGAAAAGTGACAGGCAGCACCTGGCTGGAGGTCGAGAAGCGGTATGCGGTCGGTTGAGGATCAGCAGGCGAGGGTCACAGCGGCTGCAGTCGCACCCAGGCCGGTCCGGGTAGCCATTTCCGAAGCGCAGGGCTTGCTGTGCGCCGAGGAAGTGGTGACCGAGCGTCCGCTGCCCGGTTTCGACCAGGCCGCGATCGACGGCTACGCCGTGCGCGGCGTCGATGTGCGACCTCCGGAAGGGCGCCGTTCGTCGGATGCTGACGACGCGGGAACCGAGGACATTGTTCTCCCCGTCGTCGGTGAAGTCCGCGCGGGGTCGCGACAGCCCATCCGGTTGCAACCTCGCCAGGCGGTGCGTGTCGACACCGGTGCTCCGCTGCCGACGCTCGCCGACGCGGTCCTGCCGCTGGACTACACCGATCAAGGTGCCGCCCGCATCAAGGTGCTCAAGCCCGTCCGCTCGGGCGACTACGTCCGTCGCACCGGTGACGACGTGCAGCCGGGTGACGTCGCGGTGCGTGCGGGCACGATCATCGGCGCCGCACAGGTGGGCCTGCTCGCCGCGGTGGGCCGCGACAAGGTGCTCGTACATCCCCGGCCGCGACTGTCGGTGATCTCCGTCGGCGGCGAACTCGTCGACGTGGAACGCACCCCCGGTCCGGGCCAGGTGTACGACGTGAACTCCTACGCGCTCGCCGCGGCCGCCCGCGACGCCGGGGCCGACGTGAACCGGGTGGGCATCGCCAGCACCGACCCCAAGCGATTGCGTGAAGTGGTGGAGGGTCAGCTCATTCGCGCCGAGATCGTGGTGATCGCCGGTGCGGTGGGCGGCGGCGCCCTCGAGGACGTCCGGGAGGCCCTGGCCGATCTCGGCGACCTCGAGGTGGAACGCGTCGCGATGCATCCGGGGTCCGTGCAGGGTTTCGGCCGGCTCGGCCGGGACGAGGTTCCCACGTTTCTGCTGCCGGCCAACCCCGTCAGTGCTCTCGTCGTTTTCGAGGTCATGGTCCGGCCCCTGATCCGCATTGCGCTCGGGCGGAGGCAGCCGATGCGCCGAATCGTGTCCGCACGCACGGTCGCACCCGTCACCTCGATCCCCGGCCGGAAGGGATACCTCCGCGGGCAGTTGCTGCGCGACGAGGCGACCGGCGACTATCTCGTGCAGGCGCTCGGGGGTGCTGCGGGCGCGTCGTCGCATCTGCTCGCGACGCTCGCCGAAGCCAACTGCCTCGTGATCGTGGAACCGGAAACCTCCGAGGTGCGCGCCGGCGAACGTGTGGACGTGGCGTTTCTCGGGCAGCGCGGTTGATGTCCCGACACCCCGGATGGCCGGCACGGTTGGGTCCGCTACGGGTGGAAGGTGGCCTCGTCACCGTGCGCTCGCTCAGGCTGCGGGATGCGGCCGCCTGGAGTCGCCTGCGGTTGCGCGACCGCGCACACCTCGAGCCGTGGGAGCCCACCGGAGAGTCCCCGTGGGACATGCGGCACCACATCTCGGTGTGGCCCGGCCTGTACCGGAGTCTGCGAGCCGAAGCGCACAGGGGACACATGATCCCGATGGCCATCGAACTCGACGGGCGCTTCTGCGGACAGATCACGGTCGGCAACATCGTGCGCGGTGCGCTGCGGTCTGCGTGGATCGGCTACTGGGTGGAGAAGGACGTCAACGGCCTCGGCGTCGCCACCGCGGCGGTCGCCCTGGGCCTGGATCATTGCTTCGGTCCGGTGGGTCTGCACAGGGTCGAGGCGACCGTGCGACCGGAGAATCTGCCCAGCCGAGCGGTGCTCCAGAACGTCGGTTTCCGTGAAGAAGGCCTGCTCCAGCGCTATCTCGACGTGCACGGCCGATTCCGTGACCACCTGCTGGTTGCGATGACCGTCGAAGAGGTTCCCGGGTCGGTGGCCGACCGCCTCGTTCGGGGTGGCCGGGCAACGTGGTCTTGAAACGTCTCTGCGGTGTAACAAATGTAACTACGAACCTGAGTGAAAATCCTCAGCGTCTGCGTGATCTCTGTGACTAGAGTGAACAATGTGTCACGTGGGAGAGCGTGCCTCGAGTGGCTGCAGTAGTCACCTGAGTCGGCGTTTCTCTACGGGTATTTATGTGGATGCCGCTAGCCTGAGTTAGGTCGGTGGCGCCGACGGACTGGCAGGTGACGACTGGGAGGAGGGCCGCCGGATGCCGAATTCACTCCTGTGGATCGGTCTTGTTGCCGTGTGGTTGTTCGTTCTGGTCCCGATGCTGGTCACCAAGCGTCCACGGATCCGGCAGACGACCGACGCCGCGCTTGCGACACGGGTTCTGCATCGCGGTGACGACGAGCCGATCGCCCCGAGAGGGCCCGCGGCCGGTCATCGCAGCGACCCGCACTGGCGTCCGAGTCGTGACCGCACGCACGGACACCCAGCGGAGGACCGCATGGACACAGACCTCGAGGACAGGCCCGATCTCGACACCCACGACGAATTCGACTCTGAATACGAAACTGCACACGACCACCGGCCCCAGCGGGCGACGGCACGCGATTTCGTGCCGCAGCGCCGCGGCCGGGGTGGATTCGACCCGCACGCCGATGCCGTGGCCAGCGCCCAGCGCTACGACGCCCGTCAGCGCACGGTCCTCGCACTGCTGATCGCCGCGATCCTCACCGGAGCCCTCGCTCTGATCGTGTCGTCGGTGATGTGGTGGATCTGTGGCGCGGCAACCGCTGCGATCGTCGGCTACCTCTTCTACCTCCGCCGGCAGGTGCAACTCGAGCAGGAGATCCGTCGGCGTCGGCTCGCCCGGCTTCAGCGGTCCCGTCTCGGTGTCGAGTCGCGTACCGACGAAGAACTGAGACTGGTTCCCGAACGTCTGCGTAGACGCGGTGCCGTCGTGCTGGAGATCGACGACGAAGATCCCGACTTCGACCACCTGGGGTACTACGTCGACGACTCGGGTTACCTCGACCCGGGATACGAGGAGCCGCGCTACGGCGCACGTGGGTACCACGACCGGGATTACGACGAGATGGGTTACGACGAGCGGGGCGGGGACGAACCGCCGCGCGACTACATCCCCCGCGCAGCGGGGCAGTGATCCCGCGACACACGGGATCGGACGGCTCGAAGAGACGGCACGCGAAGGGCCCGCACCAGTACGGTGCGGGCCCTTCCGCTGCGGCCTGAAAGGACGACTCACCTGCAACGATCAACCGATTTCGTATTGCACAGGAAGGTTTGCTAAGGTTTCCGAGTCGGTTCCGTCAGGAACCTACGGGGCTGTGGCGCAGTTGGTAGCGCGCTTCGTTCGCATCGAAGAGGTCAGGGGTTCGATTCCCCTCAGCTCCACCACGAGTTCGGGCAATGCGGTCTTCCCTCCGGGAGGCCGCATTCGTCGTTTCCGGTGGTTGTCTTCTGCCTTTTTCGCGTCAGCCCTGCGGCTGGGCGCCGAGGTTCGCGTACACCTCCCGCAGTGCGTCGAAGGCGGCATTGTCCCACCCGACCGGGTGGCCCGACAGCGCCGGTACGAGGCGGTCGAGCGAGTAGTGCAGCCCGATCAGGTCGCCGCGCGCTATGGCCGTGTCGAGATCGGGAACGAAGTAGGTGGCGAGGAGCCGGGTGCCGTCGTCGGTGGGTTCGAGTTCGTAACGCATCCACGAGCCGGGGCTCGTGTGACTGTGTTCCAGGAGGGTGGGCGCTTCGAGACGCACGATCGTGAACTCGAGCGTCGGGAAGTCCGAATCCGGCCAATCGAAGACGATCTTGCCGCCCTCCCGCAGGTCGACGGTTACGTCTGCTGCGAACGGCGGCCACCAGTCGGCGAGCCGCTCCGGTTCCGTGAGCGCGGCCCAAACTTCATCGATGGGAAAGGAAAGCGAGCGGTCGAAGCGGACGACGCCGCCTCCGGGCGTGCGCTCGACGGTGCCGTTGGTGCTGGGGTTCATGGTTGCTCCTTCGTTGTGGGGTCGGGTGGTGTCGTGCGTTCGGGAGAGCGTGCTGTCCTGCCGAGATGTCGTTCGAGGGCATCGAGGCGATCGGACCACTCGGCGCGGTACGGCTCGAGCCATACGTCCAGTTCTCTGAGCGGTTCTGCGCGGAGGCGGTAGAGCCGCCGCTGCGCGTCGCGTCGGACTTCGACCAGTCCTGCCTCGCGCAACACCTTGAGATGACGGGAGATGCCGGGCTGCGGCATACCGATGATCTCGACGAGGTCGCCGACGGAGCGCTCGCGGGATCGGACGGCATCGAGGATGCGCCGGCGGGTCGGTTCGGCGATGGTTCCCAACACGGTGGTCGTGGTCACATCTTCAGTATGCGCTTACACATATATACACGCACTGATATATACGAGAAAGCCCGGTCGCAGTGCCTCGAACACGGCGGAGACGAGGCTGCTCGAGCGGTAGCGGGGCGCAGCCGGAACGGTCAGACTGGATCCATGGACCAGAGGATGAGTGATGACGAGCTTCGCCGTGCCATCCGGGTGCTGCGCGAACGCGCAGACCTCGCACGGAGCGAAGGCCGCACCGAAGACAACGTGACCATCGAGCGGACCATCCAGCAATACCAGGAGGAAATGGCCCAGCGTCTCTGAGCGTCAGCGTCTCCTAGCGTCTACTCGGCACCGAATCGTGCCGTGGCCGTTAGTGTGTCGCCATGGCGATCACGGATCTGCGCGGCACCAAGTTTCTCGTGACCGGCGCCGCGAGCGGTATCGGGCGCGCTCTGGCACTCCAAGCTGCCGGTGAGGGAGCAGCACTGGTCCTCACCGATCTGGCGGCTGACGGACTGGCGGAGGTTTTGAGGCAGGTCGAAGACGGCGGCGGTGTTGTTCTGCATTCGGCTGCCCTCGACATCGCGGACTACGACGCGGTCACCGCGTTCGCGTCGGACGTCCACGAGCGGTGCGGGTCCCTCGACATCGTGGCGAACGTGGCGGGCGTGTCGGTGTGGGGAACCGTCGATCGTCTCGAGCACAAGCACTGGAAACAGATGGTCGACGTCAATCTCATGGGTCCCATCCACGTGATCGAAAACTTCGTGCCGCCGATGATGGAAGCCGGGCGGGGCGGGCACCTCGTCAACGTCTCGTCTGCCGCCGGTCTCCTGGCCCTGCCGTGGCACTCGGCGTACAGCGCGAGCAAGTTCGGACTGCGCGGAGTGTCGGAGGTCCTCCGGTTCGATCTCAAGAAGGACGGGATCGGTGTTTCTCTCGTGGTGCCGGGCGCGGTACGCACGCCGTTGGTCGACAGCGTGCAGATCGTGGGCGTCGACCGCGACCGGCCCGAGGTCCGCAAGATCACCGAACGCTTCGTCAAGCACGCGGCGTCGCCCGAGACGGTGGCCCGCTGCATCGTCACAGGCATCAAGAAGAACCGGTTTCTCGTCTACACCTCGTTCGACACCCGGTTCGGATACTGGTGGGCACGCAAGTTCGCGCCGCCCTACAACCTGGTCATGCAGACCGCCAACGACTACTTCCGTCGCGTGGTCACCCCTCGCGCCGCAACTCGGCGCGCAGATGGTGGGTGAGGGGAGTGTCGGCGTGAGCCATCCAGAGGTCGTACCGAAGGGTGTCGCCGTCGAGGACGAATCGTCGTTTCAGTTCGTGGACAGGCTTCGCGTCCGGCGACCGTTCGAGCACCACGGGTGTGAAGTCGAGCACTCCCTGCGACAGCTGGGAACGCTGGATTTCGACGAACCCGGTGGGTTGTGAGATGAGGAATTCGACGTCGCCGCCGGACCTCCGCAGATAGCCGTTCTCGGTATGCAACGGCCGTCCCTCGTCACGATGCTTCGTGCGGCTGACATACATCAGAAACGGCTTGCCGGGCAACGGCATCAGCTCGATCGTCTCGACGTAGGCGAAGTCGTCGATCGTGGGGTAGTGGCCCTCTCCTTCCCCGGTCCAGCGGCCGGCGAACGGCGCCAGTTCACCCAGCGGATCGGGGGAGTCCTGGGACGGGGACTGTGACACGGGCGGGCCTCCTGCTCATAACGGACACGTTCGTGTGATCCTCCCACCGGCCGCGCCCAACCCGCCCGCAGTCGCTAGATTCGGAGCATGAATGCTCCGTGGGGTGTCGATTCCGAAGTCGGTGCGCTCCGGGCGGTGATGTTGCACCGGCCGGGGGCAGAACTTGAGCGGCTCACTCCCCGGAACAACGACCAGTTGTTGTTCGACGCCCTGCCCTGGGTGGCACGCGCGCAGGAAGAACACGACGCCTTCGCCGAAGTGTTGCGTGGCCGCGGCGTCGAGGTCCTCCTGTTGACCGACCTGCTGACCGAGACGCTCGAGGTGAGCGGGGCGGCGCGGGTGCAGAGTATTTCCAGCGCCGTCGACCCGCGTCGGCTCGGGCACCCACTGGCGGAAGAACTCGCGGGGCATCTCCGTTCGGTGCCCGCGCCCGACCTCGCCCGCATACTCGTCGCCGGCATGACGTTCGACGAACTTCCCGCCGAGGGTCTGGACGTCGCGCCGTCACTGGTGCGGCTGATGCACCACGGTGGGGATTTCGCTATCGATCCGCTGCCCAACCTGCTCTTCACCCGTGACTCGTCGTTCTGGATCGGTCCCCGCGTGGCGATTCCGTCGCTCGCGCTGCCTGCGCGGCGCCGGGAATCCAACCTCACCGATCTCATCTACGCGTTCCACCCGAAATTCCTCGGCGTGCGACGTGCCTACGAATCCCACACCGCCCCGGTGGAGGGTGGCGACGTTCTGTTGCCGGCGCCGGGCGTCATCGCGGTGGGAGTGGGCGAGCGAACCAGCCCCGCTGGAGCAGAAGCTCTGGCGCGCAGTGCATTCGAAGACGGAATCGCGCACACCGTGCTGGCGGTGCCGATTGCCCAGCAACGCGCGTCGATGCACCTCGACACGGTGTGCACGATGGTCGATGTCGACGCGGTGGTCATGTATCCGGCCGTTCGCGAAACATTGCAGGCCTTCACCATTCGTAAATCCGGCGACGGTGGAGTCCGGATCTCCGGTCCGCGGCCCTTCCTCGAAGCCGCGGCCGACGCCATGGGTATCGAAAAGATGCGGGTGATCGACACCGGTCTCGATGCCGTGGTCGCCGAGCGCGAGCAGTGGGACGACGGCAACAACACTCTCGCAGTGGCACCCGGCGTGGTGGTCGCGTACGAACGGAACGTCGAAACCAACACGCGGCTCGAGGATTCCGGGATCGAAGTGCTGCGGATCGCCGGGTCGGAGCTGGGCTCCGGCCGCGGCGGCCCGCGATGCATGTCGTGCCCACTGTCCCGAGCACCCGTGTAAACCTCGGCGGGAGGTCGTCAGAGGATCTCGCGCACCCGGTCGGCCGGGCGAGCCAGAACGGTGCCCTTGTCGGTGACGACCAGGGGCCGCTCGATGAGGATCGGATTCTCCACCATGGCGCTGAGCAGGTCCTCTTCGCTCGCGTAGGCGAGGCCGAGTTCGGTGTACAGCGACTCCCTGGATCGGATGGCCTCGCTGGGCTTCAGCCCGGCGTCGGCGAGCAATGTCGTCAGCTCGTCCCGCGAGGGCGGAGTATCGAGGTACTTGACCACAGTGGGTTCGATGCCCGATTCCTGCAACAACTTCAAGGTGTTGCGAGACGTGCCGCACCGGGGATTGTGATAGATCGTCGCGTGGGTAGCCATGGCCTGATTCTGCACTGCCCACCCGTCCGCCGGCGCCACCGGTTTGAGGGCCGTCCCCGTCTGCCTCTACGATCTCGCGGGGTTACTACCCTCCATACGGATCTTCGAAAGGCGCGCGGGACACATGCTCAAAGGCTTCAAGGACTTCCTCCTGCGCGGCAACGTCATCGAACTCGCTGTCGCTGTGGTGGTGGGCGCCGCGTTCACCGCCATCGTGACCGCATTCACCTCGAACATCATCAACCCGCTCATCGCAGCGGTCGGCGGCGACAACGAGATGGGCTTCGGATTCCGGGTCATCGCATCCAACGACGCCACCTTCATCGACATCGGCGCCGTGATCGCGGCGGGGATCAACTTCTTCATCATCGCCGCGGTCGTGTACTTCGTGCTGATCCTCCCGGTGAACCTCGCCAAGGCGCGTTTCGCGCCGGACAAGGAACCCGAGGACGAGCCGCTGAGCGAGACGGACCTGCTGATCCAGATCCGCGACCTGCTCGAGACGGGCACGTACAAGCAGGGCGGCGACGATTCTCTCGACCGGCGTGAGGACGGCCGTGCCGGCGCTACGAAAGTGAACGCCGGGTAGCTCTTCCGTTGTGGCGATGACGACGCGGAAGCGCTGCTAGCCTGCCAAGATGCTCGATATCGTCATCGACCACGACTCGGCGGTCCCGCCCTTCGAGCAACTCCGCCGCCAGATCGTCGAACTCGTGCATCGAGGCGACCTCATCTCCGGCACCAAACTGCCCACGGTTCGCGGTTTCGCCGAGACCCTCGGGATCGCACCCAACACCGTCGCGAAGACCTACCGCGAACTCGAGCAGGCGGGCGTCCTGGAGACGCGTGGCAGGGGCGGCACCTTCGTCGCCGCGAACGGTGACCCGACGCGAGTCGGCGCCCAGCGCGCGACGAGCGAATACGTCGCCACGGTCCGCGGGCTCGGAATCACCGACGAAGAAGTGCTGGCACTGGTGCGGGCGGCCCTCCGCGCGGGCTGACGTTCATCCCGTGATGAGAAAGGGTAAACGCGGAGAAAAAGCGCAGGTCGACGTGTTTCCGAGTGTTTCGGTGACCGCACAGTTCTTCGAAAGCGCCTCACAACCTGTTGGACCTTGCAACGTTTGACGAATGAGCGTGCCTCCTGATCGGCTCGTGCCCGGAGAAACCCCGGAAACGAGCGTAATTTCTTCGCCCGACACCACCGGGCACCCACCCCGCACCGACCGCGTGATCTTCGGCGTCGCGGCCGGTCTCGTCGTCGTCATCGTCCTGTGGGGTCTGCTGGGCACCGAGAGCTTCGACACGGTCACGGCGAACGTGCTCGACTGGATCGTGGTCGAACTCGGCTGGTTGTTCGTCCTCGCAGCCAGCGGATTCGTGTTCTTCGTGCTGTGGCTCGCACTGAGCAAGTACGGCCGCATCCCCCTCGGGCAGGACGGGGAAACACCCGAGTTCCGCACCGTCAGCTGGATCGCGATGATGTTCAGCGCGGGCATGGGCATCGGCTTGATGTTCTTCGGCGTCGGCGAACCGCTGAGCCATTACGTCGACGCGCCTCCGGGCACCGTCGGCGGAACCGGAACCGCGATGGCGACCTCGATGTTCCACTGGGGCCTGCACCCGTGGGCGATCTACGCGGTGGTCGGACTGGCCATCGCATACGGCACCTTCCGGAAAGGGCGCAGGCAACTCATCAGTGCCGCCTTCATTCCCCTCCTCGGCCGTCGTACAGAGGGCCCGCTCGGGAAATTCATCGACATTCTCGCCCTGTACGCGACGCTTTTCGGCACTGCGGCGTCGCTCGGTCTCGGTGCGCTGCAGATCGGGTCGGGATTCGAGATCAACGGTTGGCTCGAAACGGCCGGCGTCGCCCTGCTCGTGGGGATCGTCGCGATCCTGACGCTCGCGTTCATCGCATCGGCGGTATCCGGAGTCGCCAAGGGCATCCAGTGGTTGTCCAACATCAACATGGTCCTCGCAGGAATCCTCGCGCTCTTCGTCTTCGTCTTCGGGCCGACGGTGTTCATCCTCAACCTGATCCCGACGACCCTCGGTGCGTACGCCTCGGACTTCGCCCAGATGTCGGCGCGCACTGCCGCATCCAACAGTCCGGCCGGGGAATGGCTCTCGAGCTGGACGATCTTCTACTGGGCCTGGTGGGTGTCGTGGGCACCGTTCGTCGGGATGTTCCTCGCCCGCATCAGTCGCGGCCGAACGATCCGGGAGTTCGTAGTCGGTGTGATGCTCGTCCCGAGCGTCGTCAGTCTTTTGTGGTTCGCCATCTTCGGGGGCGCGGCGATCCGGCAGCAGGAGGACGGTTTCGACATCGCGGGCGCAGAAAATGTGGAAGGCCAACTGTTCGGCATGCTCGGCAACCTTCCGTTGGTCGGGGTGTCCACCGTCGTGGTCATGCTGCTCGTCTCGATCTTCTTCGTCTCCGGCGCGGACGCGGCGTCGATGGTCATGGGCAGCCTCAGCCAACGCGGGACACTGCGGCCGAGTCCCTGGATCGTGGCGTTCTGGGGCGCGCTCACCGGTGGTGTCGCCGCGCTGCTGCTCTGGACGGGAGGATCCGACGCTCTCAACGCACTCCAGACGATGACGATCATCGCGGCGGTGCCGTTCGTGGTGGTGATGATCGGCCTGTGCGTCTGCTTGTATCGCGACCTGTCGACCGATCCGCTCATCACCGGTACCCGCCGTGCGCGAAGGACGTTGCGCCAGGTGAAGTGAGCGCGCACGGAGTAACGAGTCGCAAGATCATCCGCGCGCCTGCCCGGACATGCCCGTGGCCCGCAGTACCGTGTCCGCTGCCCGCCTTTGCTCTTCGAGAGGAGTGCGCGTGACCGAGAAGGACCGTTTCGATGAAGTCCTGGACCGGGACTGGGACCGGTTCGGCGAGACCCTGGCCGACCGCATCGTCGCTCTTGCCGGGTCGGAGTCGATCGGGATCAGCATGGACACGGCACACGGACCGGCCACCTATGTGCGGATATGTCCCCGGCCCGAGGGCCGCGTCGAGGTGGCGGTCGCCGGTGCGGACACCGTCACCCGTTCCGTGGCACACGCCGACGAACTCGCACGTCACGTCGTTTCCGTGCTGCGGGGACACCGCAACGTCGTACATCCGATCTTCCTCCACACCGACGACGCGCTCGCCGACGGCGCCCTCCGCGACCGGGTGTCGGACACCCTCACCCGTCGCCTAGGCCGACCGGCCCCTGTGGACGCCGACGGCGATTTCGTGCTCGTCCTCGACTCGCACGCGGTGTTCGTCATCGTCGATCGCCCCGCCCACCGCGTCCAGTTGTGGGCGCCGCTCCTGCACGGCATCGCCGAACGGTCCGGGGCGGCCGAAGCCCTCGTCGACCTCAACCGCGACTGGCCCCACATCAAAGTCGTGCTCGTCGAGGACCGGCTCGTCGCGACCGTCGACATGCTCGGAGACCCGTTCGTTCCGCGCCACCTCAACGACCTGCTCGAGATGCTGACGATCTTCCTCGGCACCGTGGACGCACGGTTTGCGCGGCGATTCGACGGGACCCGCTACAGCGGCGAGATCGATCCGGACGTCATCGACCCGGACATCGAAGAGACGGTCCTCGACGAACCACCGTCGTGATCAACGCCAGCTGGGCAACCACAGCTGGGAGTTCCATTGTTCGAGCGAGATGGGCACCGCCGTGAGGATGGGCCACAACCAGACGAAGTTCGCCACCACCAGGCCCAGGTAGAGGCACACCACGAGTAGGCCGACGGTGCGCCGCCGCCGCGTTGCTTGCCGTCCACCCAGGATGTCGCCGAGGGTCAGGGCGACGGCCATCGCCAGGAAGGGTGCCATCGGGACGGCGTAGAAGTAGTACATCTGGCGGTCGAGCGAGGCGAACCAGGGCAGGATGCCGGCACCGTATCCGGTGAGAATCGCGGCCCACCGCCAGTCGCGGCGGACGAGCATCTGCCACAGTCCCCACGCGAGGACGGGCAGCGACACCCACCACAGCGCGGGGGTGCCGACGAGCATCACCGCCTTGACGCACTGCTCGGCACCGCAACCGGAGATGTTCTCGCCGTCGGCGAAGTAGTACAGCATCGGACGCAGGCCCATCGGCCACGTCCACGGCTTCGACTCCCAGGGATGCTGGTTGCCGGCCGAATTCGTCAAGCCGGAGTGGAACTCGAGCACGTTGGCGCTGTAGTACCACAGCGACCGCACCGCGTCGGGGACGAACGAGAACGTGCTGTCCCGGCCGATCTGATTGCCGACGGCGTGTCGGTTGACACCTGTTTCGCTGGCGAACCACGACCAGTAACTCGCCAGGTACACGAGCACAGGGACGACGACCAGCGCGTACAGGGCAGGAGGGATGTCCCGAAGGGCCGTCCCGATCCAGGGCCGCTGCACCCCGTAGGAGCGGCGCGCGGCGAGATCGAACGCCACCGACATCAATCCGAAGAACGCGATGAAATACAGGCCGGACCATTTTGTGCCGATCGCCAGACCCAGCAGTATGCCCGCCCCGAAGCGCCACCAGCGCACACCGAACCGCGGACCCCACGGGCTGTCGGTGATACGCCCCTCCGCCCGCACACGTGCGATGCGCGCCCGGATGTCGTCGCGGTCGACGATCAGGCACCCGAACGCGCCGACGACGAACACCGCCTGGAAGATATCGAGCATTCCCAGGCGCGACGACACGAACGTCACGCCGTCGACGACCAGAAGCAGGCCGGCGATCGCGCCGAGCATCGTCGAACGGGTCATGCGCCGCACGATGCGCACGACCAGCAGGACGAGCACCACCCCGGCCACCGCCGACGAGAAACGCCAGCCCCACCCGTTGTAGCCGAACAGGGCCTCACCGACCGCGATCAGCTGTTTTCCGATCGGGGGATGCACGACCAGGCCGTAGCCCGGGTTGTCCTCGATCCAGCCGCCGGTGAGCACCTGCCATCCCTGCGGCGCGTAGTGCTTCTCGTCGAAGACGGGCGTCTTGGCGTCGGTGGGGTAGTTGAGCATCGTGAACCGGGTGATCGCCGCGAGCGCGGTGACGAACGCCGTGACGATCCATCCGCGGGCCCGGTCGGTGGGACCGGGATCGGGCGGCGGGACGAGTGGCCCGGGGCTGAGCAGGCGGCGGTCCGGCGCCGGATCAGGGCGGTGGTCCGTCACGGTCACGTCCCGATCGTAGGCTGAACCCCATGCAGGCAGTAAATCCGGCGCAGGCGCAGTCCCCGGGACAAGGACGACTCGTACTGGCCGCCACACCGATGGGCCAGATCGGGGACGCATCGAAACGACTCTGCGATGCCCTCGGTACCGCCGACGTCATCGCCGCCGAGGACACCCGGCGCACCCGTTCGCTCGCCGCCGCGCTG
Source organism: Rhodococcus sp. NPDC019050 (assembly GCF_055664235.1). Taxonomy (NCBI): domain Bacteria; kingdom Bacillati; phylum Actinomycetota; class Actinomycetes; order Mycobacteriales; family Nocardiaceae; genus Rhodococcus; species Rhodococcus sp. NPDC019050. The sequence goes on along the minus strand of NZ_JBVOON010000001.1, from coordinate 311,738 downwards.
GGAGTCACCATCACCGGCCGGGTCGTCAGCTTCTACGACCAGGTCGAGGTGTCTCGGCTGCCCGGCCTGGTCGCGGATGTGGAGGCGGGTCTGACGGTTCTTCTGGTCACCGACGCCGGTATGCCGTCCGTGAGCGATCCCGGGTACCGGCTCGTCGCGGCGTGTGTGGAGGCAGGCCTGCCCGTGACCTGTCTGCCCGGCCCGTCGGCGGTGACCACGGCGCTCGCATTGTCGGGTCTGCCGGTCGAGCGCTTCTGCTTCGACGGGTTCCCGCCCCGGAAACAGGGGCAGCGACGCGCCTGGTTCCAGTCGCTTACCACCGAAGCGCGCGCGGTCGTATTCTTCGAGGCACCGCATCGGCTGGCGGCGTGCCTGGCCGACGCGGTGGCCGTGTTGGGCGGTGACCGGCGCGCGGCGGTCTGCCGGGAGCTGACGAAGACCTATGAGGAAGTTCGCCGCGGAACCCTCGCGGAACTGGCCGAATGGGCTGTCGACGGGGCGCGCGGCGAGATCACCGTCGTGCTCGAAGGGGCCGCGGCCGTGCACACCGACCCCGAGGATCTGGTCGACGCTGTGGAAGGCCTTGTTGCCGAGGGAATGCGGCTGAAGGACGCGTGCGCAGAGGTGGCCGGGACCAGGGTGTCGAAGCGTGAATTGTACGACGCCGTGCTCGACGCCCGACGTACCTGACGCGAGGCAGCCCCCGCGGGAGCGCCTACACTTTCCCGGTCGAATCGACGACCAGGGGAGTACATGAACGCGCTGAACGACTTTTTCGTCAAGACAGCGGAGGTGGTCTGGGGTCCGTTCCTGCTGATTCCGCTTCTGTTGGGCACCGGCCTGGTGCTGACCGTGCGACTGCGCGGTGTGCAGTTCCGGAAGCTGTGGCCCGCGCTGCGGCTGGGCCTGATCACCCGCCACGACCCCGGTGCGTCGGAAGGCGACATCTCGCAGTACCAGGCGCTGACCACCGCCCTGGCAGCGACCGTCGGCGTCGGCAACATCGCCGGCGTGGCCACCGCGATCTACTTCGGTGGACCGGGCGCGCTGTTCTGGATGTGGATCACCGGCCTCGTCGGCATGGCCAGCAAGTACTCGGAGGCGTTCCTCGGGGTCAAGTACCGCCGCCTCGACGCGAGAGGTGAACAAAACGGCGGACCGCAGCACTACCTGGCGCGCGCGATCCCGAACCGGTTCGGCCTCGTCCTGAGTCTGTTGTTCGCGGTGTTCGCGGTCCTGGCGAGCTTCGGAATCGGCAACATGACCCAGGCGAACACTGTCGCCACCCAGCTCGACGACACGTTCGGTGTGCCCACCTGGGGCAGCGGGGTCGTGATGGCGGTGCTCGCGGGCGCGGTCCTTCTCGGCGGAATCAAGTCGATCGGCAAGGTGACCGCCGGTTTCGTGCCGGCGATGATCGTTCTCTACGTCGGCGCGGGCATCCTCGTGCTGGCACTGAACATCGGTGAGCTTCCGTCCGCGTTCGCTCTGGTCTTCACCGACGCCTTCACTGGCACCGCCGCCACGGGCGGGTTCATCGGCTCGGTGTTCATGGTGGCGCTGCGCTACGGCGTCGCGCGCGGCATCTTCTCGAACGAGTCGGGAATGGGCAGCGCGGCGATCGCGGCTGCTGCGGCACAGACCACGCACCCGGTGCGCCAGGGACTCGTGTCGATGACGCAGACGTTCATCGACACCATCATCGTCGTCACGTTCACCGGAATGGTCATCATCACGACGGGGGCGTGGACGACGGGCGAACGCGGCGCGACCATGACGTCGACCGCATTCACGACCGGTCTCGGCGGTGAGTGGGGTGGCTGGATCGTCGCCGTCTCGGTGGTGTTCTTCGCGTTCTCGACGATCCTCGGATGGTCGTACTACGGCGAACGGTGCCTCGAACGGCTCGTCGGGGCACGAGGCGTGCTGCCCTACCGCGCGATCTTCGTGGTGGTCATCTTCATCGGAGCGACCACCGAGCTCGAGGTCGTGTGGAACTTCTCCGACGTGATGAACGGCCTGATGGCCTTGCCGAACCTGATCGGCCTGCTGGTGCTGTCGGGAATGATCGCGCGGGAGACGAAGGCGTACCTCGACCGCGATCCCTATCTGCTCGGCGAGAACCGGACCGCCGACAGGCCGGGCGACAGGCCCGACAGCGTGTAAGGCGAGCGGGCTTCCTCCGCGCGGACCGGGGCTACCCCTCATCAGTCCCTATCAGCGCGGAGGCCTCACCCCACCTGGCAAGGTGTGACCCTTGCGTGGCACCTACTTTGCCTCGTCCGCGGCGGGTCGTACAAAGACGATGACGCGCGGAACGGGTATCATCCCAGCTCAACCGCGGTGAGGAATTATTCCGCAGCGGACAGATGGGACCCGCTCCGCGAGGAAACGGGAGGTGAAAGGGCGCGGAACAGATGTCGGAGACCAGCCGGAAGCCCGGTGCCGCGCAGCGGCAGTTCTTCGCCGACCAACTCCGCATGCTCTTCGCCGCGGCGGGCCGGCCGGCACTGAAGAAGGTGGTGTCGGAGGCCGCTGCGGTAGCACGCGCCATGGGATCCGACAGGGCCGTGTCCGTCCAGCGCGTGAGCGACTGGCGGAGCGGCACCCGGTTACCCGCGAGTTTCGAATCGGTCCACCCGGTGCTCGTCGTCCTCATCCGCGCGGCCCGCGCGCTGAACTCCGAGCCGCCCGTCACGGGTCTCTACTCACTCAAACAGTGGGAATCCTGGTGGACCAACGCCCGCGGACAGAGCGGCACGCCACGCACCGAGAAGACACCACCGGCGGTGCCGCAGGGCGTCCGCCCGTACAAGGGCCTCGCGTCGTACCAGGAGAACGACGCCCGCCTGTTCTTCGGCCGCGCCCAGAGCGTGCGTGCGCTCGCGGACGTCGTGACGGCCGCCCACGGACAGGGCCCCGTTATCGTCACCGGCGCGTCCGGCGTCGGAAAGTCCTCACTCGTGCGGGCCGGCTTGATCCCGCTGCTGTGCAGCGAGGGATCGGACTACCGGTCGCTCGTACTCACTCCCGGAACGCACCCGGTCGCACGCCTGAGCGAACTGCTTCCCGGACTCGCCGAGGTCGGGGACCGCACCGACCCGGCCGCCGTGCAGGCGGTGTTGCGGGACGAACTCGCGCGAACCTCGGCCACCACGCTGCTCATCGTCGTCGACCAGATCGAGGAACTGTTCACCCAGTGCGCCGACGCCGCCGAGCGCACCGAATTCCTGCGGTTGCTCGAGATCGCCGCCACCGGCCATGTCGGTGACGCTCCCGCGATAGTCGTCGCGACCATGCGCTCCGACTTCTACGACAAGGCCGTGACGTCTCCGGTGCTCGCACGCGCACTCGAACGTCGCACCAAGACGGTGCAGCCACTCGAACGCTCCGATCTCGTCGAGGTCATCACGATTCCCGCACGGATGGTCGGGGTGCGCCTCGAAGCCGGTCTCGTGGACCTGATCCTCCACGACCTCGGAGGTCTCGCGGACGGCGAGATCAGCGGCAAGGAGTTGCCGCTGCTGTCGCACCTGCTCGACACGCTGTGGGACAAACGGTCGGGTGGAGCGCTCACGGTCTCCGCGTACCGCGCGACAGGTGGTGTCCGCGGGTCCATTGCGGCGAGCGCCGAACGTGCGTGGGAGAAACTCGGCGAGGCCGATCGTGGACGGGCACGGGCCATGCTCGTGCACCTGGTGTACGTGACGGCGACCGGCACCGACGTGAAGATCGCCCGCCCGCTGCCGGAGTTGCTCGCGGTGGCCGGCGGCGACCGGGACGCCGCAGCGCAGGTCGTCGATTATTTCGTCTCGGCGCGTGTACTGGTCGCGGATGCCGGAAGCGTCGAACTCATCCACGACGCGGTCATCGACGCCTGGCCGCGCCTGAAATCCTGGATCCAGGACGACCGGGCCGACGCCGCCCTGCGTCAGAGAATCGAAGCCGATGCCCTCACCTGGATAGAGAGCGGACGAAACCGCGGCTTGCTCTACCAACGTGGACGTTTGGATGTCATCGCCGAACAGGATCCCCGCCTCGGTGAATTCGCGTCGGCGCCCGATACGGACGATGTGGTCGCGCTCGGACCGAATGCCGTGGAGTTCCTCGACGCGTCGAGGAGACAGATCGCCTGGCACGGACGCCGACGGCGCGCCGTCATCGCCGGCCTGGCACTCGCGGCGTTGACAGCCTTGGTCATGAGCGGGGTCGCGTGGGTGGCCAAGGGACGTGCGGAGGCCGCGCGCAGTACAGCCCAGTTCCAGCAGATCATCGCCCTTTCCGACTCCATGCGCGAGGAGGACCCGACCACCTCGTCGCATCTGGCGCTGGCGGCCGCTCATCTGCGGCCCGACAGCGACGTCGCATACTCGCGCCTCATCGCGACCCAAGGTGTCCCGCTCGCCAACACGCTCCGGGGTCACACCGGCCCGGTGTACAGCACCGCGGTGTCCCCCGACGGATCCGTCGTCGCCTCTGCAAGCGACGACGGCACCGTCCGCCTCTGGTCGCTCGAAGGTGAATCGGGGCCCGCGCAGATCGGTGATCCGCTCGAGTTGTCGTCGAAATACATGGCGTCGGTGTCGTTCAGCCCCGACGGCCGGTATCTCGCGGCCGGCAGCGGCGACGGTGCGGTGTGGATCTTCGACGTCTCCGATTACTCGGCCCCGCGGCGGCTGCTCGACCAGCAGGTATTCGCTTCCGGCGCCGTCCACAACGTGCGGTACGCCCCGTCGGGCCGCGTACTCGGCGTGCCCTACGACGACGGCACCGTCGTGCTCGTCGACACGTCCGATCCCACGTCGGGTCGCTTTCCGGTGGCGGCGGTCCGGGAACACGAGGGTGGCGTCCGCACGGTGGCGTTCCGGCCGGACGGGAACGTGATGGCCACGTCCAGCGACGACCGCACCGTCCGGCTCTGGGACGTCACCGACCGCGCCGCGCCGGTTCCTCTCGGGGAACCGCTGAGAGGATTCGAGGACGTCGCGCATTCGGTGAGCTTCAGTGGCGAGGGGAAAACCCTCGCGGCCAGCAGCGACGACGGGGTGCTGCGCCTGTTCGACGTCAGCGATCCGCGGGCCGCGTATCCCGTCGGTGTCCCGATCCGCGCGCATACCGGGGGCGTCTGGAGTATCGCGTTCCTTCCCGACGGGCGAACACTGGCCAGCGCGTCGTGGGACGGCACGGCCAAGTTGTGGGACATCGACCCGGATCAGCGGTACCTCGACGAGATCAGCCCCGCCCTCACCGGGCACGGTGGTGGCGTCGCAACCCTGGCGGTCACCCCGGACGGCGACACGGTGATCACCGGAGGACAGGACGCCAACCTGCGCGTCTGGACGATGCCGCACACACGGATCTCCGTCGTCGACGCCGCTCTGACCAAGCCGTCCGTGAGCCGGTCGGGAACTCTCGTCGCGACCGGCAGTTACGGCCCGTCGGTCTCGCTGTGGCGGGTGGACGAGGCAGACGACTGGTCGCGCGCGGGAAGTGTCACCCTGCCCAGGCCGCTCGGCGGCGCCTATGTGTCCGCGTTGTCGCCCTCCGGCACGATTCTCGCGACTGCACCCACGTCCGGCGGCAGCGTCCAACTCTGGGACGTCCGCGATCCCGCAGCCCCCAAACCGTTCGCCGACCCGGTTCCTTTGGGAACACGGTTCACCTCTGCCTTGGCGTTCTCACCGGACGGGGCCACGCTGGTGACAGGCGCGGACGATTTCTCCGTGCAACTGTGGGACATCGCCGACCCCGCAAGGCCCGTGCCCTGGGGAGATCCGCTCACCGGTCCCGGCAACCTGGTGCGTAGCGCCACGATCAGCCCCGATGGGCGAAGCCTCGTGGTGACCAGTGCCGACAGCAGGATCTACGCCTGGAACATCACCGATCCGCGAGCGGCGACGCCCGTCGCGGTCGACGGTGGACACGACGCCGGGGTCAACGCGGCAGCGTTCGGCCGGGACGGAGACGTATTGGTCACCGGCAGCGACGACCACCGCGTATTGATGTGGGACCGGGACGCCGCCGGGAACTTCACCGCGCGACCCACCGGCCTTCGCGGACATACCGGCACCGTCTATTCGGTGTCGATCACGCGGGACGGCACCAGGGCGATCAGCGGCAGCGACGACGGCACGATCCGCTTGTGGGATGTCTCCGATGCGGACGGGATGCGCGAGGTCGGCGGGCCCATCACCGATACCGGGGTCGGACGCTGGCAGGTCGTGTTCCGCCCGGACGGTTCGGTCGTCGCCGCGGGAGGCGACGGGGTGCTCCGGATGTGGGATCTCGATGCGTCGACCATCGCCGAGCGGGTCTGTCGATCCACGTCCGGACGGGTCAGCGACTTCCTGCCGCAGTTCGATCTGCCCCTGCCCGGTCGCGAGGTGTGCTGAGAGCCAGAATGCTCGAGGCCTTGTCGAGGCACTCCTGCCATTCGGCGTCGGGGTCGGAGTCGATGGTGATGCCACCGCCGACTCCCAGCACGCAGGTTCCCGCACCGAATTCGACGGTGCGGATCGCGACGTTCAGTTCGGTGCCCGCAAGCGGACTCGCCATGCCGACGGTGCCGCAGTAGACACCCCGGGGATGCGGCTCCCACTGCTGCAGCAGGTCGCGCGCCCGGATTTTGGGGCATCCGGTGACGGACGCCGGCGGGAACGCGGCGTCGAGGAGGTCTGCGGTGGTGACGCCCTGCCCCGAGCGGGCCGTCACCGTCGAGACCAGGTGCCACACCCCGGGCGCGGGACGGACGGCAAGCAGTTCGTCGACGGTGACGGTTCCGATCTCCGCGATACGCCCGAGATCGTTGCGGACGAGATCGACGATCATGATGTTTTCGGCTACGTCCTTCACCGACGCCCGAAGCAACGCCGGGTCGGCGGACAACGGGAGTGTTCCCTTGATCGGACTGGACCTCAGTGCGTCGCCGTGGCGGGAGACGAACAGTTCGGGCGACAGCGACGCGACCGCACCCCACGGTCCTTCCACGTAGGCGGCACGTGACGGTGAGGTGCGAGCAATCGCCGTCGTGAAGAACGCGAGGGGATCACCGGTCCAGGTGCCGGTGAACCGGGTGCACACGCACGCCTGGTAGACCTCGCCGTCACGGATGGCGGCGAGACACTGCTCGACGCCGCGCCGGTGCGTCTCGCGGTGCGGCGGCGACCAGTCGATGTGCCAGGACGTCTGCGAGACCTGGGGCTCCGCGACGGCGGAAGCCAGGTCGGGTGGGCACGGAGCATCACCGAGGGTCTCGTACCACCAGCACCTGTCGGCGTCGAGCCTGAGCACCGTGTCGGTCCAACCGCCGGCGGCGGCGGGCAGCCCGGAGTGGTCCGGCGACGGACCGGCAGCAGATCCGTCCGGGTAGGCGAGGTACCCGATCCAGCCGCCGCCGACGGCCGGGCCGTCGGGCGTACGCGCCCACCGGATATCGGGGCACGCGAAGGCTTCGGGCGGGTCGACCGCGCCGGTGGCCAGGGACGGTGCGATCACTGCCGCCGAGCCGAACCAGTCGCCCGCCACCCCCGCGGGAGGCGGTACCCCGAGACGCCGGGCACGTTCCGCGAGGGAGGCGAGAACCCGATCGGGAGAGCCGCCGCGCCCGAGCCGTTCCATCCGCATGGCTCGAGCTTGTCAGACCGGCCCGGCAGCCTCCGGGCGAGCCCCGAGATGCGCGAGCATGTCGGGGTTGCGGACCACGTACACACCCGTGATCAGGCGGTTGTCGACCTCGAACTGGAGTACGAGATCGAGTCTGTCACCGGAGTACACGAGCAATCCCGGCATGTTGCCGACCGGGACGGCCTCGATTCTCATGTCCGGCAGTGGGTGTCGCACGAGTCCGCCGAACAGCCGCGCCACCCGGGTCGCGCCGGTCACCGGAACCCGCGCTGCGGTCACCTTGCCTCCTCCGTCCGCGATGTACACGACGTCGGGCGACAGCAGGTGCAGGAGGGCGGCGAGGTTGCCGGTGGTCGCGGCGGTCATGAACTCGACGACCACCCGGTTCGCCTCGTCGCCCGCGGGAGTGAACCGGCGGCGTCGCGCACGGACGTGTTCGCGCGCCCGGTGGGCGATCTGCCGCACGGTGTCCTCGCGGCGGTCGACGGTCTCGGCGATCCGGGCGTGCTCGAATCCGAACACCTCGCGCATCACGAACACTGCCCGTTCGAGCGGGCTCAACGTTTCCAGGACCAGTAGCATCGCCAGCGACACGGACTCGGCGAGTTCGACCTCGCCGGAGGCATCCGGCGAAGTGAGAACAGGCTCGGGAAGCCACGGGCCCACGTATTCCTCGCGGCGACGGCGGGTCGAGCGCAGGCTGTTGAGCGCCTGCCGGGTCACGATCTGCGCCGCGTATGCACGCGGGTTGTCGACCGCGGCCCGATCGTTGGCGGCCCAGCGCAGGAAGCTGTCCTGGAGGACGTCTTCGCTGTCGGCGACGCTGCCGGTGATCTCGTAGGCGATCGAGAACAACAGCCCCCGGTGTTCGGTGAAGACGTCGTCGGCCGTCACTGCACACTCCTCGCGGGTGGGGTGATGCCCGCGCCGCGACCTTCCGTCGATCGGAGGTCGCGGCCCCGAGCCTGTCGTCGCATCGACAGGATCGTCCCACGCAGTATCGATTCCTTCACCGGCGCGACGATCCGGCCGCGCAAAGAGAAAGGGGTGGGGGTGTCGTCGCGTGCGGTGAACTGCACCGCGCCGCGGCGGCGCCCGAGCGAAAGGCACTGGGCGACGAACCGGAGCGACAGCGGGGAGGGCGCGCGGCCTTGCAGGATGTCCCAGACGGTGTCGGCACCGTGCGCTCCGAGTGGCATCGCGGCCTGGCAGCTCATCCGAATATGGTCCTGGCCCGCGACGGTCACGGCGTCGCCGACTCCCACCACGGCGGTGCCGTCCGTCGCCTGCAGGGTGGCGTCGACGCGGAGCCTGCCGGAGTCGTCCACCGGCAGGCCACTGCGACGAGCGAGGTCGGGAACGGAGAATCCGCTGGTCCAGACGACTGACGCAGCGGGGATCGCGGTGCCGTCGTCGAGCAGTACTGCGTCTTCGGTCACGCACGTCGCGCGGACGCCTGGTCGCACGTCGATACCGGCACTGGTCAATGTGCGATTCACGTACCGCCGGGTGCCGTCGGGGAGGTTCACGCCCGGATCGCCGACGAGGCTGTGCTCGGCCCCGGGATGTGCGGATGCGAGTTCGGCGGCGACTTCGATGCCCGTGAACCCCCCACCCACGACCACGACCGGCGCGTGGGCGGGCAGTTCGGCGAGCGCGCTGTGCAGTGCTGTCGCCGATTCGAGGTCGGATACGGAGAACGCTCGTTCCATCCCGGGTACGGCACCCGTCGCCGGACCGCTTCCCACGGCATACACGACAGCGTCGCACCGCAGTACCGTCCCGTCGACGAGTGTGACCGCGTCCGGTTCGATCCGTTCCGCCATACCCACCCGCAGCGACACGCGTGGATGAAGCAGGCCGACGAGGTCGTGGGTAGCAGACCCCGAACCCGCCGCCACCTGATGCAGTCGGGTGCGCTCGACGAACATCGGCCGCGGATTCACCACGGTCACTGTCACCTCGGGGTGACGTGCGAGCCGATTCGCTGCGGTGACGCCTGCGTACCCGGCGCCGACCACCACCACGTCGAAGTGCGTTGTCATTTCGATCCTCCGCTGGTCCGGTTGTGTGTCGTTCGGATGTGTCGCCGATAGGACACCGGTGGAGCGCGATGTGTGACATCGGATTGCGGTTTGCTGCGAAGGGGTCTCGGGGAAGGTCTGCGGGAGTTACCGCTCGATGGGGTGCTGCCCTGCCTTGAGGGATGCGGACTCGGCCGCGTCGCGCCCCGCGTGGAACCCGTCGGCGTCGATCCCGCGACTACGGGACGCCCGGGTGGTGGGGAAGAGGCGCCGGAACTCGGTGTCGACCGCCTCCGAGCGACGCGCCAGGATCGGCGCGAGCGAGGTCACCGGGACGTGCGCATCGGCGGCGGCGCCCGCCGTGGCCCGGGCGTCGGCCTCGCGCAGCCTCTCACCGACCCGTTTCGCGTAGCCGGTGAGAAACGCGCGCCGGAAGGCGGTCGCCGACCCGCCGCGTCGTCCGGCAGTCCCGGCGGCATTCAGCGCGCGGGTGGCCTGCACGAGCAGTGACGTGAAAAGCAGGTCGACCTGAGCGAGGTCGGGCACCGCGCCGACGACGGTCGCGATCTGCACTCGGGTGAACCACACGGTGCGGACGCGGTTGGCATCGCCGATCGCGGTGAGCAGCAGCACCTTCTCCTTGATGTACGGGCCGTCGAGGTGGAAACGCCGGCCACGCACGGGATCGGAGAGACGGGTGGCACCCGTGAGCAGCACGGAGCCGAGTGCGTACCTCGTCACGAGTTCCTGTGCCTTCGCGGTGAGGGCCTCGGCCTCGTCGGGGAAGTCCGTGGACTCGGCCTTCGACAGCAGGCCGCGGATACGTTCGAGCACGCGCGGATCTGGAGCGGCGGATGCGGCGCCGGGCGCACGCAACGGAGGCCACTGCGACGGTGGCGGGTCGAGACGGGTGAACGCCGGTAGGTATTTCCAGGTGAAGGCGAGCGCGTCGACCTGGTAACCCGAGACCTCGGGAAGGGCGTGGCGCAGGCACGATCCGAGACCGGGCGAAAGCGTCGCCCGCCGGGCGGCATCCGGGTACCGGTCGGCGAGGGCCCGCAACTGCCGCACCCAGTCTTCGGGCGCTCGTTCCGCGGCCCGCGCCCGGTGCGCGTGGAACAGCACCGTCGTCGCGGCGAGGGGCACGTCGGTTTCGTCGCCCGATCTCGCCGTCAGGTGCACTATGTCGGCCGGTTGCCAGCCGCGCTCGTAGACATCTCCGAGTTCGGCGAGGAGCACCTCGGCGTGCAACTCGTCCGTTCGAATGTATGTTCTATCGCTCCGCATGAGCGGAGTGTGGCGCACCCCACCGACAAGATCGATGGGGTGCCGCGAATCTGCTGGTGAGGGGTTAGTCCTCGTCGACGTAGCGCGGGAAAACCGGGCTCGGTGCGGGGAGCGCGGTACCGGGCACGAGACGCGTGCCGATGTCCGTGAACTGCCGGGCGCCGGGATCCTGGCCGAGCAGGTCGAGGATCTTCGCACCGGCGTCGGGCATCACCGGTTGGACGAGGATCCCGACGATGCGCACGACCTCGAGCGTGACGTAGAGAACTGTCGCCATTCGCTCCGGATCGGTCTTGCGCAGCACCCAGGGCTGTTGCGCCGAGAAGTACCGGTTGGTTTCGCCGAGGACCCGCCAGATCGCTTCGAGGCCGAGGTGCAGCGCCTGCACGTCGAACTCCGCACGCACCTCGTCGAGCAACGCGTCCGCCTGCGCGAGCATCGCCTCGTCCTCCGCGGTGTACGCGCCGGGGGCCGGGGCCTTCCCCTCGAGATTCTTCGCGACCATCGTCAGCGAGCGCTGGGCGAGGTTGCCGAGGTCGTTGGCGAGGTCGGCGTTGATGCGGCCGGCGATCGCGTCGTGGCTGTAGCTGCCGTCCTGACCGTAGGAGATCTCGCGCAGCAGGAAGAACCGCAGTTGGTCGAGACCGAAACGCTCGACCATGTCCAGCGGGTCGACGACATTGCCGACCGACTTGGACATCTTCTCGCCCTTGTTGAACAGGAAACCGTGCACGAACACCCGCTTGGGGAGTTCGAGACCGGCGGACATCAGGAAGGCAGGCCAGTAGACGGTGTGGAACCGCGTGATGTCCTTCCCGATGATGTGCAGGTCGGCAGGCCAGTAGCGCCGGTACGACTCGGACTCGGTATCGGGGAACCCGGCACCGGTCAGGTAGTTGGTGAGGGCGTCGACCCACACGTACATCACGTGCTCGGGATTGCCGGGGACGGGAACGCCCCAGTCGAAGGTGGTGCGCGAGATCGACAGGTCCTTCAGCCCGCCGGCGACGAAACTGACGATCTCGTTGCGCCGGGTTGCCGGAGCGATGAAGTCGGGCTGCTCCTCGTACAGCTTCTGCAGCCTGTCCTGATACGCGGACAGCCGGAAGAAGTACGTGGACTCCTCGGTCCATTCGACCGGCGTTCCCGTGTCGGTCGAGATACGCGATCCGTCTTCCAGCAACGTGGTCTCGGCGTCGGTGTAGAAGGCCTCGTCGCGGACGGAGTACCAGCCCGCATACGTATCGAGGTAGATGTCGCCCGCATCCACCATCCGCTGCCAGATCGCCGCGCTCGCCTCGAGATGGTCCGCGTCCGTCGTCCGGATGAAGCGGTCGTACGAGATCTTCAAGGCCTTGTCCATCGCCTCGAAGCGGTCGGAGTTGCGCGACGCGAGGTCGGTGACGGAGATTCCCTCCTTCGCCGCCGTCTGCTGCATCTTCAAGCCGTGCTCGTCGGTGCCGGTGAGGAAGCGGACATCGAAGCCGTCGAGACGCTTGAACCGGGCGATCGCATCCGTGGAGATGTACTCGTAGGCGTGCCCGATGTGCGGGACGCCGTTCGGATACGCGATCGCGGTGGTGACGTAGAACGGCGGGCGGGAGGAATCAGGCGCAGTCATGGTGGCGCTAGTTTATAGGGCGTGAGCAAAGCCCGTCCCGCCCCCGAACCCCCACAGCCGCTGTCGCCGCTCGTCGACGCCCACACCCATCTCGATGCGTGTGGAGCGGAGGACGCGGCGACCACCGCCGCGATCGTGGATCGGGCCGCGGACGTGGGCGTGGGGCGCGTGGTCACCGTCGCCGACGACCTCGAGGCCGCGCGGTTCGCCGTCCGCGCCGCGCATTGGGACGAGCGGGTGTTCGCCGCCGTCGCGATCCATCCGACCCGCGCGAACAGTCTCGACGAGTCGACCCGGGCCGAGATCGAGGCCCTCGCCGCCGATCCACGCTGCGTCGCGGTGGGGGAGACCGGTCTCGATCTGTACTGGCCGGGCAAGCTCGACGGTTGCGCCGAACCGGCGGAGCAGGAGGAGGGCTTCCGCTGGCACATCGATCTCGCGAAGCGACTCGGCAAGCCGCTGATGATCCACAACCGGGAAGCCGACGCGGATCTCCTGCGCGTTCTGCACGACGAGGGGGCACCGGAGACGGTGATCTTCCACTGCTTCTCGTCCGGCCCCGAGATGGCGCGCGAGTGCATCGACGCCGGCTACGTGCTCAGCTTCTCGGGCACCGTGAGTTTCAAGAACGCGAAGACGCTGCGCGAGGCGGCCACGCTCGTGCCGCCGGAACTCGTCCTGGTCGAGACCGACGCGCCGTTCCTCACGCCGCACCCGTTCCGGGGTGCTCCCAACGAGTCGTACTGCCTGCCCTACACGGTGCGGGCACTCGCGGAGATCCGAGGCGAGAGCGCCGAGGATCTCGCGGCCGTGACGACAGCGAACGCCGAACGGGTATATCGACTTTCGTGAACGCGGCGCGCAGGCACGGTACCCACGTGAGACCGTAGGTTCACGCGCAGTTTCGTCCACACCTCTCATCCGTCCCGGGTGATCTTCGGGGCGGGCTGTGCGACGGGTGTCGCCGACGAGGTGCGTCGATTCGGTGCTTCGCGGGTGCTGTTGCTCGCGGGTCGACACGTGAGTAGCCAGGCTGCGGTCGTCGAGGAGGCGCTCGGACCGTTGCCGGCCGATCGTTTCGACGGCGCGGTGATGCACACTCCCGTCGAGGTCACCGAACGCGTGATCGTCCGGATGGCGGTCAGTGATGTGGATGTGATCGTCGCCGTGGGTGGTGGTTCGACGTTCGACCACCGGTCTCGCGAAAGCGCTCGCGTTTCGCACCGGGCTGGACCAGGTGATTCTGCCGACCACCTTCGCCGGTTCGGAGGTGACTCCGGTGCTCGGGGAGACCAGCGAGGGGGTGAAGGTGACGCGGTCGTCGCCGCACATCCAGCCGGAGGCGGTGATGTACGACGTCGACTTCATCGCCGGAATGCCCATCCCTCTGGCTGGTCCGGCGTGTACGACCTGATCGTCGCGGCGGGGGGACCGACGACGCTCGCCGAACTCGGCATGGCCGAAAGCGACCTCGACGAGGCGGCACGCCTCACGACGGAGCGGACGTACCCGAATCCCCGCGAGGTGACCTTCGCGGGTGTGCGGCGCCTGCTCGGAGAGGCATTCGCGGGCACCAGACCTGAGTGAGCCCCCTTGTAGTTGAACCTACAACCATCTCTGCTAGTTTGGTTGTCGCGTCAACTACTTGCCGCATCACGCGCTGGGGCCGTCGGCCTCGCTCATCGAAAGGCCCCCCCTCTGTGAACAGCACGCTCGCCCGCGACATCGGAATCCTGGTCGCCCGTCTCGGCATCGGCCTCATCTTCTTGGTTCACGGCCTCCAGAAGCTCAACGTCTGGGGATACGAGGGCACCAAGGCCGGATTCGAGGGTATGGGTGCTCCGGTCCCTGCCGTCACTGCGTTCGTGGCCACGTGGGTGGAGGTACTCGGCGGTCTCGCATTGATCCTCGGCGTCCTCGTTCCGGTGTTCGGGGTCCTGCTGTTCCTCGTCATGGCGGGTGCCTTCTTCATCGCGCACGTCGACAACGGCGTGTACGCCGCCGACGGCGGGTTCGAACTCGTCACCGCGCTCGGACTCGGCGCGCTGTTGCTCGCCGTCGTCGGTGCGGGCGCGTTCAGTATCGACCGATTCCTCGCGCCGAAGATTCCGCTTCTCCGCGCTGCGTAGTCGCGAGTGCGAGGAGAGAGGCTGTGGGTGCATCACCCGCAGCCTCTCTCTCTCTTTTCTGTCCGGTTTCTGCAGATTCGGGCGATTCTCGCCTGGATGATCCGTGAAATGCAGTGATATATCCGAGCGCTGTAAGACCGGTCACAAATACCTCTGGTATCGGACATTTCCACCACTCCGAAGCGCCATTTATTTGCCCCTGAAATCACGAATTGTAACTACGGGTTTTTCGTTATAAACGCAGGTAAAAGGCATCGAGTTGCCATAACAATATGGGTTCGTTACCGTGTCGTTATCAATGTTGCCTTCTGACTGGAATTTGTCGTGTCACCTCTAGGTAAGATCAACTCTTCGAAATCCCCGGTGTTATTCGCCGTTGTCGCCGCGCTTTTGGTGACTCTTGTGGCGGGTGGGGTTACGGCTCTCGTCAAGCACAAGGACTTGACCCTCGACATCGACGGGGAAACGCGGGCCTTCGGGACCATGAGTTCCACCGTCGGCGACGTCCTCGAAGACGCCGGCTACGTCGTCGGCGAGAACGACGTCGTGGCACCCGCGGTCGACGCGAAGGTCTCCGACGGCGACACGCTCGTGCTGCGTCGGGCCCGGGAAATCCAGCTCACCGTCGACGGGGAGAGCCGTTCGGTGTGGACGACCGCGCTCACCGTCGACGAAGCGCTGGCCCAGTTCCGGTTGGGTGACGACGTGTACGTCTCCGCGTCGCGTTCGCATCGTCTTCCGCTCGAGGGCACCGACCTCGAGGTCGTCAACGCCAAGAACGTGCGTCTGGCGGACAACGGCGCCCCGGCTGCCGAGATCCGGGTCGCAGCGCCGACGGTCGGCGATCTTCTGGAGAGCCAGAACCTGAAGCTCGAGCAGGCCGACTCCGTGAATCCTCCGCTCGATGCCCGGCTTGCCGAAGGCATGGAGATCGTGGTGACCCGCGACCGTGTCGAGTCCCGCACCGAGCGCCAGCCCATTGCTCAGCCCGAGAACCGGGTCGACGACCCCGGCATGTTCGAGGGCGAAGTCGCCCACGACCATCCGGGTGCGCCGGGTGAGCGTGAAGTCACTTTCGACGTGCACATGGTCAACGGGGTCGAGGTCGGGCGCACGGAAACCCGTTCGGGCGTCGTGACCGAGCCCGCACCCGCCGTGGTGCGCGTGGGCACCAAGCCCAAGCCCGCTCCGCCGGCCGTTCCCGCATCGGGCCGCGGATCGACGTGGGATTCGCTCGCGCAGTGCGAGGCGACCGGAAACTGGGCGGCGAACACCGGGAACGGGTTCTACGGCGGTCTCCAGTTCACGCAGCAGACATGGGCCGCATTCGGCGGAACCCAGTACGCTCCGCGGGCCGATCTCGCGACCCGCGAGCAGCAGATCGCGGTCGCCGAGAAGGTTCAGGCCGGTCAGGGCTGGGGCGCGTGGCCTTCGTGCACCAGCAAGCTCGGGCTGCGCTGAGTGCTCCCGATGACCTCGTGGTGCGCATGACGCCCCGGCCCGTGCGCTAGGTTCGCCTCGTGCCAGCAGATTCTCCAGACGCCACCCCGGCTTCTCCCCGCGGCCTTGCCGCATTGCTCGGACCCGCAGAGGTCCGCGCCCTCGCGGAGGAGTTCGGGGTGCGTCCGACCAAGCAGCTCGGACAGAACTTCGTCCACGACGCCAACACGGTGCGTCGCATCGTCAATGTCGCCGGTGTCGGCCGCGACGATGTGGTGCTCGAGGTGGGGCCGGGTCTCGGTTCGCTCACGCTCGCCCTGCTCGACGTCGTCGATCGTGTGGTGGCCGTCGAGCTCGACCCGAGGCTCGCCGAACGCCTCCCCGCCACCGTCGCCGAGCGTGCGCCCGAATTGGCCGACCGGCTCGACGTCGTCCACATGGACGCGATGAAGGTGCTGCCGGGCGATCTTCCCGCGGCGCCGACCGCGTTGGTGGCGAACCTGCCGTACAACGTCGCCGTGCCGGTGCTTCTTCACCTGTTCTCCGAATTTCCTTCGCTGCGTACGGCATTGGTCATGGTTCAGTCGGAAGTGGCCGATCGACTCGCGGCCGAGCCGGGTGGCCGGATCTATGGCGTGCCGAGTGTGAAGGCACGCTTCTTCGGTGATGTCCGGCGGGCGGGCGCGGTGGGGCGTGCGGTCTTCTGGCCGGTGCCGAAGGTCGAATCCGGGCTCGTTCGGGTCGACCGTTACGCCGAGCCGCCGTGGCCCACCGACGCCGTGCACCGCAAGAAGGTGTTCGCTGCCATCGACGCGGCATTTGCTCAGCGCCGCAAGACTTTACGAGCAGCCTTGAGCACATGGGCAGGCTCTCCCGCAGAGGCGGAGCGCCGGCTCGTCGCCGCAGGAATCGATCCTTCGGCGCGTGGGGAGAAGCTCGACGCGGCCGCGTTCGTGCGACTCGCTTCCGTCGACTGAGAATGTGATCCGGGTCACCAGTTCTGGTGCAGCCGGGTCTCGATGTGATCTACTGATCGTGGTCGTTGGATATTGTGTTTGTGGTTAGCCCCTCGCACATTTCTGGTTGCGAGCGGATGCGATAGCCCCCACGGAATCGTTTCAAATCGTGTAGTGACAGACCCGGGAGACACACAGTCTCCCGACGAGACAGGACAGTCTTTGTGCGTCCTGCCTGCTTAAGGAAACAGTATGACTGAAGGTACCGTGAAGTGGTTCAACGGCGAAAAGGGCTTCGGCTTCATTGCTCCGGCCGATGGATCCGCTGACGTCTTCGTGCACTTCTCCGAGATCCAGGGCGGCGGCTTCCGCACCCTCGAGGAGAACCAGCGCGTGAGCTTCGAGATCGGCCAGGGCCAGAAGGGCCCGCAGGCCACCGGCGTCACCGTTATCGGCTGACACCAACTTTCTCCGGCTGGGCCGGCACCCGTTCTCGGGTGCCGGCCCAGCTGTATTTCCAAGAGTTTCAACCGTTTTCGTGATGACGGTCGTAGTGCCCCTTCGCTGTGTGGGTGAGGGCCGGTGCGCAGTGCGGCCGTGTGAGCCCACCCACCATGCACTGGCGGTCGGTGCCGATCTGTGATCTAATGGAATCTGGTCGTTAGGTTGTGTGTTTGTGGTTAGCCCCTCGCACATTTCTGGTTGCGAGCGGATGCGATAGCCCCCACGGAATCGTTTCAAATCGTGTAGTGACAGACCCGGGAGACACACAGTCTCCCGACGAGACAGGACAGTCTTTGTGCGTCCTGCCTGCTTAAGGAAACAGTATGACTGAAGGTACCGTGAAGTGGTTCAACGGCGAAAAGGGCTTCGGCTTCATTGCTCCGGCCGATGGATCCGCTGACGTCTTCGTGCACTTCTCCGAGATCCAGGGCGGCGGCTTCCGCACCCTCGAGGAGAACCAGCGCGTGAGCTTCGAGATCGGCCAGGGCCAGAAGGGCCCGCAGGCCACCGGCGTCACCGTTATCGGCTGACACCAACTTTCTCCGGCTGGGCCGGCACCCGTTCTTGGGTGCCGGCCCAGCTGTATGTGTAAGGGCCCCAACGAGTTCGGTACCGCCGGGTCACGCCCGTAGGTACCGCTCGGCGATCGCCGCGTGATGCCTGGCAGCCCGCCCACACGCCTCCCGCAGTTCCGGTGGGTCGAGCACGGTGAAGTCGACGTCGAATGCCGCGAGCCACGGCGCAATCGACTCGAGCGAGCTTCCGCCCAGGACCACCGCGCAGTGATCGTCGTCCACGGGTTCGATCGTGCCCCACCGCTCGTCCACTTTCGGCGCGACCGCTTCGAACGGTGCATGAAACAGGATCCTGGCGGTCACCACCCACGTGCCGCTCACGATCCCCCTCGAGACGAACTCCGCGGCCCCACCCGCCGGAAGGTCACGAGGAGTGAAGCGAGGTCCGGTGGGAATCTTCGGCTCCATCCGATCCACGCGGAACGAACGCCACTCGTCGCGCTGGAGATCCCACGCCACGAGATACCAGCGCAGTCCGGCACGCACCACCCGATGCGGCTCGACCTCGCGCCGTGACGACGCCCCGTTATGGGTGCGGTAGTCGAATCGCAACCGCTCGTGGGCGTGACACACCGACGCGATGGTGGACAGCAGAGCCGCGTCCACCGCCGACTCGGCAGGACCGCGGTCCACCACGTCCACCTGCAACGCTTCGAGCCGGATACGGATCCGTGACGGCATGACCTGCCGCAGTTTCACGAGGGCCCGAGCTTCGGCGTCGCCGATCCCGGTGACCGCGTGGGTGGCGCCCGCGCGCAACGCCAACGCGACGGCGACGACCTCGTCGTCGTCGAGCAGCAGCGGCGGCATCTCCGCGCCGGCTCCCAGCCGGTAACCGCCACCGACTCCCACGGTCGCCTCCACCGGATACCCGAGTTCCCTCAGCTTCTCCACATCCCGCCGGACCGTGCGCGTCGTGATCCGGAGTCGGTCGGCGAGTTCGCTGCCGGACCATTCCCGTCGCATCTGGAGAAGCGAGAGAAGGCGCAACAGTCGGGCCGAGGTTTCACGCATGGATCGACCCTCGCACGAATTGCGGACCGTAGGTGTCCTCATCGGGCCGAAGCCCGACATGGTTCCTTCGATAAGGTGCAACGGTGAGTGAGTCCCGCGTTGCAGGAGGCGAGTCCGCAGTCAAGGCGGTCGAGGCCGCGCTCGCGCGCACCGATCTGCCGGCGATGACCGACGTTCTCGGCGAACTCACCACCGGACAGGTCGTCGACGTCCTCGAACGACTCGACCCGACGCAACGCGCGATCGTGTACCGGTTGCTCTCCAAGGACCGCGCCATGACCGTGTTCGAGGGACTCGACCCCGCACTTCAGGGCAGCCTCGTCGGCGCGCTCCAGGACGACGACGTCGCCGCGCTGTTCGCCGAACTCGAGCCCGACGACCGGGTCGGTCTGCTCGACGAACTGCCCGCGACGGTCGCCGGGAAACTGCTCCACGGCCTGCCGCCCGACCAGCGCGATCTCACCGCCGAGATCCTCGGGTATCCGCGCGGATCGATCGGGCGCCGGATGAGCCCGGAATACGTCGTCACCCACCCCGACCTCACAGTTGCCGAGACCCTCGACAAACTCGAGCGGCGGATCGAGGACGCGGAGACGATCTACACGCTTCCGGTGACCGATCGCGCGCGGGTCCTCGTGGGCGTGGTGAGCCTGCGCGACCTGCTCAAAGCCCCCCGCGACGCGCTGATCGCCGACATCGCCGGACGCCCGGACTGGGCGTACGCCACCGAGGACAGCGAACAGGCCGCCAGGCGATGCGCCGACCTCAAACGGCTCGCCCTGCCGGTCGTCGACAGTGAGACCCGGCTCGTCGGAATCTTCACCTTCGACGACGCGCTGCGGATTCTCGAAGACTCCGACAGCGAGGACCAGGCGCGCATCAGCGGCACCGAACCGCTCCGGCAGCCGTATCTGACCACCCCGGTGTTCGCCATCGTGCGTTCCCGCGTCGTGTGGCTGCTCGTGCTGGCCATCGGTGCGTCGCTGACGGTGCAGGTCCTCGAGGTCTTCGAGGCGACGCTGGGGCAGATGGTCGCGCTGGCGCTGTTCATCCCGTTGCTCATCGGCACGGGCGGCAACACCGGTAACCAGGCGGCGACGACCGTCACACGTGCCCTCGCTCTCAACGACGTGACTCCGCGCGACGTCTGGAAGGTGTTCCTGCGTGAGCTGAGCGTGGGATTGTCGCTCGGACTGCTGCTCGGGACCGTGGGTTTCGTCCTGGTCACCCTGCTCTACGAGCCGTCGATGGGTCTGGTCATCGGATTGACCCTGCTCGGCATCTGCACCATGGCCGCCTCGGTCGGCGGAGTGATGCCCATGCTGGCACGCGCGGTCCGCGCCGATCCGGCGGTGTTCTCCAACCCGTTCATCACGACCTTCGTCGACGCGACGGGCCTGCTCGTGTACTTCATGATCGCGAAGGTGGTCCTCGGCATCTGAGGCGGGCGCCTCGATGCATCCGCTCACCGAGCGGCGGTCCGGCCCGGTATCAGCACGCGGGTAAGCTGTGTACTCGTGCTTTCCGTCGTTCCGGCCCCCGTCACCGTACGGGCCCCGTCCAAGGTCAATCTGCATCTGGCGGTGGGCGATCTGCGCCCGGACGGCTATCACGATCTGCACACCGTCTTCCAGGCACTGTCGCTCTACGACGAGGTCTCGGTGGTGGGTTCGGACACTCTCAGCGTGCACGTCACCGGTGCCGACGCCGGCGCGGTGCCCACCGATTCGACCAACCTCGCGTGGCGTGCCGCAGAACTGCTCGCCGAACGCGCGGGCCGCGCACCCGAGGTGGCGATCACCATCGCCAAGGGCATTCCCGTCGCCGGTGGTATGGCCGGCGGCAGTGCGGATGCGGCCGCGACGCTCGTCGCCCTCGACGCCCTGTGGGGACTGGGAGCGTCCCGCGAGGAACTCGACGGACTTGCCGCCCAGCTCGGCAGCGACGTGCCGTTCTGCTTGCACGGCGGCACCGCCCTCGGCACAGGTCGCGGTGAACGGCTCGTGCCGGTGCTCACCCGGGGAACATTCCACTGGGTCCTGGCGTTGGCGAAGGGTGGCCTGTCCACACCTGTCGTCTTTCGCGAACTCGATGGCCTGCGTGCAGGGGGCGATCCCCAGCGCGTCGGCAGTTCCGACGACGTCCTGTCGGCACTCGCGTCCGGCGACCCGCACGAACTCGCGCCGCTGCTCGGCAACGATCTGCAGGCCGCTGCGCTCTCACTCGATCCCAAACTCCGTCGCACTCTCCGCGCGGGCGTCGACGCGGGCGCGCTCGCGGGCCTGGTGTCCGGCTCCGGGCCGACCTGCGCGTTCCTCGTCGCAGACCATCACGCGGCCGTCACCGTCAGCGCCGAACTGGCCGGCGCCGGGGTGTGCCGCACGGTCCGCATCGCGTCCGGCCCGGTGCCGGGCGCCCGCGTCGTGGTCGACACCGACACCGCACATCACTGAACACTCCGGAAGGCAACGTTCCACGTGGCAAATCTGATCAATCTCGAACAGGTCTCGAAGTCCTTCGGCGTCAAGCCGCTGCTCGAGTCGGTGTCGCTCGGCGTGCAGGAGGGCGAGCGCATCGGTGTGGTCGGTCTCAACGGCGGCGGCAAGACCACCATGCTCGAGGTCCTCGCCGGCATCGAACAGCCCGATTCCGGACGTGTGAGCCGGGTCGGCGGACTGCGGATGGCGGTGGTGACCCAGCGCGGCGTGCTGCCCCCCGGATCCTCCGTCGCGGAGGTCGTTCTCGGTCCGCTCGGTGTCGCGGACCACGAGTGGGCCGGTGACTCCCGGATCCGCTCGGTGCTGACGGGGATCGGCATCGACAAGCTCGGTCTGGACGCTCTCGTGGACGGACTGTCGGGTGGTGAGCGCCGCCGCGTCGCGCTCGCCGCCGCTCTCGTCCAGGACCTCGACCTGCTCGTGCTCGACGAGCCCACCAACCACCTCGATGTCGAGGGAGTCCAGTGGCTCGCCGAGCATCTCGTCTCACGTCGCAGCGCCCTCGTCGTCGTGACCCACGATCGCTGGTTCCTCGACACGGTGGCCACCCGTACCTGGGAGGTCGTCGGCGGCAAGGTCGAAAGCTACGAGGGCGGCTACAACGACTGGATCTTCGCGCGGGCCGAACGATCGCGGCAGGCCGACGCCATGGAGGAACGGCGTCAGAACCTCGCGCGCAAGGAGTTGGCATGGCTGCGGCGCGGTGCGCCGGCACGCACCTCCAAGCCCCGCTACCGCATCGAGTCCGCGGAGGCGCTGATCGCGAACGTGCCGCCGCCGCGCGATTCGGTTGCGCTGGCATCGTTCGCCAAGCGTCGCCTCGGCCGCGTCGTCATCGAACTCGAGAACGCGACGCTGACCACCCCGGACGGCCGTGAACTCGTGCACGACCTGACATGGCGGCTCGGACCAGGTGAGCGGATCGGTCTGGTCGGCGTCAACGGGTCGGGCAAGACCACCCTGTTGCGTACTCTCGCCGGTGAGCTCGAACCGGCCTCCGGACGCCGCATTCAGGGCCAGACCGTCGAAATCGGCTGGCTGCGACAGGAACTCGACGACCTTCCCACCGACATGCGCGTGCTCGACGCCGTCAAGGACGTCGCCGAGCGGATCATGCTCGGCGACAAGGAGGTCTCGGCCGGACAGCTCGCGGAACGGCTGGGCTTCACCCCGGCGCGGCAGCGGACGCCGGTCGGCGACCTGTCCGGCGGTGAGCGGCGGCGACTGCAGTTGACGCGGGTGCTCATGGCCGAGCCCAACGTTCTCCTGCTCGACGAGCCCACCAACGACCTCGACATCGATACGCTGCAGCAACTCGAGGACCTGCTCGACGGCTGGGCGGGCACCCTCGTCGTCATCAGTCACGACCGGTTCCTGATCGAGCGGCTTTGTGATTCGACGTGGGCGCTCTTCGGTGACGGCAAGCTCACCAACCTTCCCGGCGGCATCGAGGAATATCTCCGCCGGCGCGCGGCCATGGGCGACGAGGGCGTGGTGTCCGTGGCGTCGACCGTCTCCAAGCCGGGTGACACCGGGGGAGTGGCACCCGCGAAGCGTGACGGCGCGGCGGAACGTGCGGCGCGGAAGGAACTTTCACGCCTCGAGCGCGCGATCGCCAAGCTCGACGAGCGCGAGGCGAAGCTGCACGTGCGTTTGGCCGAGGCCGCGACGGAGCCGGACAAGCTGCAGAAACTCGACGCCGAACTGCGTGAGGTGGTGGCGGAAAAGGAAGCCGCCGAGGAGCAGTGGATGGAGCTCGCCGAAGACGTGGGCTGACCTCCGCCGGCACCGGGCGCGGTCGAGGTCTTGACCTCGAGCCGACTCGAGGTCGGACGATGGGTGTCGTCGAATGACAGCACCCTTCAGGAGGATTCATGACTGCGCCCGAAACTTCTCGATCGTCTTCTGTTTCCGCCGCTGTGCGCCTTCCGGGCAGGCTCGTCGTCGTGGTGGCGACCGTGCTGCTTGCGCTCGTGGTCAATCTCGTCGTGTGGCTCGTCGGACTCGCCGCCGGCGGTTCGTTCGAGCACACCGACGCCGGCACCGTGGCTTCTGCGGCGCCCGGTGGTGTCGTGCTCATGACCGCGGGCCCGCTCGCGGCCGGACTTGCCCTCGCGGCACTGCTGAGTCTGTGGTGGAGCGGGTTCCTGAGGATCGCGCAGGTCGTGGGGGCACTGCTGCCCCTCGCCACGATCCAGGGGACCGTCGTGGCCGATTTCGATACCGCGAGCACTGTCGCACTGGTGACGATGCACGTGGTCGTCGCGGCCGCAGCGGTGGCGGGACTCGAAGTCCTGCGGCACCGGGGCGATGCGGGACATCTCCGGACCCCGCGTTGACAGCGATATGCCGACGGCCGAAGTGCTCGGCCGTCGGCATATCGGTTCACATTCGCAGGGTTACAAGCCCAGCAGCTTGCTGATGATCTCGTTCATGATTTCGGTGGTGCCACCACCGATTCCGAGCACGCGGGCGTCGCGGAAGTGACGCTCCACCTCGCTTTCACGCATGAGCCCGATACCACCGGCGAGCTGGACGGCCTCCATGACCGCGGTATCGCAGACCTTCACCGCGTTGTTCTTCGCCATCGAGGTCTCGACGAGCATGCCCTCGCCGTTGACCCACCGCTCCGCGACGGATCTGCAGAAGGTCTGTGCCGCAGTGATTTCCGTGGCAAGTTCGGCGAGGCGGTGCCGCACGACCTGCCGCTTCGACAGCGGCCGTCCCATCGTCTCCCGCGACTTGACCCACTCGACGGTCAGGTCGAAGCACCGCTGTGCGGTGGCGACGGCCTGGAAGGCCAGCGACAGGCGCTCACCCTGGAACTGCTGGGCGATCTGGCCGAAGGCCGAGTTCTCCGCGCCGATGAGGTTCGAGGCCGGGACCCGCACGTCGTCGTAGAACAGTTCGGCGGTGTCCGAGCACAGCCAGCCCATCTTGTCGAGCTTGCGCGAGACCGTGAAACCCGGTGTGTCGGTGGGCACGACGATCAGGGAGATGCCGCCGGCGCCCGCGTCGCCCGTCCTCACGGCGGTGGTGACGAAGTCCGCTCGGGTGCCCGAGGTGATGTACAGCTTGGCACCGTTGATGACGTAGTCGTCGCCGTCGCGCCGCGCCGTGGTGCGGATGTTCGCGACATCAGAACCACCACTGGGCTCGGTGATCGCGAGCGATCCGATCTTCATGCCCTCGAGTGCCGGCCGTGCGTACCGGTCGATGAGGGCGGTGTCGCCGGAGGCGATGATGTGCGGGGTCGCGATCCCGTGGCTGAACAATGCGGAGATCAACCCGGACGACCCGCCCGACAGGATGATCTGCTCGAGGATGGTGAGCATGTCGAGGGCGTTGCCGCCCGAACCGCCGTGCTCCTCGGCGACGGACGCGCCGAGCAGGCCGGCTTCGGCTGCCTTGCGGTGAAGTTCACGCGGGATGGCACCCTCGCGCTCCCACGTGTCGAGATGGGGGAGGATCTCCTTGCGGGTGAAGTCTGCGGCGAGTTGCCGCAGAGCCTTCTGCTCGTCGGTGTCCCAGCGCAGGATTTCGGTGGTGGTCATCGTCATTCGCCCTTCCAGACGGGTTCGCGCTTCTGCATGAAGGCCATGACGCCTTCGAGGGTGTCGGCGCTGGTGGTCAGGCGTGCGAGAGCCTTTTCGGTCAGCTCCCACGACTGGTCTTCCGCCGAGACGTGTCCGTCGACGATGCCGCGCGCGACGGTCTTGCTCGCCTGGACGGCCAGTGGCGCGCCGGCAGCGATCTGTGCGGCGAGATCGAGGGCGGTGGTCAGCACGTCGGCCTGCGGCACGACGCGGTTGACCAGGCCCCAGCGCAGCGCGTCGGCCGCGGACATCGGCTTACCGGTGAGCACGAGTTCCATCGCGATCGCCTTGGGCACGGCCTGCCCGATGCGGAAGACGCCGCCCGCCCCGGCGATCAGCCCGCGATGGACCTCGGGCAGACCGAACTCTGCTGTCTCGGAGGCGACCACGAGGTCGCTCGCGAGGGCGAGTTCGGTGCCGCCGCCGAGTGCGGTGCCGTTGACCGCGGCGATGATCGGCTTCGCGATGTGGTGCTTGACGACACCGGCGAATCCCCAGTGTGCCGTGTCGGGCGGGGTGACACCGTCCGGTCCTGCCGTGCCGAGGGCCTTGAGATCGGCACCGCCGCAGAACACGGCGTCGCCCGCACCGGTGAGAACCACGGCGCGCACGGTGCGGTCGTCGGCGGCACGCTCCCAGGCCTCACCGAGCGCGCGGTGCACGTCCGCGTTGATGCTGTTGGCGGCCTTGGGGCGGTTGATGGTGACGATCAGCGTGTGGTCGCGCTGTTCGACGAGAACGATCGGGTCGGTCACTGCGGGTGCTCCTCGGAGGAAGTGGTGTCGATGCGGGCAACGGTGAGTTGCCCGCCGTTGTCGGTCACGTGCACGACGGTGCCGATCAGGTCCGCGCCGGCCGACAGGATCGCGGCGCCTTCCGCGTCTGTGTGGCCCGACACGCGACGGCCGTCGGGTGTGGTGCCGACGAGGAATCCGACGGACGGGTTGCCGTCGCGACCGTATTCGGCGGTGGCGGTGACGATCTCGACGTCACCGGTGTAGTCGAGGGCCGTTTCGGGTGCAGTCGCCGGCAGCTGGACGGGTTCGGGATCGCCCACGTAACCCTCGGTGTGCGGGGCGCACCCGAGCACCACGACGTGCTGGTACGTCAGGTATCCGCCGTTGCCGTGTACGAGGGCGAGTTCGCCGTCGCGGCGGAGTCGCTGCGCGACCGCGACGATCGAGTGCAGCGTGTAGCTGTTGAGGGGCCCGCCGAAGAACGAATGCCCACCGGTGACCGACGGAACCGTGTCGCGGGGCAGGCCCAGGTGCTCGACGAGCAGTTTGGGTACGACGGGGAAGCAGCTGTACGCGTCGACGATGTCGAAGTCGGCCGCCTTCAGGTCGGTGGCGGCGAGCGTGCGGCGCAGGGAATCCGCCAGGGCGGCGGAGCGGCCGAGGTCGCCGCGAGCGAGGACGTCCGGTGTCTCGGTGGCTCCGGCGCCACCCCACACGTAGAGCACGTGGTCGTCGGCGACCCCGAGTTCGCGTGCCGTCGCGAGTGAGGTGACGACCACGGCCGCTGCCTGGTCGACGAACGGCATCGCGTTGCACAGCAGCGGATACGGGTCGGTGACCATGCGGTTGCCGGGGCCGGGGGTGCGGATGTCGTCCGCGGTCCGCAGGGTGGGGTTCCACGCGGCGGGGTTGTTGCCGGCGATTTCGGAGAAGGCCGCATACAACTGCGCGGACCAGCCGATCGACTCCTCGCGCGTGTGGCCGAGGTCGTGGCTGAGCCGGTTCTCGAAGAGGGGGTAGACCCGCGTCGGCGCGATCATTCCCGCCCGTTGCATGGCTGTGCTGCCCAGGTCGTCCGGATCGAATGCGGGTGGGCCGCCGGGGGCGGTGGTCCAGCCGAGCGACGCCGGGTCGGTGCCCGCCTTGAACGCGTTGGTCACCGAGGCCTGTGCCTCGCCACCGACGAGCAGTGCGACAGCACTCGTGCCGTCGGCGATGTCGCGGGCGACGCGGTCGAGCAGCGCTGCCGGCCAGTGCCCGCCGATGGGAGTGGTCGACGTGTGGACGGCGTCGACACCGAGACGTGCGCCGAGCAGACCCGGCAGATCGTCGTAGGACCAGCTTGCCGTCTTCACGGCCCGGATGGTGTCGATGCGCGAGACGAGGTCGTCGCGGTCGGCACCGGTGTCGGTCAGAGCGGCCGCGGTGGCCTCGTGGATGAGGTCGAGCGGTTCGCGTGGGTCGGCGGGCGAACCGGCGCGGCCGGAGCGCAGGTCGCCGACGCCGATCACGACGGGCACCCGGGTGGGGTCTGTCATGGCGTTCCTTCGAGTACTTCGTCGGGGAGGGACGCCCACAGCCTAATACGGACGATTTCAGTCTGTAAATGTGGAGTAGGTCTGGCACACTCGGGTGGTGACCGATGTAGCTCCCCCGCGACGCCGTGGACGGCCCCGCGACGCCGACCTCGAGGACCGTGTCTTCGACGCGGTTCTGGAGGTGTACTCCGAGACGAGCTGGCGCGGATTCACCCTCGACGCGGTGGGCCGGCGTGCCCGGGTGGGCAGAGCCGCCCTCTACCGCCGGTGGGAGAGCAAGGACGATCTGCTCGTCCAGGCTCTCGAGGCACGCAGCCCCCTGCCGGTGCCGATCGACACCGGAGATCTCCGATCGGACCTCGTCGAGCTCGCGCGCCAGCTTTTGCAGGGCTACCGCACCACGCCGGGACTGGTCAGTCTTCGCGTCGCCCTCGACGCCCGGGTCAATCCGGAGTTGCTCGCGCGGCTGACCCACACGCTCAACAAGAGCCGCCTGCTCGCCGCACGCACGATCGTGCACCGTGCGGTCGAGCGCGGTGATCTGCCGGCGGACACCTCGGCGACACTGCTGCTGGAATTGGTGACCGGTGCGGTCCTTAGTCACGCGCTGTTCGCCCTCACCACGCCCGAACCCGCCGAGGACGATGCCTACGCCGAACTCGTCGTGGAGACCACCGTCCGCGGGCTCCGGCCACCGTCGTGACTCTCGTCCCGGTCCTGTAACCGAAACGCAATCGAGCCCCGCCGTGAGTCTCCGAATTGCACGCCCGCCGAAACATTTCCGGACTAGCCTGAGAACGGTACCTGCAGGTACCTCGTGACAGGAGGCGCGCGATGGATCTGGCGGCGGTGGCGGCGATCGAGCGACTGAAGTACCGCTACCTGCGTGCGCTGGACACCAAATCCTGGACCGAACTGTCCGACACCATGATGCCCGACGCCACGGCGGTGTACGGCGAACATCTCAGTTTCGAGTCGCGCGACGCGTTCATCGGTTTCCTCGAGAACACGCTCGGCACCCTGATGGTCACCGAGCACCATTGCAGCCACCCTGAGATCGAGATCTCGGCCGACGGCACGAGGGCCACCGGGGTGTGGCTGCTGGCCGACACGGTCATGGTGCCCGAGGACGGGATACTGATGCGCGGGTCGGCACACTACTACGACCGGTACGTGCTGAGCGACGACGGGAAGTGGCGCATCTGCCACACCGGTTACGAACGCAACTGGGAGACGGTGACTTTCCTGTCCGACCTGCCCAACTTCCGGCTGAACACGAACCGGCGCGCGATGCTGTCGAACCAGCCTCGCGCCTCGTAACCGAACGGAGAGCCTCGTGTCGAACATCTCCGACGACGAATTCCCGGCCGTCGGCGCTCTGCCGTACCTCACCGTCTCGCGGGCTCAGGACGCAATCGATTGGTACACCGTCGTTTTCGGTGCCTCTCTCGTCGGTGAGCCGGTGGTGATGGAAGACGGGCGGATCGGTCACGCCGAGCTGAGCTTTCCGACGGGGATGGTGTACCTCGCGGAGGAGTTTCCCGAGATGGGCCTGACCGCGCCACTGGCCGGGGCAACCTCGGTGAGTTTGATGCTTCCGGTCGGTGACGCCGACGCCGTGCTGGCCCGTGCCCGCGCCGCCGGCGGCGAGGTGGAACGCTGGATCAACGAAAGCCACGGTCATCGCAACGCGACCCTGCTCGACCCGTTCGGTCACCGATGGATGCTGGCCGGTCCGCTCACCGGCGATGCCGCCACGGCGAGGGCTGACACGGACGAGGGCTGACACGGGTGAGCGCCGAGACCGGGTGAGGACCGGGACAGGGTCGTCTACCCTTCCGCTGTGGCCGAGATCCCTCACCTCGAGCAGTTCCCCGACGTCCGCGCGTGGATCCGGGCGATACCCGTGTTCGCCACGGAGCCTCCGCCCGAGCACGAGGCATCACCGCGACCACACGACCTGTTCCTGCACTGGCTGACCGACGCCGTCGATGCCGGTCTCGCGGAACCCCACGCGGCGGCCCTGTCGACGGTCGGCGAGGACGGTTGGCCTGATGCCCGGATGTTGCTGGTCAAGGACGTGACCGCGGAGGGCTGGTGGTTCTCCGGCGACTTTCGGTCCCCGAAGGGCCGTCACCTCGGTACGACGCCCGCGGCGGCCCTGACGTTCTACTGGCGCGAACACGGCCGCCAGGTCAGACTGCGGGGCCCGGTGCGCTCCGGCGGTCCCGAGGTGTGTGCCCGCGATTTCCGCGAACGTTCACTGCTCGCCCGCGCGGTCGCGGCCACCGGCAGGCAGAGCGACGTCCTCGACGACCCGGGCGACTACGACCGGCTGGTGCGGGAACGGCGCGAAACGCTCGAGGCCGATCCCGGATGGGTCTCACCTCACTGGACGGCCTGGTGCGTGGAGCCCGTGACGGTGGAGTTCTGGCAGGCCGATCCCGGTCGCCGGCACCGGCGGCTGCGGTATCGCCGCACCGATACGGAGTGGACGCGCGAGCAGCTGTTTCCCTAGGCCGGAGGCGGCGCGCGCATACCGACATACCGGCCGGTGACCGGTAGGCTCCGGCGCGTGAACGACTCCTTCATCCGCACACGCGTCGCCAATGGTGTCGGCGAAGTGCAACTCGACCGATCCGTCGCGCTCAACGCGCTCGACCGGTCGATGATCCACGACATGTATGCGCCGCTCGAGGCGTGGCGCGACGACCCGGACATCACGGCCGTCCTGGTCACCAGCCTGTCCGATCGCGCGTTCTGCGCGGGCGGTGACATCAAGCCGGTGCGCGAGGCAGCCGTCCAGGGCGACGCCGACACCGTCCGCGGATACTTTGCCGACGAATACCGGCTCGACCGGCTCGTCGCGACCTACCCCAAGCCGTACCTCGCGTTGCTCGACGGCGTCACCATGGGTGGGGGACTCGGCATCTCGGTACACGGAGCCGTGCGCATCGCCACTGAGAAGTCCACGTTCGCCATGCCCGAGACCGCGATCGGCTTCATCCCCGACGTCGGTTCCAGCCACTTCCTTCCCCGCCTGCGCGGCACCACCGCCCGCTGCGACGCGGTCGGGATGTACCTGGGCACCACCGGCACCCGGATCGATGCCGGTGACGCACTCGCGGTCGGCCTGGCTACGCACTATGTGCCGAGCGCACGTATCGACGAGCTGGCAGACCGGATCCGGGCGGGGCATTGGCAGGATGCGCTCGACGAATACGTCGAACCCGCACCGGAATCGGACTTGGCGCTGCGCTTCACCGACATCGAAGCGGTGTTCGGCGACGGCACCGTTCTGGACATGCTCGCCCGTCTCACGGACGATCCCGACATCGACTCCGCGTGGGCGGAGAAGACGCGCAACGCCTTGACGGCCTTGTCGCCGACGAGCGTCTGGGTCACGGCCGAACTGTTGCGGCGTGGTGCCGAAAGCACATTGGAAGAGTGCTTCGCCCGTGAACTCGGGGTGGCGGTCCGGATCGCTCTCACCCCCGACTTCTCCGAAGGGGTGCGCTCCGTGCTCGTCGACAAGGACCGCAACCCGCAGTGGTCGCCCGCGTCGCTGGACGCGGTCGATCAGGCGGCGGTGACGGCGCTACTGGACGCCTGACGGCTTCCGGCGGCGCTTCTTCGTCGTCGCCGGAGACCGGTCAGCGGGCGTGGCGCTGCGGAGTCTGCAGGTCCACCACGATGGGCTGACCGCCGAGGGTCGCGTGGAGTTCGGGCTTCTCGAGCCCACCGGCGAGGAGGTACTCGCCGAGAAGCGTGAGCAGTTCGTCGTTGTCGGACATCGGGTCGGTGTTCCCGCCCGTGCTCCCCAACTCGTTCTGGGCGAGGCGGGCTGCGATCCGGACCGAGGCCACACCCATCGCCTTGCGCCGCGAGGGGGTCGGCGCGGTGGCGGCCGAGGTGGTGACGGCTGTGCGGGCATCGTCCGATGCGGTTCCCGCACCGTTGACCGTGCCGTTCGTGCTGGTGCTGCTCACCGGGGTCTTCCCTTCGTCGAAGATGCCGGCGTCCACCCCGCCGGCCGGGTCGCGGTCGATCGCGCGCTCGCTGTCGGTGCTCGCCCCGGGAACGCCGAGAAGCGGCTCATCGGAGATACCCGGCCCACCCGGACCGGCAGAACCGGTTCGCCCCGGGCCGGTGAGCGGCGTGCTGCTCGGCAACGGTGTGCTCGGCAACGGGTAGACGAAGGTTCCCGACCGTTTCGGTCCTCCGGACCGTGAGGTGGCGTCCCCCGGCTTGCCGGAGGGCAGGCCGTCGCCGGCCGAGGCCGGTGCGTCGTCGCTCATCGATTGCTCCTGATTCCGCCCGATACGTCGGATCGACGGAAGGGAAAGTATCAGTAAAGTCCGCAGGGTGCACCCATCGGGTGCACCCTGCGGTATGCGCTCAGTCCGTCGCGGCGACGAGCGGCTCGAGCGTGAGCCCGGGAAGTTCCTTCTGGATGTACTGCAGACGCCACTTGTCGCTGACGAGCGCGAGCAGTACGCCGTCGGACCGCATGAACACCTCGACCCCGCGCTGCCGGTTGAGTTCGTCGACCGAGGCGGCGTCCGTGCGCCGCGCGAGGGCGTAACCCAGCGGTTCGATCTTCGGCTCGACGTTGTACTCGGCCTTCATCCGTGCCGCGACGACCTCGAACTGCATGGGACCGACCGCCGCCATGACCGGCGACGCGTCACCGCGGATGTCGTTGCGCAGAATCTGCACGACACCCTCGGAATCGAGCTGATCGACGGCCTTGCGGAATTGCTTGTATTTCGAGGCGCTTTCGGCGCGCAGGATGGCGAAGTGTTCCGGCGCGAACGACGGAATCGGCGGGAACTCCACCTTCTTGTCGACGTACAGCGTGTGGCCCGGTGCGAGCGCGGTCGCGTTGACCAGGCCCACCACATCCCCCGGATAGGCGTTCTCCACGGTCGTCCGTTCGCGGCCGAACACGGTGAGCGCGTACTTGGTGGCGAACGGTTTGCCGGTCTGGGCGTGCGTGACGACCATGCCGCGTTCGAAGACACCGGAGACGACGCGCATGAACGCGAGCCGGTCCCGGTGGGCGGTGTCCATACCGGCCTGGACCTTGAACACGACGGCGCTGAACGGATCGTCGACGATGCGCGGGTTGCCGTCGACATCGATCCGGGCGCGCGGCGGCGGTGCCAGCGAGACGAGCGTGTCGAGAATCTGCCGGACACCGAAGTTGAGCATCGCGGACGCGAAGATCACCGGGGACGTCTGCCCGGCGAGGAACATCTCCTGGTCGTGGTCCTGACCGCTCGCCGAGAGCAGTTCGGATTCCTCGGCGGCTTCGGTCCAGACGTCGCCTTCCCGATCGGACGCCTCGTCCGCGGTCAGGTGTTCCTCGGGCGCGATCTTCGCGCCACCCGCGGTCCGGGTGAACTTGACGTATTCGGTGGCGATGCCGTCCTCGCCGCGACGGAGCAGACCGCGGAAGTCGCCGGCGATCCCGACCGGCCAGAACAGCGGCGTCGGAGTGAGGCCGATGCGTTCGTCGATCTCGTCGAGCAGTTCGAGGGGGGTGCGACCGGGACGGTCCCATTTGTTGATGACGGTGATGACGGGGATGCCGCGGTGGCGACATACCTGGAAGAGCTTGAGTGTCTGCGGCTCGAGGCCTTTCGCAGCGTCGATGAGCATCACAGCGGCGTCGACGGCGGTCAGAACACGGTAGGTGTCCTCCGAGAAGTCGGAGTGGCCCGGGGTATCGACGAGGTTGATGACGTTGACCGTCTCGGCCCCGTCCTCGTCGCGGGGCGCCTCCGAAGAGGTGTAATTGAACTGCAGCGCGGTGGAACTGACGGAGATACCGCGTGCCTTCTCCATCTCCATCCAGTCGGAGACGGTGGATTTGCGTCCGGCCTTGCCGTGGACGGCGCCTGCCTCGGAGATGACCTTCGCGTGCAGCGCGAGGGCCTCGGTGAGAGTGGATTTACCGGCGTCGGGGTGCGAGATGACGGCGAACGTGCGGCGACGCTGGGCCTCGGCACGCACTTCCTTGCCCGATTTGGGCTTCGGGACTCCGGTGGATTCGCTGACGGCCGAAGCGGGCGGGGTGCTCAACGCGGAAAACCTCTCGAAGCGGGACTGGTGCGGCTGTCGCCGACAACTTATCAATGTTACTCGGCATGTCGTGCGGTCAGCTCGGTCAGATTCGATTGTCTCCGCCCGAACGGGGTCTAACTAGTGGACGCGGTTCTGGGCCCCTTCGAGCCCGAGGCGCAGCAGCAGTTCCACCGCGTCGGCGCCTTCCTCACACCACACCGCGAGTTCCTTGCGCTCTGCCGCGGAGAACGGCTTGAGGACGTAATCGGCGGGGTCCTGCCGGCCGGGGGGACGCCCGATACCCATGCGTACGCGCAGGTAGTCCTTGGTGCCCAGGGCCGACGATGTCGACCGCAAGCCGTTGTGCCCGTTCTCGCCGCCGCCCTGCTTGAGGCGGATCGTCTCGAAGTCCAGGTCGAGTTCGTCGTGGATCACCACGATGTTCCCGGGGTCGACCGAGAAGAACTTGGCGAGGTTCGCGACCGGCCCACCGGAAAGATTCATGTACGTGCGGGGCTTGGCGATGATCACCTGGCGACCGTCGAGGCGTGCCTGGACGATGTCGGCGTTGCTGCGCTTGTGAGCTCCGAACTTGCCGCCGACCCGCCCCGCCAGCACATCGGCCACCATGAAACCGATGTTGTGACGGGTGTTCTCGTACTTGGGCCCGGGGTTCCCCAGCCCGACCACGAGCGCGGTGTCCTCGCTCACGTGCATTTCCTTCCGTACATCTGCGTCTACAACCACGTGCGGCGCGCCACCCCGGAGGATGACGCGCCGCACGAGTGACTTCACAGGGAACCGGTGAAGGCTCAGGCCTCTTCTTCGGTTGCTGCCTCTTCGGCGGGGGCCTCTTCGGCACCCTCTTCGCCCTCGAGCTCGTCGGCGGACGGCGCCTCGACGATATTCACGATCAGGAGATCGGCATCGTCCTGAAGGACCGAGCCGGACGGCAGCTCGACGCCACCGGCGAGGATCTGGGTACCGGCCTCGACGCCCTCGATGGAGACCTTGATCTCCTCGGGGAGGTGCATCGCGTCGGCCTCGATCTTGATGGTGCTGACCTCGTTGACGACCAGCGTGCCGCTCGCGGGCTCACCCTCGAGAACGACGGGCACCTCGACGGTGACCTTCTCGCCGCGCTTCACGACGAGCAGGTCGGCGTGCTCGATGTAGCGGCGGATCGGGTGGACGACGACGGACTTGGTCAGCGCGAGCGCCTCGGTGCCGTCGACGTCCAGGGTCAGAACGGCGTTGGTGCCGTGCTTACGCAGGACGGCTGCGAAGTCACGGGCGGGCAGCGCGAGGTGCTGCGGTTCGGTGTTGTGGCCGTACAGCACGGCGGGGACCTGACCGTCGCGGCGGGCACGGCGCGCGGCGCCCTTGCCGAACTCGGTGCGGACGCTGGCTACGAGATTGTTCTCGTCGGACATGTGTAACGGCTCCTACGCTGATGGCACTTCGTGGTCGGGTGTTCTCGGCAAGTGGGCCGGCACGCGCGACAGGAGCATGTGCTCATCAAAGCCGCGGCCGCGTCGATCACGGTGATCCGGCACGTATGCGGTTCACCCTCGCCGAGACAACTCGATCCACTCTACCGGATTGCGCAGTTGGACGCGAACCCGCGCAGGTAGCGACGGTTTTACACCGCTGCGAGTGTCCGCACAGCCGACAGGAACCGGTCCGCGTCGGCGGGGGAGACGAAATAGTGAGGGGAGGCCCGCACCACCGCGTCGAGATGCCGCGCCGACATATCCAGCAGTGTCGAACTGCGGTGGCTCACCGTCACGGTCACCGATCGTTCCGCGAGCGCGTCCCGCAATGCGCCCGGCTCCCAGCCGTCCACCGTGAAGGAGACGATCCCGCTGAGCCGCTCGCCGAGATCCCGCACGGCGACCCCCGGGATGCGGCGGAGACCGTCGCGGAGGTGCTCGGCCCGGTAGGTGAGCGCGTCGACCACCTCGTCGACCCCGAGATCGAGCAGGTAGTCGACTGCGGCGCCCAGCCCGAGCCGGGCCGCGACGTCGGCTTCCCACATCTCGAACCGGGTGGCGTCGGGGGCGCACTCGTAGGAGTCCGGGCCCGTCCACACGGCGCTGTGCAGATCGATCATGGCGGGCTCGAGTTCCCGGATCAGACGGGGCCGGACCTGGAGGAATCCCGTGCCGCGCGGTCCACGCAGCCACTTGCGGCCGGTGCCGGAGAGCGCGTCGACATCGAGTTCGCCGACGTCGACCCTCAATTGCCCCACCGACTGGCATGCGTCGAGCAGCACCAGCGCGCCCACCGCGTGGGCGGCGTCGGCCACCTCCCGCACCGGGTTGACGAGCCCGCTGTTGGTGGGGGCGTGCACCACCGACACCAGCCGGACGCGTTCGTCGAGCATCCCGGTCAACGCGTCGAGGTCGATGCGTCCGGACGGATCGGACGGCACCACCTCGACCCGGGCACCGGTGGTGCGTGCGCGCTGAAGCGCCGCCACGGCGTTCGCCGCGTACTCCGCCTGGGAGAGGAGGATCCGGTCGCCGGGCTGCAGCGGCACCGAATAGAAGAAGGACGCCCAGGCGCGTGAGGCGCTGTCCGAGAGCGCGACGGATTCCGCGGGAGCACCGAGGAGACGGCCGAGGGAGGTCTTCACCGCGGCGAGATCGTCGCGCCGCTCGTTCGCCGCCGCATATCCACCGACTTCGGCTTCCCGGCGCAGATGCGCGACGACCGTGTCGACGACGGGGGTGGGCGGGAGCGACGACCCGGCGCTGTCGAGAAACACGCGTTCGAAGCACCCCGGTGTGTCCCGGCGTGCCTGCTCCACATCCAGCATGGGCATATCCCCTCGACGCAGTGGTCCCGTGGCACGGAATCTAACCGGTCCCCGTGTGTGCGGCAGCGATCTCCCCGCGATGCGCGCCGACGCGCGTTAGTCTCGTTCGCAGACCATGTCAGGCAGCCGAGGGGGGGTGAATCGAGTGGTGATGGCGATCAACTTTCCGGTGTCGCACGCTCGGGCAGGACTCGGCACACGTGGGGCAGCGGAAAAGCATGTTCGGAACGTGAGTTTCCGTGCGGGTACGCCCCGGCTGATCGGTGTCGAACTCGAGTGGCTGACGGCGCGCGCCGACGTCACCGCGGCCCGCCCCGAGCTGAGCTCGCTCGTCGAGGCACTCGGCTCCCACGCACCTCGCACGGTTCTGCCGTCGTCGTCGGAACGGCCGCTTCCGTCGGGCAGTGTCGTCAGCCTCGAGCCCGGGGGACAGGTGGAACTGTCGAGCGCTCCGTGCACCTCCGCGCGTCAGGTGTGCGACCGGCTCACCGCCGATGCCAGGATGCTCCGCGCACTTCTCGCCCGCCGGTCGGTGACGATGCTCGACGGCGCAGCAGACGGTGTCAGGCCGCCGCAGCGACTGCTCCGGACACCCCGGTACGGGGCGATGGAGATGCGATACGACCGGATCGGGCCGATGGGCCGGTTGATGATGAACAACACCGCCGCGGTACAGGTAAGTGTCGACGCCGGGGCCGACGACGACGACATCGATCGGCGCTGGAACCTGCTGCACGCGATGGGTCCGGCGATGATCGCCGCGTTCGCGTGTTCACCGGCCATGCGAGGTGCGCCCGAGGCCGAATGGGTGTCGCAGCGAATGCGAGCGTGGCTGGACCTCGATCCCGATCTCACCGATGTGCCCGATCCCGCCGGCTACCCCGCGTGGGTGATCGACGCGCCGCTGACCTGTGTGCGGTCCGGTGAACCGGAGTGGCACGTGCCTGCGGGAGCCTCGTTCGCCGACTGGCTCGAAGGCGCTCTCGACGACGAGATCGGGCGCCGCCCGACCGTCGGCGATCTCGACTATCACATGACCACCCTGTTCCCCCCGGTGCGGCCGAAAGGACACCTGGAGGTGCGGTACATCGACGCTCAGCCGGGCGACATGTGGCAGGTGCCGGTCGCTGCCATCGAGGCCCTGCTCAGCACACCGGCCGTCACGGAAGAGGCAACCGCCGTCGCCGCTCCCGTCCGGGAGATGTGGCGCGAAGCCGCGCAGGTGGGTCTCGGTTCGGTCGAATTCCGTGCCGCCGCAGCCGGTTTGCTGTCGCTCGCTGCCGAGGCCTCACGCGATATGCGTTTCACCACCGCTCTCGACGCCGCCGCCGCGCGATGCCTGCGGGGGCGGGGCCCGGAGGTGACGGGCCGGTGAACTCCGCGCGTACCCGGCTTCGCCGCCATCTGGAACGCGCGCGCGATCGGACGAAGTTTCTGACCGATATCTCCGATTCCGAACTGACCGCACAGCATTCACCGCTGATGAGCCCGTTGGTGTGGGATCTCGTGCACATCGCCAACCAGGAAGAACGGTGGCTCGTCCGCGAGGTCGGCGGACGAGCGCCGCTGCGCAGTGGCATCGACGACCTGTACGACGCCTTCCTGCATCCCCGCGCGACCCGCCCGGGTCTCCCGCTGCTCGGACCCGACGAGGCGCGCCGGTACGTCGAGGAGGTCCGGGCGGCCACCTGGGAAGCTCTCGAGAGCGGGACGTTCGATTCGGAACTCACCCGCAACGGGTTCGTCTTCGCGATGGTCGCGCAGCACGAGCAGCAACACGGTGAAACGATGCTCGCCACCCACCAGTTGCGTGAAGGACCACCGCTGCTCGACGCGCCCGAGGCGCCGAGGCAGGGGACGCAACCGGAACAAACGTGTGTTTTCGTGCCTGCCGGCGACGTCGAGATCGGGACGTCGAACGACCCGTGGGCTCTGGACAACGAGAAACCGGCGCACCGGGTCCACGTGCCCGCGTTCTCGATCGACACCGTGCCGGTGTCCAACCGGCGCTATCTCGAATTCGTCGAGGACGGTGGGTACGAGCGCGCCGACCTGTGGAGCACACCGGGGTGGGAGCATCGCTGCGACGCCGGGCTCGAAGCGCCGCGCTTCTGGACCTTCGATGCTTCCGGCCGGCGCGCGCGGCAGCAGTTCGGGAATGTCGTCGAACTGCACCCGGACGAGCCGGTCGTGCACGTCTGTTTTTACGAGGCGGAGGCGTTCGCTCGCTGGGCCGGAGGGCGGTTGCCCACCGAGTTCGAGTGGGAGAAGGCGGCGCGGTGGGACCCGCAGACCGGTCGCAGCCGGGTGTACCCGTGGGGTGACGAGGAGCCGGGCCCCGAGCATGCGAATCTCGGGCAACGGCACCTCGGCCCCGCCGTGCTGGGCGCATATCCGGCGGGGGTATCGCCGCTCGGCGTCCACCAGCTCATCGGCGACGTGTGGGAATGGACGTCCTCGCCGTTCGAACCGTACCCGGGATTCCGTGCGTTCCCGTACCCCGAGTACTCGGAAGTGTTCTTCGGCAACGACTATCGGGTGCTGCGAGGCGGGTCCTTCGGGACCGATTCGGTCGCGTGCCGCGGAACCTTCCGCAACTGGGATCTTCCGATCCGCCGCCAGATCTTCGCCGGTTTCCGCCTTGCGTACACGCCCGCCGGTGCCGGGGAGCTCGATGTGTAGACACCTGGGCTACCTCGGCCCCGCGACCGGCGCCGCCGATCTTCTCCACCGCGGATCGAACTCGCTCATCCGTCAATCGTTTGCGCCCCGCGACATGCGGGGTGGCGGAACGATCAACGCCGACGGTTTCGGCGTGGGCTGGTGGGGCAACGACGGGGCCTTCGGCCGGTATCGTTCGGCCTCGCCGGTGTGGTCCGATCCCTTTGTCGCCGAAGGGATGTCGAGTATCCGTGCCGGCGCGTTGCTGGTTGCGCTGCGGTCGGCGACGGAAGGAATGCCGGTCGAACGGTCGGCATCTGCCCCGTTCGGCGACACGCGCTGGGGTTTCAGTCTCAACGGCGTCGTCCGTGGTTGGCCGGGGTCGGTCACAGCCCTCGCGTCTGCGCTGCCCGTCGAAGAACTGCTGCACCTCGAGGCTCCGACCGACGCCGCGACCCTGTGGCTGCTGTTGCGTTCCAGGCTTCGGTCCTCGACCCCCGACATAGCCTTGATGTCCCTCGTGCGGGAGATCATCGCCGCCGCACCCGAATCCCGGTTGAACCTGTTGCTGTCCAACGGTTCCGAGATGTGGGCGACCGCCTGGTACCACTCGCTGTGGACGCTTGTCGACGAGGATCTCGCGATCGTGGCCTCGGAACCGTACGACGACGACCTGCGCTGGCAGCAGGTGCCCGACCGTCACCTCGTCCACGCGATACCCGGAAAGCTCATCGTCACCCCACTGGAGGTCAAAGCTCCATGACAGTCGACGTATATCTCGAACCCGCAGAACTCGACGAGAAATTGCGCGCCGACGCATACCGAGGATTGACGTCGAACCCGAAGTACCTTTCGCCCACCTGGTTGTACGACGCGCGGGGCAGTGAACTCTTCGAAGAGATCACGCGCCTGCCCGAGTACTACCCGACTCGCACCGAATTCGGATTGCTGCAACGGTATGCGGGAGAGATCGCCGATTCCGCCCACCCGGAGATCCTCGTCGAACTGGGGTCGGGCTCGTCGGAGA
The DNA here is from genome assembly GCF_055664235.1 of Rhodococcus sp. NPDC019050. Taxonomy (NCBI): domain Bacteria; kingdom Bacillati; phylum Actinomycetota; class Actinomycetes; order Mycobacteriales; family Nocardiaceae; genus Rhodococcus; species Rhodococcus sp. NPDC019050. Next base: position 271,618 of record NZ_JBVOON010000001.1, on the reverse strand, counting down.
AGACCAGAGTGCTGCTCGACGCGCTCGAACCGTACATTCACACCTACGTGCCCCAGGACGTCTCCGAGCCGGCATTGCGCAGCGCCGTGTCACAACTGTCGGTCGAATACCCGACGTTGGCAGTGCACGGGGTGGTGGGTGACTTCACCGACTCGCTCGAGCGACTTCCGTCGGGCGGCCGCCGGATGGTGGCCTTCCTCGGCGGCACGATCGGCAACCTCGTTCCGCAGGAGCGCGCCGACTTCCTCTCCGGACTCGCGTCGATCCTCGAGCGCGACGAGTGGCTCCTGCTCGGCGCCGGCCTCGTCGTGGATCCCGAGATTCTCATTCCGGCATACGACGACGCTGCGGGAGTGACCGCGGAGTTCGACCGGAACGTGTTGCGGGTGCTCAACGCTCGTCTGGGCGCGGATTTCGACCCCGAGCGTTTCGTCCACCGCGCGGTGTGGGACGCGGAGAACGAGTGGATCGAGATGCGGCTCGAGGCGACGGAAGCGATGAAGGTGTCGGTGCCCGGACTCGACCTCGAGGTGTCGTTGGAGGAGGGCGAGCAGATCCGCACCGAGATCTCCGCCAAGTTCCGGCTCGACCGTCTCGGGGCGGAACTCGACCGCGCGGGGTTCGTCGTCCGTCGCGAATGGATCGACCGGGACGGACGGTTCACCGTGCTCGGTGCGGCCCGTCGCTGAACCCGGCCCATCGTCGAACCCGGCCTATCGCCGAACCCTGCCCGGCGCCGAACCCGGGCTCCGGACGAGCGTGGACGGGCCGGATCGGTTGGACACCCGGGTGCGGTGGAGGAGAGGGTAGTAGGTATGGAAGCCCGGTCCCGCCCAGTTCTGACGACCCCGGTGTTGCTGCTCATGGCGGTGGCCACGGGGTTGTGCGTGGGCGGAAACTACTTCAACCAGCCTTTGCTCGAGTCCATCGCGTCCGCGTTGGGCACGTCGCACTCGGCGGCGGCGACGACCGTCACCGTCGCGCAGGTCGCCTATGCGGCAGGGCTCGTCTTTCTGGTGCCGCTGGGTGACGTCTTTCCGCAGCGGCGCCTCGCCGTGACCCTCATGCTCGCCGCCGCGGCCGGTCAGGCGATCAGCGGTTTCGCTCCCGGCATCGGGGTGCTCATGCTGGGCACGGCGATCGCGGGCTTGTTCTCGGTCGCCGCACAGGTGCTCGTGCCGTTCGCGGCCACGCTCGCCACCCCGGAACGGCGCGGCGCGGCGGTAGGCACCGTGATGAGCGGCCTGCTGGTGGGCATCCTGCTCGCCCGGAGTGTCGCGGGGATGCTCGCGGAAGTCGGTGGCTGGTCCACGGTCTACCGCATCGGCGCGGTCCTCACAGCCGTCGTGGCACTCGCGCTGTGGCGCGTGCTTCCGGCGACCACGCCGACGGCGCGTCAGGGCTACGGCGCGACACTACGTTCGCTCGGCACACTGGTGTTCGAACATCCCCGGTTGCGCACGCGCGCGCTGATGGGTGGACTCAGCTTCGCTTCGATCAGTGCGATGTTCTCCACCATGGCGTTCCTACTGTCCGGCCCGGAGCACGGTCTCCGGGAACTGCAGATCGGCCTCGTCGGACTCGCCGGAGTGGTGGGGGCCGTCGCGGCTTCGGTGGTGGGGCGACTGGTCGACCGGGGACTCGGTGGACTGACCACCGGAGGCGGGATCGCGGCGCTCGTCGTCTCCTGGGCGGCGCTGGCAGCGGGAGCGGAGTCTCTCGTCTGGTTCGTGGTCGGGATGGTCGTGATCGATCTCGCGGTGAACATGGTCCACATCAACAATCAGAACATCGTCTACGCGCTGGATCCGGAGGCCCGCTCGCGCCTCAACTCGGTGTACATGACGACGTACTTCGTCGGTGCGGCGTCGGGATCGGCTCTGGGAGCGGTCGCGTGGTCGGCCGGGGGATGGACGGCGGTGTGTGTGCTCGGTGTCGGTCTCGCCCTGTGCACCGCTGCGGTGTGGATGGTCGATATGCGAGTCGCCGCGAAGGCAGGCCGGACCGGATCGGAGCCCGCTGTCACGACTCCTCGGTGACGGGGAGCAGTCGCAGTTCGCGGGCTCGCCCGATGGCTTCGGACCGCGAGTGCGCGCCAAGTTTGCGGTAGGCGCTGCGCAACTGGGTCTTCACCGTGTTGGCGGAGACGAACAGAGCCTTGGCGATCTCCGCGTGCGTGGAGCTCTGACAGAGCAGAACCAGAACGTCGGTCTCGCGTGGCGACAACTCGACGCGCGACACACGTGCGGTGAACACACTGGCGACCGGGCCACCGGGGACAGCGGTGCCGCTGATCTCCTGCAACTGCTCCGCGGTTCGCGGCGGCAGCATGGTGAAAGCCCGCCGGTTTCCGAGGGTCGACGCGAGGGCGCACGCGCGCTGCCAGTCGCGGACGGCTTCGTCGCGATCCTCCATGTCGAGGTGACACGCCGCGCCGATGAGCAGCGCCTCGAGATGCGCTCGGGGGAAACCGCATTCCGGCCACTGCACGTGTCGGAGCTTGGTGAGGGCGGCATCGGGGTGCCCGGTGAGCAGTTCCACGCGCGCGCCGGCCACGACCGGTACGGGATGGTCGTCGGCGTCTTCCCCCGCCCGGCCGAGTGCGAGGTTGCCGTTGCCCAGCGCCAGTTGCAGATCCACCTCCGCTGCGCCGAGGAGTATCCGGGACATCGCGCCCGGCGTGTGGCGGTCGTGGTGCGAGGCGATCAGCTGGTGCACGGCGGTCAGCCCGTCGTACGCGTTGCCCGTCGCGAGGGCGTGGTACGCCCGGCAATAGGCGACGAACCCCCACAGCTCCTCCGACTCACCGGGAGTACCGAGCAGATCGAGGGTTTCGGCTGCGGCGTCGAGGTCGAGGGCGTCGAGCTGGAGCAGGGTTGTCGCTGCCCGGCCGCCCACGCGAACGACAGGGCCCCAGTGTCCCCCGGTGGGTTCGGCTCGCTGCTCGGTTTGCAGCCATTCGACAGCGTGCGGGTTGTCGCCCCGTACCGCCCAGTTCAACGCGGAACTGCCGGCCGCGTTCTGGATCGCGAAGGTGATGCCCGACGCGAAGGCACCCCGGTAGGCGCGCCGGAACGCGGCGGTCGAGCGGTCGAGCAATCCCGCGAGTTGCAGGCTGATGGCCCACTGCATGCGGAGCACCGGCAGCTGGGAAGTGATGGCGTCGGGCTGGTGTTCGAGGATGGAGTCGACCAGCGGCTCGAGGAGCAACGTCCGCCGGGCTGCTTCGGCTACCTGGCCGCCGACCCGCAACGCCAGCGTCTGTATCGTCGCGACGAACAGTGCCTGCGGCGCGTCCTTCGTCCTGCCGAGTTCCCGGAGATCGGCGGGGTCGGACGGAAGGGACGTGTGGAGGATGGCGTGCTCGTCGAGCATCTGGGTGAACAGCGCGCGTCCAGCGAGAATCTGCGGATGCTCGTCGAGAGCCTCTTCGGGAAGGCTACGAAGGATCTTGACGAGCGCACCGAAGTGCTTGTCCACCATGGTGACCCAGGAGTCGCAGACGATTTCCTTCGCCATTCCCCAGTCCCCGGCCTCCACGGCGTACGTGGCGGCCTCGACGGGGTTTCCGGCGCTGCGGTGACGCCTGGACAGCTCGGCGAGCAGTGCATCGGCATGTCCCGGCCGAGCCCTCCGGGAGATCTCGAGTGCGGCGGAGCGGACGGCATCGTTCCATCGCCAGGTTCTACTGGGCCGGGTGGCGACGAGCAGTCCGTGCTTTGTCATGAGGTCCAGCGGCTTCGCGGGGTCGGGGTGCCGGGTGAGGTCGGCGGCATCTGTCGCGTCAGTGCTGTGGGACGCGGCGATCGAGAGCGCGAAAGTGCGTGTCTCGTCGTCCAGTTCGGCCAGGCATGCTTCGGTGTAGCGCTCGAGTACGTGTGCCAGATGGGGGTTCGGTACCCCGAAAAAGTCGACGAGCCGCCCGGGTACCGAGCGGGCCAGGCGCACGCACACGGCAAGGTGAACGGGTACGCCGCCCAGCGCGCGGTGGAGCGAGTGGCACTCGACGTCGGTGCGCGCCACATCCGAGTCGCGGAAGAGTTCGGCGGTCTCGTCGAGCGTGAAGGCCATCAGGTCGGCAGGGATGTAGTTGCAATCGATTCCCTGTGCGGCGGCGCCCGCCAGATCGGCCTCCGTCGTCCCGGGCAGGCATACGACCACATCGACGGACGGGCATCGATCGAGCAATTCGTAGACGCAGGGCAGCGTGGTCGCGGGATCGTGGACGCCGGTGAGAACCAGGATGGCTGGTCCTGCCGACGATCGGAACGCGTGCACCACGCGCGTGAACGGGTCTGCGCCGGGCTCGTCCGGTCCGTCGGTCCGCGGGAACTCTCCGGAGTCGTGGCGCTCGAGTACCTCCAGGACCGCCTGCCACGTCGCGCGGTGGCCCGAGTCGAGGTGGTTCGACGGCACCCACACCACCGTTCGCCCGTGGGCGCCGCCGCCGTGCAGCCAGGATGCGACGAGTGTGCGCTTGCCGAATCCGGGGGGTGCGTCGAGCACGGTCAGCGGCGAGCCACGGTCGAGGGCGGAGAACAGGCGGGGCCGGGGCAGAGCCGATGCGAGCGCGCGCCACTGGGGTACGCCGACACGACCGGCGGGCACACTCACGCAAGCTCCTTCGGGGATCGCCTGGCGGCTCGTGTCGAGGCGTGAACGAGGCCCCCGACAGACCTGGTCGATAGGAGACTACCGGTCGGGTCCGTAGAGCACCCGTAAAACAACGTCTGTTCAGCCAATACTGTTCGTTCGGCGAGCACCCCCAGTTCAGCTCGAGGAGGCGATGCCGCGCAACGGGTCGAGGAGTTCATTCCGGAAAAACGAGATGAACCCGTCGGGATCGGGACCGGCGTTCATGTAGACGAGGTGGTCGTACCCCGCTTCGGCGTGAGTTCGCGCCAGATCGAGGTACGCCTCCGGATCGGCGCCGCACACGAAATTCTCCAGCATGTCCTCGCGTCGCACGGTCCCGGTGGCCGCGTCGAAATTCACCGGATTGGGTAGCTCGCTCATGACCTTCCAGCCCGTGACACCCCATCGGTTGGTGCGCAACGCGGCGTCTGCGGCGTCGTTCGCGTCCGGTGCCCACGCCACCGACATCTCGGCGTAGCGCGGTCCGGTACCGCCTGCGCCGCGGTATGCGTCGACCAGGTCGGGGTTGGGCTCGGTGGTGAACAATCCGTCCCCGTATTCGGCGGCCAGGTGGGCCGCTTCCGGCCCGCCCGCGGCGACAACGATGTCGGGAAGCACCTCCGGGAGGTCGAAGACGCGCGCGTCGTCGAGTTGAAGGTACTCGCCGTCGTAGCTGTGGTAACCGCCCGTCCAGAGCAGGCGGATGATTTCGAGTGCTTCGCGGAACATCACCTGGCGGTGCCGCACCGACGGGTATTCGGCCCCCACGACATGCTCGTTGAGCCGCTCACCGGAGCCCACCCCGAGACTGAACCTGCCGTCGGACAGCAGCGAGACCGTGGCGGCCGCCTGCGCGATGATCGCCGGGTGGTACCGGATGGTCGGGCAGGTGACGCCGGTGGCCAGTCCGACCTTCTCGGTGCGGGCCGCGATCGCGCCGAGCACCGACCAGGCGAAGGGAGAGTGTCCCTGCACGTCGAGCCAGGGATGGTAGTGGTCGCTGATCTCCACGAAATCGAAACCGGCGGCTTCCGCGGCCACTGCCTGCCGCACGAGTTCGGCGGGGCCGAACGCTTCGGAAGCGAGTTTGTATCCGAACTTCATATGTACTCCTTGGTGCAATGGGGATAACCCTTGTGCGGGTACCCGGCCGGCCGACTCGAAAACGGCGGATACCTGTGGTGTCCGGTATGCCCGTCTCCCTCCTTCCGGCGTTGTAGGGTGACGGCACGGATCTGGGGAGGGTCCGGCGGGAGATTCGTAGGGGATTCGGGGGCCGGTGTGCATCGTCGGGGAGCACTGACGGCAGTGGCGGCGATCGCGGGCGTGTTGTTGCTCGTCCTCGCTGCGTGCGCCACGGTGGTCGCGCGTCCCTCCCCGGTTCCACCGCCCCGCGAACCGGATCGCATCGAACCCAACACCTACAGCCAGCCGGTCTCGGCCGCCGACAAGGTGGTGCTCGAACTCGCCGAACGGCTTCGGCGTCTCGACCCGTGTGGGCTGATGCCCGAAGCTGTGGTCGCGGAATACGGCGATGTCCGCAGATTCGGGCCGGAAGAGGGGTTCGACACGTGTACGGCCGTCCTCGGGCGGGGCGACGGCGAAGACCACGAACTGTCGATCACGCTGGACCTGTCGGCGCCGGACCCGGGTGACGACGATCGGCCGGTCCGGTTCGGCAACAACGAGATCCAGCGTTCGCGCGTGATCGGCGAGCCCACGTCCGCCTGCACCGGGCGGTTCGTCCTCGATCTGCCCGTCACGGCGTTCGTCGACGGTGCACCGTCGGCCCGGGCCGCGACGGTGCGTGCCGTCGAGCATTTCCCGGATGGTGCCGTGGCCGAGTCGCAGACGGTGTGCGAGGCGGTCGATCGGATCCACGGTGTCGCTGTGGGCGCGCTCCGGGCACTTCCCGCCCGCCCGACGAGCGGACCGGGCAGGATTCGCCTGGCCGCCGCGGACCCTTGCGAGATCGTGGCGTGGTTCGCACCCCAGGACCTCGTGCACTGGTCGGTGGACAGCGATCCCTACCGCTGTGACTATTCGGTGCTGCTGCCCGGTGGTGGTGCCGCGACGTGGAACGTGCGGTTCCGGCTCGAACCGGAACACGACACGGTCGCAGGACCCGGGATCGAGGGGACGGCTGCGGCGGGACGCAGCATCGTCGTCCGGCGCGAGGGCGAAATATGTGAGGCGGCCACGCCGGTGGAGGACGTCGTCGATACGAACCGCGACGCCGCGCCCTCGGACGAACGGTCGTCCGGGCGCAATGTCCCCACCGTCGTCGTGTCCCGTGCCGACGGCGTATGCGAGGGCCTGCCGGCCCTGGTGGCGGAACTCGCCGATCTGGCGCTGACGTGATCGATCAGGTGCGCGTGGTCAGCAGGAATGTCAGATAGACGCCGTACGTCCCGATGAACAGTGCTCCCTCGGCCCGCGACAGCCTGCGACCGGTGAGAAACGCAGGGATGCACAGAAATGCGACGGCGGCCATCAGCGGCAGATCGACCCGGACGATCTCGCCGGGGACCGTGATCCCGCCCGGGGTTGCGAGCACGGTCGCACCCAGAATGAAGACGATGTTGTAGACGCTCGAACCGAGCAGGTTGCCGATGGCGATGTCGCGTTCGTCGCGGATCGTCGACACGATCGTGGTCACGAGTTCCGGTGCCGAGGTACCGATCGCGACGACGGTCAGACCGATCACGGTGTCGGACACGCCCAGCCGACTGCGCGGAGGCGACCGCGCCGTCGACGAGGATTTCCGCGCCGAGCACGACGACGGCGATCCCGCCGAGCAGCATCGCGACCTCGGTGATCGTCGCGCCGAGTCGCAGGGCACCGGGTCGGGGGAGAATTCGTCGGCGTACTCCAGGCGGACGGCCGCGGCTTCGGTCCGTCCGGCGCGGATCACCAGAACGGTGTAGAGCAGACCGAACGCGATGAGCCCGATGCCTTCGGCCGGTGTGATCCGGCCGTCTGCCGCCGTCACCCAGAGCAGGACCGCAGCCAGGGTGATGGCCGGAAGATCGATGCGGAGGGTCTGCGTCCCCAGGTGAAGGGTTCGCAGAAGAGCGCTCAGGCCCAGGATCAACAGAAGGTTGACGATGTTGGTGCCGACGACGGCGCCGAGCGCGAGACCCGAGTTGCCCGTCGCGGCGGACTCGATGCCCACCGCGAGTTCGGGTGCGCTCGTACCGAGGGCCACGACCGTCACCCCGACCACGATCGGCGTGATGCCGAGCCGGGCGGCGAGGCGCGAGCCGCCGCGCACCAGCACCTCGGCCCCGACCACGAGAATCACCAGGCCGGTGACGATACCGAGGACGGGATTCATCGGTGGAAGGGTATCGCGCAGACCGGTTTATGGCTTCCCGGCCCCTGCGGAACTACTTCGACGCGGCGCTCAGGCGGGCCTTTTCCAGGGCGGCGAGAGTGCGCAGGACGGTGGCCTTCTGCTTCTCGAGATCGCTGCGGCGAGCTCGGGCGGCGAGGCCGCTCTGGTCGGCGACGCGGGCGAGCTGCGCGTCGATCGCCGTGAGCTGGTCGAGCAGAGCGAGCGCGCGGGTCTGGATCTCGTCGATGTCGACCGCCCGCGTCGCGACGGGAGCCGCGGACTTCGCGGACGAAGCGGGGCGGGAGCTGCTCGCGGATCCGGTGGTCGAGGGGCGCTTGGCCGCCGGCTTGCCCTCCGCGACGACCGCGGCTGCACGCGGACGCAGTGCCTTCCGGACGAGCTCGGGGTCGGGCTGCTGTTCGAGACGGATCTCGTTGAGCACGCGCCGGGAATCGCGGGCACCGAGGCGATGCTCGTACTCTTCGTCGTCGTCGGACTGGAGGGTGCCGCCGATGGGACGCAGGCCGTACATGCCCATGAACCGGCGGGCTTCCTCGATCACGGATTCGTGGTGACGGCAAGTCGCGCAGCGGGGTTCGTTGCGGTACTCCTCGACGGAGTCGGTGTCCCCGCACCAGACGCATGCCCCGGGAGACCACCGTCGCGAGGTCCGGATTGTCGCGGTTTCCGTGGGGGCCTCGAGAGTCTGCGCGTCGATCACGAGGAGCAACCTTAGGTCAGAACCGGGCCGTTGCGGGACCCCCGTGGGGCGCGACCTGCAGCGGAGCAGACCGGAAGTGACGAAGATCATCACGCGCCAGGTTTAGGGGCAAACCATTGCGGCACACTGCAATTCCATACCGGATGGTCTGCAGGTCAAGAAGCGGTCGCCGAGGTCAGCCACTCCACCAGCGGCCGGAACGCGCGCCAGGAGTCGCGCACCTCGTCGAGGGTGCGCGCGGTGTCGATCCACGGAGGAGAGACCTCACTGCGGCCGGCGTTCAGCGACCGGTGCCGCAGCAGATCCAGACGTGGGTGGTCGGGGTCGACGCCCCGCGGCCTCGTCTTCAGCGTCGAACCGCCGATCTCGTACCCGGACCGTTCGAGTCGCCGCACGATCTTGCCGAGTTCGGTTCCGCGTCGTTCGTCGTCTACGGCCTTGCGGTACGCCGCCACCTGCGCGGCCGAACCCGAATAGAACCCACCGGCCGTCCTCAGCCCCGCCGCGTCGATCTGGACGTAATAGCCCACCCCCGGGGCGGTCTGGACGAAGCCACCCTGATGGGTCTTGTACGGGGTCTTGTCGTGGCTGAACCGGACGTCCCGGTAGGGCCGGAAAACCTTGCCCGGACCGAACTCGTGCTCGAGATCGGTGAGCAGATCAAGCATCGGGCCGCGCACGCAGTCGTCGTAGACGGCCTTGTGCGCGGCCCAGAACGGTTTGCTGTTGTCGGCCTCGAGGTCTTCGTAGAAGTCGAGTGCCGCGGTCGGGAAACCGGTGAACATCGAAGAGAGTGCCTTTCGGTCCGTGCGGCCCGGAAGTGCACCACCTCGTGGCGTGGATCCTAGGCGACGCCGTTGAACAGCGAAGTCACCGAACCGTTCTCGAAGACCTCGCGGATGGTCTGTGCCAGCAGCGGCGCGATCGTCAGCACGGTCAGCGTGTCGAACTGCTTCTCCGGCGGGATGGGCAGCGTGTTGGTGACGATGACCTCCTTGGCACCGCACGCCGCGAGGCGCTCGGCGGCCGGGTCGGACAGTACACCGTGAGTGGCGGCGATGATGACGTCGCCGGCGCCGGCTTCCTTGAGGACGCGGACCGCTCCGGCGATCGTGCCGCCGGTGTCGATCATGTCGTCGATGAGGATGCAGGTGCGGCCCTCGACGTCACCGACCACGCGGTTCGACTTGACCTGGTTCGGGACGAGCGGGTCGCGGGTCTTGTGGATGAACGCGAGCGGTGCGCCGCCGAGCGTGTCGGCCCACTTCTCGGCCACCCGGACGCGCCCGGAGTCGGGGGAGACGACGGCGATGTTGTCGACGCCGTACTTGCCGCGGATGTACTCGGCGAGCTGACCCTGCGCGTGCATGTGATCGACGGGGCCGTCGAAGAAGCCCTGGATCTGATCGGTGTGCAGGTCGACGGTGATGATGCGGTCCGCGCCGGCGGTCTTGAGCAGATCCGCGATCAGACGGGCAGAGATGGGCTCGCGGCCGCGGTGCTTCTTGTCCTGCCGCGCATACGGGTAGAACGGGAGGATCGCGGTGATGCGCTTGGCGGAACCACGCTTGAGGGCGTCGATCATGATGAGCTGCTCCATGACCCACTGGTTGAGCGGGAACGGATGGCTCTGCAGCACGAACGCATCGGAGCCTCGCACCGACTCGTCGAACCGGACGAAGGTCTCGCCGTTGGCGAAATCACGTGCCGTCTGCGGGGTGAGGGGTACACCCAGTTCCTTGGCGACCTGCTCGGCCAACTCGGGATGCGCCCGGCCGGCGAAGAGCATCAAGTTCTTCTGGTTGTCGATCCAATTGGTCACTGGTCCTGGCCGTCCTTTTGCCGATCGTGGTCGTGCTGCTGTTGTGCTCTCGATGCTGCCTCGGCAGCCGCGGTTCCGGCGCGGTTTCGCTGGACCCACCCGTCAATATTGCGCTGTGGCGCGCCCGACACCGCCAGCGCCCCCGGCGGAACGTCGCGGCGAAGTACGGTTCCGGCTCCGGTGTAAGCGCCGTCGCCGACTGTCACGGGGGCTACGAACATGGTGTCCGAGCCGGTCCGCACGTGGGATCCGACCACGGTGCGGTACTTCTCGACGCCGTCGTAATTGACGAACACGCTCGATGCGCCGATGTTGGAGTGCTCGCCGATCTCAGCATCGCCGACGTACGTCAGGTGCGGCACCTTGGAGTGCGAACCGATCTGTGCATTCTTCGTCTCGACGAATGCGCCGAGTTTGCCGTTCGCGCCGAGCTCGGTTCCCGGACGTAGGTAGGTGAACGGACCGACGGTTGCTCCGGCTCCGATCACCGATCCGGTGCCGTGCGTACGCACGACCGACGCACCGGCACCGACCTGCACGTCGGTGAGGGTCGTGTCCGGGCCGATCACGGCGTCCTCCGCGATCACGGTCCGGCCGTGCAGCTGGACGCCGGGGTGGAGGGTGACATCCGTGCCGAGCAGCACGTCGAGGTCCACCCACGTCGAGGCGGGATCGAGGACGGTCACTCCTTCGCGCATCCAGCGGGTGAGCACGCGACGGTTGAGTTCGGTCGTCAGCGCCGCGAGCTGGACGCGGTCGTTGACTCCCGCGACCTGTGCGGAGTCGTCGGTGTGCACGCCGCGTACCGCGAGGCCCTCACTGTGGGCGATCTCGATGACGTCGGTGAGGTAGAGCTCGCCCTGCGCGTTGTCGGTGTCGAGCTTGTCGAGCGCAGACCGCAGACCGGCGGCGTCGAACGCGTACACGCCGGTGTTGACTTCGACGATCGCACGCTGGTGGAGGGTGGCGTCCTTCTCTTCCACGATCGCCGCGACGTCGCCGTCCGTGGTCCGGACGATGCGCCCGTACCCCGTGGGGTCGGGCACCGTGGTCGTCAGGACGGTCACCGCGGCGGACTCGGGCTCGGTGTGCGTTTCGAGGAGTTCCCGGAGCGTGTCGGGCGAGAGGAGAGGTACGTCGGCGGCGGTGACGAGCACCGTGCCCGCGAAGTCGGCGGGCAGTTCGGCAAGTCCGCACGCGACGGCGTGACCGGTGCCGCGCTGTTCGTCCTGGACCGCGATGCGCACTTCGCGTCCCGATTCGCTCGCGAACTCGGAGACGGCGGCGCCGACCCGGTCGCGTTCGTGCCCGATGACGGTGACGAGGTGGGTGGGCTCCAGCGCGGTCGCCGCAGCGAGCGAGTGGGCGAGCATCGAGCGCCCGCCGAGACTGTGCAGAACCTTCGGGGTCTTCGACCGCATCCGGGTTCCTGCTCCGGCTGCCAGCACAATGATCGCGGTCTGCACCTGCATGTAGCTCCCTCGACAATGTCTGCATACGCACGGAATTCGCTCGTGCGCACGGGAGCACGACGGCTCCCAGAAAACGGTCCCCGCTCCGCCGCCAGGACTCGAACCTGAACTATCTGAACCAAAATCAGAGGTGCTGCCGATTACACCACGGCGGACTGCCACACCCCCGGCGCGCGGGCACCCCGGGCGTGCGCCCCTAATCCTCGCACGGGAGGCGTCCGGCGTCGAACGTGGGGGGCGGTCGGTGCGGTGTCGATAGTCTGGGTGCGACCAACCCGAGGGATGCCCCGGCGCGCTGCGTCGGAAAGGACGAACCGTGTCACCATCGTCGCAGGACCTTACCGACCGGACGGCGCAGAATCGAGCCGATCGCGCCCCCCGCATCCGGATGACCGGAACGCAGCGGCGCGAGCAACTCATCGAGATCGGGCGCGCGTTGTTCGCCGAGCGCGGTTACGACGGCGCGTCCATCGAGGAGATCGCGCAGCGGGCGCAGGTGTCCAAGCCGGTCGTCTACGAGCACTTCGGCGGTAAGGAAGGGCTCTACGCGGTGGTGGTGGACCGCGAGATGACGGTGCTGATGTCGATGGTGACGGAGAGCCTGACCCGAAACAGGTCGCGGGTTCGGGTCGAGCGCGCCGCTCTCGCGCTGCTCACCTATATCGAGGAACGCACGGACGGTTTCCGCATTCTCGTGCGCGACTCGCCGGTCGCGGCGAAGGAGGGCACGTATTCGAGTCTCCTCAACGAGGCGATGCGGCAGGTCGGGCAGTTGCTTGCCGGTGACTTCTCGCGGCGGGGCCTCAATCCCGAACTCGCGCCCCTGTACGCACAGGCACTGGTGGGGATGGTCGCCACGACGGCGACGTGGTGGCTCGACGAGCGCACCCCGTCGAAAGAGGTGGTAGCCGCGCACCTCGTCAACCTGTGCTGGAACGGGTTGACGCGGCTCGAAGCAGACCCGACGCTGGGCAACTAGCATCTGAACTCATACGGGTTCTGTTTCAGGGCCTACAACGTACCGGCAGCTGGATAATCGGTGTTACGGTGATCTGTGCAGGAGTGCACAACCGACGCCCATCGGCGAACGACGAATCGGGGTCTCTGTGGGACGGCAGGTACGCGCAGAAGTAACACGTGAGTCGGTGTTGCGAGGAGCCGCCGACGTCTTCGTGCGGGAGGGCTACGCCAACGCGAGCCTGAACGAGATCATCGAAGAAGCGGGCGTGACCAAAGGCGCCCTGTACTTCCACTTCGGTTCCAAGGAAGAACTCGCGCGCGGCGTGATCGACGCGGGCTACACCAGGCTGGCCGCCGAGACCGCCGGCAAGACGGATCGGCGCGCACCCGCGCTCGAAGCAGCCATCGAACAGTCGGTACTGGGTGTCGACCTCGCCGAAACCGAACCGGTCGTGCGCGCGATGTTCCGCCTCCTCGTCGAGATCGGCGACTACCGCGGTGCCGAGGAACGACCCTTCGAGGTGTGGCTCGAGGAACTGAAGGAACTCACCCGGCGCGCGGGCGACGAAGGCGACCTCGCCGAGCACGTCGACACCGACGCATTCGCGTTGCTGCTGATGGAGGCCGGTATCGGTGCCCGCACGGTGGGTGCGGCGATGAGCGGCACCAAGCATCTGACCGAGCGGATCGAGGCCATGTGGAGCCTGCTGCTGCCGTCGGTGGTCCCGCCCGGCAAGCTCGAATACTTCCGGCAGTTCGCCGCCCGCAGGTTGCGGTTGCAGTCCTGAGCGCCCGTCCGCGCTGCTTTGCCGTGCGGCGCGCCGTTGCAATCGCTCCGTGGTCCTGACAGCATCGCGCCGTGACGTTCGGACCCTTCGACGCCCGGCAGGCGCCCGGTGAACTGGCGCGGCTGCTCGACGACCTGGGCCCGGACGCCGCCGTCACGATCGCCGCAGTACCCGCGTTGCTGACCATCGCTCAGGCGGCCGACGTGCTCGGGTGTTCACGGGGTTACGCGGCCCGCCTGGTCGATACCGGCGCCCTCGCCGCGGAGTTCCACGGCTTGCACCGCCGGGTGCCGCGGAGCGAGGTGCTCGCGCTCGCCGAACGCCGCACCCGTATTCGTGCGGAGGTGCTCGACAACCTCGCAGACCTCGCCCGCAGCGAAGGCATGTACGAGCAGTTCTGACGTCGACGGAAGGACGAGCGGTGCCGATCAGAGTAGTCCTCGATGCGACGGTCCTGGCGAATGCGCGAGTTCGGGACGTCGCGCTCGCCTTCGCGGAAGACGGTTTGTATCAACCGTATTGGAGCGACGGGATCATCGCGGAGGTCGACCGGCGGCTGCCCGGCCACCTGGCCCGGGCCACCCGGGACTATCTGTTCGCCGAACTCGACCGTGCCTTCCCGGATGCGCGGGTGACCTGGCCTACCGCGGTGCTGCGCGAGGTGCCCTACGTGATCGACCCGAGAGAAACCCACGTCACCTCGGTGGCTCTGCTGTGTCACGCGGACGCCGTCGTCACCGCCGACCCGGTGATCGCGCAGGCACTGGAACGCTCCGGCGTCGAAGCGTGGACCCGCGACGCTTTCGTCACTTTCGCACTTGACGCCGATCCCGCCCGGGCGCAGCGGTCGTTGCTGCGGATGGTGCGTCGACGGTGGCTCTCCTCCGGGCCCGGTGCCGCCCCGACCGACGCCGATCTGCTCCGGCGACTCGCGACCTGGGCGGGGGCAGTCCTCGGGGACAACAGCGCCGATCTGCTCCGCGGTTACGCGACCGCGACCGGACCGCACGGCGTGGGGTGACGCATCTTGTTCGCTCGCTCCTGACGCGTGTCGCGCGCGGGGCATAGACTCGATAAGGTTCTCGTCTCAAACTCAGGAGCGCTTTCCTTGTCTGCTGTGCCCCCGGTCACCACCCCCCTGTCCGGATTGGCGCGGATCGCGCTGTTGGACTCCCAGTTCCAGAGGATCGGTGAACTGGTCGGCACCGCCGAACAGTCGCTGGTCGCGCCGTCCGCGGTCCGTCCGTTCGTCGCCGCAGCCATCGCGGAGAAGACCCCGGTTCTCGTGGTCACCGCAACAGGCCGCGAGGCCGACGATCTCACGTCCGAGCTCACCCAGATGGTCGGCGACAGCGTCGCCCAGTTCCCGTCGTGGGAGACGCTGCCCCACGAGCGGCTCTCGCCGAGCGCCGACACCGTCGGCCGGCGACTACAGGTGCTGCGCCGCCTAGCCCGCCCCGACGACCGCGACCTCGGTCCGGAACTGCGCATCGTCGTCGCCACCGTGCGGTCCTTGGTGCAGCCGATGGCTCCCGGGCTCGGAGAGATCGAGCCCATCACCCTGCGTCTCGGTTCCGAGCACGACTTCGACGAACTCGTCGCGCGGCTCACCGAGCTCGCGTACACACGCGTCGACATGGTGGGCAAGCGCGGCGAGTTCGCGGTCCGCGGCGGCATCCTCGACCTGTTCCCGCCCACGGCGGACCATCCTGTTCGCATCGAGTTCTGGGGCGACGAGGTCACGGAACTGCGGCCGTTCTCGGTCGCGGACCAGCGCTCCATTCCCGAACTCGAGATCACGACGCTCATCGCACCGCCGTGCCGTGAGCTCCTGCTCACCGACGCCGTGAGAGAGCGCGCCGCGAAACTCGCCGCGGACAACCCGGCCGACGCGGCGCTCGCCGAGATGTTCGAGAAGATGGCCGGCGGAATCCCCGTCGAGGGCATGGAAGCGTTGCTTCCGGTGCTGCAGCCGGGAGAACTCCAGTTGCTCACCGACGTCGTCCCGCGCGGCACCCACGTCCTGCTGTGCGACCCGGAGAAGGTGCGCACCCGTGCAACCGACCTGGTGCGCACCGGCCAGGAATTCCTCGAGGCGTCGTGGACCGCAGCGTCGATCGGCGGAGCCGCGCCGCTGGACCCGTCGAACATCAACGGGGTCGACGGGAACAAGCTCGATCTCGCGGCGTCGGCGTACAGGTCGCTGCGGCAGGTGCGCGAGGCGGCGCAAGCCGAGGGAACGCCGTGGTGGTCGCTGAGCCAGCTCGAGTCGGGCGCCGACACGGAGACCGTTCTCGCAGTGCAGTCGGCACCCGAGATCCGCGGTTCCGAGGAACTGCTGTCGATGTTGTTCGCGAACCTGCGCGCCCACGTCACCACCGGTGGTCGTGCGGTGATCGTGGTCGCGGGCAGCGGTACCGGCCAGCGCGTGCTCGAGCGGCTCAAGGAGAACGAGGTCCCGGCAGCCGAACTCGAACCCGGCGCGGAGCCGGTGCGGGGACAGGTCGGTGTGCTCCGCGGAGCGCTGCACGAGGGTCTGGTGCTCTCCGGGAACAGCGACAACGTGGTGCCCGGGCTCGTGCTGGTCACCGAAGCGGACCTCACCGGCAACCGGGTGGTCACCGAGGCACGCAAGACACCGGTCAAGCGCCGCAACCAGGTCGATCCGCTCGCGCTCACCGCGGGTGACTACGTCGTCCACGACCAGCACGGCATCGGGCGGTTCGTGGAGATGGTCGAGCGCACGATCGGCGGTGCCCGTCGCGAGTACCTGGTGATCGAATACGCCCCGAGCAAGCGTGGCCAGCCCGGCGACCGCCTGTTCGTGCCGATGGAGTCGCTCGATCAGCTCTCGCGCTACGTGGGCGGCGAGCTTCCGTCGATCAGCAAGCTCGGCGGGTCGGACTGGGCGAACACGAAACGCAAGGCGCGCAAGGCGGTCCGGGAGATCGCCGGCGAACTGGTGCGGTTGTACGCGGCGCGGCAGGCCTCGCCCGGGCACGCTTTCGGCCCGGACACCCCGTGGCAGAAGGAGATGGAGGACGCGTTCCCCTTCACCGAGACCCAGGACCAGCTCACCGTCATCTCCGAAGTCAAGGGGGACATGGAGAAGCCGGTCCCGATGGATCGCGTGATCATCGGCGACGTCGGATACGGCAAGACGGAGATCGCCGTGCGCGCGGCGTTCAAGGCGGTGCAGGACGGCAAGCAGGTCGCCGTGCTGGTGCCGACAACCCTGCTCGCACAACAGCACCTGCAGACGTTCACGGAGCGGATGGCGGCATTCCCCGTCGTCGTCAAGGGGCTGAGCCGATTCACCGACACCGCCGAATCCCGCGAGACCCTCGCGGGCATGGAGGACGGCACGGTCGACATCGTGGTCGGCACCCATCGCCTGTTGCAGACGGGCATTCGCTGGAAGGATCTCGGTCTCGTCATCGTCGACGAGGAGCAGCGGTTCGGTGTCGAGCACAAGGAGCACATCAAGGCGCTGCGCACCCACGTCGACGTACTGACGATGTCCGCCACACCCATTCCCCGCACGCTCGAGATGAGCATGGCCGGTATCCGTGAGATGTCGACGATCCTCACCCCTCCGGAGGAGCGGCACCCGATCCTCACCTACGTGGGTGGTTACAACGACAAGCAGGTAGCCGCCGCGATTCGTCGCGAATTGCTGCGCGACGGCCAGGTGTTCTACGTCCACAATCGCGTCAGCTCGATCGACAAGGCCGCCAAGAAGATTCGCGATCTCGTGCCGGAAGCGCGGGTGGCTGTCGCACACGGCCAGATGAACGAGGACACCCTGGAAAAGACTGTCCAGGGCTTCTGGGAACGGGAGTTCGACGTGCTGGTGTGCACGACGATCGTCGAGACCGGACTGGACATCCCCAATGCCAACACCCTCATCGTCGAACGCGCGGATTCGCTCGGGCTGTCGCAGTTGCACCAGTTGCGCGGGCGTGTCGGCCGGTCCCGCGAGCGTGGTTACGCCTACTTCCTGTACCCGCAGGAGAAGCCGCTGACGGAAACCGCGTACGACCGCCTAGCGACGATCTCCCAGAACTCCGACCTCGGTGCCGGTATGGCCGTGGCGATGAAGGACCTCGAAATCCGCGGTGCCGGTAACGTACTCGGCGCCGAACAGTCCGGTCACGTCGCCGGGGTGGGCTTCGACCTGTATGTGCGTCTGGTGGGCGAGGCTGTGGAGGCCTACCGCGCTGCCGCCGACGGCCGCCCCATCGCGACCGACGAAGCGCCCAAGGAGGTTCGCATCGATCTGCCTGTCGACGCGCACATCCCCGCCGACTACGTCACGTCCGACCGGCTCCGTCTCGAGGCGTACCGCAAGCTCGCCGCCGCGAACGACGACGCCGCCATCGACACCGTCATCGACGAACTCGTCGACCGGTACGGCCCGTTGCCCGAGGAGGTTCGCCGGCTCGTCTCCGTCGCCAAGCTGCGTCTGCTGTGCCGGGAGTACGGCCTCGACGAGGTCACCGTCGTCGGCTCGCAGGTCAAGATCGCGTCGATGGAACTGCCGGATTCGAAGCAGATGCGATTCAAGCGGCTGTATCCCGCGGCGCAGTACCGCCCGACCAGCGGCACCGTGCAGTTGCCGATCCCGCGTACGGGCGGGATCGGATCGGATCGCGTGCGTGATGTCGAACTGCTGCAGTTCATCGCGGACTTCCTCCTCGCGATGGACGGCAAGCCCCAGGGGTCGGTGGACATCAGCGCTCCGGTGTCGGTGACCGTGTGAGCGCCGAGACGACAGGGCCGGGCGAGAGTCTGCGCGAGGCAGTGGAGGTGATGGACCGGCTGTGGTCGTTCGGCGGCTGGGAGGTCACCCAGACACACGAGTCGCTGCGCCGGTATCTCGTCGAGGAGACGTACGAAGTCCTCGACGCGATCGATTCCGGCGATCTGGACGCGCTGCGGGAAGAACTCGGTGATCTGCTGCTGCAGGTGCTCTTCCACTCCCGGATCGCACAGGAGTCGGGAGCCTTCACGGTCGACGACGTTGCTGCGACGCTCGTCGCCAAGCTCGCTGCGCGCAGCCCCCACCTGACCAACGGTCACACCGGGCCGATGGATGTCGCGGAGCAGGAAGCCGCGTGGGAGGTCGCCAAGAAGGCGGAGAAGGCACGCGAGTCGTGTCTCGACGGCATCGCCATGGCTCAGCCGAGTTTGGCGCTGGTCGACAAGGTCCTCGAACGCGCGCGCCGCGCCGGATTCCCCGACGAATTGGTCCCCGACGATTTGCGAACGGTCCGGATCGACGGTTCCGGCGACACGGAGGCGAGATTGCGCAGCATCGTCCTGCGGTTCGCCCGAGCGATCCGGGCGGCCGAGCGATCCGCCGGCACCACACCGCTCGATCCCGACACCTGGAAGCGTCACTGGGTTTGCTGATCGGCACACCGGCGAGTTCTCAACCCCCGCGGTAGAAGTCGTCGGTGCTGCGCGGCATCACCGTCCATCTGCCTTCGAGTTCCGGGTGGCGCCGGCGCAGGGCTGTCAGCTCGTGCGGTGCCGTGACGAGAATATGGTCGGGTGCTGTCGCCACCATCGCCTCGGGCGAGACGATGGGCACGTCGGTGCCCGGCATCCTCCGTCCGAACCGCTCCGGCGAAGGATCGGCGACCGCAGCGACCAGAGTGGCGTCCACCTGCGCCCGGGCGAACAAGGTGATACTCGAAGCTGTTGCCCCGTAGGCGATCACAGTCCGGTGTCGGAGAGCCATCAGCTGGAGCCAGGTGCGCAGCGCGGCCGCCTGCCGATCCGCGACGGTCTGCAGGACACGGATCGTCCGAACGTCGGTGATGCCTTCCTCTCGTTCGGAGGCGAGTCGCCGGCGCACGAACGGCTCGGGAGACAACGAGTTGTCGCGCAGGGCCGCAACGAGTATCACGTCTGCCGTCGGTCCGACGGGCCAGGCGTTCCAGAGGAGGAGTCCCACGTCTTCGAGGGCGCGACGCAGCGTGGTGAGGCTGTAATACGCGAAACGCCCGTACTGCACAGCGTCCCATCGGCCCTGGGCGACGATCGCCGACAAGGCATGGAGCTTCAGCAGGAGAACTCCGTCGGTGGCCAGTGCGGCGGCCCGTGCCCGGAGCGCCTTGTACTGGTCGGGTTCCTGTTCGAGCACGAACGAGTCGACCACCACCGAGGACGGTTCGCCGGGGCGGGCTGCCCGAAAGTCGCCGTGCTCCAAGTGCGGGAGCCATCGGTCGGCGCTGCTCGCTGCGAGTTCCGACATGGTTCCGCCGTCGAGGAGACCGGAGCCGCGAGCCAGTCCGATCGCGTGCTCGATGTCGTGGCGGGACGTACGGCTTCCGCCGAGGCGAGCGTGCGGGCCGGCGTCACTCCCGAGTTGGGCCAGCCCGCACCCACGACACAGCATCATCGACAGGCGGTTGCGCACTTCGCCGGGAAGGACGGAGGTTCCGCGAAACGGAAATCGGCTGGACCCGGGCACAGGGCCGAGGTCGAGCGCCGGATCGAGATCCGGATGACCGCATGCGCGGCAACCCGTCACCGTGAGCGTCCGGTCTCGCGCGCCACGGGAGCCGACGGCCGCCCACTCGGGTCGGGAAGGACGACCTTCTCGGCGACGAACGCTTCGGCGTACGGACTGCCGCACTGCAACCCGCGCAGGCGGGCCAGCTCCGGAAGTGGTGACAGGTCCGCGGGGCCGGAACGCCCGGGGGCGGACACGATATGGGTCTTCCGTTCGACGACTTCCCGGGTCAGGGGATGGAAGAGGGTGGCGGCTCCGGCGGCGGCGCGGCGGTGCGGCGTCTCGTACCCCAGCACAACATGATCGCGGAAGACCTGGTGCACGTACTCGGCGATGCCGGTGTCTTGCGAAAAATCCGCGTCTTCCGAGAGGTCTGCGTCTTCGGCACGGTCTGCGACACCGTGACCTTCGGAGAACCCCGCGACCACCGTGCCGGCGGCGCGGTGTGGACCGTAGACGACGTCCGGTTCGCACCGATAACGGATCTCCTCGAGCGCCGAAATCATCTCGTGACCCCGCCAGCCGGTGCTGCTGCCCGGTACCTGCAGTACGCGGAGGTCGAGTTCGGCACTTCCGCACAGCGCCGAGAGGGTGCGATGTTCCTCGACCTCGCGGTGGGTGTTCGCCCCCGACAGCACGAGGGCGCGAATACGTAGCGACCCACTCTCCCCGGAAGTCAGTGTCAGCAACGTCCCACCCATCCCCGCCGCTATGTCGCCGCAGCGCACTCCGAGGACCGCGATCTCGCGTAGCCCCGGCGTCCGGAGTCCGATCATCATGCGATTCTTTCTCCTCGGGTGGCCGGTCGCGGCCACGTGGACGCTGACCGCTTCGTTGGGCGAACTCCGACTGCACATCCGTTTCTCAGTGTCAAGAATACTCATAGACTAAAAAGCCGGTGGAAACATACTGAAATATTGGGCTTCCGTTTGAAAGGTGTGGGTGTTGCCCTTACTCTCGATGCAATTCCTATTACGCGCTGGAAGCCGAGGTCGCGCGCTACGGCGAGGACGGGGCGCACCGCAGACTCTTCGTCAAGCCGGGTCTGACAGGGCTGTGGCAGGTCAGCGGTCGCAGCGATCTCTCCTGGGAAGAGTCCGTTCGCGCCGACCTGCGGTATGTCGAGAACTGGAGTTTCGCCATGGACCTGTCGATTCTCCGTCGCACGATCGGGGCGGTGCTGCGCAGGGAAGGCGCCTACTGACGGTGCCGCTCGGGCGCTCACTCGCGTGACCCATGGAGTATGGAGGGGTGTACCAAGCACCGCGCCGACGCCGCTCACCCTGGCCGATCTTCCTGTTCGGAATCTTCGGGGTCGTGGTTCTGCTCGCCGTGGGGATCAACCTGACCGCGCCGCAGGGACCCAGGATCGAAATTCCGGAGGGCGTACCGCCCGCGCGCGGCACGGAGGTTCCGCCGATCGACTTCTCCGGTCCCGGGCGCACGGCCGGCCTGCTCCGGGAATGGGCAGAACCACAGGCAGAAGCGCTGGACATCCCGGTGATTGCCCTCGAGGCGTACGGCCACGCCGCGGCCGTGCTGGCGGCCACACGACCCGAGTGCGGCCTCGCCTGGACCACTCTCGCGGGCATCGGCAGCGTCGAGAGCAGGCACGGACGGCACGGCGGAGCCACCCTCGGGCCCGACGGCACGGCGACACCCGAGATACGGGGTGTACCGCTCGACGGCGGACCCGGCCTCGCCGAGATCCGCGACACCGACGGCGGCGAACTCGACGGCGACCCCCTGCTGGACCGGGCCATGGGACCGATGCAGTTCATTCCCGAGACATGGGAGCGGTGGGGCGTGGACGCCAACGGGGACGGCGTGGCGGACCCGGACAACATCGACGACGCCGCGCTCAGCGCCGGGCGCTACCTGTGCGACAGAGGTGGTGACCTGACCGGTGCGGAAGGGTGGACGCGAGCGCTGATGGCCTACAACCTGTCGGGGGAGTACATGACCCTCGTCCGCGACCGTGCAGCCGCGTACGGTGTGGGCGTACGTCCGTAGCCGGCCCGGGGCGTACGGTCCGCGCGGGCGGTGGCCGGCTCCCAGACGCGCGCCTGTGCCTCACACCCTGGTCGAGCCGTTAGGCTGTCCACAGCGTGCAGACACCGCAGCGTGAAGTCCATCGAAGGAGAATCAGCCAGTGGCCATCATTGAGCAGGTAGGAGCCCGCGAGATCCTCGACTCCCGGGGCAACCCGACGGTCGAGGTCGAGGTGCTGCTCGAGGACGGAAGTTTCGCCCGCGCCGCGGTGCCCTCCGGCGCCTCCACGGGTGAGCACGAAGCCGTCGAACTGCGTGACGGCGGCGACCGTTACGGCGGCAAGGGCGTCGAAAAGGCCGTGGAGGCAGTGCTCGAGGAGATCGCGCCCGCCATCATCGGCATCGACGCGACCGAGCAGCGCACGGTCGACCAGGCACTTCTCGACGCGGACGGCACGCCCGACAAGGGCCGCCTCGGCGCCAACGCACTTCTCGGTGCGTCGCTCGCCGTCGCCAAGGCCGGCGCCGAGTCCGCCGGACTCGAGCTGTTCCGTTACCTCGGTGGCCCGAACGCGCACATTCTTCCGGTCCCCATGATGAACATCCTCAACGGTGGTGCGCATGCCGACACCGGTGTCGACGTGCAGGAGTTCATGGTCGCTCCGATCGGTGCACCCACCTTCAAGGAATCGCTGCGGTGGGGTGCGGAGGTGTACCACTCGCTCAAGTCCGTCCTCAAGAGCCGGGGGCTGGCCACCGGTCTCGGTGACGAGGGCGGTTTCGCTCCGGACGTCGCAGGTACGAAGGAAGCACTCGACCTGATCAGCGAGGCCGTCTCGAAGACCGGTCTGAAGCTGGGCACCGACGTCGCGCTGGCACTGGACGTCGCGGCCACCGAGTTCTACACCGAGGGCACCGGCTACGCGTTCGAGGGCAAGAACCGCACCGCCGACGAGATGGCGGACTTCTACGCCGAACTGCTCGCCGCGTACCCGCTCGTGTCCGTCGAGGACCCGCTCAGCGAGGACGACTGGGAAGGCTGGGTTGCGCTCACCGACAAGCTCGGCGGCAAGTTGCAGCTCGTCGGTGACGACCTCTTCGTCACCAACCCCGAGCGCCTCGAAGAGGGCATCGTCAAGGGTGCCGCGAACGCGCTGCTCGTGAAGGTGAACCAGATCGGCACGCTCACCGAGACGCTGGATGCCGTCGATCTCGCGCACCGCAACGGCTACAAGACGATGATGAGCCACCGTTCCGGCGAGACCGAGGACACCACCATCGCCGACCTCGCGGTAGCGGTGGGCAGCGGTCAGATCAAGACCGGTGCACCGGCACGCTCCGAGCGCGTCGCGAAGTACAACCAGTTGCTCCGCATCGAGGAGTCCCTCGGGGACGCTGCCCGCTACGCGGGTGAAGTGGCCTTCCCGCGGTTCAACCTCGAGGGCTGAACTCCGGTATGAGCCAGCGCGGTAGATCCCGGCCCGGAGCCCGTCGAGCCCGCACCGATGGTGTGGCAAGCACGCGACGGCCCGGTCGGGCACGACCCACGGGATCTACCGCTCCGGTCGACAGCGGAACCGAGAGCGCCGGAGCCCGTCCCGCCGGGCGCGAGGACCCTGTCCATTCGTCCCCCGGTCGCGGGCGTTCCGGCGCTTCCGGCCGTGCCCGGCCCACGCGGGTCGGCGCGGACGGCGCGTCGCGCCGGACCCAGGAACGCACGTTCCTGGGTCTGTCCACGGGCCGCGCGGTCATCCTCGCGCTCGTGGTGTGCGCGCTCGCGTTGACTCTTGCGGTGCCGTTGCGGACGTACGTGAGCCAGCGCTCCGAAGCCGAGCAACTCGCGCGCGAACGCGAACAGCTCGAGACGGAGATCGCCGCGCTCGAAGAACAGAAGGCCCACATCCAGGATCCGGCCTGGATCCGTGCGCAGGCGCGAGAGCGGTTGCGCTTCGTGATGCCCGGCGACATTCCCTACATGGTTCAGTTGCCCGGCGACGTGCCGCCCGAATTCGAAGAACAAGAACCGGAGTCGCCGACCACCGGCGCCTGGTACAGCGACCTGTGGCGTTCGGTGGCCGAACCGCCTCCCGAACCCGAGACCGAACCACTGCCGCAGCCGATGCCTGTGGCACCCCCAGAACCAGGAGATATCCCCGGGTGACCGATTCAGTGACGCAGGAAGACCTCGACGCCGTTGCAGCACAGCTCGGGCGCGAACCCCGCGGCGTCCTGGCCATCGCCTACCGTTGCCCCGACGGCGTGCCCGGAGTGGTCAAGACCGCCCCGAAACTGCCCGACGGCACACCGTTCCCGACGCTGTACTACCTCACCGACCCGCGGCTCACCGCGGAGGCGAGCCGGCAGGAATCCGCGGGTGTGATGCGGGAGATGACCGAACGGCTCGGCACCGACGCCGAACTCGCCGCCTCGTACCGGCGCGCGCACGAGTCGTACCTTGCCGAACGCAACGCGATCGAATCGCTGGGTACCGACTTCACGGGCGGAGGCATGCCCGACCGGGTCAAGTGCCTGCACGTGCTCATCGCGCATTCGCTCGCGAAGGGCCCGGGCCTCAACTTGCTCGGCGACGAAGCTGTCGCGCTCGCGGCAGATGCGGGCCTGCGCGGCACCGCCGTGCCCGCGGACTGGCCCACGTACGCCGAACTGCGCGGAGAGCAGCAGTGAGCGGCTCCCGGGTAGCGGGTATCGACTGCGGTACCAACTCCATTCGCCTGCTGGTCGCGGACATCGCCGACGACGGCACCCTCACCGACGTCACACGGCTGATGCGCGTCGTGCGGCTCGGACAGGGCGTCGACGCGACGGGTCGTCTCGCGCCCGAAGCGATCGAGCGAACCCGTATCGCGCTCACCGAGTACGCCGGAATCATCGCTGACACCGGTGCGACCGGGGTGCGTATGGTCGCGACGTCGGCCACTCGCGACGCGCAGAACCGCGAAGACTTCTTCTCCATGACCCGGGAGGTGCTCGGAGCCGTGATCCCCGGCGCCGAGGCCGAAGTCATCACCGGCGACGAAGAAGCGCGGCTGTCGTTTGCCGGTGCCGTCGGCGAACTCGACGCCGCGCGTGGGCCTTTCGTCGTCGTCGACCTCGGTGGCGGCTCCACCGAAGTCGTGCTGGGCGACGAAAATGGCGTTCACGCAGCGTATTCCACGGACATCGGATGTGTGCGCCTCACCGAGCGGTGCCTGCACGACGATCCGCCCACCGACGCCCAGATCGCGGCGGCACGAGAGATCGCGGAAGAGAAGATCTCCGAGGCCCTCGCGCAGGTGCCCGTCGAACAAGCCCGCACCTGGATCGGTGTCGCCGGCACCATGACCACTCTGGCCGCGCTCGGCAACAACCTCGACACCTACGACCCGGCGAGGGTTCATCTGTCGACCGTCGGATTCGATCGCCTCCGGCAGGTGTGCGACGGATTGCTCGCCGCCACCCGCGAGGAGCGCGCGGCCCTCGGGCCGATGCACCCCGGTCGCGTGGACGTCATCTGTGGCGGCGCGATCGTCACCACCGTGCTGGCCGACGAACTCGAACGTCGTGCGGGCATCACCGAACTCGTGGTGAGCGAACACGACATCCTCGACGGGATCGCGCGGTCCGTCACGCGTTAGGGTGATCCGGACGGCCCCTATAGCCCAATTGGCAGAGGCAGCGGACTTAAAATCCGCCAAGTGTCGGTTCGAGTCCGACTGGGGGCACTTCGAACTGAAGACACCGGCCGGAAGCGTTCAGGGTCGGTCGTCCCGTGGAGGTTGCGCACCGCGTTCGTGGGCTCCGTACGACGTTGCACCGCTGCTGGGACCCGCCGCGTCGTGGGGCGCGGGTGCGGTCCGGTGCGGGGGAGCGCCGGCATTCGAGTCGGCAGCGAGCGCACTGTTCTGTTCCGCGATGCGGTCGCGATCGTGCTGCGCTTCCGTTGCCTCCTTGCGGGCGTCCTTCGCCTCGCGGCGCGCATTCCTGGCTTTCCGGGACGATCTCCGGGCACCGGCCATGAGCAGGCTCAGCCCGAGCAGGCCGACCGCGCCCACGACGATGCCGTACAGAAACAGAGTGCCGGTCGACCCCGTGACGTCGTAACCGAACACGGAGAACCCGTCGGTGATCGCGTGTTCGTCGCCGCTGTTGGTCAATACGCCCACAACGCCGACGACAACGGCGGCAATAAGGAGAACTAGTCCGATGAAAATGATCATGGTGGCCTCCGCGCCTACGTGGTAGTACTCGGTGAACGCGCAGGTATGAGCCGTGTCAACGACCTAGGTCCTTCTCCGGATGGAAAGCAGGGCCGGAGCGCACCGGCGGAAGTCGCGTGATTACCCCTGTCCGATTCCTCCCAGTACGCTACGGCGGTGTTCTCGATCGGGTGCCCCTGCCGACAGGGTCTTGCCGTCACGCTCGGGCCGGAACGTACGCGGGGCATCGGAGCGGTGTGCCGTGCGAAGTAACAAGAAGAGGACCTAAGCGAGCATGAGAGATCCCTCGTTACCCGAACCCAGGAGCGAACAGATCGGCTCCCGGATGACCGTCCAGGGCTGGTTCCAGGTCGCCTTCGCCGCCATGGCGATGTTCTTGCTGGTGGGTACGGTCATCGGAACCTACTTCATCGACCGCACGGCCCGGATCACCGACGAACTGGTCGTCGAGATCCAGCCGGCGCAGGTGGAGGCATACCGGTTCCAGTCGGCACTCCTGAACCAGGAGACCGGGGCTCGCGGGTATGCGCTCACCGGCGACCCGGGATTTCTCGAGCCGTACCTCACCGGACTCGAGGCAGAGAAGAACTCCGTCGATCGGCTGCGCACCCTGATGGCCGGCCACAGCGATCTGCTCGCCAACCTCGATGCCATCACGTCGAATGCGGCGGCATGGCGTGCCGAGTACGCAGAGCCGCTCGTGGATGCCCCACCGAGCGGGACGGAGCGAACCGGCATCGCGGAGATCGAACGCGGACGTGCCGCCTTCGACGTGCTGCGCGCTCAGTTCGGGGACCAGAACGCGATGCTCGTCCAGGCACAGGCGGACGGCTATGAGGGGCTCGTGCAAGCCCGCACGGTCCGCAATTCGGTTCTCGTGGCGATGGTGGTGGGTTTCCTGCTCACCGGCGCGCTCATGGTGGTGCTGGTGCACAACCTCGTCGCCACGCCGCTCGTCCGTCTGCGGGCAGCGGCGCGGCGCGTTGCCGGCGACGGCAACTTCGATCAGCACATCTACCCGCAGGGCCCGAAGGACATCCGGCACCTCGCGAACGATGTCGAGGCGATGCGCGAGCACATCGCCCACGCGTTGACGGATGCACGCCGGCAGCAGGACAAGCTCGCCCGGCAGACCGCCGATCTCGATGCCCAGGCGGACGAGCTTCGTCGCTCCAACACCGAACTCGAACAGTTCGCCTACGTCGCGTCCCACGACCTGCAGGAGCCTCTCCGCAAGGTGGCCTCCTTCTGTCAGCTTCTCGAGAAGCGATACGGAGACAAGCTCGACGACCGGGGAGCCCAGTACATCGCGTTCGCCGTGGACGGTGCGAAACGGATGCAGGTGCTGATCAACGACCTGCTGGCGTTCTCTCGTGTGGGACGCGTCAACGACGCCCGGCTGCGCGTGGACCTGGGCAAGACGCTGGACAAGGCACAATCGAATCTCGCCATCATGATCGACGAGTCGCAGGCCCGGATCGAGCGCCCGGACGACATGCCCGAGCTGACCGGCGACCCGACGCTCCTGACGATGCTGTGGCAGAACCTGCTGGCCAACGCGATCAAGTTCCGTCATCCCGACCGGCCCCCGGTCGTGCGGATAACGTGCGAGAAGGCCGAGGGGGAGGACGGTGCCGCCGGTTGGCAGTTCACGGTCAGCGACAACGGCATCGGTATCCCTGCCGAGTTCGCCGAGAAGGTGTTCGTCATCTTCCAGCGTCTGCATGCTCGTGACGTCTACACGGGCACCGGCATCGGCCTCGCGGTGTGCAGGAAGATCGTGGACTACCACGGCGGCAGCATCTGGATCGACACCACCGTCGACGAGGGCGCCCGTGTCTGCTTCACCCTGGTGGGCGCAAAACCCCAATCGGAACCGAGCTCACCGATCGACGACCGGGCCGTGAGTACTTCGGCATAGTCCGGCGTGAGTCGAGCGGCCCGGCGCGGTGGGGGCGGAGGGGCCCACGACTAGGGGGAGGGACGCCGGAAATCCGATGGTCTCAACGGGGTTTCCGGGCGGGCAACGCGGGGTAACGCATGGTGAGGTTTGGCATCTGCCCGGGCGGGTTGTCGGACTCAGGCGGCGTGAGTTCAGAGCGGTAGCTCACGCCGCCGTCACAGGCCTCAGGGCTTCTGGCTGACGGAGTGATTCTCGACGACGGTGCGGGCCAGATCGGCCACCTTGAGATTGACCTGCTGAGAGGTACGCCGCAGCAGGTCGAACGCCTCGTCGGCGGACAGGTTCTGGGCCGCCATCACGAGCCCGACCGCTTTCCCGATCTCCCGGTTGCTCACCAGTCCGCTCCTCAGCGAATCGATGTCCTCGCCCCGCCCGATCGCCGTTGCTGTCACCGACGCGAACGCTGCCAGCATGCTGGCGTGCTCGGCCGCCGCGGAGGTGAAGGCACCGGGAGTGTCCGAGAACAGATTCAGTGCTCCGATCTTGCGACGATCGATCAGCAGGCGGAATCCCATCGCCCCTCGCACCGGCGTCGACTCGACCACTGCCCGGGCCAGCGCGGGCCACGACGATCCGGTCCGCAGATCCGCTTCGATCTGTGGCACCTCTTCCTCGATGGCGTCCAGGCAAGGGCCCTGGCCCAGGTGCCGCTCGTGGGCGTCGATCGCAGCGGCGACGTCGTCGCTCGCGGCGACGAGCACGAACTCCCCGTTGCGGCGCAGCATGACGCTCGCGTGGTCGCACCCGGGTACCAGGAGGGTTGCGGCGACACAGATCGCCGAGTACACCTCCGATGCGTCGGCTCCGCCGTACAGAATCTCGGCAAGGGCCGTGAAAACCGTCGCCGGGTCGGCACCGCTCGACGCGGGGGTGACCGTGCAGATTCCGTCCTGGTCGTTGTCCGTCATGCGCAGACCACCGGCCGGCCGAGAACTCTGTGCGAGGCCCCGTCGGAACTCGAGAACGGTTCGGGTTCAACCGAAGCCGATTCTCCGCGGGATCCACTCGACGAGTACGACCGGTAACGCGAGGAACGGCGATCCGGAGCCTCGATTCCCCCGAGACTGTGGGGCGGGGGGACCGGTCGAGTAATCGACGCGGAAACAACTCTCATTTAAGGGTTTCTCCTGAAACAGACCCGATCCCGCCGGCTCGACAACACGTACTCGATACCGCGGACACGATAGACGATCATGGGCTTCTCTTTAACCCCGATGGATCGTACCCGAGCGATACGACGTCTTACGCCTGCCTGCGGCCCTGGCGGGAGGCTTTCGGCCGGTGTCGGGCGGGGTTTTCGAGGCGGTCCCGATCGCCTTGTGCCAGATGATCTTCATCGTCGCTGGATGGAGTAGGTAACGAGTCGGCGGGGCATAGATAGGAGGGGAAGGCGTCTGTCATCCCGAGGAACGAACTACCGTCGCCTCGACCGAGGAGACGGCCGTGGGGTGAAAGGACATCACATGTGGGCTCTGCTGAGTAAGCCTCTGCGGCGATGGTTGCTGATGTCGCTCGCAGTTCCGCTGGTCGCCGGGGGTTTGTCTCTCCTCGCCGACGTTTTGCAGCGCAAGAAGGGACGTCCCACGAAGACGTCGAAACTGCTGAACGGGGTGTCGAACTTTCTCGAGAGGCGACGTAATCGCCGCAAGTGAGCGAGGTCATTTCGGCAACGTCGAGTGACGTCGGTGGCCGGCGCGCTGCCGGTGACCCGTTTCGAGGAACGGGTCACCGCCGGCGGCGCGGCGACCGGCGGAAGGCCCGAAGTCGTCGAGATTGGGGCCGAATGTCCCTAGAGGAAAGGACGTTCGGCGCCCCTCGGCCACGCCATCGACCCCGGGCCGGCGGGTCACACGGCCGGGGTTCGGTTCTGGTCCTCGTCGTCCCCGGCGCGCGCGGGCACCTCACGTCGATCTCGGGTCGCGATGACGCGCCCCACGATCAGTGCTGTCATCACCGACACCGACAACCAGGCGACGAGCGCCCACAGGACCCAATGCATGCAAGGAAGAATGGACTCGTTGTCCTGAAATAGCCAGAAGCCGTCTGCCTGTTGTGGCTCAGCAGGAAAGTGGATATCGGGTTCTCTGCCCACCCCGCCATGGTGAAATCTATGGAATCCGGACCGCAGGCTTGCCGTACACCGTCCGGTGCGGTTCGATCGGTGGCAATCGGTGGGGGGATGCATGAACATCGTGCACAGGGTTGCGCGGGTGTCGACGGCGATGCTGGCGACCGTTACGGCTGTCGTCGGGATGGTGGTACTCCCGGGAATCGCACAAGGGCAATCCGGCGACCGCACGGAGATCCCCTACCTCTCCACCGCTCCGCTCGCCGCGCAGGTCGCAGGCTCGGTCGTGTCCGTCGCGGTACCGCTGCCCGCCGAGGCGGGGCCGCATCCGCCGGAGTGCGATCGCTTGTCCTATCTCCGGTGGCGGTCGATCGACGGCCCCGCGGACTCTGCGGATGCCGACCGGATCTTCGTCGCGCAACCCGGAATCTTCGAGGGCGCCGGGGCATTCGAGAGCGTGGCCCGCAACACCGTGGCCACGGCTGCGGAACACGGCATGCACGTCGAATTCTGGGCGCTCGACCGCCGCTCGAACTGTCTCGAAGACCGTACCGGGACACAGGCCGCTCTCGCGACGGGAGACCTCGACACCGCTACCGACTACTACTTCCACGGCAAGGAGATCGACGGACGGCGTTTCGAGGGATATGCGTCGGGCTCCGACGTCGCGTGGCTCGCACAGGTCGGGCTCGAACAGACCCTGCGCGACCAGTACGACCTTCTGCGCCATGAGTTTCCGGATCAGACGGTCCGCAAGGAGAAGGTGCTCTGCGGCGGGCATTCCATGGGCGGCTTCATCACCGGCTATTTCGCCGAGTGGGATTTCGACGGCGACCCGGCGACCACCGACGACGCCGGTTTCAACCAGTGCTCCGGATACTTCGCGCTCGACACCGTCATTCGTGCCGGGGCGCCGTTCCCGAGTTCCGGCATGCAGTCGGAACTGCCGGACGCGCTGGCGGCGCCGCTCGAGGCATTCACCGGGGCGATCTCCACGGCGAGCCCGGTCTTGGCGCTGCCGGCGGTGATCAACCCCGAAACCACGAATATTCTTGCGCTGACCGGACTTGCGGCCCGGCTGAATCCGGACGGGGTCAACGACATCGTGTCGCGGATGCCGGACAACGCGAATGTGAACTGGACCCTGCGTACCTTGCTGGCAAAGGATCCGGCGATGTTCGCGACCGAGACACCCGACGTACGGTCGTTGAACGCGACCAACGAAGCCGTGCTCGGCGCCATCCTGGACGACAACTCGCAACCGTTGAGTTTCCTACAGGCGAGTCTCGGGTTCATGACCGGAGGACCGGTGCAGGACAAGGTATTCCCGCTTCCTTCGACGCCCGCGACGCTCGAGTCCGGATCCTTCGGAGATGCCCCGAAGGCATCCCCGGCCGTGTACGGCGACCCTCGGGTGGTCTACCGGTGGCTGGATTACGACGAGGTCGGGACGGAAGCGTCGCTGCCGGAGGAGAGCCGATATACCTCGCGCACAGGGGAAGCGACCTCGATCGACGAAATCGCGCGGAATCTCTCCGAGCCTCCGCTGGACTTCACCGAGTGGTACTTCCCGATGCGCCTACCGTCGGATCTCGCCCAGAGTTCGGCACCGTCACTCGAGGCGCATCACCTGCACCGGGACGGGGTTTCGAGGAACCCGGTGCTCACGGTGCAGGCAAGTGGCGGGATAACGCTCCCGTCGGCGACAACTCATCCGAACGCCGTGCTGATCACCCTTCCCGGGTACAACCACATCGACGTTCTCACCGCCGCCGCCGATCAGAACGACGGGCGCGGTGAAGCGGTGTCGCGAGCTCTCGTAGAGTTCGCGACACCATAATCCGCTCAGGGGCGACCGGAGAAGATCGAGCTGTAGTCGTACGGCCCGACCTGGGGGGCCTGTGCGACCGGCTCGGCCTGCTCGGGCTCGTTCGGGTTGACCGGCTGCAGGAACAAGGGGTTGTTCGCTTCGGTGTAGCTGCTCATGGTGGTCCTTTCGGGTTCGGCACGGACAACTCCGGCCGAAGGGAAGCGACGAGGTGCAAACGGCGAGGTCGCGCAGTGTGTGCGCGGATACTCGGGTGCAGATCGAAGAAGATCATCGAGGTTCGTCCGAAAAGATAGCTCGGAGCGTGCGAACCGTACGATTTCTCCACCCTACACCCCCGGCCCGCCCGACGGACGTCCGACACGGCTCCGCTGGTCAGCGCGTGTTACGCGCTTCCGAAGGTTTAAGGCCGGGTATGTGCCGGGAAGTCCTCGGGCATGGCAACTTACAGAGTGATCGACCCCAAGGGTGACGTAGTCGAGACCAAGGAAATCTCCAGCGCGGACGATGCGCACGCGTGGTTCGTGGACAAGCGGGCCGACAACAGCGAACTCGGCTGGCGGATGGAAGCTCAGAACGACGAGGACGGTACGTGGCACTTCTTCGACGACACCGAGGGAACGTCCTGAGGTCTTCCTACGACATGCCCGGGGGCCGCGCACAATGCGCGGCCCCCGGCATATCGGGCAGGTATCAGGCCTGCTTGAAACTCCGCTTGACGTCGTCAGCGGCGTCGGAAACCTTGTCTCCGGCCTGCTTCATACCGCCCTTGGTCTGATCGCCCTTGCCTTCGGCTTCGAGATCGCGATCATTGGTGGCCTTGCCACCCTTTTCCTTGGCCTTGCCGGCCAGTTCTTCAGCCTTGTGCTTTGCCTTGTCGATGAAATCTGCCATCGGTCGGTCCTCCTTGTTTGTCGGACGGTTCCCGCTTCGAATACCCGGCTCGCGTGATGTGAAACAGCGGGTCGACAACGCGTCCCGAAACTCTCCGGCCGTGTAAGACTGCCTGGACCGACACGACCGGACCGACACGAGGAGGAGCAATGTCCGACCCCAACGACGGCGACGCCATCGGTGACGCCCCCGATGCCGACCCCGAACTGACCCGAAATCGATCCGGCGGAGGCGCTGCGGGGCTGTGGCGGGTGATCACGTCGCTCGTGGTGGTGGCGCTGGTCATCGTGCTGATCGTGGTCTTTCTCTAGGGCCTAGAGCCAGTCACGACGCTTGAACAGCAGGTACAGCACGGCGGCGGAGAGAACGATGATGACCGCCACCGACGCGACGCCCCCTCGCTCACCGAAGCCGGGGTAGGGCACGTTCATTCCGTACCACCCGGTCACCGCCGTCGGCACCGCGATGATCGCGGCCCACCCCGTCAGTTTCTTCATGACGGTGTTGAGACGGGCGTCCTGCAGGGACAGATTGGTCTCGAAGACGGTGGTCACCATGTCGCGCAGTGATTCGGTCCACTCGGTGGCCCGAAGGACATGGTCGTACAGATCTGCGTACCAACTGTCCAGGTCGCCCGAAATGCCGTGGTCGGCGCGAAAATGCGTGACCGCGTTGACGATCTCCCGCATGGGCAGCACCACCCTTCGCAGTTGGACGAGTTCCTTCCGCATCCGGTAGACGTTCCGCTGGATCGTCTTGGTGTGGGCTTGGTCGGCGAAGAGGCCGTCTTCGATCTCCTCGATCGCGTCGTCGAGGTCGCGGATGGTGTCGAACTGGCCGTCGACCACCACATCCAGGAGGCCGTGCAGGAGCGCCGCAGTGCCGTACCGGATCAGGTCGGGATTGGCGTCCCAGCGGTTCACCACCTCGTTGATGTCGAACGGACCGTCGCGACGGACCGTCACCAGGCACCTGGGGATCATGAACGCCGACACCCGTGTCGTGGCGAGACGGGATTCGTACGCTTCGAGAGCGGGGTCGGGCGTGCTCCGGAGATGCGTGGCGTAGACCGTGAGAAAGGTGTGTGTGGGGTAGCGCGTCGCTTTGGTGCGTTCGCCTCGTGCGAGCGCGTCCTCCACCGCGAGGGAGTCGAAGCCCAACTCGTCGGCGAGGTCGAGCAGGCGCTCGGGTTTCGGATCGAGCAGGTCGACCCACACCAGGGAGTCCGGATCCTCGAGGTGTTCCGACACGTCGGCGAACGGGAAGTCTTCGGCCTCGAGCTTTCCGTGCCGCCACACCCGGGTGCGGACCTCTCCGTTGTGGATGGTGGTCATGCTGGAAGTCTGCCCCACTGTGGCCGTTCGGGTGCCGAAGGGAGACGGGACGCCGTGCCGTCGACGGCAGTCACAACCGCGTACCGGCGCCTTCCTCTTCGGCCAGTCGCACCATTTCGGCGAGGAATGCCTCGTCGACGATGGGCCAGCCCTTCGGCGTGCTGCCGTTCCGCACCCTGTCCTGCAACGACTCGAGGACCGCAACCACACGCGGCCCGCCATCGATGAGGTGGCGCACCATTCCCCGTTCCCCGCACAACGCGACCAGTGGCGCGACAGTCCGCTCCGCTTCCTCCTGCCGGCCCGCGGCGTGCAGGCATGCGACGACCAAGCGGGTGTAACTCATGTGCGTCCGGGGGCGCCGGCCGGCGGTCCGGCGTTGCCACCACCGTGCCCACTCGACGGCCTCTGCCACCGCGCCGGGTTCGCCGGTGCGGTAGAGGATCCGGATGGCGGTGGCGTCCTCGAACTGTGCGGTGACCTCTTCGGGGCCGACGGGGGGCCGGGTCTCCGGATCCGGCATCGTTCGCCGCGGCGTCAAGCGAGGTTCGATCCCCAGTCGCATGCGCTCGTTCTCGATGCGCGCACGCAGCCGCGGCAGATCATGCGTGGACGCCGCGCGCAGTCCCTCGTCGAGCAGTGCGACAGCAGCCTGCCGGTCTCCCCTCAGCATCTTCAACCGGGCGCCGGTCGCGAACCGGGCCATCATGAAATCTGCTATGCCGCCCTCGATTCCGAGCATCTTGCTTTCGTCGAGCAAGGTCTCGGCCTCGGCGGTTCGGCCCTGTTCGTACATGAGTTCACCCAGCATTGCCGCCGACAACCGGCCCGCATGGGTATGGATCCCCCCGCTCTGCCGGGCGGCACGCATCGCGCGGCGGAAGTAGTCCTCGGCTGCCGCGACATCGAGTTGTTCGTTGGCAGCGATGCCGCACAGACACAGCCCGTAGATCGCGGCGAACTGCCCGCGTGTGCGCTCGTGGTACGGCCGCGCCCACTTCTGCCTGCGTCGCACACTGTCGAATTCGAAACTGAGGAGATCGGCGTAGCAGGCGAAGACCGTCGCGGCGCCCACCACCCACGGGCGCGCCTCGTCGGGTGCCGTGAGCACGGGTTCCACCAACTCTTCGATGCCCTCGACGTGATCGGTGTTCATCAGCAGGGACGCCTCGGCGACGCGGCTTTCGACGAGGAGCGCGTCGAGGTCGTCCGGAGGCAGGGTGCTCCGGGCGCAGAGACCGGGGATGGCCGCGAGAGCCGACCGCGCCTCGGAGAACCGTTGCAACGCACCGTCGGCCCACGCCCGGCTCAGGAGCAGACGGGGGTCGTCGGCGACTGCACGAGGAGGGAGTTTGTCGATCAGGGCAAGGAGAGTGCCCATGTGCCCGTGCTCCATCAGATCCATGCCGTCCGAAGCCACGAGATCCACTGCGAATGCCGTGTCACCCGCCGCGAGAGCATGATCGACGGACTCGCGGAGCAGGTCGTGTTCCGCACACCATCGTGCGGCGGCACGGTGCAGTTCGGGGACACGCTCGGGATGGTCGCGTTCGAGACGCCGGCGCAGGAAATCGCGGAACATGTGATGGAAGCGGAACCAGACGCGGTCGTCGTCCACGTGCCGCAGGAACAGGTCGCGCTGTTCGGCGTCCTCGAGCATTGCCTGGCTCCGTGGCTCGCCGGTCAGAGCGATCGCCAGACCTGCGCAGATGGACTGCGCTACGGAAATCGCGCTGAGAAATTCGTACATCTCCGGTTCGAGTGTGGAGAGCACGTTGTCCGCGAGATATTCCCCGATCGCGTGGTGGCGGCCGGTGAGATTCTCGATGAGAGTCGACGGATCGTCGCTGTCCCGCAACGACAACGACGCGAGTTGCAGCGCGGCGGCCCACCCTTCGGTCGTGTTGTTCAGTTCCCGCACATCGTCGGGCGTCAGGTGCAGTCCACCCACGTCGCGGAGGAACTGCTCCGACTCCTGGTCATCGAAACGCAGTGCTGTGGAGTCTATTTCGAGAAGCTCGTCGCGTACACGCAAGCGGCTGAGCGGTAATCCGGTCCGGCGTCGGCTGGTGACGACCACATGAAGGTTCGGTGGTCCCTGCTCGAGCAGGAAATCCAGAGCGGCAACGGTTTCCCGCGAGGTCACGCGTTGCCAGTCGTCCACCACGAGCGTCATCGGCTCACCGGTCCGGTAGATCTCGTCGATCAGAGTGCTCAGAACGTAACGGGTCGCGTCGTCCCCGTGCGATTGCAGAATCTGCTCGAGGTCGCGGGCGAGCGCCGGCCGGACCTGCTTCACCGCTTCGATGAGATGCGCCAGAAACCACAGGACCTTGTTGTCGTCACTGTCCACCGTCAGCCAGGCGACCGGGACGCCCTCGGCGGTGAGGACGTCCTGCCACTGCGCCGCGAGGGTGGACTTCCCGAAACCGGTGGGGGCGTGGATTGCGGTGAGCCGGCGATGCTGTCCTGTGCGCAGCAAGCGGAGCAACCGGGTCCGCGCGACCAGCGGCCGGGTCGTCACCGGCGGGTGGAAGCGGGTCGCCGGGGCAGTGGACGGCGACGGCACCCTGGTGACCGGGTAGGTGACGTTAGGCGATTCGGTGCCGGATGCGTCGGTGGGTTCGGGAGGTGGGCCGCCGGGGAGCGCCATGTCGTCGACCTTCAAGCCGTGACGCCATTGGATCCGCCGGAGCATCTCCCCGAATTCGGCGGCCGTCGCCGGTCGCTCTGCGGGATCCGGTGCCATACCCGATTCGAGGGCTGCGCAGACGTCGTCCGGGATGCCGGAGCCCCGCAGATCCGGGACGGGCTCGGACGTGATGCGGACGAATTGCGCGACGACCCGCTCCCCCTCCTTGCGCTCGAACGCGGCGTGACCGGTGATCGCGCAGAACAAGGTGGCGGCGAGCCCGTACACATCGGATGCCGGAGTCGGGTCCCCACCGCGCAGGACCTCGGGAGCGGTGAACGCGGGCGATCCGGTGATCGTGCCGGACGTCGTGCGGAAACCGCCGCCGACGTGTGCGATACCGAAATCGGTGAGCTGCGGAGCGCCGTACTCGGTGACGAGAATGTTGCCCGGCTTGATGTCACGGTGCAGGACGTCGGCACGATGAGCCGTCTCGAGCGCCCCCGCGACCTTGATGCCGATCCGTACCGCCTCCGGCCACGGCAGTGCACCGTGTCGACGGATGCGAGTCTCCAGCGAATCGTGGGGGTGGTAGTGCATCACCAGGTACGGCTGGTTCTCCGCGATAGTCCCGGCCTGCAGCACATTGCAGATGTTGGGGTGCCCCGAAACCCGGCCCATCGCCCGCTGCTCCCGCAGGAATCGCTCCAGATTGTCGGGATCGAGCGTCGTGCGCAGGACCTTCACCGCGACCGTCCGGTCCAGTGACTCCTGACGGCAGCGGTACACGACCCCGAAACCGCCCTGGCCGATTTCACGGGCATCGGTGAATCCCGCATCGGCCAGCGCGTCCACGACCGCTGCGTCGTCGACCCTCGGCGCCGGAGCGCGCTGGGTCGAGATCAATTCGTTCTCGTGCATCGCTTCGATCACCTCGCACGGCCGTTTTCTCAGCGTAGTCCCGGAATGTGCACTCCCGGCGCGAATCGTCCGGGGGCCCTCGTTTACCGTGATCCGACCGGACGCTGGCAACGACGCCCTCGGCCCGGCTCAACGACACTGCTATCAGAAGTGGGACATCAATGAAGAAGACTGTCGCAGCGCTGTTCGGCGCAGGTGTGGTCCTGCTCGCGTCGGCGTGCGGATCCTCGGACGGAACCGCCTCGGCCGACGAGACCACCACGACCACCACCACCACCACGAGTGCATCGTCGTCCGCGCAGGGCGGCGCAGGGGTGGAACTCGGCAACAGCTACGAGGAGAACTGCGACGCCCTCGTGCCGTACCTGGACGAGCTCGAGGAATGGGGCCAGGATCGGACGCAGGCCGCACAGGCCGTCGCCGACGCCCAGCAGCAGCTTCCGCAGTGGCAGGAACTGGACGCAGGGCAGCAGGCGGACACGCTCCGTGCAATCGAGAACGCCGGCAAGGGCGAGTGCTGACAGATCCGCTGTTCGACAGGTTGCGGCGCTTCCCGGACGTGGAAGCGCCCAATCTGTTCGCTGTCGATGCCGCCGACCGGCTCATCCTCGACGAAGCTCATGAAGCCCTCGAAGCGGCTCCGAGCGGCACCGTCGTCGTCATCGACGACCAGTACGGTGCTCTGACCCTCGGCACC
Organism: Rhodococcus sp. NPDC019050; assembly: GCF_055664235.1. NCBI lineage: Bacteria > Bacillati > Actinomycetota > Actinomycetes > Mycobacteriales > Nocardiaceae > Rhodococcus > Rhodococcus sp. NPDC019050. The sequence continues at coordinate 232,815 of NZ_JBVOON010000001.1, read as the reverse complement.
GCGGTGCGCTACGACGCAACCGGCCTGCGCGTCCATCAGGACTCGATCGTGGCCGAACGCGCCCTCGCTTCGAACGCCTCCCGCGAGAACCTCGCGGACCGATTCACCACGCACGCACTCGACGAACATCTGCTCGCCGGCGCTCGCGTCGTGCTCCTGCGATTGCCGCGTTCTCTCGGTGCGCTCACCGAGATCGCCGAAGCGGTCGCCGCCCACGCCGATCCCGAGGTCGTCGTCTTCGCCGGCGGCCGGGACAAGCACATAACCGTGGCCATGAACGACGTGCTTGCGCGTTCGTTCGCCGAGGTCCGGGCATCGCGGGGCCGGCAGAAGTCCCGCGTGGTGACCGCACGCAGCCTGATACCGGGTCCGAGCACCTACCCGGTCCGGCAGACCCTCGCCGAACTCGATCTCGTCGTCGTCGCGCACGGCGCTGCGTTCGCCGGCCCCAAGCTGGACATCGGGACCCGCTTCCTGCTCGAATTCCTGCCGCGCGCGGCGCCGGAAGCGTCCGTTGCCGTGGACCTCGGGTGCGGAACGGGAATCCTCGCCGCCGTGCTCGCCCGGACACATCCGGACCTGCGGGTCGTCGCCACCGATCAATCCGCCGCTGCTGTCGCGTCGGCTGCGGCGACCGCCTCCGCGAACGGTCTCGCCGATCGCGTCGAGGCGCTGCGCGACGACGTCGCGGGATCGCTGCCCGATTCCTCGGTCGATCTCGTCGTGTGCAACCCGCCGTTCCACATCGGCGCGGCCGTCCACACGGGTGCCGCGGAGAAGATGTTCGCGTCGGCGGGCCGCATCCTCCGCCCCGGAGGAGAGATGTGGACGGTCTACAACTCCCACCTCCGCTACCGACCCGTCCTGAATCGCGTGGTCGGCGCCACGACCGTCGCGGGCCGCAACCCCAAGTTCACGGTGACCAGGTCGGTGCGCACCCGGTAGAGTCCCCTTTGTCCGGGGTCCGCCCCGAGCAGACCCCGACGGTCATCCGGAGGTGGGAACTTTCGCCCCGGCCGACGCGTTGAGCGGACAGAAGCGACCACCAGAAGGGAGTGCCCGGTGCGCACCACCAGTAACCCGGTGTTCCGCAACCTGCCCAAGCAAGAGGGCGGCGGATACGCCAGTTTCGGCTCTGCGACGGCAGGTGCCACGCAAGCCACCCAGCAATTCGGCCAGCCGCAGTACTCGCCTACGGATCCGTGGGCCCGGCCCACCACCGAGCGGTCGATGACCATCGACGACGTCGTCACGAAGACCGGTATCACGCTCGGCGTGCTCACCGTGTCGGCGCTGATCTCGTACGTCCTGGTCACCATGAACACCGGTCTGGCTGCGCCGTTCGTGATCGGCGGCGGTCTCATCGGACTCGTCCTGGTTCTCGTGGCCACCTTCGGTCGCAAGATGGACAATCCGGGGATCGTGCTCGCGTATGCGGTGGCGGAGGGCTTCTTCCTCGGTGCGCTGTCGTTCATGTTCACCGACATCACCTTCGGCGGTGCCGGCGGCTCGACACTGATCGCACAGGCCGTTCTCGGCACGTTCGGTGTCTTCTTCGGCATGCTCGTCGTCTACCGCACCGGCGCGATCCGGGTTACCCCGCGGCTGACCAGGATGATCGTCGGCGCGCTCGTCGGTGTGCTCGTCCTGGCGCTCGGCAACATCATCGCGAGCTTCTTTATCGACGGCGGCCTCGGTCTGCGCGACGGCGGCCCGCTCGCCATCATCTTCAGCCTCGTGTGCATCGGTATCGCCGCGTTCAGCTTCCTGCTGGACTTCGACTCCGCCGACCAGCTGATCCGCGCCCAGGCGCCGGAGAAGGCCGCATGGGGCGTCGCGCTCGGCCTGACCGTCACCCTGGTCTGGCTGTACGTCGAGATCCTGCGTCTGCTCAGCTACTTCCAGAACGACTAGCAGCAACCTGTACGAAGGCCCCGGGCGGATTCGCCCGGGGCCTTCGTCGTACCAGGCCTCCCGCGACCGTCCCCGCGACGCCGGAGACGGTCGTGGGAACATGGTCGTATGCGCATTGCGGATTCGGTCGTCGACCTCATCGGAAACACCCCACTCGTCAAAATCAACTCCGTGGTGAAACCGGGCTCCGGACTCGTGGCGGCGAAAGTCGAGTACCTCAACCCGGGCGGTAGCTCCAAGGATCGCATCGCGGTGAAGATGATCGACGCCGCCGAAGCCTCCGGCGAGCTGAAGCCGGGCGGCACCATCGTCGAACCCACTTCCGGTAACACCGGTATCGGTCTTGCTCTCGTCGCCCAGCAGCGCGGATACAAGTGTGTGTTCGTCTGCCCCGACAAGGTCGGTGAAGAGAAGCGCAACGTGCTCCGCGCCTACGGCGCCGAGGTCGTCGTGTGCCCGACCGCCGTGCCGCCGGAGCACCCGGACAGCTACTACAACGTCTCCGATCGGCTCGCTGCCGAACTCCCCGGAGGCTGGAAGCCCAATCAGTACTCCAACCCCGCCGGCCCCGAAAGCCACTACGAGAGCACCGGCCCCGAGATCTGGGCCGACACCGACGGCAAGATCACGCACTTCGTCGCGGGCGTCGGCACCGGCGGCACCATCTCCGGCACCGGGCGGTACCTCAAGGAGGTGTCGGGCGGCAAGGTCAAGGTCGTCGGCGTCGATCCCGAGGGTTCGGTGTACTCCGGTGGAACCGGGCGTCCCTACCTCGTCGAAGGTGTCGGTGAGGACTTCTGGCCCAGCGCGTACGACGCGTCCATCCCCGACGAGATCATCGCGGTCTCCGACGCCGACTCCTTCGAGATGACCCGCCGTCTCGCCCGGGAAGAGGGCCTGCTCGTCGGTGGCTCGTGCGGCATGGCGATGGTGGGCGCGTTGCGCGTCGCCGAGCGTGAGGGTCCGGACGCGGTGGTGGTCGTGCTGCTGCCCGACGGCGGCCGCGGCTACCTGGCGAAGATCTTCAACGACAAGTGGATGGCCAGCTACGGATTCCTGCGGGCGCCGCTCGACGGCAAGCCCGACGACTCCACCGTCGGCGACGTGCTGCGGGGCAAGTCCGGTGACCTGCCCGACCTCGTGCACACCCATCCCTCCGAGACGGTCCGCGACGCGATCGAGATCCTCCGCGAGTACAGCGTGTCCCAGATGCCCGTCGTCGGCGCGGAGCCGCCCGTCACCGCAGGTGAGGTCGCCGGGTCCGTCAGCGAGCGGGAATTGCTCAGCGCCGTCTTCGAGGGTCGTGCGAACCTCGCGGACCCGGTCGCGAAGCACATGAGTGCGCCGCTGCCCAACATCGGCGTCGGCGAGTCCGTTGCCGAGGCGACGAAGGCGTTCGGCGACACCGATGCGCTCATGGTCATCGACGACGGCAAGCCCGTCGGCGTGATCACGCGGCACGACCTCCTCGGATTCATCTCCCAAGGCCGATAGGACACAGATACTTCATGACCGATCAGACTCAGCACGGTTTCGCCACCCGCGCCATCCACGCGGGTTTCGAACCCGACCCGCAGACCGGTGCCGTCAACGTCCCGATCTACGCGTCGTCCACGTTCGCGCAGGACGGTGTCGGCGAGATGCGCAACGGTTTCGAGTACGCGCGCACCGGCAACCCCACCCGCCGTCCCCTCGAAGCGAATCTCGCTGCGCTCGAAAGTGGTACGTACGGCCGGGCTTTCGGTTCGGGCATGGCGGCCACAGACTGCCTCCTGCGGTCGGTGCTGCGCCCCGGCGACCACCTCGTCATCCCGAACGACGCATACGGCGGCACGTTCCGGCTGATCGACAAGGTCTTCACCCAGTGGGGCATCGAGTACACGCCCGTGTCGGTGAACGACGCCGACGGCGTCCGCGCGGCGCTGCGGCCCGAGACCAAGCTCGTGTGGCTCGAGACGCCGACGAACCCGTTGCTCAACATCGGTGACATCGCGGCGCTGGCCGACGTCGCCCACGAGGGTGGCGCCAAACTCGTCGTCGACAACACGTTCGCGTCGCCGTACCTGCAGCAGCCGCTCACGCTCGGTGCCGACGTGGTGCTGCACTCGACCACGAAGTACATCGGTGGTCACTCGGACGTGGTCGGCGGCGCACTGGTGACGAACGACGAGGAACTCGACACTGCGTTCGCGTTCCTGCAGAACGGCGCGGGCGCGGTCCCCGGTCCGTTCGATGCCTTCCTGACGCTGCGGGGCATCAAGACGCTCGCGGTCCGTATGGAACGGCACTGCGACAACGCCGAGAAGATCGTCGAACTCCTGTCGGGACACAAGGCCGTCACCAAGGTGCTCTACCCGGGCCTGGACGACCATCCCGGCCACGAGTACGCCGCCAAGCAGATGCGCCGATTCGGCGGCATGATCTCAGTCCGCCTCGCCGGCGGCCGGCAGGCGGCACTGGACTTCTGCAAGCGCACCGAGATCTTCACGCTCGCCGAGTCCCTCGGCGGAGTCGAGTCGCTCATCGAGCATCCCGGTGCCATGACGCACGCGTCGACCGCTGGTTCGGCACTCGAGGTCCCCGACGATCTGGTGCGCCTGTCCGTCGGTATCGAAGACGCCGCCGACCTGCTCGCCGACGTGGAACAAGCACTGGGCTGACGACCGCCCATCCCTTTCGACCACGACGAAAGGCGTCCCCTGGGGCGCCTTTCGTCGTCGGTGGCGAGGTGGCGCCGAGCCGGTCGGGAACCCCGTACGATCACGAACGTGACGGACAGTGCAGCCCCCGAAGACGCCCTGATGGAAGCCGCTCTCGAGGTGCTGAGGATGAACGGTCCCCTCACCACCGAAGAACTCGCCGATCACCTCGAGGACGCCGGTTCGGGCACGGCCGAGACCCTGGTTCAGGATCTCGAGGACCTGCCGCCGCATCCGCTCGTCCTGTCGTTGCCGGACGGCCGGTTCGCAGCGCTCGACGCCCTGTTCGAGGGACGGATCTTCACCCACCGGCTCTCCGCCGACGAGATCGCGCGTGACCTGATCGCGGTCGACGACGTCGAACCGCTGTTGCTCCTCGTCTCCGACGACGACGAGTTCGAACTCGTGGCGGTCGACGAGCAGCGCGACCGTCTCACCGAGCGCGGTGTGACCGACGACGATCCGCTGCCCGCCGAGGTCCTGCTGTTTCCCCGTGGCACCTTCGCCGCTCGGTCGCCGGGCGATCTCGTGGCGCTCACGGCGGGCAGCGGACGGCTCTCGCTCGTCACGGTCGACCACGACCCGACCCCGGTTCCGCTCCTGCTCGACGTGCTCGGACGGCGCAGCGCCGAAGGCTCGGCCGCGAGTCTGGACGACGAACTTCTCCAACTGCTGGCCGACGTACCGTCTGCCTTCACCGAGCCGGCCCCGCCGCTGACCGAGGCGATCGAGGCCGCGGGTCTGGAGCGCTCGGGTGACCTCGTCGCTGCCGAAGGGTTCGATTTCGAGGGTTACATCAGCAGGACGATGTTCGACGACTACGCCGACCAACTCGGTATTCCGGTCGACGCCGTCCCGGGGGTCGCGTTGTTCGCCTCGCTGGTCGACGCGATCGACTCCGGTGACGATGACGACCTCGAAGAGCGCTTCGCACACGGGAAGTCGGGCTTGTTCGCCGTTCTCGCCGACCCCGAGATCGCCGAGATCGTTCTGGACGAGTTGGTCGGCGAGGAATTCGCGCCCGCGTCCATCGAGGCGGCCGCGTTGTGGCTGCTCGACCACGCCCCCCGGCGTGCTGCTGCCGCGGCGTACTGGTTCGCGGCGCGCGGGGCCGAGGCGGACGGCCGGATCCAGGAAGCGGAACGGCGCTACGAGAAGTCCGCGGACGAGGGCGGCGACTTCGACCTCGCGTTGTTCGACTTGGCGAGATACGCCTCCGACCGAGGCGACGCGGTGCGTGGCCTCTCTCTGCTCGGCCGGATTCCGGGAGGCGACGAGCACCCGCTTCACGACGTGCTGCAGCGCTTTCAGCCCGTCGAGCGGCCGGGTCTGGGGCGGAACGATCGCTGTTGGTGCGGGTCGGGCCGGAAATACAAGGTGTGCCATCTCGGCAGGGCAGACCATCCGATCGAAGACCGCGCGGAGTGGCTGTACGTCAAGGCGACGATGCACGCGCTCGATCCGGCGTGGGCCGACGAACGGGTCGCGTTGGCGGAGGCGCGTGCCGGATACGGCGACGACGACGCGGTGGCCGATGCCGTCAACGACCCGTTGGTCGACGATGTGCTGCTGCACGAGGCGGGGGCATTCGCCGATTTTCTCGAGCGGAGAGGTGCGCTTCTGCCGGAGGACGAGGCGGAGTTGGCGCAACGGTGGTGCGGCGTCGCGCGGTCGGTGTTCGAAGTCCGGGACGTCCGCGAGGGGGAGGGGCTCACCGTGCGAGATATCCGGAGCGACACCGTGTCCGACGTCTCCGTGCCGACGATCACCGGTGACCTCCCGGTCGGAACGTTGTTGTGCGCGCGGGTGCTGCCGGCCGGCGATGTCCACCTGATGCCCGGTGGCGCGGAGGTCGTCACGGCGGAGCAGCGCGAGGTGCTGCTCGAGTTGCTCGACGGAGACCGGGTCGATCCGGTGGACCTCGTCGAGGCCCTCACGAGTGCCGACGCCGCCGATTTCTTCGCGTCGATCGACGAATAACTTCACCCCACCGATCACATACATCTCACCAACCCCAAAACTGAAACCTGTTCTCGAATATATGTGATATGAAGTAGCAGTATTGGTACCGGTGACGGGGGTCACAAGTACGGTGAGTGTGTTCGGTCATCGGGATGTGGGGGTTGTGGATGTCAGTCGACCCGTCTGCGGTCATCGTGGCAGTGGCCACGGCAGCGAGCGCAATCGTCCAGGGAGCCGACGTACCCGCGGAGGTGAAGGACCAGGCCACCCAGGTCATCGAGTCCTTCCAGGCGACGGCTCCGGCGACGGATACGGGTGTGCAGGACTTCGTGGTAGCTCTGCCCGAACCCATGCAGCAAAGTGCGGAACAGGCCGTCGCCGACGCCACGCAGTCGGTGGCCGAGATGATCGAGCCGCACCTTCCGGCCGAGGCTGTCGCGGCGCTGGAACCGGCACCGCCGGAACTCGTTCCGCAACCACCCGCTGCGCGCCCGACGCCTTTCGGGGTCGTTCCGTCGATTCCGCCCGTCGCGCCGGCGCCGGCACCCGGCCCGAGCACAGGCTCCGCGGTCCCGGGCGGTGGTGGAGGCGTCACGCTTCCGTCGATGCCCGCGACTCTTCCCGGCACGACCCTCGCTCCGATCGGGGCGATCGCGGTGTTCGCACCGTGGCTCAAGAAGGCCGGAGCGCTCTGCGACGGGGTCACCGCGCCCGTGCTCGCGGCCCTGTATTCGGCCGAGAACGGTTTCCGCTACGGGCCCACCGCACCCGTCTCACCGGTGGGCGCCAAGGGACCCGGACAGTTCATGCCCGGCACCTGGGACCAGTACGGCAAGGACGTCGACGGTGACGGCCGGGCCGACGTTCTCGGTATCGCCGACCCCGTGATGGCGTCGGGCAACCTCCTGTGCGACAACTACAAGCTCATCGACGACTGGAAGCGCCGCGGAATCGTCGAAGGCGACACCCTCGATCTCACCCTCGCCGCGTACAACGCCGGTGTCGGAGCGGTGCGCCGATCCGGCGGTATGCCGTCCGGTCATCCCGATTACGAGAACCAGACCAAGCCCTACGTGGCGAAGATCCGCGCGTCCGAACCGGTCTTCGCGCGCATGCTCTCCCCGTTCCTGGGTCTGGGTATCGGTGGTTCCACCGACGTCGGCAACCGCATCGTCGATCTCGCGTTCAAGTTCCTCGGCCTGCCGTACGTCTGGGGCGGTGGCAACATCAACGGTCCGTCGGGCGGCGGTTTCGACTGCTCGGGACTGACCTCGCACGCCGTGTTCGCCGCGACGGGCATCACGCTTCCGCGCACGTCCGAGACCCAGTGGCATGTCGGCACAGAGATTCCGCTCCAGCTCGCACGACCGGGCGACCTGCTGTTCGGTAACTGGCAGGCCGGCGGACCGGGCCACGTCGCGATCTACATCGGCGGAGGACAGATGGTCCACGCGCCCACGACCGGCGACGTCGTGCGGGTCGGAGCGGTGTTCCCCGACATGAAGGCACGACGCATCATCTGACCGAACGGAAGAGGGGCCGATCCGGAAATCCGGATCGGCCCCTTCTTCGCGGTTCGGGGGATCAGCCCTGGTACGGCTCCGCGCTGACGAGCGTCACCTTCATGGTGTTGCCGTTGGGCAGCGTGTACTCGCGGGTCTCTCCGACCTTTGCCGAGATCAGCGCGCCACCGATGGGCGAGCCGGGGGAGTAGGTCTCGAGGTCGCCGTTGCGGGCGCCTTCTTCGCGCGTCGCGATCAGGAACGTTTCCTTGTCGGTCTCGTCGCCGCCGTAGTAGACGGTGACGACCGAACCGGGGAGCGCGACACCGGACTCGGTCGGAGCGACCCCGACCTTGGCGGCGCTGAGCAGCTCCTGGAGCTGGCGGATGCGGGCTTCCTGCTGCCCCTGCTCCTCGCGAGCCGCGTGGTAGCCGCCGTTCTCCTTGAGGTCGCCCTCTTCACGACGCTCGTTGATCTCGGCCGCGATGACGGGACGATTGGCGATGAGCTGGTCAAGTTCGGCCTTGAGTCGGTCGTACGACTCCTGGGTCAGCCAGGTCACCTGGGTCTCGGTCATCTCGATCACTTCCTTCGGGTTGGAGCCCCCGGCTCCGTGGACAAGTCGTGCACGTGCAACGACTACGAGCACGACCCACGCAATCCCCCCTGGTATGCAGGTGAGCAGGGCCGCACTGTGCTTCTATGCAGCAATACACGGCCCCAATGGGTGGAACCGTGTATCCCGCTATTCTAGCACCATCGCGGTCCCGTGCCGGGAAAACCGCTGCGTAAGGGACGAAACTCAGGGGGCGCGGAGATAGTCCGGAGCGTCGGTGCTGCAGCCGTACTCGTCTGCCATACCGGGCCGCTGCGTCGTGGTGATCCGCGACGTGAGGACCACGGTCGCCGAATCGGATGCCGGGATGAGCACCTCACGCCGGCCGGTTTCGCTGCCGTCCTTCGACCGCGCGCGGATCACACACACCGCGTCTTCCGACGGATCGTCGCGGGTGACCTTGAGCTGAACCTCGATCGTGTGGTCGTCGACGACATCGAATGCCACGATCTCCGACTCGATCGGCGCCGTGTTGTTCTGGAACAACACGAAGGCGAGAAGCAGGCCCGCAACGAGTCCGGCCGCGGTGAACCCCCAGCGTCTGCCGCGCATCGCCCCCTTCTTCGAGGGGTAGCGATCGGAGGGGTAACGGTCGGTCGTGGTGGTGTTGCTCATCACTTTGCCTTCGAGCCCGTGCAGGCGGGCGGGCGGTGCCGTGGGGTCACGGCTGACGGAGGGATTATCAGGTGGAACTATAGGGGAAGGACCCGAACGGCCCGCGAGGCGGTCACCGATGCGGTTACGACCATGCACACGACGTGAGGTGGAGGAAAACACGTGAGCGGACTACGGCTCATGGCCGTGCACGCCCATCCCGATGACGAGTCGAGCAAGGGTGCGGCCACCATGGCGCGTTACGCGGCAGAGGGGAACGACGTTCTCGTCGTCACGCTCACGGGCGGCGAGCGCGGCGACATCCTCAACCCGGCGATGGACGTGGCAGGTGTCCGCGACCGCATGAGCGAGGTGCGGCGCGAGGAGATGGCCGAAGCGGCCCGCATCCTCGGCGTGCAGCAGCGCTGGCTCGGCTTCGTCGACTCGGGACTGCCGGAAGGCGACCCCAGGCCGCCGGTGCCCGAAGGAAGTTTCGCGGCGATCCCGCTCGACGAACCGGTACGCAGACTCGTCGGGGTGATCCGCGAGTTCCGCCCCCACGTCATGACCACGTACGACGAGAACGGCGGCTACCCCCACCCGGATCACATCCGGTGCCACGAAGTGTCGGTGGCGGCATTCGACGCGGCTGCCGACCCGGAGTTCCATCCCGAACTCGGCGAGGCGTGGGAAGTGTCGAAGCTGTATTACTCGCACGGATTCATCCGCAAGCGCATCGAGTTGTTCCGCGACGAGTACGTTCGCCGGGGCGAGAAGTTCCCGATGGAGGAATGGCTCAGCCGGTGGCGGACCGAGCAGGGTGACCTCATGGCCCGGGTGACCACCCAGATAACCTGTGGTGACTACTTCCCGCAGCGTGACGACGCATTGCGGGCGCACGCCACGCAGATCGATCCCAACGGGTCCTTCTTCGCGGTGCCGTTGGATATTCAGCAGAAGGTGTGGCCGACGGAGGAGTTCGAGTTGGCCAAGACCCGCGTGGCCACGCAGATTCCCGAGACGGATCTGTTCGCGGGCATCGAGGACGGACAGGAAAAATGACGGTAGGCACGCTGGCAGTCGAGGTCCTGGCACAGGACCCGACGGGCCCCGAGTTCGGTAAGGCGTCACCGTTCGGCCTCGCGCTGGTGGTCGTCCTTCTGATCGCGACAGCTCTGTTGGTCTGGAACATGAACAAGCGTCTGGGCAGACTGCCCGAGACCTTCGAACCGGAGAGCCCCGAGCCCGACCAGTTGGTGGACGACGGCACACTTCCGGTCGTCGTGCCGGAAACTGCCGGCGATGCGGCACCGGCCCCCAAGGCAAGCGGAGCATCCGCGAAGGACGCGTCGGCGGACCCGGAACGCACGCCGCCGGCCGCGTCGAACTGAGGTACGGGGCGAACCGAGGAGCCGAGGTAACACCCCTCGCTTCCACGTTCTCGGTCCCCGCTTCGACGTAACGTGGGGGAATGGCGAATCTCCTTGCGGATTCACTGAGTCCCTACCTCCGACAGCACGCCGGCAACCCGGTCCACTGGCACGAGTGGGGCGAGGCGGCGCTGGCGGAAGCGCGCGACCGCGACGTGCCGATACTCCTGTCCATCGGCTACGCCGCGTGTCACTGGTGTCATGTCATGGCGCACGAGTCGTTCGAGGACGACGCCACCGCCGCCGTCATGAACGAGCATTTCGTGTGCATCAAGGTCGATCGGGAGGAACGCCCCGATCTCGACGCGATCTACATGAACGCGACCGTCGCGACCACCGGGCAGGGCGGATGGCCGATGACTTGCTTTCTAACCCCGGATGGCGCGCCGTTCTACTGCGGCACCTACTACCCGAACACTCCGCGCGGCGGAATGCCGTCGTTCCAGCAGGTGCTCCACGCCATCGCCGAGACATGGCATCGGCGTCGCGACGACGTCGGAAAGGCCGCGGCCGCCATCGTCGGCGAATTACAGCGCAGCAGCGGTGGCCTGCCTCCCGGGACGAGCAGGGTCGACGCCGCGCTTCTCGACGCGGCAGCGCTCGCCGTCGCCCGCGACGAGGACCGTGAACACGGCGGATTCGGCGGGGCACCGAAGTTCCCGCCGTCGAATCTGCTCGAAGGACTCCTGCGCGGATACGAGCGCACCCGCCGGGAAGAGACCCTCGGTCTCGTGACCCGCACCGCCGACGCGATGGCGCGCGGCGGGATATATGACCAACTCGGTGGCGGCTTCGCCCGCTACAGTGTCGACGCCGGCTGGGTGGTGCCGCACTTCGAGAAGATGCTCTACGACAATGCTCTGCTGCTGCGGTTCTACGCCCATCTCGCACGCGTCACCGATGCGCCGCTCCACCGGCGGGTGGCGGATGAGACCGCCGCCTTTCTCCTGCGTGATCTGCGGACCGAGGACGGGTGCTTCGCGTCGGCGCTGGACGCCGACACCGACGGTGTGGAGGGCCTCACCTACGGGTGGGCGCCCGCGCAGCTGACCGAGATTCTCGGTCCCGACGACGGTGCCTGGGCCGCACGCATCTTTTCCGTGACGGCGGAGGGAACCTTCGAGGCCGGGACGTCCGTGCTGCAACTGCGGGAGGATCCGGACGACCCCGAGCGGTTCGCCCGCGTCCGTGAACGGTTGTTCCTGGCGCGGCAGACCCGGCCGCAGCCCGCCCGCGACGACAAGGTCGTCACCGCGTGGAACGGCTTCGCCGTCACCGCGCTCGCCGAGGCAGGGGCAGCATTCGGCGTCTCCGAGTGGATCGATGCCGCTGCGACGTGTGCCCAGGCATTGCTCGAGCGGCACCTCGTGGACGGCCGTCTGCGACGTGCCTCGCTCGGTGGAGTGGTGGGTGAGCCGGCGGGAGTGCTCGAGGATTACGGAGCATTCGTCACGGCCCTGGTGGCGGTGCACCAGGCGACCGGCGATGCGACGTGGCTCGTCTCGGCATTCGGGCTCGCCGATACCGCGCTCGGCGCGTTCGCCGACCCCGGGAAGCCGGGAAGCTGGTTCGATACCGCGCACGATGCGACGGAACTCGTTGCACGCCCGCGCGATCCGATGGACGGCGCGACGCCCTCAGGTGCGTCCCTGATCGCCGAGGCTCTCCTGTCGCTCGCCGCGCTGGACGAGGCGGACGGGCGGTATGCCACCGCGGCCCACGCGTCCGTCGCGGCCGCATCGATTCTGCTCGAGCGGGCCCCCCGGTCGGCCGGCCACTGGTTGACGGTGGCCGAGGCGGCCGTCCGGGGTCCTCTGCAGATCGCGGTCGCCGGCGGCGGTGAACTCCTGCGGGCGGCGCGCCACCTCGCGCCCGGCGGAGCCGTCGTCGTCGGGGGAGATCCCGGATCGTCGCCCTTGCTCGCGAACCGGCCACTCGTGGACGGCGTGCCCACCGCTTACGTGTGCCGCGGTTTCGTGTGCGACCGTCCGGTGACCTCGGTGCCCGACCTCGTCGACGTGCTCGGCGCGTCCTGATCGCCTCGCTCCCGATGACCTCGCGGCCGGGTCGTCACGCCCAGGTGGACTCGGCGCGAGTGCCGAGGAAGTCCCCTTGGCTGGTCACGGGTGCCTCGAGCATGCCCGCGCAGGCGTCGACGAGGAAGGAGGCGAAGCCCGTCCAGTCGGGTTCGACGGATTCGTGCTCGAGACGTTCTTCGTACTCGGCGCAGGCGTCGATCACCATGTGCCCGAGAAGCCACGACCGTCCGTGGATGACCGACGCGGGAAGATCCGATACGGTCGCGCGCGCCCGTTCGATCAGGGACCCGATGTCCGGGTCCGCCGTCGTGTCGGCGGCGACGACGGCGACCATCGATGGCACCGTACGCATCTGCCGGAGAAAACGCGCTCGCCAGCTTGGGACGGGAAGGGACGCCAGCTGGTCCGTCAACGGAACGATGAGGCAGCTCAACAGGTCTCGTAGTCCCGGTTCGGGGCCGAGCAACTCGACCAGTTCCCGCCGCCGACGCCGCGCGTCCTCGGCGTAACGCAGCATCGTCGCGCGCACGAGCGCGTCGCGGCTGCCGAAGTGGTAGTTGACGGCGGAATGGTTCGCGTTGCCGGCATGCTCGGCGATCCGCCGGTTCGAGACCGCGTCCACGCCGAACGTTGCGAAGAGTTGTTCGGCCGAATCGAGCAGTGCTTGTCGTGCCTGGTCCCCATAAGTGCCCACGGTCGGGTCCGCCGCCTCTCTGTGTCGGGTCGCCAGTGTGCCCGGCTGTCATGGGACGAAGGTCACCTACGCCCGGTGGATTCAGTTTAAGACATGCAGCGTAAAATTCTTAAGTCAGTCGGCGTATTTCTGATGTCCGGAAATACGCCGCGCCCGACTTCGAGGAGATTTCACTTGACCGACACCATCGCGTCCGAGACCAGCGGCCCACCCGGAGGTGACGGTGGCGAAGCCGCCGCCGCCCGCGCGCGCAAGGAACACATCGGCCGCTACGTCGCGATGATCCTGCTGCCGTTCGTGATGGTCTCCATGATGATCACGGGCTACCTCGCCGCCATGCACTCACCGGCCCCCAACGACATGCCGATCGCGGTGGCCGGATCGTCGCAGCAGGCCGGGGAGTTCGCTCGCGCACTCGAAGAGGCCGATCCCGGCGCCATGGACGTCCGTGTCGTCTCGGACGATCAGGAAGCCCGCGACCTCGTGCTCGCCCGGGAGGTCTCCGGTGCGGTGTCGCTGGGACAGAACGGCGCGGCGACGGTGTACACCGCCGGTGCGGCCGGTGCGTCTCAATCGTCCATGGTCAACGGTCTGCTCGCGGCGCCTGTGCTGGGGCAGGGCCTCGATCTGGTGGTGGAGGATCTCGCTCCGCTGCCCGAACACGACGGCGCCGGCCTGGCCGCGATGTTCATGGCCACCGCGCTCATGCTCGCGGGCTACGTGCCTTTGAGTGTCATGCTGTCGAACTCGCCGGAACTCCTTCGGATACGCCGAGTGGTCCCGCTGCTGGCCGGATGGTCCGCTCTCATCGCGGCGCTGGTGTGGCTCGTGGCAGGTCCGGTCCTCGGAGCGATCGAGGGCAACACCGCGGCTGTTCTGGGAATCTCCTGGCTATCCGTCTTCGCCGTCGGTGCCGTGCAGTTGTTCCTCACCCGCATCCTCGGCCCGATGGCCGTGGTCGCCGGCATGTTGTTCCTGATGGTTCTCGGTGTTCCCGCATCCAACATGGGAATGTCGGTGCACTCGCTGCCGTCGCTGTACGCGACGCTGCACGGATTCCTGCCGACCGCCGCCACCGGCGAAGCCTTGCGATCGGTGCTGTACTTCGGCGGCGACGGTCTCGGCGGACACCTGGTGGTCCTGGTCGTCGGAGCGATACTCGCCCTTGCCGCGACCGTAGGCGTCGACGCCCTCAAGCGTCGCCGCAATCCCGATGCCGGTGACCCGGAGATCACGCTGCCGTCGCTGACTGCGGGACCGCGTCCCACGAGCAACCGCGTCCGGTACGTGACGTTGGCGTTCTTCCCGCTCGGCCTGGTCGTGATGATGCTGTCGTTCATGCTCGGTGCGATGTACCAGCCCGCTCCGCGCGACATGCCGGTCACCGTGGTCGCCGCGACGACCGAGCAGGCCGAGCAGGCGGTCGCGGGTCTCGAGCAGAACATGACCGGCCTGTTCGATCTGCGGGCGTCCGACTCGCTCGACGAGGCGCGCGCCGCAGTCCAGGACCGCACGGCCGTCGCCGCATACGTGCTCCCGTCCCAGGCGTCGCCGACGGCAACCCTGATCACCAACGAGGCCGCCGGCGTAAGCCAGCAGCAGGTCGTGTCGACCGTCTTCGGTCAGGTCGCCGCCGGTTCACAGATGCCGCTCACCACCGAGAACCTCACACCGCTTCCGGGTGCGGACTCCATGGGAACGGTGACGCTCTACGTCGCCATGGGCTGGATCATGTCCGGGTTCATGCTCGTCGTCGTCGGCAGCAACGCCCAGCCCGGGGCGATGCGTCTGCGCCGGTTCCTGCCCATCGCGGCCGGATGGTCGGTGTTCATGTCGGCCGTGATCTGGGTGATCGCAGACCCGATCGTCGGAGCCCTCGACGGCCACTTCTGGCCGCTGTTCGGCACGGGAATCGTCGCGATCTTCTCGACGGCCATGTTCACGGCGGTACCCGCCCGGTTGTTCGGTCTGCTCGCGGTGCTTCCGGTGGTCGCCATCCTGATGTTCGTGGGGGTCCCGGCATCCAACGGTGCGCTGTCGGTGTACATGACACCGGAGATCTTCAAGACGTTGCACGACGTGCTGCCGATGCCGGCGGCGGTGGAGTCGGTGCGGTCGATCCTGTACTTCGGGGGCGACACGGTCGGCAGCCACCTCGTGACGTTCGCGATCTGGGGTGCGGTGTCGCTCGCGTGCGTAGTCCTGATCGACGTCGTACGGGCGCGGTCGGCCCGGAAGCAGGCCGTCGACGCCTGATTCGTCGGGCCACGCACCACCGACCGGCGACGCGCACCCGCGCGTCGCCGGTCAGGTCGTCGAGGGGGCGAGCAACACCGACGGCGAGCCGATGTCGTCCTGCTCGAATGCTTCGAGTACGGCACGGGTGAGCGAGCGACGCACACCCCACTGTTTGCCGGCCCGGACGCGCACCGTCAGACGGAGGGTCACTGCACCGGCGATCACGGAATTGACGCCGAGCAACTCGGGCTTGTCGAGCACGTCGGGCGCGATGTCGTCGCCCTCCACGCGGTCGAGGACCGCACGCAGCGCCACCTGGCAGGCTCGGTGCACGTTGGCGGTCGGAGCGATCGGGATGTCGACGACGGCGACCGCGTGCCCCTGGCTCATGTTGCCGACCCTGAGGATTTCGCCGTTGCGGCAGAACCAGAGGGTCCCGTCGATGTCGCGGATGGTCGTCACCCGCAGTCCCACCGATTCCACGGTGCCCACCGCGTCGCCGACGTCCACCACGTCACCCACGCCGTACTGGTCTTCGAGAAGCATGAACATTCCCGAGATGAAGTCACGGACGAGGTTCTGGGCGCCGAAACCGAGCGCGACACCGGCGATCCCGGCCGACGCGATGAACGGCGCGACGTTGAATCCCAGGCTGTCGAGGGTCTGCAACACGGCCCAGACCAGCACGATGATCGACACGCCGGATTTGAAGACCGATCCGATCGTCTGCGCACGCTGCGCGCGACGTTCGCGCGCGTACGGGTCGCCCGGGGTCTTGCCCGCCCGTTGCTGAAGCGGCTTGAGGATGGAGCGCCGGGGTCCCTTGGAAGGATCGCGGGGCTTGGTCATCCGGTCGATGAGGCGGTGCAGCACGAACCGGAGCACGATCGCCGCGAAGATGTAGCTCGCGATCGCAAGTGGACGCTCGATGAGCCACTCGCGGTTGGTCTCGGTCAGTTCGAAGGCCAGCCAATGGGTCGGCAGATTCGGCATAGACATCGTTGGCGAGTGTACAAATCTGTGACCGGTGTGGCAGATGGTGTGAGATGTGACACCGGCACGTTTCGGGGCGTGCTCAACCCAAGACGACGAGCCAGACCGCGACCGCGTGACACAGCGCGGCGAGCACTGTCGCGGCATGGAAGAACTCGTGGTAACCGAAGGTCGAGGGCCAGGGATCCGGCCACTTCGTGGCGTACAGGATTGCGCCGGCGCTGTAGAGCAGTCCACCGACCAGCAGGAGCAGCATCGGCACCATCCCCGCCTCGTCGACGAGATCGCCCGCGACGGGCACGATGGCCCAGCCGAGCAGCAGGTAGAGGGGAACGCCGACCCATCGGGGCGCGGTGGGCCAGAGCATTTTCAGTGCCACGCCGGCGAGCGCTCCCGCCCACACCACGATCAGCAGGGTCCTGCCGGTCGCGGGCGGGAGTGCCAGCATGGCGAAGGGTGTGTAGCTACCGGCGATGAACACGAAGATCATGGAGTGGTCGGCGCGCTTCATCCACACGCGGGCGCGGGGGTCGTTCCAGTGGACCCGGTGGTACAGGGCGCTCACCCCGAAGACGCCGCAGACCGTCAGACTGTAGATCACGGTCGGCCACACCGCGCCGGGCCGGTCGGCGACGAACACCGCGGCAAGCACCAGGGCGACACCCGCGATAACGGCGACGCCGAACGCCCACAGGTGGATCCACCCGCGCATACGGGGTTTGACCGGCAGTTCTTCGATACCGAAAGCCGTCATGAGTGCGCCCCCACCTTCTGTACCCGGAGGTAACCTACGGCTCCGTAGGTTGGTTGTCGCCGCCACGATACCCCGGCCGGAGGACCACGGTTCGACAGTGTGACCACCGCCGCGACCCGGCATGTGGGTGGGCGTAATGTGACCCACGTGGTGATGACGGGGTGAGCGCTCGAGGCGTGTTGTACCGACTCTACGAGCGACGGTTGCTCAGGCAACTCGAGGGCGCCCAGCGCCCGTGCCATGTCGCGGTGATGTGCGACGGAAACCGTCGATGGGCCCGCGAAAACGGCTTCACCGACGTCAGTCACGGGCACCGCGAGGGCGCGAAGAAGATCGCCGAACTGCTCGGCTGGTGCGACGCCGCCGGAATCGACACTGCGACGATCTACCTGCTCTCGACCGAGAACCTGAGCCGCGCGCCCGAAGAACTCGACGTCCTGCTCGAGATCATCGCCGACGTCGTCGAGGAGATCTCGGCGCCGGGGCAGAACTGGAGCGTGAAGATCGTCGGCGCACCCGATCTGCTGCCCGAAGATCACGCCAAGCGCCTGCGCGATGCGGCCGCGAGCACGGCAGGGCGTACCGGGACACACGTCAACGTTGCCGTCGGGTACGGCGGACGGCAGGAGATCGTCGACGCGGTCCAGTCGCTGCTGCGTGCGAAGAACGCCGAGGGGCTCACCGGAACCGATCTCATCGAATCGGTGACCGTCGACGCCGTCGACGATCACCTCTACACCTCCGGGCAGCCCGACCCCGATCTCGTCATCCGGACCTCCGGGGAGCAGAGGCTGTCGGGCTTCCTGCTCTGGCAGAGCGCCTATTCCGAGATCTGGTTCACCGAGGCGTACTGGCCGGAGTTCCGGCGCGTCGACTTCCTGCGTGCACTGCGCGATTACGCAGCCAGGCACCGGCGCTTCGGTATCTGAACCGGATCCGGCGGGGGCTCAGAGCTTCCGCAGCCGGAGCCGGTTGATCGAGTGATCGGAGTCCTTGCGCAGCACGAGCGTTGCGCGCGGACGGGTCGGCAGAATGTTCTCCACCAGGTTCGGCAGGTTGATCGAGTGCCAGATCTCTTTCGCGGCGCTGATCGCGTCGCGGTCGGAGAAGTTCGCGTAATGGTGGAAGTGCGCCTTCGGATCGGCGAACGACGTCTTCCGGAGCGCGAGAAACCGCTCCACGTACCACTGTTCGATGTCTTCGAGGCGCGCGTCGACGTAGATCGAGAAATCGAAGAGGTCGGAGACCATCAGGCGCGGACCGGTCTGCAACACGTTGAGGCCCTCGATGATGAGGATGTCCGGCTGCCGCACGATGTGGTACTGGCCCGGAATGATGTCGTACGAGGTGTGCGAATAGATCGGAGCCGTGACCTCTTCGGCACCGGACTTGACCTCGGTGACGAAGCGGAGGAGCTTCCTTCTGTCGTAGCTCTCGGGAAACCCTTTGCGGTGCATGATATTCCGCCGCATGAGTTCCTTCGACGAATACAGGAATCCGTCGGTGGTCACCAGATCCACGCGCGGATGATGCTCCCACCGCGCGAGGAGGGCTTGCAGCACTCGGGCGGTGGTCGACTTGCCCACCGCGACCGAGCCCGCGACGCCGATCACGAACGGCACCTGCTGGTCCGGGTGCTTCTCGCCGAGGAACGTGGCGGTCGCGGCGAACAGTCGCTGCCGCGCGGCCACCTGCAGATGGATCAGTCGCGCGAGCGGCAGATACACCTCCGCCACCTCGGCGAGGTCGATCTGCTCACCGAGACCCCTGAGACCGATCAACTCGTCTTCCGTGAGCACGAGCGGCGTCGACTTCCGCAGGGTGCGCCACTGCTTCCGGTCGAACTCGATGTAGGGGCTGGGTTCGCTCAGACGCGCCATCGGCACCGTCCCTCGACCACGGGCGATTCGTCGGCACATCCCACGGGGAGGGAGCGGCGATGCATGTCCATGGAACGAATTGTGCTCGCAGACACAGGACGATGCCTCGTCGGGGTCCCCGTGGCGCGGTGCACGACGCCCCCGGGGGCGCAGCGAAGGGCTAAGGTTGCACGTTATGCGAGCGGACGACTTGGTCACCGAATACCTGCTTCTCGGGCTGTCTTTCGACCGACTCGAGGAGGGCTTCGTCGATGCGTACACCGGAGATCCGGAACTGCGCCGACGGATCGAGAACGCACCGAGACCCGAACCCCGTGACCTATCCCACACGGCACGTCGTCTGCGGGAGGAACTTCCGTCGGCGTCGTTGTCCGAGGAACGCACTCGTTTCCTCGACGTGCATCTGCGCGCGATGGAGTGCTCCGCACGCAAGTTCGCAGGTGAGGACATCGGATTCGTCGACGAAGTCGAGGCGTACTTCGACGTGCGTATCGCGCCCGGCAACGAGGACGACTATCTCGACGCGCACCGGCGTCTCGACGCCCTCCTGCCCGGACCCGGACCGCTGGCCGAACGACTGCAGGCTCACCGTAAGTCCGAAGTGATTCCCGCGGACCGGCTCGCAGAATGCGTCGAGGCTTTCTCGGGAGCGCTGCGCGAGAAGGTGCGCGCGGTCTATCCGCTTCCCGACACCGAACGCGTCGAGTACGAGGTCGTGGGTGACAAGCCGTGGGCGGGGTTCAACTACTACCTCGGCGACTACCGGTCGCGAGTGGCGATCAACTCCGACATCGAGCAGCACATGGCGCACCTGCCGAACCTGATCGCCCACGAGAGCTACCCGGGCCACCACACCGAGCACTGCCGCAAAGAGGCAGGGCTCGTGGCGGCCGGCCAGAAGGAACAGACGCTCTTTCTCGTCAACACCCCGCAGTGCCTCATGGCGGAAGGGCTCGCCGATCTCGCACTGAGCGCGATCGTCGGCCCCGGATGGGGCCGGTGGGCGCAGGACATCTACGCCGATCTCGGGCTGCGCTTCGACGGCGAACTCGCCGAGCAACTCAGCGGTGCGTCCGCGGGTCTGCTGTCCGTCCGGCAGGATGCTGCGCTTCTCCTGCACGATCGGGGCCGCGACATCGACGAGGTCGCCGGATTCCTCGAGCGCTGGTCGCTGGTGAGCCCCGAGCGCGCTCGGCAGATGCTGCGTTTCCTGTCCTCTCCGCTGTGGCGCGCCTACACCAGCACCTACGTCGAGGGATACCGCCTGCTCGGCGGGTGGCTCGACCGCGTGCCCGCCGGCGTCGAACGCGTCGAGCGGTTCGGGAGACTTCTCGACGAGCCCCTCGTGCCCAGCAGTCTGCGGTGACCTGCGTCTCGTCAGGGGTCCGCCGTCCCGCGCGGTCGACAGGGTTCGTAGACTGGAGTACGTATCCCGCCGCCCTTCGCTTGGAGAATTCTCGATGACCGCTGTGCCCGGCACCGATGTCAACACCGCCGCACTCGCCGACCTCGATCCCGAAGTCGCCGAGGCCATGGCAGGGGAGTTGTCGCGCCAGCGCGACACCCTGGAGATGATCGCGTCGGAGAACTTCGTGCCGCGCGCAGTGCTCCAGGCTCAGGGCAGTGTCCTGACCAACAAGTACGCCGAGGGTTACCCGGGCCGCCGCTACTACGGCGGCTGCGAGAACGTCGACATCATCGAGGACCTCGCCCGGAACCGCGCGAAGGAACTTTTCGGCGCGGAGTTCGCCAACGTGCAGCCCCACTCCGGTGCCCAGGCCAACGCCGCGGTACTCATGGCGCTGATGACGCCCGGTGAGAAGCTCCTCGGCCTCGACCTCGCGCACGGCGGGCACCTCACGCACGGCATGAAGCTGAACTTCTCCGGCAAGCTGTACGACGTCGCGTCCTACGGCGTCAGCAAGGAAGATCACCGCATCGACATGGACGAGGTCCGTGAGATCGCGGTCCGCGAGAAGCCGAAGGTCATCGTCGCCGGCTGGTCCGCCTACCCGCGGCACGAGGACTTCGCTGCCTTCCGCGCCATCGCCGACGAGGTCGGTGCCTACCTGTGGGTCGACATGGCGCACTTCGCGGGCCTGGTCGCGGCCGGACTGCACCCGTCGCCCGTGCCGTACGCGGACGTCGTGTCCACGACCGTCCACAAGACCCTCGGCGGTCCGCGCTCGGGTCTGATCCTCGCCAAGAAGGAGTGGGCCAAGAAGCTCAACTCCGCGGTGTTCCCCGGTCAGCAGGGCGGACCGCTCATGCACGCGATCGCCGCGAAGGCCGTCTCCCTGAAGATCGCCGCGGGCGACGAGTTCAAGGATCGCCAGCAGCGCACCCTGTCCGGCGCGCGGATCCTCGCCGATCGCCTGTCGCAGCCCGACGTCGCCGACAAGGGCATCTCGGTGCTCACCGGCGGCACCGACGTGCATCTCGTGCTCGTGGACCTGCGGAACTCCCAGCTCGACGGACAGCAGGGCGAAGACCTGCTGCACGAGGTCGGGATCACCGTCAACCGGAACGCTGTGCCCTTCGACCCGCGCCCGCCGATGGTCACGTCCGGCCTGCGTATCGGCACTCCCGCCCTCGCGACGCGCGGATTCGGTGATACGCAGTTCACCGAGGTCGCCGACATCATCGCGCAGACGCTCGTCGGAGACGCCGACAAGGATGCCCTGCGAAAGCGTGTGAGCGCTCTCGCCCAGGAACTGCCTCTGTACGAGGGCCTCGAGGACTGGAAGATCGTCTGACCGGCACCCCGTTTACGTAGATTTCACCGACACGCCCCCTCCGCTATCCGGCGGAAGGGGCGTTTCGGGTTTAGCGTCGGGGGTGTAGTCGGCGCAGGTGCCGGGTACGCGGGAGGTCCCTGATCGTGTGGCTGACACAGTCCGAGCGAGGGGGCCGGCACCAGGCTCTCGTGGTCGGGACGACACCAGGGACTACCGGCCCACCGAACGACGTCCGCGCGGTGCCGCCCGGACCGAGGAGCCTCACGTGAACGCAGCACGCTCCGTCTCCCCCCGTTCCCCCCGCAAGAGTGCGTCCGCAGCGAGCAAACCGCTGGTCCGGACCTACGTTCTCGACACCTCGGTGTTGCTCTCCGACCCGTGGGCGGTGGCCCGGTTCGCCGAACACGAGGTGGTGCTGCCACTCGTCGTCATCGGTGAACTCGAGGGCAAACGCCACCACCACGAACTGGGATGGTTCGCGCGGGAAGCACTCCGTCTCCTCGACGACCTGCGTCAGCAGTACGGGCGTCTGGACCAGCCCATCCCCATCGGCGAGGCGGGGGGCACCCTGCACGTGGAGCTCAACCACACCGACCAGGCCGTGCTGCCGGCAGGCTTCCGCACCGACACCAACGATTCGCGGATCCTCGCGTGCGCGCTCAATCTGGCGACCGACGGGCGCGACGTGACCCTCGTCAGCAAGGACATCCCGCTGCGCGTCAAGGCGGGCGCTGTGGGTCTGAGGGCGGACGAGTACCGAGCGCAGGACGTCGTCACATCCGGGTGGACGGGCATGACCGAACTCGACGTCGACCGCGCCCTGATCGACGAGTTGTTCGCCGAGGGTGTCGTCGACCTCGACGACGCCCGGGACATTCCGTGTCACACCGGTGTCCGGCTTCTCGGCGGGTCGTCGAGCGCCCTCGGCAGGGTCACCCCGGACAAGCGGGTCCAGTTGGTGCGCGGTGACCGGGAGGCGTTCGGGTTGCACGGGCGTTCCGCCGAACAGCGCATCGCGCTCGAACTGCTGCTGGACGAGTCGATCGGGATCGTCTCGCTCGGAGGCAAGGCGGGCACCGGGAAGTCGGCACTGGCGTTGACGGCAGGCCTCGACGCGGTGCTCGAACGGCGATCGCATCGCAAGGTCGTGGTGTTCCGGCCCCTGTACGCGGTTGGCGGGCAGGAACTCGGATACCTGCCGGGGACCGAAGCCGAGAAGATGAATCCGTGGGGCCAGGCCGTGTTCGACACCCTCGAAGGACTCGCGAGTCCCGCGGTGATGGACGAGGTCATCAGCCGCGGCATGCTGGAAGTGCTTCCCCTGACCCACATTCGGGGCAGGTCGCTGCACGATTCCTTCGTCATCGTCGACGAGGCCCAGTCCCTCGAACGCAACGTCCTGCTCACCGTGCTGTCGCGACTCGGCGCCGGGTCGCGAGTGGTACTCACCCACGACGTCGCGCAGCGCGACAACCTGCGCGTGGGACGGCACGACGGGGTGGCGGCGGTCATCGAAAAGCTCAAGGGGCACCCGCTCTTCGCGCACGTCACGTTGACACGCAGCGAGCGGTCGCCGATCGCGGCACTGGTGACCGACATGCTCGAGGAGTTCGCGCCCGGAGTGTGAGACGACGTGGGCGGCGCCGCGGGGGGCACCGCGCACTTCCCGTATGCCCCATCCGGTCTCCGAAGACCGGATGGGGCATACGGCTATTCGGTGTCGGTGAGGGGACCGAGTTCGGCCTCGAGCACTTCCTGCACCACGCGCATCGCCGCGAGTCCGGCGGGAGCGCCGCAGTACGCGCTGCAGTGGATGACGGATTCGACGATCTCGGTGCGGGTCACCCCGTTGCGCAGAGCGCCGCGGACGTGCCCGCGCAGTTCGTTCTCGGCACGCAGGGCGATGAGCATGCCGAGGTTGAGCAGGCTCCGGCTGCGGCGATCCAGGCCGGGACGCGACCACACCGCACCCCAGGCGTGTTCGGTGACGAACTCCTGCATCGGCTCAGAATCGGTGCCGCGTGCGCGCTCGAAAGCGCGCTCGACGAAGTCGTCACCCATTACTTCGCGCCGGATCTCGAGTCCCGCTGCGAACCCGGGGCTGTTTTCGGCGTCGGACATGCACTGCTCCTTGTCGGCCCGTCACCGACAGGTTCGATGACCGAAGAATTCTATGCCGCTACCGCCCGGCGCCCGGTCACAGCATGCAGGACCCCGCGGAGAGCCCCCAGCAGCACGTTGCCGGGTGAGAAGTGGTCGTCCCACACCGCGATCCGTCCGTCGCGCAGATGGAACGTGCCGCACACCCAGAACCCGATGTCGACCGGTCCCAGCCGGAAGATGTCGGTCCGTTCGGTGAGGACCACGTCGCCGTCCGTTGCGATGTGGTGGGTCACGACGTCGAAATCGACCCACGGGCGTGCCATTCCGTGGAGCATTCCCGCTACCCGTTTGCGCCCGCGCACCGTCGGGAGGGAGGTGTTGTGCCATGCGATGTCGTCGGTGAGCAGATCCGTGGCGGTGTCGAGGGCTCCCGACCCCAGTGCGTCGAGAAAACTCTGCACCGTGACGAGGGAGCTACCCGAGGTCGGGATGGTGGTGTTGTCCTCGCTCATGTGTCTCCTTTGCGAAATGTGCCCAGGCCGTTGGTGTCCCAGTATTCGAATGTGACGTCGTCCGGTGTGAACGTGGCTTTCGAAAGCGTGCCGCCGGGGGCGTTCTCGTTGCTGAGCGGGAAGGTGAACACGTCACCGTCCCAGTGCGTCAGCGGGTACCTCCGGTCGTCGGGGCCGATCAGGAGTACCAGTTCACCGTCCGTCTCCTCGATTCGTGCGGCGCCGAAGTACTCGTTGTGGTAGACGCCCGTGTAGTCGGTGAGGGGCTTGGGCGGCTCCGGATCGGCGGGTGGCGACTGGCCGACGAGCGATCCGACCGGATCGGCGAAGGACGAGAGCGCTTCGGTGTACAGGCCGGCCCAGTCTTCGCGGACCTCCCCGAACTGCACCAGGTCGGCGAACTCCGCGGCGAGGGTTTCCGGCACCCCGATGGGGGCGGCGTTCGTCAGGACGACGATCGCCACGTCGGCGGACGGAATCGCGGTGAACGCGGTCGCGGCACCCGACGCGAAGGCACCCGAGTGGCTCAACATCACGCGACCGGCGGAACTCGTGCCGACATTGAAGCCGTAACCGTAGGAGCCGGCCCGGCTGTCCGGTGTCTGGGGCGGTGACGACGTCGACTGGGGCATCAACGCTGCTTGCAGCGCCACCGGCGACGCGATGCGTCCACCGTCGTACTCGCCGTCGGCGAGAAGCATGGTCAGCCATTTCGCAACGTCCTCGACCGACGAGCTGACCCCGCCGGCCGGGGACTGCTCGTCCGGGACCCGCACGTCGCGTGCCACGTATTCCCCGTCGACGAGCAGGTGGCCGGGCGCGCGGTTGTCCTGCGCCGCGAAGTCGGCGAACCGGGAACTCGTCGACGTCATGCCGAGAGGTTCGTAGAGCACCTGCTCGGAGAGGTCGGCCCAATCCTCCCCGGAGGCCACCGCAACGGATTCGGCTGCGGTGGTGAGGCCGAAGTTGGTGTAGTCGTAGGTGATTCGATACGGACTCAGGGGCAGGTAGCGCAGCCGTTCGATCACGTCGGCGCGATCGAAACCGATGTCCTCGAGGTCGTCACCCGCATGCTCGGGAAGGCCGGACCGGTGTGAGTACAGGTCTCCGACGGTGACATGGGAACCGACGTACGGGTCGGCGAGGGTGAACGTCGGGAGGTGTTCGACGACGGGCGTTTCCCAGGAGACCACCCCCTCGTCGACCTGGTGCGCCACGACCGTCGAACCGATGGGCTTGGACATCGACGCGAGCTGGAAGACCGTCTGCGCGTCGATCGGTTCGTCGCTTCCTTCTCGGCGCACCCCGAAGCCCTCGGCGTACACGGTCTCACCGCCGTGCACGACCGCGACAGCCATACCCGGAATGCCCGAACTGTCCATCAGCCCCTGGGCGAGGTCGCCGACCTGGGACACCGCGTCGTCGATCTGCCCGTCGGGGATCGCGACCCCGGCGACCTGCGGGGGCGACAGGGCGGCGGAGGGGTCGGTTGTCGTGGAGGCTTCCGTGCTCGACGACGACGATCCGGTGTTCTCGGTGCCGTCGCTGCCCTCGGTGCTCGTGGACGCGCACCCCGCAGCGACGAGTGCCACGACGGTGACGGCCATGGTCGAACGGTGACGACGTGAAACGCGCATGTCGGCCTCTTTCGCTGCGTCGAATCCTAACGGGCGGAGGGGCCTCGTGACGCCCGATCAGAGACCGCGGATCCGGCGGAAACGCCGGTTTTCGTAGTCGGGATCAGGCACCCTGGATATCGGTGCGAACGTCCGGCAGTGCCGTGAGACGGGATTGCAATCCATCGAGGAGCGACGCCATGAGAATTCCACGACGAAGTGCGTCCATCGCTGCGGCCGTCGCCGCCGTCGGACTGGTAGCGGTCGGGTGCGGTGACGACAACTCCGCATCCGACGTGGTGGGCAGCGCGACCAGTGCCGCGGGATCGGTGGCCGAGAGTGTCGGGTCGCAGGCGCAGAGCGCGGTCGAGTCGATCACGGCGGGCGAGAGCACGGAGGGCGGCGAACCGTCCGAGCCGGCCGCCGACCAGTCGAGCGCCGTGCCCGGACCGAACGGAGAGGAAGTCGAGCTGAGCGGGCCGATCCTCGCCAAGTACATGGAAGCCGGCGGTGCGGAGAGCCCGCTCGGCAACGCGACCGGCAACCAGGAAGAGGTCGGGGACGGCTACGTCGCCGAGTTCGAGGGCGGCATAATCGCCTGGAGCCCGGACACCGACGCCCACATCGTGTGGGGCGAGATCCGTGTCGCGTGGGAGGCGGACGGGGGAGCGGGCGGGGTGCTCGGATTCCCCATCAGCGACGAGGAAACGATTCCCGGAGGGTTCCGCAGCAACTTCCAGTTCGGCTACATCACCTTCATCGACGGTGCCACCGAAGTCGTCCAGGAATGACCGCCGCCCGCTCCGCGCGGGTCAGCTTTCCCGGTCGACGCGCGTCATCGCGAGCACGTCGAGCCTGCGGTCGAGTTCTTCCTCGCTGAGGCTCTCACCGATCAGTCCGCGGTCCACGACGGTCTGCCGGATGGTCTTGCCTTCCTTGATCGCCTCTTTCGCCACGGCCGCGGCTTCCTCGTAACCGATCGCGGAATTGAGCGGCGTGACGATCGACGGTGAAGATTCCGCGAGTGTGCGCAGGTGCTCGACGTTCGCGGTGAGACCTTCGATGCAGCGGTCGGCGAACAGCCGGGAGACATTGGCGAGCAACCGGATCGATTCGAGCAGGTTGCGGGCCATCACCGGGATGTAGACGTTGAGCTCGAACGCTCCGCCCGCGCCTCCCCACGCGATCGCGGCGTCGTTGCCGACCACCTGTGCCGCTACCTGCGTAACCGCTTCGGGCAGAACAGGGTTGACCTTGCCCGGCATGATCGAGCTGCCCGGCTGCAGATCCGGGAGGCGGATCTCGGCGAGACCGGTGAGCGGCCCGGATCCCATCCAGCGCACATCGTTGGCAATCTTGGTGAGCGACACCGCCACCGTCCGGAGCGCGCCGGACGCCTCGACGAGCCCGTCGCGTGCCGCCTGCGCCTCGAAGCTGTCGAGCGCGGGCCGGAGATCCTCGACGCCGGTGGCCTTCACCAGTTCCGCGACCACGCGGACACCGAAGTCCTCGGGCGCGTTGAGCCCGGTGCCCACAGCGGTCCCGCCGATGGGCAGTTCACCGAGCCTGGGCAACGTGGCGCCCAGTCGCTCGATCCCGGCCTCGATCTGCCGGGCGTAGCCGCCGAACTCCTGTCCCAATGTCACAGGCACGGCGTCCATCAGGTGCGTACGACCGGATTTGACGACGGTGCGCCACTCCTCGGACTTCGCAGCCAGCGCCGCCCGGAGGTGTTCGAGCGCCGGAATGAGATCCTTCACAACCGCTTCGGTGGCCGCGACGTGCGTTGCGGTGGGGAAGGTGTCGTTCGAGGACTGCGACATGTTGACGTGGTCGTTGGCGTGGACCTCGACGCCGGCGCGGCTCGCGAGAGAGGCGATGACCTCGTTGGTGTTCATGTTCGAACTGGTGCCGGACCCGGTCTGGAAGACGTCGATCGGGAACTGGTCGTTGTGCTTGCCCGCGGAGATTTCGTTCGCGGCCGCGATGATGGCGTCGGCCTTCTCGGGGTCGAGCAACCCGAGGTCCTTGTTGACCTGTGCGCATGCGCCTTTGAGCAAGCCCAGGGCGTGGATCTGCGCCGGCTCGAGCGGCCGACCCGAAATGGGGAAATTCTCGACGGCCCGCTGCGTCTGGGCTCGCCACAGGGCGTCCACCGGAACCCGGACTTCACCCATCGTGTCGTGCTCGATACGGAACTGCTGGGAAGACTGTTCGGATGTGTCGGTCATGAATCCACCGTATGCCCGGCACCCCTACAGCGCGGGGCGGCACGACGACAAAGTCGACGTGCCGCCCCGCACACGGAGGATCGAGGATCAGGGCATCGGAGGCGTAGCGCCCTCGACACCGTGGAAGTCGATGGATGAGAACTCACCGAGCTTCTCGAGCCGGTGGTACGCCTCGACCATGCGGACCGTGCCGGACTTGCTTCGCATGACGATCGACTGCGTGGTCGCGCCGCCACCGTAGTACCGGACGCCCTTGAGCAGATCGCCGTCGGTCACGCCGGTCGCGCAGAAGAAGATGTTGTCGCCCGTGACGAGTTCACGCGTGGTGAGCACGCGGTCGAGATCGTGTCCGGCGTCGATGGCCTTCTGGCGCTCGGCGTCGTCGGTCGGCGCGAGCTGACCGTGCAACTCGCCGCCCATGCAGCGGAGTGCTGCCGCGGCGATGATGCCCTCGGGGGTGCCGCCGATACCGAGCAGCATGTCGACGCCGGAGTCCGGGCGTGCCGTCGCGATCGCACCGGCGACGTCACCGTCGGAGATGAGCCGGATGCGGGCACCGGTTTCGCGGGTCTGACGGATGATTTCGGCGTGCCGCGGACGGTCGAGGATGACGACAGTGGTGTCGGAGACCGCGCGGTTCTTGGCCTTCGCGACGCGACGGATGTTCTCGGCGACACCGGCGGACAGATCGATCACGTCGGCGGCTTCGGGGCCGACGGCGATCTTGTTCATGTAGAACACGGCGGACGGGTCGAACATCGTCCCGCGCTCGGCGACCGCGAGGACGGCGATCGATCCGGGCGCACCCTTCGCCATCAGCGTGGTGCCGTCGATCGGGTCGACTGCGACGTCGCAGTCCGGGCCGTCGCCGTTGCCGACCTCTTCGCCGTTGTAGAGCATGGGCGCTTCGTCCTTCTCGCCCTCGCCGATCACGACGACGCCCTGCATGGACACGGAGCTCACCATGTGGCGCATCGCGTCGACGGCGGCGCCGTCGCCACCCTCCTTGTCACCGCGTCCCACCCAGCGGCCTGCAGCCATTGCCGCGGCTTCTGTCACACGCACCAGCTCGAGTGCGAGGTTGCGGTCCGGAGCTTCGCGACGAGATGGGGTGCTGGCCGTCATGGGCTACTGCCTCCTGAAGAATTTCGGTCGACGCGGAGCGCCGGCACGTGGGCGGCCGCCGTTCGGCGCCCGCACGATCCGATACGTGTATCGCGTCCTGATTGTCTCACCACCGCCGCTCGCACAGCGTGCCGGACCCGGGCGGCGTCGGCACACGCGACATCGGGCTGTCAGACTGGATGCGTGGCATCCGACAAACCCCGCATCCTCAACGATTCCCGCGACATGGCCTGGTCGCTCATTCCGTTGGTCGCGCTGTGTCTCCTCATCGCAGCGATCGCAGCCCAGTGCTCGTTCAGCCCGGGCGGACCGACCGCCGGTCCGGTGCCGTCGTTCGACGTCGATGCAGGTCTGCAGTACGACGCCGGCGAACTCGGCTTCCCGATCCGGCAGCCGGAGGTGCCGGACGAATGGCAGGCCAACTCGGGTAGCCGCAGCATCATCACCGGCGCCCAGGGCGGCGACTCGAGCACCGTCGGTTACATCACGGGGGCTGGCCGGTACGTCCGGTTCACCCAGTCGGACGCGGGCCCGACCGAACTCGTGTCCTTCGTCGCGGGCGGCTCGCGTGCCGTCACCGACTTCCGCGAGATCGACGGACGCGAATGGGTGGTCTACGGCGGCGAGGGCGTCGAACCGCTGTGGGTGTCGGACTTCGGCGACGTCCGGATCCTGATCGGCGGATCCGGCGACGAGGCGGAACTCACCACCTTGGCGACCGCCGCCGGTCGAGCGGAGCCGCTCGAGCCCTGACCGGCGTCATTCGTCGTACTCGGCGGCCGCGTTATTCGTCGTCGTCGGTGTCCTCGTCGGTGTCGATGTCGTCCGCCTGGGCGAGCGCACTCTCGACCCGCTCGCGGGCGCCCGCAAGGTGTTCCTCGCAGCGCTTGGCGAGGGCTTCGCCGCGCTCCCACAGCTGAAGCGACTCGTCCAGGTCGAGCCCGCCCTGTTCGAGCATCTTCACGACGTTGACCAGTTCGTCGCGCGCCCGTTCGTAGCCGAATTCCCGCACGTCGGCGTTGGCCTCGTCCACAGTTGTTGCCTCGGTTCTCGTGTTCGTCATTTCTCGTGTCCCATCACTGCGGCTCGCGCCGCGCCGTCGGCGACGCGCACCCGTAACTGGGTGCCGATGGGCATTTCGTCCAGCGTCCGGACCACTTCGGGGTTGCCACCCGGGACGACCCGCTGGACCACGGCGTAACCGCGCGCCAGGGTTGCTGCCGGCCCCAGCGTGCTCAGGCGCGCCCGCATGTGTTCGAGCGTCGACGACGCCATCGAGATCGTCCGGCCGATGTCTCGCCGCCCGGCCTGCCGCAACCGGTCGATCTCTTCGTGCCTGCGGTCCAGGGCACGGAACGGGTCGGCCAGCACCGGCCGGTCGCGTAGTTGCGCGATGACGTGTTCCTCCCGCCGGACCCAGGAACGCAGAGCCGCCGCGGATCGGGTGCGCAGTTCGTCGACCAGATACTGCTCGGCGACCGCATCGGGCACCACTCGCTTCGCGGCGTCGGTGGGCGTCGCCGCTCGGAGATCGGCGACGTGATCGGACAACGGGCTGTCGGGCTCGTGCCCGATGGCACTGACCACCGGCGTGGTGCACGCGACGATGGCCCGGCACAGCGCCTCGTCGGAGAAGGGCAGCAGGTCTTCGACGCTGCCTCCGCCGCGCGCGAGGATGATCACGTCCACTGCCGGGTCCACGTCGAGTGCTTCGAGCGCATCCAGGATCTGTGGGACCGCGGTCGGGCCCTGCACGGTGGTGTGCCGTATGTCGATCTGCACCGCGGGCCATCGCCGCTGAGCGACCGACACCACGTCCCGTTCGGCGGCGCTGGCACGACCGGTGATCAGCCCGATACGCCGGGGGAGGAACGGCAGCGGCCGCTTGAGCCGCGGATCGAACAGGCCCTCGGCGGCGAGCAGGCTCCGCAGCCGTTCGATACGGGCGAGCAACTCACCGATGCCGACGGCCCGGATCTCCGTCACTCGCAGCGACAGGGTGCCGCGCCCCGCCCAGTACGTGAGCTTGCCGAACATGATGACGCGGCTGCCCTCGGTGATCGGCACCGGTGAGTTCTGCAGCAACTGCGGCGAACACGTCACCGGCAGCGACATGTCCACCGAAGCATCACGCAGCGTCAGGAACGCCGTCCGGGTGCCCGGGCGCGCGTTGATCTGCGTGACCTGACCTTCCACCCAGATGGTGCCGAGGCGGTCGATCCACCCGGCGACCTTCTGCGAGACGGTGCGGACGGGCCACGGATTCTCCGGGGAGTTCGGCCGCGCCGCGGATTGTGCCGCCGTCACTTGTTACGCACGCTCGAGACCCGGTTCGACAACATCGTCATGAACGGTGCGCGCGCCGCATGTGCCGTCTCGTAGTCGAGCAAAACCGTCAGATCGTCGATCGAGAGCGTGCGCAGACGTGCACGCAACTGCGCGAGGGTGAGCGCGTCGTAGTCGAGGTACTCGACGATCTCGGGGACGTCGGCGGTCTTCGTGGCACCCGATTTCGGGGCAGCTTTCGAAGCCGAAGCTTTCGACGCCGAAGCCTTGGAGGTCGTGGCTTTCGATGCCGTCGATTTCGCAGCGGTCTTCTTGGCGGGCCGTTTCTTGGCGGGCGCCGACTTCTCGGCCGGACGGGACGCCACCACACCGAGTGTGGAGGAGTCTTCCGTGGAATTGTCCGACTCGTCGCCTGCGACCGGCGGCGGTGTCGAATACAGCGCGAAGCGCCCGGGCGTCGCCGGTGCCTCGCCGTTCGCGCCGGTACCTGTGCGTGTGCCGGTGCCCGTGTTCGACGGAACAGCGTCGTCGAACACCGCCCACTCGGGGTTTTCCTCGGGACGCGCGCCGAGAGTCTCGAAAAGATGATCGCCCTTGATCGCCAGCGACGTCAGTACCTGCTGAAACCGCATCGTCGTCTGGAGGATCTGGCTCACCGTCGTCATCGGTAGCGACACAGCGGTACTCGGAAGTTTGAGGGTCTCTTCGAAGGCGGTGACAGCCATGCCGGCGGCCACCCGGGCCATGAACGGTGGACGGATCATGCCTCAAGCCTGCCCGATGAACCGCATGATTGGTAGCCGACACGGGCCCGGGCACAACGCGGCCCGTACTCTGGTGTTATGTCTGCGTCTGTTCCACTCGAAGTCGGGATCACTCGATCGGCCCGTAGCGAGGCCTCGGGCAAACGAGTGCTGCTCGCCGAACCGCGCGGCTATTGCGCCGGTGTCGACCGGGCCGTCGAAACGGTCGAGAAGGCTCTCGACAAATACGGTGCGCCCCTCTACGTCCGCAAGGAGATCGTGCACAACCGGCACGTCGTCGAGACCCTCGCCGAGCGCGGCGTCGTCTTCGTCGAGGAGACCGACGAGGTACCCGCCGGGTCGGTGCTGGTGTTCTCGGCACACGGGGTGTCCCCGGCCGTGCACGAGGCCGCCGCCGAGCGCGAACTCCGGACCATCGACGCGACCTGCCCTCTCGTCACCAAGGTCCACCAGGAAGCCAAGCGCTTCGCCCGCGACGACTACGACATCCTGCTCATCGGTCACGAAGGCCACGAAGAGGTCGAGGGCACCGCCGGCGAGGCACCCGAACACGTCCAGCTGGTCGACGGCCCCGACGCGGTCGATGCGGTCACGATCCGCGATCCCGAGAAGGTCATCTGGCTGTCCCAGACGACACTGAGCGTCGACGAGACGATGCAGACCGTGCAGCGTCTGCGGGAGAAGTTCCCGCAGTTGCAGGATCCGCCGTCCGACGACATCTGCTACGCCACCCAGAACCGGCAGGTCGCGGTGAAGGCGATGGCACCCGAATGCGACCTGGTCATCGTCGTCGGTTCCCGCAATTCGTCGAACTCGGTTCGCCTCGTCGAGGTGGCCCTCAACGCCGGCGCGCGTGCCGCTCACCTGGTGGACTACGCCCGCGAAGTGGACCCGGCCTGGCTCGAAGGTGTCGAGACCGTCGGTATCACCTCGGGTGCCTCGGTCCCCGAGATCCTCGTCCAGGGAGTGGTCGATCTGCTCGACGAGCACGGCTTCCACGACGTCCGGTCGGTGACCACGGCCAACGAGACCCTGGTGTTCGCCCTGCCCCGCGAACTGCGCGCGGCGCGGCACTGACTCCGGGTCAGTCCTCGTAGCGGTCGCGGTACCGCACCTGCGGCGGCGGCTGATGAGTCGGCGCTGGCTGCGGTGCCGCGACCGGACGCGGCTCCCGGCGAACGGCCTCGGGGGCAGGAGGACGCCGGCGCAGGGCACGTTCCTCGGCCGGTGGCACGAAGTCGGCGCGGGGCGCGCGAGGACGTCGCGCGGCCCGTTCGACGCGAGTCGGGGGATCGACGGCGCGAGCCCCCTCGCTCGCCGGCGCGGGGCGGCGCCTGGGCGCCCCACCGGACCGGCTATCGGTCACGTCGCGCACCGACGCTGTCGGAGGCGCGGACTTGCGCACGGGAGCCTTCTCGGAGCCGCCCTGAGGCTGCCCGGACCGGGGACTCGCACGCCGGGAGACCCGTGCCCGCCTGGATTCGGTGTCCTGCTCGGAAGGCCTGCGACGAGCCGGCCGGGACCTCGACGCCGAGCGAGTACGAGACGAACGTGAACGTGCACCAGCGCTCTGCTGGGCGGCGTAGATCCGGAAGCCGCCGATCAGCAGCACCAGCACTGTCGCGAGCAGCATCGCCGGGAAGCGGTTGACCAGCGGATACGCGACATTGAGCACGAGATCCCTCAGGCCGGACGAGGTTCCCGTGGAAATGATCTCCTGGCCCAGCGGCACGGCCGCCATGAGGAGCAGCGGCGGTTGCGCAATCGCGGTGAAAAGTCCGCTGTGGCGAACCGCGGCGACTGCCGCTACGCACCCGAGCACGTAGAAGGCGGTGAACGCGGCCGTGAGTTCGTTGCCACGCGCGGCGTCGATCAGAATTCCGACGGCGGTGACCCCGGCTGCGATGGCGATCGCACCCCACCACGGCACACCCGGAACCGTCGAAATCAACGACCGCGTGTCGAGCGGCACCGCCGAGCGAGCACGTTGGGTTGGAGACACGAGCTAAACACTAGCGCGGCGGTGTCAGCTTGCTTCGTCGACAGGACCGTCGGATTCCGTTCTGCTCGTGTGCGTGCTCCGTCGAGGCCACGCCTCGACCCGCCGCACCTCGGGCACCTCGCCGTCGAAAATCTCCAGGTCGTGCAGCTTGCGAGCCGTGACACCCACTCGCGTCTCCATCGACGACACGGTGACGTTGAACGACTCCACCGCCTTCCCCAACTGCGAACCGAGCCGGTCGAGATGCGACCCGACCGCGCCGAGCCGCTGATACAACTCGCGTCCGAGCCGGTGGATCGTCGCAGCGTCGCGGGAGAGCGCCTCCTGCCTCCAGGTGTGCGCGATGGTCCGCAGAAGCGCCACGAGCGTCGTGGGCGTCGCGAGGATGACGTTCCGCGCGAACGCGTACTCGAGCAGACCTGCGTCCGCCCCCAGCGCGGCGTCGAGGAACGGGTCGCCCGGGACGAACAGCACCACGAACTCCGGGGTCGGATCGAACGACTCCCAGTACGCTTTGGCGGACAACTGGTCGACGTGGGTGCGCAATTGCCGTGCATGACGGGTGAGGTGCTTCGTGCGCTCGGCCGGGTCGTCGGCTTCGGCGGCGTCGAGGTAGGCGGCGAACGGCACCTTCGCGTCGACGACGATCTGCTTGCCGCCGGCCAGGTAGACGACGAGATCGGGGCGTGCCCCATCCTTGGTGACCTGTGTGTCGAAGTCACAGTGCCGGACCATCCCGGCGAGTTCGACGACGCGCTCGAGCTGGATCTCGCCCCACCGTCCGCGAACCTGGGGTGCCCGCAGCGCGGTGACGAGTTGTTGCGTCCGGGTCGAGAGCAACTGCGACACCCGATGCATCCCCTCCACCTGCTCGGTGAGCCCCGCGTACGCGTGCACCCGGCTGCGCTCGACCTGCTCGACCTGCCGGGCCAGGGCTCCCACCGCGTCCTGCAGCGGATCGACCAGCCGCGAGACCTGGTCGCCGATCGCGCCGGACTGCCGGCGGGCGGCGTCCTCGCTCACGGCGGCCAGCGACTGCCTCAGCTGTGCCTCGTTGCCGCGCAGCGCGGCGAGCTCGGCCTCCGCCCGTGCCGCACGTTCGCCGTCGCGCGACGCGCGGGCAAGCCATCCGACGACGGCACCGAGAACGAGGGCGACAAGCAGTCCGAGCGCCGTGAGTGCAGTCATGTGGCGCATGATGCCGCACTCGTCCGACACCTGCCCGGAACCGGGACGTGTCGGCACGCTCCTCTACCGTCGGAGTCCATGCGCATCCTGCACACCTCCGACTGGCACATCGGTCGCACCTTCCACGGTGTCGACCTTCTCGCCGACCAGCGTCGTGCGCTCGACGCGATCGCCGACCTCGTCGCGGAGCAGGACATCGATGTGGTGGTCGTACCCGGCGACGTCTACGACCGCTCGATCCCGAGTTCCGACGCGGTCGCGGTGTGCAATGCGGGCTTCGAGGCCATCCGCGCGGCGGGCGCGGTCATCGTCGCGACCTCCGGCAACCACGATTCCCCGGTGCGGCTCGGAGCCGGAGCAGCGTTCGCCGCACACGGTGGTTTGCACCTGATCACCCGGGTGTCGCAGATCGAGCATCCCGTCGTCCTCCACGACGAGCACGGACCGGTCGCTTTCTACGGCATCCCGTACCTCGAGCCCGAAATCACCCGTGCCGAACTCGATGTGCCGAAAGCACGGTCGCACCAGGAGATCCTCGATGCTGCGATGCGCCGGGTGCGGGAGGACGCTGCGAGGCGCGGGGGCCGCACGGTGGTGCTCGCGCACGCGTTCGTGGTCGGCGCAGAGCCCACGGGGTCGGAACGATCCATCTCCGTCGGCGGCGTCGAGACCGTGTCGGCATCGTCGTTCGCCGGTGCCGACTACGTGGCCCTCGGACATCTGCATTCGCCCCAGACGGTCGCCGAACACGTCCGGTACTCCGGGTCGCCGCTGCCGTATTCGTTCGGTGAGCGCACCCACCGCAAAGCGGTGTGGGTCGTAGATCTGGACGAGACGGGTCTGCGCTCCGTCGACCGGATCGATCTGCCGGTGGTCCGGCCGCTGACGAAGCTGACGGGCACCCTCGACACTCTGCTCGACGACTCGGCGCACGCCGAGGCGGTCGAGCACTACGTCTCAGCCACGCTCACCGATCCGGTCCGTCCGCTCGACGCGATGCGCAGGCTTCAGGAGCGCTTCCCTCATGCCGTCCACGTCGAGTGGCAGCGGCCCGCCACCTCGTCGGAGGGCAGTTACCGAGACAAGGTGCGCGGACGCAGCGACGTGCAGATCGCCGAGTCGTTCCTCGCCGACGTCCGGTCCGCGCCGTCGCCTCGCGAACTGGGGTGGATCGACCAGGCACTGCGCGACGCCGACCGCAAGCAGGGCGTCGGCGACGCACTGCCCGGTGCCGACCGCGCCCGGACGGATGTGCCCGCGTGAGGCTTCACACGCTCGAGGTCACGGCGTTCGGGCCGTTCGCGAACACCGTCGAGATCGACTTCGACGAACTCGGCGCAGACGGGTTGTTCCTGCTCCACGGTCAGACGGGCGCGGGCAAGACATCAATCCTCGACGCGGTGGCCTTCGCCCTGTACGGCACGGTTCCGGGGGCGCGCGCCGACGGCCGTCGCCTGCTGTCCGACCATGCTCCGGCGGGCGTCGCGCCCCGTGTCAGTCTCGAAGCCACCATCTCGGGCCGGCGGATCCTCCTCGAACGCAGTCCCGAGTACGAGCGTCCCAAGTTGCGGGGCACCGGCACCGTCAAGCAGCAGGCCAAAGCCACCCTGACCTGGCTCGACGGAGGAGGGGAGAACCTGTCCCGGATCCCCGATATCGGTGACGCCGTCAAGGGCCTGCTCGGCATGAGCGCCGAACAGTTCTTCCAGGTGGTGCTTCTGCCCCAGGGCGACTTCGCGAAGTTCCTGCGCGCAGGCAGCGAAGAACGCGGCAGATTGCTCGAGCGTCTGTTCGACACCACCCGCTTCGGCGATGTCGAGCAGTGGTTTCGCGAACGGCGTGGCACGGGCGGCAAACTCCTCGCCGAGCAACAGAAGGCGGTCGATCTGCTCGCGGCGAAGGTAGCCGCCGCAGCAGGCATCGAGGCGGGAGCCGATGCAGACCCGGTCGAGTGGGCGCACCGACTGTCGGCCGACGCCGCGGACACCCGCGACGCCGCGGCCTCGGTCCTCGAACGCGCCCGCGAGGCCGACAGCGCGAACCGGCGGGCACTCGACGCCGCCGTGGCGCTGGAACAAAGCTTGCGTCGTCGCGCCGACGGGCTGGCCGCACTCGAAAAGCTCGATGCGATCGAGCCTGTCCGTGCGGGCCTGCGGAGCGAACGCGACGCCGCACGCCGCGCGATACCGGTATCGATCCTCGACCGTGATGCGGTGCGGGCTGTTTCGGACGCAGAGAAAGCGGCCCGCGCAGCGGAAGCAGCCACGAACCCGCTGCGGGGAGACGACGAAGGCTCGAACCTGCTGTCCGAGATCGGCGACGTCCCCGCCGACACCGACCGGGCGCTGATCCGGCCCCGGTGCGAACAGTGGTCTGCCGAGGCTGCCCGGCTCGACGATCTGATGGAACAGCACCGGCGCCTGACAACCGTCGAGCAAGACCTGGTTCGTGTGGCTGAGCGTCGCGGCGCCCTCGGCGACGATCACGGACGTCTGGTCACCGAGCGCGCGGCCATACCCGACCGGCTCACTGCGGCAGTGGCGTCGGTGAGTGCCGCGGAGCAGGCCGCCGCGACCGTTCCGGGACTCGTCGCGGCCCGCGATCTGGCTGCGGATTCGTTGAAGGCCGCCGCCGAACTTGCGGTGCGCAGCGCCGACCTCGAGCGGGCGCAGCAGCGAGTGCTGGAGTTGCACTCGGCATTCAACGATGCCCGCGACACCCATCTCGACATCCGCCGCCGCCGTATCGAGGGGATGGCAGCGGAACTGGCGGCCCGCCTCACCGCGGGCGAACCCTGCGAAGTCTGCGGCGCCACCGAACATCCCGCTCCGGCCGTCCCCGCACCGGACACGGTCACCAAGGACGACGAGACCGCCGCACAGGCTGCGGAACAGCGGGCGGAGGCGGCACTCGCCGATGCGCGCACCGTCGCCGCTGACACTGCCGGTGCCGTCGCGATGCTGCGCCAGCGTTGCGGTGACGCACCCGTCGACGATCTCACCGTGCGCCACGAACACGCGGTACGAGCACACGACGAAGCAAAAACCGAGGCAGCGCAGCTCGCTCGACGACGCGCCGCGGTCGACGAACTGCACCGTCACGCCACCGACCTCGACGAACGAATCCGCCGGGTGGAATCGGAACTCGCCGACCTGGACCGTCGTCACGCCGTGCTGTCGGCGGAGGCCGCCGAGATCCGGACCCGCATCACCGACGCTGTCGGGGATGCCGAGTCCCTAGCGCCGCGGCGACGACGGGTCGCGGGGCTCGCCGCGGCGGCGACTGCGTTGCTCGACGCGCGCGCGACGGCTGCTCACGCCCGCAGGGTGGCCGACCAGCGGTCCGCCGAGGCTCTCGACGCCGCGGAAGACGCCGGCTTCGCCGATCTGGAGGCTGCCCGCGCGGCGCTCCGTCCGGCCGAGCGGCTCGACGAGATCGACCGTGTCCTTCGGGCAGCCGACAACGAACGCGCGGTCGCGACGGCCACGCTGGCGGAGCCGGCGATTGCTGTGCTCACCGGAGACGAGCAGGCCGATGTCACCGGCGCCCGGGAGCGGGTCGAGGCGGGCGCTGCTGCGCTCGACGGGGCGCACGCGGCCGCGACCGAAGCGGCACGGCGGGCTCTCGACATCGACGCGTTCACGGCCCGCCTCGAGCAGGCGTACGCGAAACTCGTGCCGTTGCGCGACGAACAGGCCGAACTCTCCGATCTCGCAGACGTCGTCGCCGGTGGCGGTTCCAACGCCAAGAAGATGTCGTTGCGGTCGTACGTCCTCGCGGCCCGACTCGAGGAGGTTGCCGAGGCGGCGTCCGAGAGACTGCGCAGGATGTCCGGTGGCCGATACGAATTCGTGCACTCCGACGCGGCCGACACCCGTGGCCGACGGGGTGGCCTGGGACTCGACATCCACGACGAATACACCGGCGTGGTGCGGTCGACGAAAACCCTCTCCGGCGGCGAGTCCTTCCAGGCGTCGCTGGCGCTCGCGCTGGGCCTTGCCGACGTCGTCGCGGCGGAAGCCGGTGGGCTGGTGCTCGACACGATGTTCATCGACGAGGGATTCGGGACCCTCGACGCGGACTCGCTCGACGCGGTGATGGGTGTGCTCGACGAACTGCGCGCAGGCGGCCGTGTCGTCGGGGTGGTCAGCCACGTCGACGAGATGCGCCAGCGGATCCCGAGCCGGCTTCACGTCATCCGTGGCCGGTCGGGATCCACCGTGCAGGTCGCGAGCTGACTCGCCTGAGCCTCGACGGGCTCAGGCGGTGATCCGCGTCAGTCTTTATCCGACTCGGGCGTCGGGTCGTGGGGCGCCTTCGGATCGGCGAACGCCGCGTCGCCCGGGGCGGGCAGGGCCTTCGTCTCGCCGTCATCGTCCTGGCTGCCGTCGGCTGCCCGGCTGTCGATCTGTTCACCGATGTAGCGGATGACGACGGCGGAGACCGCAGCCACCGGCACCGCCAGGAACGCTCCGACGATGCCGAACAACGACGATCCGGCGGTCACCGCGAGCAGCACCACGGCCGCATGCAGGTTCATGCTTCGCGACTGGAGTACGGGCTGCAGGACGTTGCCCTCTATCTGCTGCACGGCGATGATCAGTGCCAGCACGATGAGCGCGGTGGTGAACCCGTTGGCCACGAGCGCGACCAGCACGGCCAGCGCGCCGGCCACGAACGCACCGACGATCGGGACGAATCCGCCGATGAAGGTGAGGATCGCCAGCACCGGCGCGAGCGGCACGCCGAGGATCACCAGGCCGATGCCGATGAACACGGCGTCGATGAGGCTCACGACCGCCTGGGTCCGAATGAACCCGCCCAGCGTGACCCACATCCGTGTCATCACCTCTTCGAGGTGCCGTCCGGCGTTGGTGCCGCTCACCCGGTACAGCCAGGGAAGGAAACGTGGACCGTCCTTGATGAAGAAGAACGTGAGCACCAGCACCAGAGCGAGCGTCACGAGCAGTGACCCAGCGGTGGTCACGCCGGAGAACACGCCGCCTGCAATGGACGCGGCACTGCCTTGAACGCGCTCGACGACCGCGTCCACCGCGTTGTCCAACTGCTCGTCCTGCAGGTTGATCGGCGGACCCTTGACCCAGTCCTGAACCGTGCTGATGCCTCCGGTCGCCTTGTTCGCGAGGTCTGGTACCTGATCGACAACCGACGGCACGACGCCGGCGATGATGCCGCCCACGATTGCGAAGAACAGCACGAGGGTGATCGACGCGGCCGGTGCGGGTGGAATCCCGCGCTTCGTCATCGCGCGGGTCGGAGGCCACAGAATGGTCGAGACCACGATCGCCAGGGCGACCGGCAGCACGATCACCCACATTTTCTGGATGATCCAACCCAGCACGACGGCGCCTGCGGCGATCACGACCAGGATTGCGGACCACTTTGCGAGCCACATTCCCCCGGCACCGATGAGGCTGCCGCGGTCGGGTTTCTTCGACGAAGGCGCGGAGGGACTGGTCCCCCATGGGTTGGATTTCGATTCGGTCAACGCTGGTCCTTCCGACATGTCAGTTCGAGTCGACGTGCCCGACGTCCGTAATCTACGGCGACCATGCCCGGAAGCGGAGGATGAACGGGTTGTCGGATTTGCCCGTCCCGGAGTCCCCGTTCGTGACACGCTCGAAACGTGACATATGGAACGGGCATGTCCCGGAGAACTCGGGTCGCGATGATGCTGATCGCCGTGAGCGCCGGCGTCCTCACCGCCTGCAGTGCGGAAGACGCGCCGACAGAGGACGGGGTCCGCTCCTCGGTGAGCGAGGCAGCAACGAATGTGCAGGACCAGGCCGGCGGTGTCGCGTCGTCCGTTCGGGGGGCTGCGTCCGATGCCGCCGACAAAGCGGGCGAAGTGTTCGACGACGCCAAGATGAGTGCGTTCGTGGGAGCGTTCCGCGCGGGGTATCCGCAGCTGGCCGAAGACCGCGAGACCTCGTCGATCGAGACCGTCGTCACCGAGACGTGCCCGCTGATCGACGGAGACGCGAGCGACCAGGAAGTCAACGAGAAGGTCGGCGAACTCGCGACGAACGGGTCGTCCGTGCCCGACGACGAGCAGGCCGCGCGGATCGCGCAGTTGGTGCGGATAGCGTGCGGGTGAGGCGCCCGTGCGGGGTCTGCGTAGAATATTGAACCCGTGAGCCTTACCCTCGGAATCGTCGGTCTTCCCAACGTCGGCAAGTCGACGCTTTTCAACGCGCTGACCAAGAACGACGTGCTGGCCGCGAACTATCCGTTCGCCACCATCGAGCCGAATGTCGGCGTGGTCGAACTGCCCGATCCGCGGCTGAACCGCCTGGCGGAGATCTTCGGCTCGGCCCGGATCCTTCCCGCCACCGTGTCGTTCGTCGACATCGCCGGCATCGTCAAAGGTGCTTCCGAGGGCGCGGGCCTGGGAAACAAGTTCCTCGCGAACATCCGTGAAGCCGACGCCATCTGCCAGGTCGTCCGTGTGTTCGCCGACGACGACGTGATCCACGTCGACGGTCGCGTCGACCCGCTCGCCGACATCGAGATCATCGAGACCGAGCTGATCCTCGCCGACATCCAGACCTTCGAGAAGGCGCTGCAGCGTCTCGAGAAGGAAGCGAAGAAGAACAAGGATCTCAAGCCGCAGTACGAGGAAGCCGTCAAGGCGCAGGCCGTCCTCAACGAGGGCGCGACGCTGTTCTCGAAGAAGGACACCCTCGACTACGCGCTGCTGCGTGAGCTCAACCTCATGACCACCAAGCCGTTCCTCTACGTCTTCAACGCCGACGAGACGGTGCTCACTGACGACGCGAAGAAGCAGGAACTGCGTGAGGCCGTCGCTCCCGCCGATTGCGTGTTCCTCGA
The DNA here is from genome assembly GCF_055664235.1 of Rhodococcus sp. NPDC019050. Classification (NCBI taxonomy): domain Bacteria; kingdom Bacillati; phylum Actinomycetota; class Actinomycetes; order Mycobacteriales; family Nocardiaceae; genus Rhodococcus; species Rhodococcus sp. NPDC019050. The sequence continues at coordinate 190,083 of NZ_JBVOON010000001.1, read as the reverse complement.
CGCCAAGGTCGAGTCCGAGTTGATCGAACTCGAGCCGGAAGAAGCTCAGGAACTGCTCGACTCGATCGGTCAGGACGAGCCGGGCCTCGCCTCGCTCGCGCGGGTCGGCTTCCACACCCTCGGCCTCCAGACCTACCTCACGGCCGGTCCGAAGGAGGCGCGCGCGTGGACCATCCACCAGGGCGACACCGCTCCGCAGGCCGCCGGCGTCATCCACTCCGACTTCGAGCGCGGCTTCATCAAGGCCGAGATCGTTTCGTTCGACGATCTCGACGCAGCCGGTTCGATGGCTGAGGCCAAGGCCCGGGGCAAGGTCCGGATGGAAGGCAAGGACTACGTCATGGCTGACGGCGATGTCGTGGAGTTCCGGTTTAACGTCTAGCGTTATTGACGAGTTTCGTTATATTCTGGTCGGCGTGATCAGATCGTTCGGCAACAAGGGCGCCGAGCGCATCTGGCAAGAGCAGTACGTCAAGAGCGTTGACAGGAACGTGCAGCGAGCGACCCTCCGGAAGCTCGAGTTGTTACACGCTGCGAAGGATCTGGAAGATCTTCGGATCCCGCCGGGAAACCGTCTGGAACGGTTGGTCGGCGATCGTCGTGGACAGCACAGTATCCGGGTGAACGCGCAGTGGCGCATCTGCTTCGTCTGGAGAGATGGAGGTGCGGAAGATGTCGAACTCGTCGACTACCACTGAGGCCGGCATGATCGAGCCGATTCATCCCGGGGAGATCCTGATGGAGGACTTCATCGAGGGCTTCGGGATCACCCAGAACAAGCTGGCCGTATCCATCGGCGTCCCGCCGCGCCGGATCAACGAGATCGTGCACGGCAAGCGGGGTATCACCGCTGACACGGCTATCCGGTTGGCCAAGTTCTTCGGGACGTCGGAGGAGTTCTGGATGAACCTACAGTCCAACTATGAGTTGCGTATCGAGCGGCGGGCGCTGCGGGACAAGGTCGCCGCGATCGTGCCGCTGAAGGTCGCGTGACAGTCACGTCGAAATCAGAGCTTCCCGAGCGGCACTTTGTCCGGCTCGGGCTCCTCGACGACATGGGACCTCGGTGGAGTTCCGCTTCAACTTGTAGTTCCTGCCCTCTGGGGCCTGCGCGCCATCTGTGAGGTACGCAATCCGGCGCACGACGCTGACGCTGCTCCGTGCCGGAAATCAGTGGGGCTCTGGTCGACCGTGTGACGGAATCCGTCGTATCGGGGGCAATTGTCTGCATGACCGCTATTCTGATTCCGGTGGCCCGCGCCACCGACTGCGCTTCCACGTGACGACCACGTGAATCATCGCGGAGAGGCCTGAGCAGTCAGGACATGTCCGGATGGAGTGCGGCGTATCGATACGCCAACTTCATTTCGCCGATGCCCGGCATCGGCTGACGAAGGGACGTGACATGTCGTCGAAGGACGAGAAGAACCTGACGCAGGTGCTCGACAAGATCTCGAAGATGGAAGAGCCGCGACGGGCGGTCGTACAGCGTGTGCACGACATCATCGTGGCTACGGCCCCTACCCTGAAGCCGCGGATCTGGTACGGAATGCCGGCCTACGCAAAGACGGCAGGCAGCCCCGCGCTCGTGACGCTGCGCAACGACGAACGCATGAACCTCGCGATCACCGAGAAGGCCGCGTTCCGACCTGCAGGCGGGACGGACGGGGCGCTGATGCCCGCCGCGTGGTACTTCGAGACCGTCGACGAGGACACCGAAAAACGCATCGCTGAGATCGTTCGTTCGGTGGTCGAGTGAGCCAGGCCTCGCCCGTCGTGGACGGCGACCGATCTCGGATCGTCCTCGGCGAAGATCGAGGCCCGGCGTAGCTGTAAAGGCAGTACGGCGGCGTGTGAAGTCTGCTTCCCGATCGAATGTGACTGGGTAGCATCGCTTCACACGCTGCCGGCTTCGAGATGCGGTGGAGTTCCGCTTCGGCCTGTGGCGGGGTGCGGTTGCGTGCGGATCGGGCGCTGCCTCGTCCGGCAGGGAGTCGTCCCTAACCGGCGACGGGGACCTGGGTTCTGCACTGCCAGCACTCGAACGTCGACTGGTCTGCGTCGACGTTCTGTCGGGCGTTGCAGCGGGGGCACACCACCGGACGCATTCCGTCGGGTACAGGTGCGTTGCCCGGAGGCACGAGCAGGCTGACGATGATGCCGATAACCGGAAGTGCGAAGCCGAGGATGAAGAAGCCACCGCTGCTGCGGTGCCTCTTGGAAGCGATCAGAGCAGAAATCACTCCGCTGACGAGCCCTGCAACGACGAAAAAACCCAAGTGGCCGAGGGATTCGCTGCTCATCTGTTCTCCTGTCGGGTTACCCCGCTTTTCGGGAACGAACTTCGTGCCTGCGGGACACTAACCGACGGATTACGGCGGCCGGGATGCGGCTATTCGACTGCCAGACAGAAATGCAGGGACTGCGAGTCTCGGGGCTTGCGGAGTAACCACTCCGGAGACAGTCCGAGCCGTGGGTCCTGCTCCGTGCCGTCGCCGATACAGGTTCACACCCGGCGGCCAGGCTCCCGCGCTGCCGAGTCGTTCCTAAAACTTGTCCAAGTCGACGGGCGGGAACTCGCCGTAGATTCCCCGGCTGTCACCGTCCAGATACCACTCGTTCTGATGCCTTGCGCGGGCTTCCAGTCGTGATCGTTGCGCTCGTGCCATGTCCGCCTGGTCCTGCCTCTGCTTGTGTGCTCGTTTCCACGCTTTCCCAGCGTGGACACCCAGAAGGCCGAGAACTGCTGTGCCCGTAAGGACGGCGAAGACGAGGACGATGAAGTGCCAGTGTTCGACGATCTGGCCGATGACCACGACGATGAGGACAAGCCCCAGGAACTCTTTCACTGACTGTCCTCTTCGTCCGGTGCCGGGTGTTGTCAGAGACGTATCGGACTTCGCAGTCGTTGTGTTTCATATCGCGGGACAGGTCGCGTGAGCGGAGGCGGCATACAGGGTCTTAAGAGATCGGTGCTTCACCCAACGTGCGTCGCGTGACGAAGCGGCGCGGTGTACCGGTCAGCGGATCTGTGAATTCCACTTGCCGCGCGAGCAATTGGAGAGGCTGCGAATAGTCGTCGGGCGCTTCGGGCAACAGGTCGGGATACCAGCGATCGCCCAGGATGCCGGCCCCGAGCGCCGCGAGATGCACTCGCAACTGGTGCATCCGTCCGGTGCGTGGACGCAGAATCGTGTGCAGCACAGCACGTCCCGAGTTACTCATGCCGGTCCCACACACATCGATCAACGTCTCGGCATTGGGCTCACGAACGTCGTCGACGACGGCCCGAAGCTCTCCGCGATGTACCGCGATGTGGTTGCGGTAGAGGACGGGAAGCGAGCGCCCGCCGAGCGCCGGTGCGTCGGGGTCCCATTCCAGCGGCTGAGCCGACACCGCTTCGTAGACCTTCGTGACCTGGCGGTTCTCGAACAGCGTTTGGTACGCACCGCGGGTTTCGGGCCGCGCGGAGAACATCACCACACCGGCGGTGGCGCGGTCGAGACGATGGATGGGCGTCAGGCCCGGGTTGTCGAGTCGCACCCGCAGTCGGACGAGTGCGGACTCACGCAGGTACCGACCACCCGGAGTGGTCGGAAGAAAGTGCGGCTTGTCGATCACGACGAGGTGGTCGTCGATGTGCAGGATCTCCTCGCGAAAGGGAATCGGCTCCTCAGCCGGAAGGTCGCGGTAGTACCAGACGAAAGGATGTGCACCCAGCGCGGTGTGGCGACCGATCGGGTTCCCGTCGCGGTCCACGATTTCGCCGGCGTCGAACCGTCGGTGCAGCTCGTCGGGGTCGAGATGATCGAATCTCGCGAGGGTGTACTCGGCGATCGTCTTCCACGGCCCTGAGGTCGGTACCTGCAGCCGCGTCGGTCCCACGCCGTCTCTGACGGGAAGCGGTGAGGGCATCGGCACCCGGTAATGATCCCACCGTCGGCCGGGTTCACTGTGCTGCGGGTCGAGACCTGAGGTCAGATGTTCCCGTGGGTGGGCTCGCCTGCCGCTTTCCAGTCCCCGGTGTCGGCGAACGTGCGGAGGACCGTGGTGAACAGGTCGGGATCTTCGATGTTCCACGGATGATGCATCCCGGGTGCGACCCAGGTCTGTAGTTGCGGTAGTGCTTGTCCCAGCGCGCCGAAGGAATCGCGTACGGAGCGCTGTTCCTTCTCGCCCGCGACAGCCAGGATCGGTCCGGTGTACGCGAAAGGTTCGGAAGGAAGCCCGCTTTCGGCGACCTCCCGGAATATGCGGCGGTTGGTGTCCGGGGCGACACGGACGGCAGATTCGACGTACAGATCCCGGTCGTCGGCCGGAATTCCGAAGGCCGCTGCCTGTGCTCGCCAGTACCAACGTTTGCGCCACAACGGGATCTGCGGCGGAATGAGAAAGCGCTCGAGCGGCGTCAATCCGGTGAGGGCGACGCCTGTGATCATGCAACTGCGAACGGGCTGGGGGTGACGGTGTACGAGATGAACGGCGACGAACCCGCCGAGTGACAGTCCGACGACGTGCGCGGTTCCGCCGATTGCGTGCTCGCGGATGATCTCGGCGATGTCGTCGGCGGCAGCGCGCATCCCCGGCCAACGCAGCCCGTAGCGCTCACCGAGCGCCGGCAGGTCCGGGGTAAGCAGGTGACGCTCGGGAAGGCGTTCGATCTGCGGACCCCACATCCAGCCCCCGGCATTGTTGCCGTGGAGCATGACGATCGTTTCGCCGTTTCGTGGGCCGTGTTCCAGGCGCCAGTGCGCGGATTCGGTCATCGGCGGGATTCCGTCTCGACTCGCGCGAATGCTTCGTCTGTCTCGGGGATCCCGGCTGGTCGGCCCGGGCGCGCTGAACGCCACTCGCACGAGGAAGGCTCGGGCGCAACTTCACGGCGCCACTGTATTGGTCGCACATCGGACATGTCGAGTATTGATTCGGAGCACTTCGGTTCGCACGGTGGCCCGTCGTGGTTGAGTGGGCACATGGCTTCGCTCCAGGCGACCGTCCTGAAGAGGGCGGCCCGCAAGATCGCCGGTAGCCACGGGCACGAAGTGATGCGACCCGTCGGAGACGGCACCGAGACACAATTCCCCCTGGCCTACGTCCGGACCGGGCCACGCGGGAAAGTTCCTGTGCTCATAGTGCCCGGCGGGCCGGGACTTGCTTCCGTCCTGCCCTATCGCAGTCTGCGCCGCCGAGCAGAGCGTGCAGGATTCGACGTCCTGATGATGGAGCACCGCGGTGTGGGGTTGTCGCGCCGCGACGTGCACGGCATAGAGTTGCCGAGCGAAGCGGTCACCGTCGACCACGTCATCGCCGATCTCGCCGCGGTCCTCGATGACGCGGGCGTCGAGCGTGTGATCGTCTACGGCTCGTCCTACGGCACATATCTCGCACAGGGCTTCGGTGTCCGGTACCCGGATCGGGTAGCGGGAATGGTCCTCGATTCGCCGATGCTGTCGGTTGCGGACGACATCGAGGGCGCGCGCTCGTACCGGCGCGGGCTGTTTCTCGAAGGGACCGACCCGGATCTGGCACCGGTGGTCGAAGCCGTGCGTGTTGCGCTTGCGAGTGGGGTGCCGGAGCCGGAGATCAACGTGGTCGTGCAGATCGCGTACGAGTACGGGGGACCGGACCTTCTTCGGGAGTTTCTCGTCCAGCGGAGCAACGGACGATTACGGCGCATCTGGAATCGGGTGGCAAACGCCGGCTCGGCCGAAATAGACGGCGGGGGAGCCCCGTTCTTCTTCGAACCCGATCTTGTTTCGCGAATTGCCTTCCGCGAGCTCGGATACGGGCTACCGCCCGACGGTGAACTGCTCGACCCGCAGGAGATTTTCGCGGCCGCCGCCACGCGGCATCCGGAGTTCGTGGGCGAGCCCTTCGACCTTCCGTCGCAGATCCCGGCATTCTCGTGGCCGACCACGGTGATGTCCGGTGGCCGCGACCTGCGGACGCCACGCCCGATCGCGGAAAAGATCGTCGATCTTGTACCCCGCGCGGTGCTGGTGTCGATCCCCGTAATGGGTCACAGCGCCATGGATTCCCACCAGCTCGCGGCGGTATATGTGACAAAGATGATGGCGGATAACAAGTCCGAGTCCGCGGAGGCGATGGAGCTGCACATCGCCGGGCTTCCCCGGCGTGGGGCGGCGAATCTGATGCGGCGAGCGATCATCGGCGCGGTTGTCATCGGTCGGTGGACTGCCGCAGCGGCGTCCCGGCTTCCGTTTCGCGCCGGGTCCTAGCGCCGCCGGGAGGCTTCGGAGAGATCGTCGATAGCGACGACGAACCAACGAGTCAGCTGTGTCTGTTCGCTCCGGTTGCGGCACGGCCCCGGGTCGGCCGTTCATGGACCTTCCGGGGCCGTGCGCTCGGCCGGGCTCAGGTGTTGCCGAACAACTCTTTCAGGGTGTCCGCGATACGGACGGGGCAGTCGTCGCGCAACGCGAAGTCCACATCGGTACCTGCGAGTTCGACGGAGATCTGGGTGACGGGCGCGGCGTCGTCACCGATATCCAGGAGGTGCGTGATCCGTGTGAGAACACCGGCGGCGAGGGTCTCGTGGTCGGTGACGGTGTTCTGCAGGTCGACTCGCACGTACTTGCCGATGTGGGAAAGGTTGAGATCTTCGTGCGGTATTTCGTTCTTCGACATAGAGAGAAATCTACTTTACCGAGTTGGCGAACGGGTGACGGCCGAGAGATCTAACGCCCCCAGTACTGCACCATCGGCTCCTCGGCAAGGGGAGTGGAGCCTTCGGTGATGACAAGCGAATCCGGCGAAATCCGGTACTGCACAGCACCGTTGGTTGCAGTGAAGCCGTCGCCCGACACAACGGGGTCGTCGATTTCTATCGACGTCCCGTCGGCGACACGCACCCCTTTGTAGTACAACCGTCCCACTCCCGTTTCGCAGACCACGACGAGGGACTCGGTGGTCCGGCCGGCCGCGATCGCGGGGTTGGTGTGGTTGCAGCGCGCCTGAGAGACACCGACGAAGCCCTGGGCGTCCGTGTCGGCGAGGGTGGGAGCGGCCGGTGGGGATTGCGCCGAGGTCGACGCTCTGCCGGGAGCGGGGTTGCCGGTCGGTGTCAGTTCGAGTCCCTCGACGCGCAGTGCGACGTCGTCGGGCAGGACCGTCAGGTAACTGTTGCCCATCACGTTGTCGTTGGCGAGCAAGCAGGTGAACTCACCCGTCAGGCACGACAGACGCTCCCAGTAACCGCCGTAGGAGCGAGCGGGGCGCACTGCGTACTCGCCGGGTGCGATGTCGACACCGACCTTGAAGATCCCGTCGGTCGGAAGGCCCTGCGGAACCGGAGCGGTCGGCTCGGTCGCGACCGGCGGTGCTGCGGATGTGGTGGGCGGCCCCGCGGTGACGGTGACCGTCTGCGTCGGCGAACCGGCGGCCGCGGTCTCGTCGGGCGCGGGATCCGAGTCGCGAACGAGGACGACAGCGAGGCCGGCGATGGTTGCGATGATCGCGGCGACGATCACTCCGCCGACAACCCAGGGCCACTTCGGACGTCGGGGCGGCCGCTCGAACGGGGGTGGTCCGTAGCCGTACCCGTAACCATCGGGGGGAGGTTGCGTCGACATCCGTAATTCCTTCGGTCGGGTGCTGTCCTTCCGGGATATCGGTGTCCGGGTGCGGGTGTTACCGGCTTGCACGACGCGGTTCTGTTTCAGTCGGCGTGAGGTTCCGGCGGCCACTGTGCCCGCGTCGTGATGTGAGTGTGCAAGCGAAGGGCCGCGGGAGAGGGGTGGCGTGTGCCCATCGCCAGACCGATCGGGCGGTCAGCGACGCCGTTCACCCGCAACGTCGTGACTCCGCGCTGTGAGATCTCCGCTCGCGGCAGGAGCGCAACGCCGAGTCCTTGCGCGACGAGTGCCCGGATCGTATCGAATTCACTGATCTCGAATGCGATGTAGGGATCGAATCCAGCTGCTCGACAATAACTTTCGAGTTCGGTACGGATGTGGTAAGCGGGCGGGCCGGCGATGAAGCGTTCGTCGGCGAGTTCGCCGAGTTCGACCTGGTCTCGCTCCGCAAGCGGGTGGACATCGGCAACATGAAGCAACAACGGTTGCGTGCCGAGGGGGGTGACGAAGAGATCGTCCGGCGGCGGAATCATCACGGCGAGATCGAGTCGGCCGTCCCGGACCATCTCAGCGAGTGCCTCACCGTGCGCCTGCACCAGGTGCATCCGGATACGGGGCGCGCCGCGGTGGAAGTCCGCGAGCAGGGAGGGCACACTCACCGGCCCCAATGTGAGGGGGAACCCGAAACGGACGACACCGCTGTCGGGATCTGCGTGGTCGCGGACGGTTGTGATCGCGTCGTCGAGTTCCCGGACGGCATCCCGGGTGCGCTCGTGGAGTTCGTGTCCTGCCGTGGTGAGCGACACTCCGCGTCCGACCTGCTGAAACAGGGCCACGCCCATCGCGTGCTCGAGGGCTTTGATGCGTCGGCTGACCGACGACTGCGGCATACCGAGCCTGTCCGCGGCGTGCGTGATGTGCCCTTCTCTCGCTGCTGCGTCGAACGCGGCGAGCAGCGGCACTATCGAGGTCGTCTCGTCGGACAAGAACCGATCCATATTCGGATCGTAATACAGTGAATATCTCATTGGACGGAACGGTCTTCCGCCGCGCACTCTGAAAGCACCTCGAGACGGAAGCAGGTGATGACGTGCAACAGATCCGCGCCACCGATGGACCGACGCAACCGGAGATCTACGACGCCCTACTGATCGGCGGCGGAATCATGTCTGCGACGCTGGGGGCGTTGCTCACACGCCTCGAGCCCGACTGGTCGGTGCTCGTTCTCGAGCGCCTCGACGAGACGGCCGCCGAAAGCAGCGCCGCGTGGAACAACGCCGGAACCGGCCATGCCGGATTCTGCGAACTCAACTACATGCCCGATCCCGCCGATCCGTCCTGCGCCGCGGAAATCGGTGGGCAGTTCCGGATCTCACGTGAGTTCTGGGGATCACTCGTCGCATCGGGCGACCTCGAGGCGTCGTTCTCGAATGCGACACCCCACATGAACGTGGTGTTCGGAGAGCGCGATGTCCGCTACCTGCGGCAACGATACGAAACACTGCGGCGGTCGCCGCTGTTCTCGGCGATGGAATACACCGAGGATCGCGACGTCGTAGCGCGCTGGGCGCCGTTGCTGATGGACGGCCGGACCGGTTCGGAGCGAGTCGCCGCCACACGCTACGAGGGAGGTACCGATGTCGACTTCGGCACCCTCGCCAGGGGACTCTTCCAGATGATGGGTAAGTCCGGTGCGCAGGTACGGACAGGCCATGAGGTGAAGCGGTTGCGCCGCGGCACGGACGGCCGGTGGACGGTGTCGGGGCGCAGCAAGGGCAACCGATTCTCGGTCCGCGCCCGTTTCGTCTTCGTCGGCGCGGGTGGATCGGCGCTCGGACTCCTGCAGAAGGCAGGTATCCCGGAGATTCGGGGTTGTGCCGTCTTCCCGATCGGCGCGCAGTTCCTGCGCACCGAAAACCCCGCAGTCGTATCCCGCCACGAGGCGAAGGTGTACAGCCAGGCGGAGGTGGACGCACCGCCGATGTCGGTGCCGCATCTGGACAAGCGGATGGTCGACGGACGCGGTGCATTGATGTTCGGGCCGTACGCCACCTTCAGCACGCGTCTGCTCAGGCACGGCCGGTTGACGGACCTGTTCGGGACGATCCGCGTGCACAACATCGGCCCACTCATCGCGGTGGGCATCCGCAACGCGGCGTTGGTTCGCTACCTCGTCGGCGAGTTGGCGGCCACGCGGAGCCGAAAGCTGGACAGGCTCAGGCGGTTCTATCCGGCGATGGACGCCGCCGATTGGTCCCTGATCGATGCCGGCCAACGTGCACAACTGATCAAGCCGGATCGGCGAAAGGTGGGGATCCTGCAGTTCGGAACCGAGACCATCACCGGCGCGGACGGTTCCATCGCGGGCCTGCTCGGTGCGTCGCCGGGTGCTTCGGTCGCACCCTCCATCATGGTCGACCTGTTGCGCACCTGTTTTCCCGATCGTGCACACCGTTGGCAGACGGCGCTGCACGAGATGATGCCCGGACTGGTCGGGTCCGTGGGCATCGACCCGGCACCGTCGGAGACCGGGGTGTGAACCGGATACCCGGTCGGTTCACCCGGCCGCGGCGAGTACCTGCTGTTCCAGGGCCGGCCGGGGCTCGAGAATGGCCGAATCGAGCAGCGTCTCGGCCTGTTCGTCCGGAATGGACAGCGCCAGGCAGAGTTCGGTGAGCACACCGTTGCGCGCAGACCGGAGCATCTTCTTCTCACCCAGTGAGAGTCCACACCGGTGCTCACGGCGAGTCAGGTCCCGGACGACGCCTGCGGTGACGAGGAGGTCGCCGAGCCTCAGCTTGTCCTGGTGGTCTTTGAACCTGCGCGACCAGCCGTTGTCTTCGGGGGGTGTGGGTGCGTGGAGAACCTCGAAGAGATCTTTGAGTTCCGTCGTGTCGTAGATTTCCCGGAGCCCGAGTTCCTCCGCCTTGGCGACGGGTACGTCGATCGTGAGATCGGACCGGTGGATGGCGAGTCGGAGATAGGACACTTCGGTGTCTTTGATCTTCCGGTCGAAGATCTCGAGGATGGTTGCCGGGCCGTGGTGGGGGTGGACGACGATCTGACCGGTCGAGAACTGCATGGGGACTGCTTTCTTGTGCACGCGGGTGTCGGAATCGACCGTCCGGTGGGCGTTATCGCGGCACCGAGACGATTGTCGTGCCATCTGCGGGGAAACGCAGTGACGCAGACACGGGGCGCCGCACCCATACGGATGGACGTGCCGGAGCCCGCGAGCCGACTCTTCTATTGTCCCACTTGTCCGACGTGTCGTGGCGGGTGAGATCTCTCACGCGGTGTGTGTCACGGCCGCATCCCCGCCAGAAAAATCGAAACGAGTTGCGGCACAAGGCCGGGCGTCGCCTGGCGAATCGCGTCGGGCTGGGGGCGGGTGATCATACCGATCGCGAGGACGAATTCGAGTGCGCCGAGATCCGGGCGGACGAGTCCTTCGGATCGCGCGGCGGCGAGCAGTTTCTCGACCCCGGCGAGCGTTCGCGCCTGTGAATCACGGACGGGACCGGAGATCTCGTCTGCGACGAAATCGGCCAGTGCCGCGGCGAGGGCACCCAGATCCAAACCCACGAGCCGGTGGACGAAGTCGACCCATGCGGTGTCCGGAGCGCTGCCGATCAGATCGAGTGCCTCGTCGGCGGCGTCCTGGATCTCGCCGAGGATGGACAGCGAGACCTCGTCGGCCAGTGCGGCCCGCGAGTCGAAGTTGCGGTACAGGGTGGCGATCCCCACTCCCGCTGCCTCGGCGATGTGCTCGAGCGCGACGTCGCTTCCTTCTGCGGCGAACAGGCGCCGTGCTTCCCGGATTATCGCCTGGCGACGCTTGGCGGCATCGGAACGCATGAGTTCTCTTTCGTCGGGTGCCGGTGATGGCTGCACGAGGGACGGGTCGTGGTCCATTTGACACCAGATCTCCAACCGGAGGATTATCTTCCGCTATAATCGGAGGAATGTCATCCGGTTAGCCGGGTTCGTTGTGAAAGAAGAGTCGATGTCTCACCTCACCGCCGATACGCCCGCTCGTGACGCGGACCCGTCCACCGTCGTGAACAAGCGCACGCCTCACTCGGCGTTCATGCTGCTGGGTATGACCGCCGGCCTCGGCGTGATCCTTGTTCTCCTGCTGATGGTCTTCATCATGCCGTCGTTGAAGAGCGGGGCGCACGACCTGAGCGTGGGTCTGGCCGGGACGCCCGCGCTCGTCGACGACTTCGAGCAGGCCCTCGTGACCGCCGCTCCCGACGCGTACGCACCTCAGCGGTACGACTCGGAACAGGATCTGCGCGACGCGATCCTCGACCGCGAAATCGTCGGAGGATTCGTCGTCGAAGACTCCGGCGTGCACGCACTGGTCACCAGCGCCGGTTCGGCCACCATCTCCGGCAGTCTCGCCGGCACGGCCAACGCGGTCGGCCGAGTGACGGCGTCGCCGGTCACAGTCGAGGACGTGGTCCCGCTCCCGGAGTCGGACCCCACCGGTGTCGGAATCGGCGGACTGGCCTTCCCTCTCGTGTTCGGCGGCATCGTCCCGGTCGTGGCTTTCCGCAAGATTCTGCCGCGCAGCAACGGTTGGTACCTGGCGGGACTGTTCACCTTCGCCGCCGTCGGCGGGACCATCGTCGCGGCCGTCCTCACCTACGCTTTCGGCAGCGTGGACACGGGTTTCTGGGCAGTGGCAGCGTCTATCGCCATGGGCATCGCGGCACTGGCCTTCCCGCTGGCCGGACTCCAGAAACTGTTCGGAGCCAAGGGTTTCACCATCGGAGCGATGGCCATGATGTTCCTCGGAAACCCCCTCGCCGGAATCGCCACGACCTCCGCGTGGCTTCCGAGCGGGCTCGGCACGTTCGGTCAGATCCTTCCCCCGGGCGCAGCCGGAACCCTCGTACGGTCCGCTGCCTACTTCCAGGGATCGGGTGGACTCGTGGCGGCGTGCACTCTCGCGGCATGGATCGTCGTCGGACTGGCGCTGTACGCAGTCGGTATGCGCCGCAACCGGCCGGACACGTCCGAGGCGACCGCCCCGGTGGCCGCGGCCTGAGGTCCAAAAAGGCTTTGCCCGGTTTTCCGTCCCCGCGTACCGTCTTTGCCGTTAGCCGAGCAAACGAAAGAGGTCACCTCCGTATGGACGCAATCACCGACCGAGACATCCGAGCGTCGTTCGTCAACTGCTCCAAGGGTGAGGCCAAACGGCTCCCGGCACCGCGCGACCTCGCGGACCGCCCGTGGGAAGACCTGGACTTCCTGGGCTGGACCGACCCGTCGTTTCCCGGTCGTGGCTACATCGTCGTCCCTCGCGAGAACGGTCCCGTCGGGATTGCAATGCGCTTCGAGCCGAACGGTTCCGGCAAGTCGCAGATGTGCACGGTGTGTCTGACCACCCACAGCCGCGGCGGAGTTGCGTTGATGACCGCCGCAAAGGTCGGCGACGCTGGGCGGGCGGGCAACACCCTGGGCACCTACATGTGCATCGACCTGGCGTGTTCGCTCTATGCGCGGGGAAAGAAGAAGCCCGCACTCGGAAGCAGGTATCGCGAGGATCTCGAGCCCGAAGAAAAGATCGCCCGCGTACGCGAGAATCTCGACGCTTTCCTCGACAGGCTCACTCACTGACCCGGTCACACCCTGAAACCTCCCGAGCCGGGGACCGGAACTTCGGAATCGGACCGGTAGAAACGGCGAGGGCGGACGCCGCTCACGCGCGCCCGCCCTCGCCGGACTCTCGATCAATCGGGTATTACTTCGCCGCCAGGTCGCTGACCACGCGCTCGGCGAGTGGACGGGACGACGCCGGATTCTGCCCGGTGTACAGATTCCGGTCCACGACCAGGTGGGGCTGCCACGCGTCTCCCGACGAGAAGAGGGCACCCGCCTCCTGCAGACGGTCCTGCAACAGCCACGGCGCCTTACCTGCCAGGCCGGCCTGGACCTCTTCGACATTCGTGAATCCGGTGAGCTTGTAGCCCTCGAACAACCAGCGGCCACCGGAAGCGAACGCGGGCAGTAGTGCGGCGGGCGCGTGGCACACCACCGCCACGACCTTGCCCGACTCGACGAAGTGCCGCAGGAGCTCACCGAACCGCTCGTCGACCGCGAGGTCCTGCATGGGACCGTGGCCGCCCGGGACGAACACCAGATCGAAGTCGTCGGCGTTCAGGTCCTCGAGGACGGCTGCGTTCGCGAGCTTGGGCTGAAGCTCTTCCAGTGTCTTCTTCAGTTCGGCGGACCTGTCCTCGCCGCCGGCGGCATCGGGCTCGAGGCTCGCCTGATCGACCACCGGCGTACGGCCACCGGGAGTGGCGAAGGTGATCGTGTAACCGGCCTGCTCGAACACGTTGTACGGCTCGACCAGCTCCTCGGCCCAGAACCCGGTGGGATGTTCCGTACCGTCGCTGAGCGTCCAGTGGTCGGCCGCAGAGACTGCGAAAAGCAATTTGGTCATGTTGATCCTCTCGGGTTGTTCCCCGTCCTGCCGCATACCCACTGAGGGTCGTGCGGACACGGGTTACTGCCGCACAAACGGCGATTGCCGGGTCCGAAGCTTCCGGACCCGGCAATCGCAGTGGTTCTCGCGCGCTGTCGGCGACTAGCTGAGCACGTCCTGTGCAATCGCAGCGAGGCGCGTCTGAGCAGCGGATACGACGCCGTGACGGTTCTTGTGCGCTTCCTCGTAAGCGACTACCGCACGGATGTCGGATGCTTCTGTGAGTTCCTTCACCGCCGCGACCGCGCTGCTCACGTTGAGCGTGTCGTAGTCCTCGATCGGCAGTTCGTCGGCGGTGAGCACACCGGAGGCGGTGCGAACCCGATGCAGGGTTTCCGCCGTGCTGGTGGCACCTTCACGCCTGCTCACTCGCTCGGCGGTTTCCAGCGCGGAATCCCGGCTCGCGCCCAGGGTCTTGGCGGCGACGTCGCCGGCGTGCGCACCTCGCGTCAGGAGCGACTCGATGCGCGGTCGCGTCGAGCGGGCTACGTCGATGGCGCGGTCGAGCCCGCGCGTGGACCAGGTCACAGGCGTGTTGATCAAGCGCACCGCAACTCCGGTCGCGGCCTGCAGGGGAGTGCGCCGCAACGCTGCGGGGCCTCTGAGTGCTTCTTCGGCGATCACCGTGGTCAGCCACTCGACGGTGGCGCTGTGGGCCTTGATGAGCTTGTCCGCGAGGGACACGATCGACGAGTTGCCGTCGGCCGTCGCGAGTGCCTTGACGTAACGGGCACGGTCGAGCAGTTGGTGTTCGAGCGCGAGATCGCCGAGCAGAGCTTCGTCGAACGGCTGTGCCTGTTCGGCGAGCGACTTCACGGCGGTGGTCGCGCGGCCGAGGACCGGGCCCACCACATCCGGAAGTCCGCCGAGCCCGCGGATGGCTTCCTCGATGGCGATTGCCCGAACGCGGCAGTTCTGGGCGTTTTCGGTCAATTCCTTTCGCACAGCCTCGGTTCGGGCTTGTGCGATGCGGGTTTCGGCCACTTGTGTTTCGGCATGGGTCAGGAGATGAAGAGTACGGAGCTGGGTGAGCAGCGCCGGGGTGTTGGTCTCGGTCATCGTGTGTAGCTCCTTCGGACTTGAATGGTCGATGGGCTCAGCGATGTCACCTCAAACGGCTACCCGACGAGATGGATCCCTAACATCACGTGATGCAGGACACAATCGAGTACGCTCGACGAAGCAGCAAATCCTTTTATGCGGCCCGGTATCCGGGCACTGGGGCGTCGGCGCGTTGTTTAGGGCCGCGACGTCCGGGGCATAGCTCCCAGCACGTCGGTGAGCCAGAGAATCTACGAGATCGCGCCGCGAGGCCACTCGTACTTCTGTTCGGCACTCGAGTGAGACGAAACCTGGAGACACGCGAATGACGACCGTAGTACCCCCTAATCCTCTGGCGAGCCCGAAAAATCTCAATAGTCCGAATTCTTGGGCGCAGCCGAACATTTCCGGCACCCGTCACGCGTCGGCGGACGTGTCCGACACCGCGGTCGTCGAGCACTCCTGGGTCGGACCCGGCCTCTTCGTCTGTTTGGTACTTCTCGGCGGAATTGCCGGAGGCGTCCTCATGGGCTCCCTCGGGGCGGGCATGGCGTTCGCGGCCATGATCGGCGGCCTCGCTGCAATTCTCGTCGCCTGCCTGTAACCACCCCGAGCGGACCGACTGCCGCGCGACCCGGCCGCGTAGTCCGTTCGAACGGATCGTCCCGCCGACTCGCGACACACCGCGACGAAGTGTTGCGTGTCACATCCCGGAGGCGCAGTATCGGTTCATGTCGGCGCCCTGGGACGAGGACGGCGGCTTCGCGTGGGAGCGCCGCGAAGCCGGCCAGAGCTGGGAACAGATCGGCAGCGAACTGGGCTGCCCCCCGCACGTCGCGGAGGAACTCGGGGAGAGATACCGCGCCGAGGTCGAGCAGATCGTGATGCGCGATCAGATTCCCCTCTTCGATCTGCTCGACTGACGCGCGTGCCGCGGCCCGGCGTCGCGCTGTGCGGCCCGTCGTTGCCCGGGTTGTCCGACCTGCGCAGTCGTATCGTTGTCCCTCGTGTGTGGTAAGCCGTAGCGACGACCGAGTCGACCATGAGGGGGCCCACGCGTGCTCACGCTGCACCGTGCCGAACGCACCGACACACTCGCCGACGCGCTCGGTGAGTTGCTGGCGGCGCCGCTCGGCGACCCGTTCGCGCGTGAAGTCGTCGCTGTGCCGGCTCGCGGCATCGAGCGCTGGCTCACGCAGCGTCTGTCGAGGGTATTGGGGGCGACGGACGGCGACGGTGTTGCGGCCAACATCGACTTTCCGTCTCCGTCCAGGCTGGTGGACGAGGCACTCGCCGCCGCGTCGGGCACCACCGCCGACGAAGATCCTTGGCTCCACTCACGGGTGCTGTGGACAGTGCTCGACGTCATCGACGACTCTGTCGGGGAACCGTGGTGTGCGGCACTGACCCGGCATCTCGGCCACGGCCACGACGACTACCGGGCCGGTCGCAGATACGCGACCGCCGCGCATCTCGCCGGTCTCCTCCGCAGCTACGGACTGCAGCGCCCGGACATGATCGCGGAGTGGGCGGCGGGCCGCGACACCGACGGAACGGGCGTGCCTCTCGCCGATCACCTGCGCTGGCAGGCCGAACTGTGGCGCCGTCTGCGCGACCGCGTCGGCACCGGCAGCCCGTCCCAGCAACTCGGCACCCTGTGCTCGCGGTTACGGGACGAGCCCGGCCTCGTCACCCTGCCCGACCGGCTGTCGCTGTTCGGCCCCACCCGGCTCGACGCGGTGCAACTGGCGGTGGTCTCGGCGCTCGGGGTCCACCGCGACGTCCACCTCTGGATTCCGCATCCGAGTCCGGCAATGTGGGCTGCGCTCGCCGACGGAAACTCCCCGCGGCGCCGTGCCGACGACAACAGTGCGCTCCGTGTCCGGCACCCGTTGCTCGCGGCGCTCGGACGCGACGTACGTGAGTTCGAGATGCGACTGTCGGCGCTAGAGGCGACCGAGGTGGCCCACACCGCACCCGAGCCGCCCGCGACGTTGCTCGGCCGATTGCAGTCCGACATCCGGGCCGACCGCGCACCCGAACCGGGGTCGGCGCAGGCAGACGGCACCGTCGCGATCCACGCGTGCCACGGGCCGACGCGGCAGGTCGAGGTGCTGCGCGAATGCCTGCTGCACCTCTTCCAGGACGATCCGACCCTCGAACCGCGCGACGTGATCGTGATGTGTCCGGACGTCGAGACCTATGCACCGCTCGTGCACGCGGCGTTCGGACGCGGAGTGGGTGAACACCCCGGCCACACACTGCGGGTGCGCCTCGCCGACCGCGGGCTGCGCCGGACCAATCCCGTGCTGTCGGTGCTCGACGATCTTCTCGGTCTCGCCGACGCCCGCGTCACCGCGAGCGAGGTTCTCGATCTCGCCGCCTCGGCCCCGGTTCGACGCCGGTTCGGTTTCGACGACGACGACCTCGAACGACTGCAGGAGTGGGCGGCCGAGGCGGGAGCGCGATGGGGGCTCGGCCCGTGGCAACGCCGACCGTTCGGTCTCGGCGACTTCCCGCAGAACACCTTCGGCACGGCCCTCGACCGGATCCTCCTCGGTGTCGCCGCCGACGAGTCCGGTGGTGAATGGCTGTCGCTGGCATTACCTCTCGACGATGTCGACAGCAACGACATCGATCTCGCGGGGAGGTTCGCCGAGTACATCGACCGGCTCACGGTCTCCCTGCTCGGAATCAAGGGTCCGCAACCGGCCGAAAAGTGGTCGGCGGCACTCGTTCAGGCGCTCGACCTGCTCACCGACGCCGCCCCCGCCGACGCATGGCAGCTTGCCCAGGCGCACCGCGAGATCGGCGCCGCGATCGAGCATGCGGGTGCGGCAGAGCTACGACTTGCCGACGTGCGTGGCATGCTCGCGAGCCGCCTCGCGGGTCGTCCCAGCCGATCGAATTTCCGCACGGGCGAACTGACCGTGTGCACGATGGTGCCGATGCGGTCGGTCCCTCACCGCGTGGTCGTCCTGCTGGGACTCGACGACGACATCTTCCCGCGTAACGCCCACATCGACGGCGACGACGTTCTTGCCCAGAATCCCTGTGTCGGAGAACGCGATTCGCGCAGCGAGGACCGCCAGTTGCTGCTCGATGCCGTGATGTCCGCGACCGAGCGGGTCCTGTTGTTCTACACCGGCGCAGACGCAGTCACCGGTGCCGCCCGGCCACCGGCCATACCGCTCACGGAGATTCGCGACGTCGTCACCACGATGGCCGGCACGACGGTCGACGACCAGCGGATCGTGCGCCGTCACCCGTTGCAACCGTTCGA
This sequence comes from Rhodococcus sp. NPDC019050, assembly GCF_055664235.1. Classification (NCBI taxonomy): domain Bacteria; kingdom Bacillati; phylum Actinomycetota; class Actinomycetes; order Mycobacteriales; family Nocardiaceae; genus Rhodococcus; species Rhodococcus sp. NPDC019050. Next base: position 171,665 of record NZ_JBVOON010000001.1, on the reverse strand, counting down.
TCCGCGCAACTTCAAGGCCGATGCCCCGTTCGGCTTCGATACGGCCGAACTCGCGGGAGCCCGGGCAACCCAACAGCATTCGCGCGAGCCGGTTGCGCCTTCGGGTCTGGCGGTGGCCACCCTCGCAGCGCCGGTACGCACCGACGTCGATCTCGCCGACCTCGTGGCGTTTCTGGTCCATCCCAGCCAGGGCTTTCTGCGGCAACGCCTCGGCATCCGCATCCCGGAACTCGACGAGGGGATCGTCGACGCTCTCGACGTCGAACTCGATCCGCTGGCGAAGTGGAACCTCGGCGACCGCATGCTCGAAGCAAGGCTGGCCGGAATGTCGGCCGCCGATTTCCGTGCGGCGGAGTGGCGGCGCGGCACGCTGCCACCGTATGCGTTCGGCGAGCGTGTACTCGACGACGTGACGAACGAGGTCGAGGGCCTCGTTGCCGCATGCGCCCCGGTCCACGCCGGACGCGCGCAGACCGTGGACATCGTGCTCGACCTCGAAGGCGGGCGCAGGTTCACGGGCACGGTGGGAGGTGTGCACGGCACGGTGATCGCCCGGAGCACGTATTCCAAACTCGGTGCCAAACACCGCCTGACCGCGTGGGTGCAATTGCTGGCCGTCGCCGCGTCGGGCCACCCGGGGCAGTGGAAGGCGATCACCACCGGACGCAGTCGTTCGCGGCTTCCTGCGTGGCGATCCACGCTGCTCGCTCCCGCCGACGCCGCCGAACAACTTGCGCGTCTGGTGGACCTGCGAGACCGGGGACTGCAGTCGCCGTTGCCGATCGTCACAGGCGCGTCCGCCGAATACGCCGAACGACGGCATCGCGGCGACTCCGTCGAGATGGCGATCACCGCGGCAGGCCGCGCTTTCGGCGGTGCCTTCGGTGACGGGCAGGATCGGCACGTGAGGTACCTGCACGGATCCGGCGTCACGCTCGGTGCTCTCACCGACGACGGACCTCGCGACGACGAACGTTCCTGGTTCGACGACCCCAGCCGTTTCGGTGTCCTCGCGCGCCGTCTGTGGGAGCCGTTGCTCACGTCGGAGAATCAGGCCAGGCCGTGACGGAAGGACATTTCGTGACCCTATCGCCGGCGACTTCGCCCGCGTCCACGGCAAGCTTCGATCTGCTCGCGCCCCTACCCGAGGGCACCACCGTCCTCGAAGCCAGCGCCGGGACGGGCAAGACCTACGCGATCGTCGGACTCGCAACCCGTTTCGTCGCCGAGGGTGTCGTCGACCTGTCCGAGTTGCTGCTCGTGACGTTCAGTCGCGCCGCGACCCAGGAACTGCGTGAACGAACCCGCAACCGGTTCGCGGAAGTGGTGCGAGCCCTCGCCGACCCGGAAACCGCGCGGGAGAGCGGCGATCCGCTGATCCGCCATCTCGCAGCCGACGATGTCCACGACCGCCGCGCGCGCTTGCGCCAGGCGTTGTCCGACTTCGACTCGGGCACCATCTCCACCACACATGGTTTCTGCCAGCGGATGCTCGGTGAACTCGGCATCGCAGGCGAACGCGAACCCGATGTGACCGTCGTCGAGAACGTCGACGACCTCACATCCGAGGTGGTCACCGACCTGTACCTGCAACGGTACGGGCGTGGTGAGGCGCCGATCCGGTACGCCGAAGCCAGGACCGCAGCACGCGCGGCGATCTTCGACCCGCAGTCCGACCTGGCCCCCGAAGGCGCCGACGGCACACCGGCCGGCGAACGTGTGGACTTCGCGCGCGAGGTGCGCCGCGAGGTCGAGGATCGGAAGCGACGCATGGGGTTGCGTGACTTCGACGACCAACTTGCACTGCTGCACCGCGTTCTGCTCGACCCCGAGCACGGCGAGGACGCGTGCCGAAGGGTGCGCACCCGCTTCGGCGTCGTGCTCATCGACGAATTCCAGGACACCGACCCCAAGCAGTGGGAAATCCTGCGGAAGGCCTTCCACGGTTACTCCCGGCTGGTACTCGTCGGTGATCCCAAGCAGGCGATCTACGCGTTCCGCGGCGCGGAGGTGCTCAGTTACCTCGACGCCGTCTCCTCGTCCGACGCGCACTGCGAGCTGACCACCAACTGGCGCAGCGACGCCGACCTGGTCACCGCGTGCGAGTACGTGTACGGCGGTGCGGCACTGGGAGATCCGCGCATCGTCGCGAACCGGGTCGAGGCTGCGCAGCCGAAGACCCGGCTGACGGGCCTGGCGCCGCTGCGTCTGCGGCACTTGCCGCGCGCCGGAGCAGGTCCCCTCAACGACTGGGGCTTCCCCAAGAATCTCGACGGTCTCCGAGCGCGCGTCGCCCGCGACGTCGCCGCCGACATCGTCAAGATCCTCGGCAACGACGGCGTCACCATCGATCTCGGCGCCGGTGCCGAGCGGGTGGAACCGGGCCACATCGCGGTGCTGCTCCGCAAACACAAGCAGGTCGCGCTCGTCCACGACGCGCTGGTGGCGGCAGGAGTCCCGTGTGTCCTCGCGGGCGGAACGAGTGTCTTCTCCACGTCCGCGGCCACCGAGTGGCTGTGGGTGCTCTACGCGCTCGAGCAGCCGCACCGGGCCGATCGCGTGCGGCTCGCGGCGCTGACCCCGCTACTCGGCCGCACCCCATCCGAGGTCGACGAACGCGGTGACGACCTCGTCGCAGAAATCGGCAGCCTGTTGCGCGAACTGTCCGCGGTCTACCTCCGTTCGGGATTCGCCGCGGTCTTCGAGCGGATCGGCGCATACGGCGCGCTCGAGGCTCGCTTGCTCGACGAGCCGTCGGGCGAACGCCGGCTCACCGATCTGCGGCACGTCGCGCAGTTGCTCGAGCAGGCGGCAGCCGGGCAGGTGCTCGGCCTCGCTGCGCTGACGCGGTGGCTGGAAGACCGGATCAACGATCCCGACGGCGGCTCGGCAGATCGCATCCGGCGCCTCGACAGCGACGCCGCTGCCGTGCAGATCCTCACCGTGCACGGCAGTAAGGGCCTGGAGTTCCCGATCGTGTACGTCCCCTACGGCTGGGACGCCGCCAAGAACCCCGAGCCCGACAGCCTGCTGCTCCACGAGAACGGACGGCGTGTCCTCGACGTCGGAGGCAAAGGCAGCCCCGGCTACGGCGAACGCAAGCGCCGACACGACGAGGAAGAAGCCGGCGAAGAACTGCGGCTGCTGTACGTCGCGATCACCCGCGCGAAGTGCCAGCTCACGCTCTCCTGGGCGCCCTCGACGCCCACGTCCAGATCGGCGTTGCACCGGCTGATCTTCGCCCGCGAACCGGGTTCACCGGACCTCGCCGCGGAGGGACCTGTTCCTCACGACGAGGCGATGGCGGAGAAATTCGAGCAGTGGGCAGCCCCGGCAGGTGGGCTGATCGCCGTCGAACCCGTGGGGCCGTTCAGGATTCCGCAGCTCACCTGGTCTGCACCCCGTGAAGAAACCGGTCCGCTCGCCGCAGCGACGTTCGACCGTGTGATCGACGAAACATGGCGACGCACATCGTATTCCGCGCTCACCGCCGCAGCCCACGACGAACCGGGCCTGGGCACCGACGTGGAACAACCCGAGAAGGACGACGAACCGGAAGAGCCTCCACTCGTCGAAACGGAACCCGCCGTGGCGGGTATCCCGTCGCCGATGAACCATCTGCCCGGCGGCGCGGTCTTCGGCACGCTCGTCCATGCGGTGCTCGAAGTCGTCGACACCGCCGCTCCCGACCTCGACGCCGAACTCCGCGCCTCTTGCCGAGAGGTGGTCTCGCAGCAACTCTCGCAGGTGGACGCGGACGAACTGGCCGACGCGCTGCTGCCGGTGCTGCGCACGCCGCTCGGTCCGCTCGGGCGCACCCTCGCCGACTTCGACCCCGCGGACCGACTCGCGGAACTCGACTTCGAGTTGCCCCTGACCGGCGGCGACAATCCGGTCCCGGTCACCGTCACGCTCGATGCGGTGGCGATACTGCTGCGACGCCACCTCACCCCGGGTGATCCGATGCTGCCGTACGCCGACGCGGTCCGGCATCTCGAACCGGTTCCGCTACGCGGCTTCCTCACCGGCAGCATCGACGCCGTGCTGCGTACTCCCGATCGTCGTTTCGTCATCGTCGATTACAAGACCAACCGTCTTGCGCGCGTGGACGAACTGACGACCGCGCACTACACCCGTGAGGCGATGGCGGCGGAGATGATCCGTGCGCACTATCCGATGCAGGCGTTGCTGTACGCGGTGGCACTGCACCGCTACTTGCGCTGGCGCCTATCGGGATACGATCCCGACACTCATCTCGGCGGTGTGCAGTACCTGTTCGTCCGGGGGATGGCCGGCCCCCAGAGCCCGCTCGGTAGCGGTGTCTTCGACTGGCATCCTCCGGCCGCCCTCGTCACCGACCTGTCGGATCTCCTTGCCGGAAAGGCCCTGTCGTGACGGATGCGCAAATAGCCCAGCGCGGTAAAGGTGCGCTCCGCACGTTCAACGAGGCGGGTGCCCTCGCCGCCGCAGATGTGCACGTCGCCGTGCGGCTTGCCACTCTCGGCGGGGAATCGGACCCCGACGTGCACCTCGTCACGGCACTCGCGGTCCGCGCGGTGCGCGCCGGTTCGGTGTGTCTCGACCTGGATCGTCTGCGCGATGTCACCGTGGAGGAGGACGAAAACGGAAACCCGTTGGTCGCTCCCGAAGACCTGCCGTGGCCCCGCGACGAGGATGTCCTCGCCGCGTTGCGCCGCAGCCCGCTCGTTGTGGGAGGCGGGCCGGGCGGACTGCGGCCACTGCGCCTGATCGAGACCGCCGACGGTTCGCTGCTGTACCTGGACCGCTATTTCCGGCAGGAGCAGACCATCCGGCGGGTGCTCGCCGAGCGGGAAGGTCACTTCCCGGAAGTCGACGAACAGCGACTCGTCACTGCGCTCACCGGTCTCTTCCCGGACCCGGCGGACCCGGCGCGTCCCGCTCCGGCCCCCGACCGTCAGCGTGTCGCTGCCGCGCTCGCGGCGACCCACCTGACCACCGTGATCGCCGGTGGCCCGGGCACCGGAAAGACGCATACGGTCGCGCGCATTCTTGCCTTGCTCACCGAACTGCACGGCCGCGACCTGCGAATCGGTCTCGCCGCGCCCACCGGGAAGGCTGCCGCCCGGTTGCAGGAATCCGTGCGCGAGCAGGAATCCGAGCTGAAACTGCCTCCCGACATCACCGCGATGACTCTGCACCGGATGCTGGGATGGCAACGCGGTCGTACCCGGTTCCGCTACCACGCCGACAATCACCTGCCGTACGACGTGATCGTCGTCGACGAAACGTCGATGGTGTCGCTGACGATGATGTGCCGTCTGCTCGAAGCGGTACGCCCCGACACCCGACTGGTGCTGGTGGGCGATCCCGATCAGCTCGCGTCCGTGGACGCCGGCGCGGTGCTCGCCGACCTGGTGGGCCGGCCTATCACCGGGACGCTCAATCCGGTGTTCGAGCGCGCGGTGCCCGACGACCTCGCCGTCCCGGGCGACCTCGACGAGCAAGGCGACCTTGCGGAGCATGGGCTCGGCGCTACTGAACGCACGCGGTTGAGGGGCGGCATCGTGCGCCTGAGCAAGGGTAGGCGCTTCGGAGGTGCGATCGCCGATTTGGCGCTGGCGGTCCGGCACGGCGACGACGACGAGGTCATGAAGATCCTCGGCAGCGGCCGACCCGAAGTGTCGTTCGTGAGTCCGTCCGATCTCTCCGCGCTTCGCGCCGACATCGTGCGGTCGGCCGAGGAGGTCACGCTGGCAGCGGAGGCCGGCGACGTCGCCACGGCACTCGACCGGTTCGAAAGCCACCGTCTGCTGTGTGCGCACCGCGACGGGCCGTCGGGTGTGAAGCGGTGGGCGCGTCAGGCCACCGAATGGATCGGTGCTGCCACCGGCAGGTACCTGGATCCGGAACGCTGGTATCCGGGTCAGCCTCTCCTGGTGACGGCGAACGACCACGACATGCGCATCTACAACGGCGACACCGGGGTCGTCGTGCGCCGCGGCGACGAACTCGTCGCGGCGTTTGCCCGTGGGAGACAGCCGTATCTGCTCCATCCCAGCCAGTTGTCCGCAGTCAGCACGCTCTATGCCATGACGATCCACCGCAGTCAGGGAAGCCAGTACGGCACGGTGTCCGTGGTGCTGCCCGAAGCGAAATCCGCGCTGCTCACCCGGGAACTGCTCTATACCGCGATCACCAGGGCGCGCGTCCACGTGAGGATTGTCGGTACCGAGGAGTCGGTGCGCGCCGGAGTGGCGCGGCAGGTGCTGCGAGCGAGCGGACTGCGCAGGGAAATCCCGGCGTAGTCGTCCCGCCCGGCACCGGCGGTGCCATGCTCGACAGGTGTACGGGGCACCTGTGGCGGAAGCGGGTACGGGGCTGACGTGATGGAGTGGGCGGCAGCGGACGGCTACACGATCGGGCGACTCCTGGTCACCCGGGGGCTCGCCGCGCTCTACCTGGTCGCGTTCCTCGCGGCGCTTCTCCAGTTCCGCGCCCTCATCGGTGCGCGCGGATTGCTTCCGGTGCCCGACTTCGTGGCGGCGCGCACCTTCAAGAGTTCACCGAGTGTGTTCCACTTCCGCTATTCCGATCGGCTCTTCGCGGCGCTCGCCGTGCTCGGTGCGCTGCTCGCGCTGCTCACGCTCGTAGGTGTCACCGAGCGGTTGCCGTTGGCCGCGTGCATGGCGGTGTGGTTCGTGATGTGGGCGCTGTATCTGTCGATGGTCAACGTCGGTCAGGTCTGGTACTCGTTCGGGTGGGAATCGCTGCTGCTCGAGGCGGGTGTCCTGGCCATCTTTCTCGGGAATGCCGACGTCGCTCCGCCGTTCCTCGTGCTGATCCTCATTCGCTGGTTGCTTTTCCGAGTCGAGTTCGGCGCCGGGCTGATCAAGATGCGGGGAGATCGTTGCTGGCGCGACCTCACGTGCCTGTACTACCACCACGAGACGCAACCGATGCCGGGACCGCTGAGCCGCTACTTCCACCTCCTGCCGCGACCCCTGCACAGAGTGGAGGTGGCGGGAAACCATGTCACGCAACTCGTGGTGCCGTTCGGCCTCTTCTTGCCGCAACCCGTTGCTGGAGTCGCGGCCGTCATCATGATCCTCACGCAACTGTGGCTGGTGGCGAGCGGAAACTTTGCGTGGCTCAACTGGATCACGATCGTCCTGGCATTCTCGGTGGTGCCGGACGAGTTCTACGGCCGGATCGCGACCGTGAATACGGATTACGCGCCCACTCCGCTTCCGTTCACCGTGGCGGTGATAGCCCTGACCGTCTTGACCGCGGTGCTCAGTTACCGCCCGGCGCGCAACCTCGCATCCAGGCGGCAGGCGATGAACGCGTCGTTCAACCGATGGCATTTCGTCAACGCGTACGGCGCTTTCGGCAGTATCACGCGCACCCGCCACGAGGTTATCGTCGAGGGGACCGCGGACCGGGTGGACAGTCCCGCGACCGAATGGCGGGAGTACGAGTTCCGCGGCAAACCGGGGGATGTCCGTCGTCGTCCCAGTCAGTACGCGCCGTACCATCTCCGGCTCGACTGGCTCATGTGGTTCGCGGCGATCTCGCGGGACTACGCCGCCGCATGGTTTCCACGTTTTGTACGCAAGCTGCTCGAAAACGACGACGCTACGCTGAAGCTCTTGCGGCACAACCCGTTCCCCGACACTCCGCCGGCTCGCATCCGTGCCCGGTTGTTCCGGTACCGCTACGCCACACGGTCGGAGCACCGGGCCACGGGTGCGTGGTGGGTGCGTGAACCCGTCGGGGACTTCATGATGCCGCTGGCGTTGTCGGACTTGCGGATGCTGTGAACCGGGACGGGAGCACCGGCACGGACTAGGCGACCACCGCGTCCACGGCCTTCTTCAGTGCCGAAGGCTGTGCCGGTGACGTCGGTGCCTTCTTCTTGCTCTCGAGCAGTTCTTCCCCGATCTCCTGCAGTTTCTTACGGCCGAGGCTCTCGCGCACCTTCGGGAACCACTCGTCCTCTTCTTCTTCGATGTGATGCTCGACGTTCTCGATCAGCACGGTGGTCTTCGCATCGAAACGCTCGTCGTCGGGCGACATTGCGGCGAGTTCGGAGACGAGAACATCGGCGACGTGGTGCTCTTCGTACGACTCGAGCACGTCGTCCTCGAGTTCGGGGACGAGGTCGCGGACACGCGGGTACAACACTTCGTTCTCGATGTAGGTGTGCACCGTTAACGCCTCGATGATCTTGCCGACGATCGCGCCCTTCGTCTTCACCGCGTTGTCACCTGCGCTGCGGAAGTCGCGGAAGAGTTTCCGGATCTCCTTGTGGTCGTTCTTGAGAATGACGAGAGCATCGGTGGACATGGGGCTCCTCGCGGGATCGTGGGCCTGCCGCCGGTCGGCTACGGCTCGTTACTGCCACAGATGCCCCGGCTCCGTTGGCAGGAAACGCATATCGCGCGTGGTGTCACCGCACGTCCGGCGGGCGCGGACCAGCGTCTACAGCGACCAGTGGATGGTGACGTGGGTGCCCTGCGGAGTGGGGTCGACGACCACGTCGGTCGCGAGTCCCCGTATCAAGGCGAGTCCGTGGCCGCGCGAACTCGGTGTGGCATCGGCGTCGTGCCAGCAGCCGTGGTCCGCGACCCGAACTTCGAGAACCTGGTCCTGCGGCAGATACGTCGCCTCGAAATCGAGGGAGGCAGAGGTGTCGTCGACGTCGTAGGCGTGTTCCACGGCGTTCGCCAAGGCCTCGTAGCTCGCGAGCACCACGTCGTGTTTGCGGTCGTCGTCGACATCGAGTTGCTCGAGCCACTGGCGCATGGCACGACGGAGATCCGAGATGAAGGCGGGATCGGCGCGCACACCGCGGAAGAAGATCCCCCCGGACGTGAAGGACGCGGAGCCGTCGCTGTCCGTCAGCACAGCACACCCACCGGGACGACGTTCAGCCGCAATTCGGCCGGATGCAGACAAGGTTTTCCTCGCATACAAAATGCGAAGCCGGCTGTTTCGGGGGCGCTCTTCGACGACTGCACCCTCGAGTCATACCCAGCCGGATACGGGAATCCACCTCCGGATGATCACGAAGAAAAAATCAGGGGTCACCGTGATTACTTCCGCGAGTTTTTCTGGTCCCAATACGCAAGGGACCGCCCTGTCGGACCGGTCGAATGCCGTCGAAATGGTCCGTACCGAAAGGAGAGATCATGCCGAAGATCACACCGTGGTTGTGGTTCGACATGAACGCCGAGGACGCCGCGAAGTTCTATACGAGCGTGTTCCCCGACTCGCGGATCGGGGAGGTCACGTACTACCAGGGTGGCGCCCCGGTCCCGGAGGGAACGGTGATGTCGGTGGAGTTCTTCCTCGACGGTCAGGTGTTCTACGGGCTCAACGGTGGCCCGCAGTTCCCGTTCACCGAAGCGGTGTCGTTCCGGATCGACTGTGCTTCCCAGACGGAAGTGGATTACTACTGGAACGCGCTGACCGCGGATGGTGGGGAGGAATCCCAGTGCGGTTGGCTCCGGGACAAGTACGGGCTGTCCTGGCAGGTGGTCCCACAACAACTGGACGAACTGTTCGGCCTGTCCGACCCGGCTGCCGTGCAGCGAGTGGTCGATTCGATGATGACGATGCGCAAGCTCGACGTGGAGGCGCTCGAGGCCGCAGCCCGGGGCTGAGACCCCGTCTGTGCCCGAGCGCGAATGCCGGGCGCGGGGCGGTGTACTTTTCGCGGTTGTGGCCACTCGTACGCAACGCCTCGACGACCTGCCGTTCACCGGCAAGCACGGCCGTCTCCTCGTGGGTTCCGGCACCGGCTGGGCGCTCGACGCGATGGACGTCGGCCTGATCTCCTTCGTCATGGCCGCACTCGCCGTGCAATGGGACCTGACGTCTACACAGTTGTCGTGGATCGGATCGATCGGTTTCGCCGGGATGGCGATCGGTGCGTCCGTGGGTGGACTGCTCGCCGACCGGATCGGCCGACGTCAGGTCTTCGCGACGACCCTGCTCGTGTACGGACTCGCCACCGGCGCGGCGGCCCTGTCGACCTCGGTGGCGATGCTCATCGTCCTGCGATTCGTCGTGGGGTTGGGGCTCGGCGCCGAACTTCCTGTGGCGTCGACACTCGTCAGCGAGTTCGCTCCCCGCAAGATCCGCGGCCGGGTGGTGGTCGCGCTCGAGGCCTTCTGGGCCGTCGGCTGGATTCTCGCCGCGCTGATCGGTTACTTCGTGGTGCCGCTGAATGACGACGGGTGGCGCTGGGCCCTCGCCGTCGGACTCGTGCCGGCCGCATACGCACTCGTGGTGCGATTCGGAATGCCGGAATCGGTGCGGTTCCTCGAGAGCAAGGGCCGCTACGCCGAGGCGGAAGCGATCGTCCGCGACTACGAGTTGTCGGCTGCCCGTAGCACCTCCGGTCCGCCCCCACAGGTGGCGGAAGCAACGGAAGAACCAGGGGAGGACGAACTCGCTGCCCCTCCGGAAACGGATCACAGGGTCTCGATCTGGGCGCCGGCACTTCGCGCCCGCACCGCTGCACTGTGGATCGTCTGGTTCGGCATCAACCTGTCCTACTACGGTGCGTTCATCTGGTTGCCCAGTCTGCTCGTGGCGCAGGGATTCGACCTGGTCACGTCGTTCGGCTACACGTTGATCATCACGCTCGCCCAGTTGCCCGGATACGCCGTGGCCGCGTGGCTGATCGAAGTGTGGGGTCGGCGCGCGACGCTCGCGGTCTTTCTCGCCGGGTCGGCGGTGGCGGCGGGACTCTTCGGCCTGGCGGAGACGCCCACGACAATCGTGGCTGCCGGGATGGCGCTGTCGTTCTTCAACCTGGGCGCCTGGGGCGCGCTGTATGCGATCGGTCCCGAGTTGTATCCGACCGCGCTCCGCGGATCCGGCACCGGCGCGGCAGCGTCCTTCGGGCGACTGGCGTCGATCGCTGCACCGCTGCTCGTGCCGTTCCTCCTCGACTCCGGCGGCAACGCACTGGTGTTCGGGGTGTTCGCGGCGTCCTTCGTCGTCGCGGCATGTGCGGCGATCACGCTCCCCGAGAAGGCCGGAACTGTGCTCGAGTGAAGTCGGGCGGCACGTGCCCGGTCCGTCTGCCCTGAGCGGACAGGCGGCCGTGACGGTGCTCGACCCGTCCAGGGTGGAGCCATGACTCCCACATCGTTGGCATCCAGCCAGTTGAACTATCGCGAACAGTTGGCCGACAGACTCTTTCGGCAACGCATCCTGCAGATCACCGGCGAGGTGAACGACGAGACGGCCGAGCGTGTCTGCTCGGAACTGGTGCTTCTCGCTTCGGCGGACGACCGCCGGGACATCGTCCTGCACATCAACTCACCCGGCGGGTCCGTGCTCGCCGGCCTCGCGATCTACGACACGATGGTGCTGGTGCCCAACGACGTGGCCACCGTCGCTGTCGGATTCGCCGCGAGCATGGGACAGATTCTCCTGGCGGCAGGAACCAAGGGCAAACGAATTGCGCTGGCGCACAGTCGCATCATGATGCACCAGCCGTCGGCCGGTTTTGCGGGCACCGCCGTCGACATCGCGATCCAGGCCGAGAACCTCGAATACATGAAGCGGCAGTCGCAGCAGATTCTCGCCGAGGCCACCGGCCGGTCCATGGAGGAGATCGCACGCGACAGCGACCGCGACCGCTGGTTCACCCCCGACCAGGCACGCGACTACGGCATGATCGACGAGGTCGCCGGGTCGTTCGCCGAACTCGCGCCGTTCGGTGCGGGCCGACCGATCGGACTGTCATGAGCACCTACACGATCCCCAACGTCATCGAACGCACCCCGGCGGGGGAACGATCGTTCGACGTCTTCAGCAGGCTCCTCAACGAGCGAATAATCTTCCTGGGAACAGAGATCGACGACGGTGTCGCGAACGTGGTGATGGCGCAGATGCTGCACCTCGAAGCGGAGACGCCCGATCTCGAGATCGGCCTGTACATTAATTCCCCGGGCGGATCGTCGACCGCGATGCTCGCGATCTACGACACCATGCAATTCGTGCGGGCCGGTGTCGCCACGTATTGCATGGGTCAGGCAGCGTCGGCGGCCGCGGTGCTTCTGGCGGCCGGCGCGCCGGGACGACGACACGTGCTGGCCCACTCACGGGTGCTGTTGCACCAGCCGTCGGCGCAGGGGCAGGGCACCATCTCCGACCTCGCGTTGCAAGCCGCGGAGGTGATGCGCGTGCGGGCTCAGACCGAGGACATTCTCTCCGCGCACACGGGTCGTGACGTGGAACAACTGCGTCGGGACACCGACCGTGACCGCATCTTCTCGCCCGACGAGGCCGTCGCGTACGGGCTCGCCGACCACGTCCTTCTCAACCGGGACGGCTACTGACTCACGCCGCACACAGTTCGACGCCGCCGCTCCGGGACGTCCGGAGCGTGCGGTGTGCGGTCATCCGGCGGATTCCTCTGCCGAGCAATTGCTCCATCGGCAGGTCGAGTGCATCGCACACGGACCGCAGCATCTCCGAGGAGGCTTCCTTGCGGCCGCGCTCGACCTCCGACAGATACTGCTTCGACATTCCGACGGCACGGGCGACATCGTCGAGGCTGCGGTCCTGGTCGCGGCGCTCGTCGCGCAGGATCTCGCCGTAGACCTGCCGGAGCAGGCGCGGTTGCGGCCCGGCAGCGCGCGGCTCCGGTTGCCGGGAAGCGCGCGTCGCGCGGGCCGCGGCCAGATCGACGACAGAGTCCTGTTTCGGATCCATGGCGTCATTGTGCCGCCAGGACGTGCCGGCGCGCGCCGGTTCAGCTGACGACGAACGCTCCTCGCCCGGTCGCCTCGTCCGGGCGTCGAGCCGCCGTTTCCACGGTGAGATTGTCCTTACCTGCGCGAAACATGAGGACTCGAGCCCGAAAACTTCGCACCCCACGATGTATCCGGCAGCGTATACAGCCCCGCATACGAACTTGGGAGCGAGCTCATGGCCTCACCGCACCCCGTAGACACGAGACTGCCGATCTTCCGGCAACTTGCCTTCGGCATCCAGCACGTCCTCATCATGTACACCGGATGCATCACCGTCCCGCTCGTGTTCGGCGCTGCGGTCGGCCTCGACCAAGACACCATCGCGATGCTCATCAGCGCCGATCTGCTCATTGCCGGCCTGATCACCATCGTGCAGAGCTTGGGCGTCGGGAAACTCGCCGGTGTGCGGTTGCCGATCCTGTGCGGCGCGACCTTCGCGGGTCTGACCCCGATGATCCTGATCGCGAAGGAATACGGACTGCAGGCGGTCTACGGTTCCATGCTCGTCGGTGGCATCATCGGCCTCGCGCTGGCCTGGCCGTTCGCCACGATCATCCGGTTCTTTCCCCCGCTCGTCACCGGTGCGGTGCTCACCGTCGTCGGTATCTCACTGATCGGTGTCGCCGGCGGCCTGATCGTCGGCAGCGACCCCTCGTCTCCGTCCTACGGCTCACCCGCCGGCATCCTGCTCGCCGTCCTGGTCATAGCCGTTGCCATCGGATTCCTCTGCCTCGGGCGGGGCATCTGGGCGCAACTCGGTGTGCTGATCGCACTCTTCGTCGGTACTGCTGCCGCCGTCCCGCTGGGCATGATCGACCTCAGCGGTGTCGCCGGTTCGTCGTGGGTGGGTCTGCCGTCGCCGTTCCACTTCGGAGCGCCCGAGTTCCCGATCACCGCAGTGGTGGCCATGAGCATCGTCATGGCCGTCGTCTTCGCGGAATCCACCGCGAGCATGCTCGCGGTCAGCGAGATCACCGGCAAGCGAGTGTCGAAGGGCGACATCGCGCGCGGCCTCGCCGGCGACGGTGCATCGGCCGTACTCGGTGGCATCTTCAACGCGTTCGTCGACACCGTCTTCACCCAGAACGTCGGGGCCGTTGCCACCACGCGGGTCTACAGTCGCTACGTCACCGCGACGTCCGGAGCGATCCTGGTGGTGCTCGGAGCACTCCCGAAGGTGAGTGCCGTGGTCGCGGGACTGCCGAAGCCCGTGGTCGGCGGTGTGGGCCTGATCCTGTTCGCGACGGTCGCGCTCGTCGGCATCAACACGTTGCGGTCGGTGGACCTGTCGGACCGCATCAACTCCACCATCGCGGCCGTCGCAGTCGGTGTGGGTCTGCTGCCCGAACTCTCCGAAGGACTGTTCGCCAAGTTCCCGTCGTCGGCGCAGATCCTTCTCGGCAGCGGAATCACGTTGGCCGCCATCACCGCTTTCTCGCTGAACCTGCTCTTCAACCACACTCGGCTCGGGACCATGGCGCGCGCCTCGTCCCGGCCCGGCACTCCGGCCCCCGATACCTCGGTCGACCTTCCATCCCCCGTAGGAGTTGTACGTGAGCCCGCAAGCGTCTGAACCGTTCGACGTTCCCGCCGTCGACATCGGCCCGTATGTACGCGGCGGCAGCGCAGACGAACGTGCCGCGGTGGCCCGAGCCGTCGACGACGCATGCTCGCGGGTCGGTTTCATCCAGATCCTCGGGCACGGCATTCCGGATGCGGTCATCGCCGGACTCACCTCCGCCGTCGACGGCTTCTTCGGCCTGCCGATGGAGGTGAAGCGGGAGTATCGCGTCGTGGGCGCGAACCGCGGCTACAGTCCGCCGAAGAGCGAATCCCTCAGTCTGAGTCTCGGTGTCGAGTCCGCGAGTCGCATGAACGACTTCTTCGAGGCCTACAACGTGGGAACCGAGGCCCGGTCCTTCCCGGATCTGGATCTGTCCGAAGACGACTACGGACTCAACCTCTGGCCCGACGTGCCCGGCTTCGAAGACCGGGTGCAGGCGTACTACGCCGAGGCCGGCCGGGTCGCCCGCACCCTCACGCGCATCTTCGCCGACGCGCTCGGCCAATCACCGGACTTCTTCGCCGACCTGACCGATCACTCGATCGACGTGCTGCGGATGAACAACTACGCCCTGCCCGAAGGCACCGTGAACCTCGACGGCGACCTCACGGGCATGGGGGAGCACACCGACTTCGGGATCGTCACCGTGCTGTGGGCCGATCGGGTTGCGGGTTTGCAGGTGCTGGGCAGCGACGGCATCTGGCACGACGTGTCCCCGTCGCCGGGAGCGCTGCTCGTCAATCTCGGCGACCTCACCGCCCGCATCACCGACGATCACTGGATGTCCACGTTGCATCGGGTCAAGCCTCCCGTCGTGGACGGTCGCATTCAGCGTCGTCGTTCGGTGGCCTACTTCCACGACGGCAACGTCGACGCGGTCGTCTCCACCTTGCCGGAGTACGCGGGTCCCGATCCGTACGAACCCGTCGTCGTGCGGGACCACATCAAGGCGAAGCTTGCCGGCTCCCGGCACGGCACGAAGAACACCGCGGCAGAGCGGGAAGCGGCGCGGGTGCTCGCCGCAGCGGGGGAGAACCGATCGTGAGCCATGTCGTCCTCGTTCACGGGGCGTGGGCGGGTAGCTGGGTCTGGGACACGGTGACGGAACCACTGACCGCGGCAGGGCATGCACCGCACGCGTTGTCGCTGCCCGGGGTGGGCCGGTGGGCCGACCGCGATGTCACGCTCGACGACGTTGCCGGACACGTCGCCGAGTACGTGGCCGGACTCGAAGGCACCGTGTTCGTCGTCGGGCACTCCGGTGGTGGCATCGTGGCGACACAGGTCGCGGAGATGATGCCCGACCGTGTCGCCGGAGTCGCGTACGTGGCGGGAATGATGCTGCCGTCCGGCGTCGACTTCGGGCAGTTGTGCGACGGTCTGGGACTCGAACCGCCGGTGGGGATTTCGAAGTGGTTGCAGGTCACTGCCGACGGTCGCGGAACCGTGGTGCCGCCCGAAGCTGCTGCGGCGGTCTTCTTCCACGAGGCCGACGCCGTCGATGCGATAGAGGCGGCGCGCAGACTGCGTCCGCAACTCGAGACTGCGCGGCTCATGGCGCCCATCTGGACGGCGGATCGATTCGGATCGCTGCCGAGGCTGTACATCGAGGCGCTACGCGACCGTTCGGTCTCACTCGCCGCGCAGAGGGAGATGCAGCGGCTCGTTCCGGGAGCGACGGTCGTGAGCCTGGACACCGACCATGCCCCCCAGTTGTCCGCGCGCACCGAGCTTGCGCGGGCACTCGTGGAGTGGTGTTCGGCCGTGCTACCTGCAGCAACCGTGTCAGTGGGGTCGCGGTAGGACGGCACTGCCCGGTTTCAGTTGCCGGGGTCGCTCGTGGAGACCGCGCGCCGTCTGGAAAGCGGAGCCGCCCTCGAGGCGGCGCCCCTCGCGACCGCCGTGCTCGTTACGCTCCTGGTAGCGGGTGCACTTGCCTGTGTCCTGTCGTCGAACCATGCCCGGAGGAACCGATGATCGACGGAACCGATACCCGAACGCAGATCATGAGGGCGTTCGCCGACCAACTCGCCGCGACCGGTTACTCCGGCATCTCGCTCGTGGGGGTGGCCGGCGACGTCGGGATCCGCAAACCCTCGATCTACCACCACTTTCCCGGCGGGAAGGAAGACCTCTACCGGGCAGTGGCGCAAGAGTTCATCGAAGGTCTCCACGTGCACATCCTGGAGGCGCTCGGAAGCGACGGACCGCTGGACGATCGCCTGACCGCGCTCGCCGTTGTCTCCTCCGAGCACCACCGGTCCACGATCACGTTCGAGCAACGGATCTACGACGCCCTCGACCAGGTGGGCGAGACGACCCGCGAGGAGATTTCCGGACTCTATGTCCGCAAAGTCCTCGACCCGGTGGTCGCCCTGTTTGCCGACGCCGTCGACAGGAACGAACTCACCGGGGAACCCGAGTTCTTGATGAACGCCTTCCTTCACCTCGCACGCGCGACGGAGTCCGGCGGATCTGCCGTTGCACGCCGGATCACGGAGTTGTTCCTGAACGGCGCACGGCCACGCCCCGACGTGGGTTAGCTAGAACGCGGTGCCCCAGGCGGCACCGAGTCGTGCGCGGAGCGCGGCCTTGTCGTCGTCCGGTAGCCAGCAGGCGTCGACGGAGCCGATCGCGATGTCGCACAACTGTTCCGGAGTCACCAGTCCTTCTTCGACGACCGTGACGTACTCGTCGCTGATATCGCGGCCCAGCATCGCGGGGTCGTCGCTGTTGACGGTGACGTGCAGCCCGGCCTCGAGCATGCGCGGGAGGGAGTGGTCACGCACCGACGGGTAGACCTGGGATATCAGGACGTCCGAACTGGGGCACAGCGTGAACACGATCCCGCGATCGGCTGCTTCTGCGGCCAGCGCAGGATCCTCGACGACGAGTGGACCGTGGTCGATCCGTTCGCAGCCGAGCACGCGGATCGCGTCGGCGACGCTCTGTACCCCGAACTCGCCGGCGTGGTAGGTCCGGCGAAGCCCGCGTCGGCCGGCCTCCGCGAACACGGGGGCCAACGCGGCGTCGTCGACGCCGGCTTCGATGCCGTCACCCCCGATCCCGACGAGGAACCCGTCGGGATCGGGCAGTGAGGTCAGAAGGTCGAGTTCCAGCAGCGCGAGGTGGGGACCGAGAAACTTGGTGCAGTCCATGATCATTCGGACGCCGATCCCGGTCTCTGCGATTCCGTCTCGCAGCCCCGCGGTGATCCCGTCCCACAGGTGCGCGGCGGGCACACCTCGGGAGAGATGCACGTGCGGAGTGAAGAACATCTCGGTGTAGACGATGCCTGTGGCGGCTGCGTCGAGCACCGATTCGTACGCGACGCGGTGGAAGTCCGCGGGGGAGACGATCGTGCTGCACACCGTGTCGTACACGTCGAGGAAGTGCCGCAGGTCGCGGTACGTGTAGAGCGTGCGCATGTCGTCCACGGGCAGGGGCGTGCCGTTGGCTGCGGCGAGTGCGTGCACCGTGTCGGGGCGGACGGTGCCCTCGAGGTGGCGGTGCAGTTCGATCTTGGGCAGCGCCCGCACTGCCTCGAGGGTCACCGTCATCGGGTTACGCTCCGCCCTTGTATTCGACCTCGAACTCGCCGGACTTGATCTTCTCCCGGTACTCCTCGAAGAGCGCCATCGCCTCGGGGGAGATCTTGTCGGCGAACGCAGGGTTCACCGCGACGTCGACGCCGCCCTCCGCGAAGTCCACGTCGTAGTACTTGGCGGGATCGATGTTGCCCGACTCGACGTCTGCCACCATCGCGCGGAGGACCTCGTCGAGATTCCACACGATCGAGGACACGACGTTCTCGGGAGCGAGCGGCGTCTGGTCCATCGCGTAACCGGCGACACCCACGCCGCGCTGCTTGGCACCTTCGATCGTGGCCGCGTCCACGCCGCACGTGGTGAACTGATCGGCGCCCTGGTCGACGAGCGCGTTGACAGCCTCGAGGGTCTGGGCCGCAGCGTCGGACCATCCGCCGATGTAGGACGGCCGGAGCTGGATTTCGCCCGGTCCCTTGTAGCTCAGGCGAGCACCGTCGGCGAACGACTCGATCTGCGCCTTGCACACCGGGATCTCGAAACCGGCTGTGCCGGCCAGAATTCCGGACTTCGTCAGGTCACCGGCGAGAATGCCCGACAGGAAGGAGCCCTCGTAGAACGGCTGGCTGTAGTCGGCGAGGTTGGCAGTGATGTCACCGAACCCGCCGGCGTAGGCGAACAACACGTCCGGATAGTCCGCGATGACACCCTTGATCGGCTCGCCGTAGTTGAACGAGTGTCCCACGACGAGGTCGTGGCCGTCCTCGGCGAGGTCGGTCACGATCTGCGCGATCTGCTCGGAGGTCGCGCCCGAATCCTGCTGCACCACGGTCAGATCGATGAGTCCCTCGGCTTCGAGTTTCTCGGCGCCTTCCACCATGCCCTGGTTCCACCCGAGGTCGTTGACCGGGCCTGAGGTGATGATGGCGGCTTTGACGACGCCATCGGACGACGACGATGCTCCGGACTCCGAACTCGACGAGCATCCGGAAACGGCGACTCCGGCCGCGGCGATCACCGCAACAGCGGTACCCAGTTTCTTCACGTGATTCTCCTAGGGGGAAGGAAGGCTCGTTGTTACGAGCCCTGACTCGGGGGAGTTGTTCGGCTGGGACAGGAACTATTTGGCGGGGACGAAGGGAACGCCGAGTGCCTTGGGGGCGTTGTTGCGGGCGAAACCCACGGTGGTCACGACAACGGCGACGAGGGTGACCGCGTACGGCATCGCCTGGAAGAGTTCGTACGGCACCGAGGTCGCTTGACCACCGGACGCTGCTTGCACGCGCAACTGGAAGGCATCGACGAGACCGAACATGAAGCCGCCGGCGATGGCGCCGAGCGGGTTCCACCTGGCCAGGATCACCACACCGAGGGCGATCCAGCCTCGGCCGCCGGTGATGCCGTCCTGGAAGAAGCCGAGTCCGTCGATCACGAGGGCACCGGCCATGCCCGCTGTTGCGCCGGAGATCAGCAAAGTGATCCAGCGGGTGCGGGGAACCGAGACGCCGACCGAATCGGCAGCCTCGGGACTCTCTCCCGCCGCGCGCACGGAGAGTCCGAACGCGGTGCGCGAGAGCACCCACCACAGTGCCACCACCAGCAGCAGTGCCGCGTAGACGAGGGGCGACTGGGAGAAGACGATCTGGCCGATCGCGGGAATGTCCGAGAGCACGGGCAGGTCGACGGGCGTGCTGCCCTGGATGCGCGGGGGTGTGCCGGTCATCCCGAAGACCTGGAGGTAGAGGAACGACGCGAGTCCGGTCCCGAGGATGACCACCGAGATGCCGGTGATGATCTGGTCGACTGCCATCGTGATCGTCAGGTAGCCGACGATCGCAGCGGTCAGGAGGCCGGCGACAGCGCCGGTGACGGCCCCGAGCAAGGGGTTTCCGGTGTAGTAGACGGTGACGAATGCCGTGATGGCACCGACCATCATCTGGCCTTCGATACCCAGGTTCATGAGGCCGGAACGTTCGGCCAGGCAGGCTCCCGCAGCAGCGAGGATGATGGGCACCGCGAGGCGCAGCGCGGCCGTGAGCAGGGGGACGAGCGCTCCGGCGCCCAGGACGTCGGACCAGTTCATCGGGCACGCTCCACGATTCGATTGGCAAGCAGCACCGTCAGGATCATCACGGCCTGCACGACGGTGCCGATCGAGGCCGGGATCTCCTGGGTGCGCTGCACGGCCTGGCTGCCGAGCGTCAAGCCCGAGACCAGGGCCGCCGCAAGGACGATGCCGAACGGGTTCCGCCGTCCGAGCAGGGCCACCACGATCGCGGTGAAACCGATGCCCGAGGAGACGGCGAGCGACAGGCGGAACTCGCTGCCGAGCAACATGATCGCTCCGGCGATACCACCGAGCGCGCCGCTGATCAGCGCCGAGGTGACGATGGTCCGGGCAACCGAGATACCGTTCGCCGCAGCGACACTGGGGCTCTCGCCGACGATCTGGGAGGAGAACCCGAACCGGGTGGAGCGCATCATCCACCAGACCAGCGGAACCGCTGCGACAGCCACGAACACACCGATGTGGATGCGTGTGCCGGGGATGGTCGCCAGTGCCGCCCAGTCCGGGATGCGTTCGGACTCGGGAGTGAAGCCGTTGGGGTTGGCGAGAGGTTTGCGGACAGTCCAGGCCAGAGCATAGAAGACGAGGTAGTTGAGCATGAGCGAGGAGATGATCTCGTTCACGCCCAGTCGCGCCTTCAGGACGCCGGCGATACCGCCGACGCAGGCGCCGGCAACGGCGGCGGTCACGGCGACGACGGGGATCGCCACCCAGGAGGTGCCGAGCGGAAGGCTCAGAACCACTGCGGCAGCGGTGATGGCTCCCACGTCGTAATGGCCCTGGGCGCCGATCGTGATGAACCCGGTGCGGTAGGCGATCGCGTAGCCGAGGCCTATGAGCACCAGCGGTGTCATGCCGGTGAGCAAGCGTCCGAGTTGGGTGTCGCCGCCGAGTGCGGCGTTCAGCATCGTGGCGTAGGCCTCACCGGGGTTGCCGCCGGCGAGAACGATGAGCACCGCACCGACGGCGAGTCCCACGGCCACTGCCAGGAAGGGGATCCCCACCGTGGTCAGGAGGCTGCGCAGTCGCGAGCGCGTCGCCGGGTCGGGGGTCGGTGCCACCGCGGGCGGACTCAGCATGTCGGCGCTCATGCGGCCACCTCCTGGAATCCGCCCATCGCGGAACCGAGGGCCTCCCGATCGAACGGGCCCTCGTCGAATTCCGCGACGATGCGCCCGCGATACAGGACGACGACACGGTCGGCGAGGCTGCAGATCTCGTCGAGGTCCGAGGAGATCAGCAGGATCGCGGCCCCGCGCGCCCGGTGTTCGACGAGGGTGTCCCACACGAACTCGGTGGCCCCGACATCGAGACCTCGGGTGGGCTGGGCGACGACCAGTACGTCCGGAGCACCGTCGAGAACCCGGCCGAGCACCACACGCTGGGCGTGACCGCCGGACAGCGTGCCTGCGAGCGTACGTGGGCTCGAGGCCTTCACCGAGAGCGCTGCGATGATGCGCTCGGCGCGGTCACGGATAGCGTTGCGGGACAGTCGTCCCCCGCGGCGCGCGAGGGGAGGGGTGGTGTAACTGTCGACCGCGAGATTCGTGTCGATGCCGAGTGATTTCACCAGACCCCGGGTGTAGCGGTCGGAGGGAACGATGCCGACCCCGGCGTCGCGGAGGGAGCGTGGACTCGAGATGTCGACCTCCCGGTCGGCGATGCGCACCGCACCGGATGCATCGGCAGCGAGGCCGGAGAGCACATCCTCGAGCGAGGACTGTCCGTTGCCCTCCACGCCGGCCACGGCGACGAGCTGCCCCGCCCCGACCCGCAGGGTCACCTCGTCCAGCTTTCCGGGGACGGAGACCCCGACGAGTTCGAGCATGCGTCCTCCGGACGGTTCCGTGGCGGCGCGCCGGATGCCGAGACCGACGTCGCGCCCGACCATGTCGCGGGCGAGTTCGGCGGTGGTGACCTCTGCGACCGGCTTCTCGGCGACGAGCCTTCCTCCACGGAGCACACCCACCCGGTCGGCCGCTTCGAGCACTTCTTCGAGGTGATGCGTGATGAGCACGATTCCGACACCCCGCTCGACCGCCAGATCCCGAATCTGCGCCAGCAGTGAATGCACCTCCGCTGGAGCGAGATTCGCGGTCGGTTCGTCGAGCAGCAGATAGCGGGCGCCGAGGTGCAGTGCGCGCAGGATTTCGACGCGCTGTTGCTCACCCACCGACAACGTGTCGACGCGTGCCGCCGGGTTGCAGGCAAGTCCGGTTTCGGCTGCCAGCGCCGAGATTTCGTCGCACGTGCGGCGCAGCCGCCCCCGGCCGACGATTCCCCGCGAGCGCCCCAGCAGGAAGTTCTCGGCAACCGTCATCGACGGTACGAGCATGAAATGCTGGTGCACCATCGCAATCCGGTCGCTGCCCCCGGCGTCGAGTGTGAGGTCGTCGACTTTGATGGTGCCCGCATCCGGAGGCAACAAGCCGGTGAGGATCCGCATCAGAGTGGACTTGCCGGCACCGTTCTCGCCGAGGAGTGCGTAGACCTCACCGGGCCGAATGTGAAGTGAGACGTCGCGAAGGACGATGTTGTCTCCGAACGACCGCGCAATGCCGTCCATCACCACGCCGTCGGTGAGGCCGGGCTGTTCGGCCTCCGGTGCGGTGGTGATGCGGGATGGAGAAGCTGGTGTCACCATTCGGTGTGACCTTCCGAGTAATTCGCTATTTGTTAAGGCGAGACGATCCAGGGTCCGGGTTGAGGGACCATGTCCGATCCGTGACGTTTGTGTTTCGGGGTCGGGGAAGCGGTTTCGTGGGGTGCGGAATCGGGGAGAAGGAGTGATGTGACGCCGGAAGAACACGATCGGGTTGCCCGCGTCGGACGTGCTGTTCGTGTCGCCCGCAGGGAGGCCGGACTCAGCGCTCGGACGCTGGCGACCCGCGCCGGGATCAGCCAGGCGTTCCTGAGTCAGGTCGAGCGGGGCCTCAACGTGCCGTCGCTCGCGTCCCTGTACAAGATCGCCGACGCGCTGGAGTGCTCTCCGTCGTATTTTCTCGACGCTCCACCGGACGGGGAGGTGCTGGTGGTGCGGGCGGAGCGTCGAAGTGCCCGGCCGGTGACCGGATCGCCCGGTGCGCCGATCATGTGGATGGCGCAGGGAAACGGCACGATCCCCGAGGTGTACCAGTACGTCATCGGACCCGGCGACGACATCGGCGGCTGGTTTCGCCGCGCGGACGACCTCGCCCTCGTGTTGGTGAGCGGTTCCCTCGCGGTGCAGGTGCGTGGCCGCGATCCGGTGGTTCTCGACGCGGGCGACTGCCTGTTCGCCGCGGCCGGCACCGAGATGCAGTGGGAACACCGGGGAGTCGACGACGTGCGGGTCGTGTTGTGTGTGGGGACGCCGGGAGTGCCCCCCGTAACACGGTCCTCACCAGCGTGAGACGAAACGGCAGCATCGCGAGAATTAACTGATAGCGATCATCTTGCGACCTGCTCCCAGGAGAACATCATGGAAACCCTCCCGGTCATCGACCTGCGGCCCCTACGCGACGGGAGTGATCCCCGCAGCGTCGCCGACGCGCTCGATGCCGCCTGCACCGACCTCGGGTTCTTCGTCGTCACCGGCCACGGACTCGACTCCGACCTGCGCGCCGCGACGATGGAACAGGCACGCCGCTTCTTCGCCCTGCCGTTCGAGGAGAAGATGGAGATCTCCATCGCGAAGTCGCCGTGCCACAGCGGATACGTACCGCCGAAGGCCGAAACCCTCGACGACGTGCTCGGCGCCGACGCCAAAGAAGGACTCGACATCACGTACGACCGTGGACCCGATCATCCCGAGGTCGTTGCCGGAACGCCGCTGCACGGTCCGGCGCAGTGGCCGTCCGCACTGATGCCAGTCTTCAAGGGAGTGGCCGACGAGTACGCGCACGCCTGCCTCGAGATCAACACCCATCTGATGCGTGGTCTCGCACTCGCGCTCGGCTTGGCGCCCGATTCGTTCGAGCCGATGTTCACCGATCCGATCGCATCCCTGCGGATGCTGCACTACGCACCGGCAGGGGCGGGGGAGACCGCACCGGGCGCAGGTGCGCACACCGACTACGGTTCGCTGACCCTGCTCGCGCAGGACGACATCGGCGGATTGCAGGTTGCGGCGCGCGGAGGCGGGTGGATCGACGTCGCCACGCCGCCCGACGCGCTCATCGTCAACCTCGGCGACATGATTGCCCGGTGGACCAACCACCGTTATGTCTCCACCCGTCACCCGGGTGCTGAATCCTGTGGGACGACACCGTTATTCGCTGCCGTACTTCGTCGCACCCGATTTTCGTGCGGTGATCGAGGCGATCCCGACGTGTGTCGAACCCGGCGCGGAGCCGATCTACCCGCCCGTCACCGCCGGCGAGTACATGCTTTCGCGGTTCGCCGCGACACACGCTTATCTCGGGAAGAAGGCGTCGTGAGGTTCAGGTTCTGCCCGATGCTGTGTGACCCAGGTGCAAGGCAGTAGTGCTCCGAACGTGCGATTTCGCCCGAAGATCGTCCGCGCCACCTACCGTGAGACACATTCCGCCGAGCGCGCGGCTGGGCGGCCTTCGCTAGGGAGCACCACGAGTCGGGGGAGTCAGCAATGGCCGAACATCATTTGTGGGTACGTCCCATCGAGACGGTGGGTGCCGAGGACGCGCCGACGGTGGGTGGCAAGTCCGCCAATCTGGGTGAGCTCACGCGGGCGGGTTTTCCGGTTCCACCTGCGTTCGCGGTCACGGCGGACGCGTACATCGATGCGATGCAGGCCGCGGGAGTCCGTGCCCGGCTGGCTGCCGAGGCGGTACCGGCTCCCGATATCGACGAGGCAGAACTCATCCGTACCTCGGCCGAACTCGCCGAGTTGGTGACGGGCACGTCTGTTCCGGACGAGATGCGGGCGGACATCGTCGCGGCGTACGAGACTCTCGGGGCGCGTGTTGCGGTGGCAGTTCGGTCGTCGGCGCCGGCGGAGGACGCGGCGGACACCTCGTTCGCGGGAATTCACGAGTCGTACACCAACATCGTCGGTGCCGACGAGGTGGTTCGTGCGGTGCAGGCGTGCTGGGCGTCGTTGTGGTCCGAGCGTGCCCGCACCTATCGGGGGCTCCGAGGGATCGCGGAGGAACCGTCCATTGCGGTCGTCGTGCAGGTGATGGTCAGGTCGGAGTCGTCCGGTGTGGCGTTCACCGCCGATCCGCGCACGGGCGAGTTGGACCGCATCGTGATCGAGGCAGCGCTCGGGCTGGGGGAAGTCGTCGTCGGCGGGCAGGTCGAGCCTGATACCTACGTCGTCGCCAAGGACGGACTGCAGGTGCTCGACGTGCACCTCGGGCATCAGGAGTTCGAGATCGCCTCGACCGAGAAGGGCGACAGCCGTGTTGCGGTGGATCCGTCACGCGGTGTCCAGGTCCTCGACGACGACCAGATCGGCAAGGTTGCACGGCTGGCCGTCGGTGTGGAGCAGCACTACGGCAGCCCGCAGGATCTCGAGTTCGCCTTCGCCGAGGGCCACCTGTGGATCGTGCAGGCGAGGCCGATCACAACGCTGAGCGGGCAGGGCACGGGGAGACCGAGTAGCTCGACAGCGGGTCCGTCCGGTGACGGGGACACGGCACCGTTGCTGATCGGACTGGGCGCGGGACCCGGTTCGGCGACCGGGCGGGTACGCGTACTGCGTGACCTCGCGGACGGGAAGAGACTCACCGACGGTGAGATCATCGTGGCACCGATGACCCGGCCGGACTGGCTGCCCATTCTGCGGAGAGCCGGCGGGATCGTCACCGACGGCGGTGGAATCACCTGTCACGCCGCGATCGTCGGTCGTGAACTCGGTAAGCCGGTGGTCGTCGGTGCGCGTACCGCAACGACCACGCTCAGAGACGGGCAGGTGATCACCGTCGACGGCGACGCGGGCGTGGTGTTCGAGGGGGCAGTGACCACCGCGGGCAGTCGGGCGAGGGCGGACGAGGCGGGTCCGGCGGCCGCGGGTAGTGCTCCGACGGTCACCGCGACCTCGGTGTACGTCAACCTTGCCACTCCGGACGCAGCCGAGGCCGTCGCCGCGACCGACGTCGACGGGGTCGGCCTGCTGCGGGCGGAATTCATGATTACCGAGGCGCTGGCCGGGGAGCATCCGGCGCACATGATCGCGGAGGGCCGCCGCGACGAGTATGTCGAGAAGATGGCGGGTGGTGTCTCGAAGATCGCCGCGGCGTTCGCGCCCCGGCCGGTGGTCTACCGGGCGATCGACCTGCGCAGTAACGAATTCGCCGATCTGGAAGGTGGTGAGATCGAACCCGACGAGGCGAATCCGATGATCGGCTATCGGGGTTGTTTCCGGTACGTCCGTGATCCGCAGTTGTTCTCCCTGGACCTCGACGTGATACACCGCGTGCGGAGCGCGTATCCGAACGTGCACTTGATGATTCCCTTCGTGCGCACACGGTGGGAATTGAAGGAGTGCCTGGCACAGCTCGACGCCCATCCGCTGGGCGCAGATCGTCGGATGTGGCGATGGATCATGGCCGAGGTGCCCTCCGTCGTCTATTGGTTGCCCGAATACGCGGCACTCGGTATCGACGGTGTGTCGATCGGCAGTAACGACCTGACCCAGTTGATGCTGGGGGTCGACCGGGATTCCGAGATGTGCAAGGAACTGTTCGACACCTTGGACCCGGCAGTTCTCGACGCGATCGACCACATCATCGACCGTGCATCTGCAGCCGGACTGACGACGTCGCTGTGTGGTCAGGCCGTGTCGACGAGCCCCGCCCTCGCCGAGCACCTCGTGCGCCGCGGCATCACGTCGGTTTCCGTCACTCCCGATGCCGCAGTACGCACCAGACGAACGGTCGCACAAGCGGAACAGCGAATCGTGCTCGGCAAGGCCCGCCGGAAGGAAGAATGACGCGGCGGCCCATGCGGTGTCCCGATTCCGTGGAAGGACGTATGAGCCGGTGTTCGCAGAACAGCACACGGTCAGCCCCGACCTGGTGATCCGCCCGCTGGGTCCGCAGGACGAGGACTCGGTCCGGGCTTTGCACGAGCATCTCACCCAGCGCGACACGTACCTGCGATTCTTCACTGTGGCCCCACGGCGCGTGGACGAGCTTGCGGAAATGCTGTGTCGCCAGGACGACGGACATGTGAGCTTGGGGGCGTTCGACGATGCCGAGGTGGTCGCAGTAGCGAACTACACCGTCCTCGATGACGACGTCGCATCGGCGGAATGCGCGGTCGCCGTGAGCCACCCCATGCAGCACCACGGCATCGGAACCGCCTTGCTGCAACGCCTGGTCGAAATTGCACGAGCACGCGGAATTCGGCGTCTGTCGGCGTACGTGTTGTCGGTGAACACCACGATGCTGCAGGTCCTCGGAGAACTGGGATGGTCCCGGAACGGGAGCGAGCCGGGATCTGTCGTTCAAGTCGATATCACGCTCGGCGATCCCCTGGGAAACGGAGGTTCCCGCGTCGCGGCGGACTCGTCCCTCCGGGTACCACCGGATCGGCCGGAGGGTGGTCCGTCCGGTCCGTCGGCGAACGGTCCTTCAGTCGTGGGTCCGTAACCACCAGCGGAAGATTTCGTCGCAACCCCACACGATGACCGGCAGCGGGATGAGCAGAGTCAGCAACCACAGATCCGGGACCTCGGTGCCGAAGACGGCCTGAAACGGTGGGATGGTCACGACCGCTGCGGCGAAAAGGACCTCGAAGGCGATTCCCCACAACAGCATTCGATTCGTCGTGAGTCCGATCTGTGCAAGGGAGGAGCGACTTGCGCGAGCGGCCATCGCGGTGCCGATCTGGCAGGCGACGATACCGAGGAATGTCATGGTCGTGGCCTGCCGCCAGGTGTCGTGCAACTCCCCGCTGGAGACGTCGGCTCCGAAGGTCCAGCCACCGTCGAGGAGGGTGAGCAGGAACAGTGCCATCACCAGGACTGCGGAGACTCCGCCGAGGACGCCCCAGGCACGGGCCAGCATGACTCCCTCGATCACCGACTGCGAACGCGGCCGGGGCCGGCGTCGCATCAGGTCCGGTTCGGCTTTCTCCCGTCCGAGCGCCAGCGCCGGGAGGGTCTCGGTGCCGAGATCGATGGCGAGGATCTGCATGATGGTCAGCGGCAGGGGAATACCGCCGCTGGTGAGCGCGTAGGCAAGGAAGGGCACGACCTCGGGGGTCGCGTGCGCGAAGATGTAGACGATGAACTTGCGGACGTTGTCGTAGACCCGCCGGCCCGCTTCGATGGCGCCGACGATCGTGGCGAAGTTGTCGTCGACGAGGACCATCACCGCCGCCTCACGCGCGACGTCCGTGCCCGATCGGCCCATTGCCACGCCGATATCGGCCTGGCGCAGGGCGGGTGCGTCGTTGGCGCCGTCGCCGGTCATCGCGACGATCCGGCCGGACTCCTGAAGCGCGTCGGCGATGCGCAGCTTCGTCTCCGGTGAGCTGCGGGCGAAGACGATTTCGTCGTCACCGGCGAGCGCCTCGTCGAGTTCGCGGTCGGACATCGCGTCTGCTTCGTCTCCGCCGATCACGCGCAGGCCGTTCTTCCCGATGTGCACGCTCTCGGCGATTCCGCGGGCAGTGAGCGCGTGGTCGCCGGTGACGACGATCAGCCGGATGCCGGCCGTATGGCAGCGGTCAACGGCGCCGGGAACTTCGGGGCGGGGCGGATCGATCATCGCGATGATGCCGAGCAACGTCGAGCCCTGCTCTGCCTGCTCTCGGCTGAGGTTCCTTGCCACTTCGGAGGGTGTCAGGGTGCGTTCGGCCAACGCCAGCAACCGTCGGCCGCGAGCCGCCCAGTCGTCGACGACGGTTTCGATCGTGGCGCGGTCCTCCTCCGTCAACGGTCTGGGTGCGGTCCCGTCGGAGATGTGTGTGCAGCGGGCGACGACCTCCTCGGGTGCGCCTTTGGTGTGCACGACGACCGTGGTGCCGACGCGGTCGACCGTCGACATCCGCCGCAGGGCCGGATCGAAGTGGAATTGTGCGAGTCTGTCCTCCTTGCTGCGGTGGGGGTCGAGACCGAGTTTTCCCGCGCCCCGGAGCAGAGCGAGTTCGGTCGGGTCGCCGATCCCGGCGTCTTCCGGTTTCGCACCGTCTTCCGGTTTCGCACCGTCTTCCGGTTCGGCACCGTCGGGCGGTGTCGCACCGGGCGGTTGTGCGAGTTCGGCGTTACTGCACCACACCGCAGCCGTCATGAGTTGTCCCGCCGCCGAGTCTGCCGCGGGATGTGTCGAAAGATCTTGGAAGTCCAGCACGCCTTCGTGCGTCCATGCCTGGGTGACGGTCATTCGGTTCAGCGTGAGTGTCCCGGTCTTGTCGGTGCAGATGACGCTCGTCGACCCGAGCGTCTCGACGGCAGAGATCCGTTTGACGAAGGCGCCCTGCCGGGCCAGGAGCCGCACACCCACGGCGAGCGCGAGGGTGATGGTCGGGAGCAGGCCCTCGGGAACGTTGGCGACGATGAGTCCGATCGCGAAGTTCAGCGAATCGGCCAGCGACAACCCGGCCAGCAGGGTGCCCAGGGGAATGAACGCGAGACCCAGCCCCACTGCCACGATGGCGATCAGGCGGGCGACCCTCCTCACCTGTTTCTCGAGCGGGCTCTCTTCAGGCCCACTGCGTTGGGACAACGCAGCAATCCGGCCGAGTTCGGTGTTCATTCCGGTGGCGAAAACGACCGCGGTGACTTCCCCTGTGACGCACGTGGTGCCGCTGAAGACGAGATCGCGGGCGAGGATCAACGGAACACGACTGTCTCCGCTGTCGACGCTCACCGGTACCGGTGTCGATTCCCCGGTCAGCGCGGAGGCGTCGATCTGTGCCGAGCCGTCGAGTAGGCGCGCGTCGGCGGAAACACGGTCCCCTTCGGAGACGACGATGACATCGCCGGGCACGAGTTCCCGCGCGTCGACCTCTGTTTCGACCTCGTCCCGGACGACGCGGGCACCTTGGGGGAGGTAGGCGGCAAGTGCTTCGACGGCCTGTTCGGCGTGGCGTTCCTGAACGAACGCGAACGCGGCGTTGAGGCCGATGACCACTACGATCGCGATCGCCAGCGGCACCGAACCCGACAACGCTGCAAGCGCGGCAGCGACCCACAGGAGCAGTGCAAGTGGGTGGAGGAGTTGCCGGCTCAGGGCACGCACCCATCCTTCGCCGGCGCGGCGAACCAGTTCGTTGGGGCCGGACAGGCCGAGGCGCCGTTGCGCGTCGCGAGTGGACAGACCGGTCCGGGACGATCGCAGGTCACGTAGCAGGCGGTCGAGTTCTTCGAGTGGATCGACCGGTGCGACGTGATCGGTTTCGCCGCTCGCTGTCTCGCTCATATGGTCTCATCACCTGCGGTGACGCACGATCGCGTTGCCATGGGCGGTAGTGCATTTCGGAACAGGGCTCTGCTCGAAGTGTCCTCCTGCGGCGGTTCGGGCGTCGTCGAACTCGATGGATTCGTACATGCCGGGAGGCAGATGCGAGATGCCTGACGGACGGGAGAGAAGCGCGGGCGGCGTCAGCGAAGACCTGGAGTGACGTCGCGACCGATGCCTTCGCTCCAGGCGTCGATGTCGCGCCAATCCCTGGCATCGCCGTATCTCCCTCCCATCAGGCGAAAGACGAACCGCCCGAATCCGGGCCAGTCGCCGGGGGCGATCGAACCGGCGAAGAACCGGTGATCACGGACCTCTGTGACCGCCCGCAACTCCTGTACCGCATCCGGTTCGGGCATCGCCCGCCGCAGATATCGTGCCACCCGCGGGGACAGCGTCGAACTGGTGGCGCCTACCGAACACACCGAATATGCCCAGGTCGCCCGGCCTGTTGGGGTGGTGCCGAACCGGGTGATCGCATCGACGGCCTCGGGGAGCCATTGGCCGTTGTGAACGGCGCTCCCGAGCACGAGCGTGTCGTACGCCTGTACCGAGTCCACCTCGCTCAACGCCCTCAGATCGACCTCGACGCCGCGTGCGGTGAGCGAAGCAGCAATCCGTTCGGCGATCCCGCGGGTGGATCCATTCGCGGTGGCGTATCCGACCAGGGTTGTCGTCGTCATGGTTGTCCTCTGCGGGTGTCGGCGGAGGTCGTGAGGGGATCGGGTCAGAACCTGCGTATCCACGGTATCGAGCGGTGCCTGTCACTGCCCGAGGGTTGCACCGGTCCGGCGTTTCTGGGATAGTTCCAATATTGGTGTTTCTACAATTAAGACCGGCTGTTTTGCGGCCGTGGGTATCGAGGGAGAGATTCGCATGTTCAGCGCCGAGCGATCCCGCACGGTCGCGCTTCCACCGCTGGTTCTCGGCGGGCTGCGGCCGCTCTACCGGCAGATGGCACACAACCGTGTGCATTCCGCGTCGTTCGAGTACCTCGCCGCGGGGGCCGCGGTGGACGTCTGCGTGATTGTGGGCGCGCACGGCCCGGAGTTGAAACTGCGGATCCCCGAGCGTGACCTCGACGTCACGTTCACGATGTCGACGCACTTCCGCGTCGCACCTGTGATGGCGCTCGAGACATATCGAGCGCTCTGCGGCGTGGCTGCTCCGGGCGCGGAACCGTCGCCCGAGATCGTCGTCGGGTTTCTGCGCAGGGTCGTCGCGCAGTCGCCGGCAGTGCTCTCGCGCACGCACGCCTGCGCGGCCTGACCAACGGTATCGACGAATCCGGCCCCGGTGGACCAGAGTCCTCCGGGGCCGGATTGTGCTGTGCGCCTGTCTGTTACAGACCGGGACGCTTGCCGATGGTGAGTGTCACCTCGCCGGTGTGGGCGAAGAAATCGTTGCCCTTGTCGTCGACGACGATGAACGCCGGGAAGTCCTCGACGTCGATCTTCCAGACCGCTTCCATGCCGAGTTCTTCGTATTCGACGATCTCGACATTCTTGATGCAATCCAGCGCAAGGCGCGCCGCAGGGCCGCCGATGGAACCGAGATAGAAACCTCCGTGCCGGTGGCACGCGTCGGTCACCTGCTTGGACCGGTTGCCCTTGGCGAGCATGATCATCGAACCGCCGGCTGCCTGGAACTGCTCGACGTACGAGTCCATGCGCCCGGCCGTGGTCGGGCCGAAGGACCCGGACGCGAGACCCTCGGGGGTCTTGGCGGGACCGGCGTAGTAGACCGGGTGGTCCTTGAGGTACTGCGGCATCTCCTCGCCGGCGTCGAGACGCTCCTTGATCTTGGCGTGGGCGATGTCGCGGGCCACCACGAGCGGCCCGGTCAGCGACAGGCGGGTCTTCACCGGATGCTTGGACAGTTCGGCCAGGATCTCGGGCATGGGACGGGTCAAGTCGATCTTGACGGCGGCACCCTTGCCGGTACCCGAGACACCCGCCGTCTCGGCGTCGAGCCGGCTGTCGGTGATCTCGGGCAGGAAGCGGCCGGGATCGAACTCGAGCTGCTCGAGGAACACGCCCTCCGGGGTGATCTTCGCCTTCGCCTGACGGTCCGCCGAGCACGACACCGCGATCGCGACGGGCAGCGACGCTCCGTGGCGAGGCAGGCGGACCACGCGCACGTCGTGGCAGAAGTACTTGCCCCCGAACTGCGCGCCGATCCCGATCTTCTGGGTCAGCTCGAAGACCTTCTCCTCGAGCTCGTGATCGCGGAACCCGCGACCGGTCATCGCGCCCTCGGTGGGCAGTTCGTCCAGGTAGTGCGCGGACGCGTACTTGGCCGTCTTGAGTGCGAACTCGGCAGAGGTGCCGCCGACGACGATCGCGAGGTGGTACGGAGGGCAGGCGGCCGTGCCGAGCGACCGGATCTTGGCCTCGAGGAACTGCATCATCGAGTCCGGGTTCAGGATCGCCTTGGTTTCCTGGTACAGGTACGACTTGTTCGCCGACCCGCCACCTTTCGCCATGAACAGGAACTTGTAGGAGTTCTCGTGGCCCTTCGCGGTATCTGCGTAGAGCTCGATCTGGGCCGGCAGGTTGCTGCCCGTGTTCTTCTCGTCCCACATGGTGAGGGGCGCGTTCTGTGAGTAGCGCAGATTGAGTCTTGTGTACGCGTCGTACACGCCGCGCGCGATCGACTCTTCGTCGTCACCGGGGGTGAGTACCTGCTGGCCGCGCTTGCCCATGACGATGGCGGTGCCGGTGTCCTGGCACATCGGCAACACCCCTGCTGCGGCGATATTCGCGTTCTTCAGCAGGTCGAGGGCTACGAACTTGTCGTTGTCCGACGCTTCGGGGTCGTCGAGGATGCTCGCGAGCTGCTTCAGGTGATCCGTGCGCAGATAATGCGAAATGTCGTGCAGCGCGGTTTCGGTCAGCAGGCGCAGGGCCTCGGGCTCGACCTTCAGAAAGGTGCGGCCGTCGGGGCCTTCGACGGTGGACACCCCCTCGCTGGTCAGCAGCCGATACTCGGTGGGGTCTTCCCCGATCGGCAGCAGGTCCTCGTAGAGGAAGTCGGCCATTGTTTCTCCTGGAAGAGGGGGCGATGTTCCGCAGACAGATTAGTCGTGCAGAATCGGCGCCCCGACAACGGGGCGTGTGACGCAGAAGTCCCTCACGATCCGTGTGATCCACATCTCCGCAGTCCGGGGGCGGTTTCGGAATGCGAGTCCGGACGGTCCCAGGGGGTGTGATGCGCGTCATGCAGGTGGCCGGGCAGATTCCTTACAATGGTATGGATGCACGGAAAACCCGGAAAGAAGACTGCGTGAGCACCCAAACCCGACAATTACCCTCTCTGGCCTGGTTGCTCAGATTTCACGCGTGGGTCGACGTCGCAATCGTTGTCGCCGTCCTGATCTCCACGAACGTGGTGGCGCACTTCACCACCGTATGGGCGTCGATCGCCACGGTTCCCATTTCTGCCGCGATCCTCGTCGTCCTGATGCGGCGTCGGGGAATGCGGTGGTCCGAACTCGGATTGTCGCCGCGGCACTGGAAACGAGGCACGGTCTACTCGCTCGCCGCCGTCGGCTTGGTCCTCACCGTCGTCGCGATCGGCGTCGCCCTTCCGTTCACCCGGCAGTTCTTTCTCTCCGAACGCTACGCAACCATCTCGGGCGCGCTCGTCGCTTCGATGATCATCATCCCGCTGCAGACCGTGATCCCCGAGGAACTCGCGTTCCGCGGCGTCCTTCACGGCACTCTCGAACGCGTGTGGGGTGCGCGCGGAGTCTTCGCAGCGGGCTCGCTGCTGTTCGGCCTGTGGCACGTCGCGTCGTCCCTCGGCCTCACCTCGGGTAACGCCGGTCTGGCTGCCGTCTTCGGCAACGGGCTGTGGGGGCAGATCGTCGGTGTCGCGGGAGCAGTGGTCGCGACCGCGGCTGCCGGCTTCGTGTTCACCTGGCTCCGCCGGCGCAGCGGCAGCATCCTCGCGCCGATCGCGCTGCACTGGTCGCTCAACGGCGCCGGCGCTCTTGCCGCCGCCCTCGTCTGGCAGATTTCCCTCGGTTGACGCGCCGAACTCAGTCTTCCGGGTTCTCGATCCACGAACCGTAGGGCGGAGGCCCGTCGCTCTGGATCTGAAGGCCGAAATTCGGGGAGTGCTTCCACACGTATCCCGGCAGGACATGCTCTTCCGAAGTCGCGTTGTTCATGATCACGATGTCTCCGGTGGCACGCTGCTCGAGAGCGAAACCGTCGTCGCGTCCGTCGACGACCCACCATTTCGTAGCGCTCATGACTACAGCCTTTCGGATCTGCTCGAACACAGTTTCCGTCACAACGGTAGCGCGCGCGTCGCCGCGGCAACACCGCTTTCGGGCCCATCGGACCGGGTCACCTCGCATGCAGTGCCGCTGCCGTGGAAGCGTCCGCCGGGTAGAACGCTTCGATGGCCAATTCCGACACCGTGATATCGAGAGGCGTCCCGAACAGCGTGGTCGTGCTCAGGAACGACAACTCGTCGTCCCCGAGGCGCAACCGGAGGGGCACGACCAGCGCATGCGGTGCCGTCGTCACGGGATCGTCGCACGGGTACTGCTCGAGTTCGTCGTACAGGCGCGACAGCACCGGATCCCCGGTCGCGCCGATCTGGTGACGTAACCGCTCCAGCAGGTGTGCACGCCATTGCCCGAGGTTGAGGATGCGCGGTGCGAGCCCCCGCGGGTGGAGAGTCAGGCGCAGCACGTTGACGGGTGGTTCGAGCAGATCCGGCGCACAATCCGCGACCATCGCCACGATGGCGTCGTTCGCGTCGATCATCGTCCAGTGCCGGTCGACCACCAGAGCCGGGAACGGCTCGTGCAGTTCCAGGATCCGGGTGATCGCATCGGAGACCGCGGCCAGCGGAACCTCCCCGAGCCGGTGCTCCGGATACGCCGGCGCGAGTCCCGCGGCAAGCAGGATCGAGTTACGTTCGCGCAGAGGGATCTCCAGGTGTTCGCTCAGTCTCAGCACGACCTCCCGGGACGGTTGCGACCGGCCCGTCTCGACGAAGCTGATGTGCCGCGACGAGACACCCGCCCGATGCGCGAGAGCCAGCTGGCTCAGTCCGCGACGCTCACGCCAGGTGCGCAGCAACGCACCGGGCCGGATCGATTCCACGACCGTCATGCCTTCGACGATAGGGCCTGCGGGAACGACAGCCATTACCTCGCGGGTAATCGCTCGACGCATCTCTTCGCGGCAGGCTCGGAGCATGACCGCATACGCAGTAGCCCACCTCCGCAGCGTCGACTTCAACGAGGCCGTCGCCGAGTACCTGACCGAGATCGACGAGACCCTCCGCGCATACGACGGGCGGTTCCTCGTCCACGGCACCGACCCGCAGGTGATCGAAGGCGAATGGCCCGGCCACCTCGTGCTCATCGAGTTCCCAGACCTCGAGCGGGCACGGGCGTGGTACGACTCGCCGGCGTATCGGGCGATCCTGCCGCTCAGAACCGAGAACTCCGACGGCGCAGCGATTCTGGTGGAGGGAACCCCGCCCGGTTATCGGGCATCGGACTACCTCCGGAAGGTCACCGGGCGTGTGACCCCGGAGCGATGAGAATCCCCGCGGCCCGAGCGGGTTCCGCGTAGGCCGCGGCGAGTGACTCCACCGTCTCGTGGGCGTTGAGCCCGCTCGGGTTGGGCACCACCCACAGGGGTGTCCCTTCGAGCGTCTCGTCCTGAAGGCCCGGAAGCGCCTTGCGTTTCCCGAACGCCGCTCGATACGCCGTGATCCCGGCGACCGCGACGACCCGAGGTCCGAACTCGGCCACCACCGATGCCAGTCGTTCGGCGCCATCGCGCAGTTCCTCCGGGGTGAGTTCGTCGGCCCGGGCGGTGGCGCGGGGTGCGAGGTTGGTGATGCCTACCCCTCGTTCGATCAGATGGGCGCGATCGGCGTCGCTCATCCCGTCCGACGGGGCAATAGGGTGGGTGATGATTCCGGCACGAAACAGCGCGGGGTAGAAGCGGTTTCCGGGCCGGGCGAAGTGCGCGCCGGTCGCCGCCGTCCAGAGACCGGGGTTGATGCCGACGAACAGCAAGCGGCACCCCGGTCCGACGAGGTCGGGAACAACGGCGTCGCGGAAGGATTCGAGTTCGGCACGTGTGAAACCCATCGGCCCACACTATGCAACCGGTCCGCTCACGCCGACGGCAACCACGCCCCGTGCAGCCCTGCCGGTACCCGGATCGGTGACCGCACCCGCGCAACCGGTCCCGCGCCGGGATCATCGGCGGAGAACACCAGGAACCAGCTCGTCAGGTCGTCGAAGTCGGTCGCGATCGCTCCCCAGTAGCCGGCGCCGGACGTGCTCGTGAGGTACACCTGCTCGCCGGGGGAGAGCGCACCGCCGGACCACACGGTGTAGCTGCCGGAGTCCACGTCGAACCAGAACAGGGCATCGGCCGAGCCCGACGGCAGCCGTCGCGACCCGCTGCGGCCCAGGGTCGCGACGACGCGATGCCGGCCGGTCGACCGGCGGTCGTCGATGCGGGGAAACTCGATGTCACGTTCGTGAAGTGTCGTGCGGGTGACGCCGCCCCGGCCGATGACGGCGCGTCGCAACAGCGACGGGTTGGGCCCGGCGTGCCCGGTCAACGCCCCGGGATACCGCCATTCGACATAATCGACAGCGACATCGCCTCCGGGAAGGTCGAACGCATTGGCGGTGTGCCACATCCAGAAGGTGTCGGTGGAGAACCAGCGCACTGCGCCTCCGTCGCGGGGGACGAGGGCGATCCGGACCCCGAGGCCGGGCTGCCAGTCCAGGGGTGAGCCGCCGGTGAAGATCTTCTCGAGGTCGAAGACCATCGGCGCCAGGATCAGGACGATGTACCTCTCGGTGAGCGCCATGTCGTGCACCATCAGGGGGCGGTCGGCGCCGTCGATCGGCGTGGCCGCGCGCGTGACCGTGCCGTCGGGCCCGAACACCGACCACGTCAGGTACGGCGGGTCGAGCATGTAACAGAACGCGATCATCTCGCCGGTGCGCGGATCGATCTTGGGATGCGCGGTGAGGCCGACCGGCAGCGTTCCGCCGAACGTCTCCCGGCCCAGGGTCTCGAGTTCCGATCCGAGTGCGTACGGCGGTGCCGATTCGGCCAGCGCCAGCACCCGGCCGCCGTGGCGGACGACGTTGATGTCGGGAAGTTCGCGCATGGTGTTCGCGAGGTCGGGTCCCACCTCGTCGGCGGACGGGAAGTACGGGTCGGTGATACCCGCCCACAGGGCCCGGCCCGCCTTCTCCTCCGCCACGACCTGCGGGGTACGGACGAAGCGGTTCGTGTAGCGGGCGGTGCCCCCGGACAGTTCGATGCGATGCACCATCCCGTCCCCGTCGATCGGGTACACGTAGTGCCCGATCGGATCGAAGCGCGGATTCGGCCCGTTGCGGAGGTAGCTGCCTTCGAGGTCGGCGGGCAGTTCTCCCACGACGTGCAGTCCACGTACGTCCACCTCCTCGCGCTGGGGCGCGAACATGCCGCTGAGGTGTGGATGGTGGGCGGTGTCGATCGGTGCGGGACGGTTCATGAGATCACCTCACGCAAAGCGGGCCGGTGTGCTGGACGGAGACCCCGTCTCGAATGGTAGGTCGGCGGGCCCGGTCGCGGAGCGCGACGACCGGGCTTCGTCCTGCATCGGCTAGGGTATTTTCCGACGTCCAGGACCGAAGCGCGGCCGCGTGGCCGCAACGTTAGGGGAAGGTGTGCAGCGCCGGAACGCGATCGGAAATTCCGTCCGGAACACCGGAGGCGACGAATCCGCGTTGCCGCCGTACACGGATCTCCTCTGGCCCACCCTCCAAGCGGTGATCGAGATCGGCGGATCCGGAGTCATCGAGGAGATCGACGCCGCGGTGATCGCCCGGGTCGGTCTGTCCGAGGAAGCCCAGGCCGTGCTGCACGGCGACGGACCCGGCACCGAGATCGAATACCGGATCGCCTGGTCGCGGACCTACCTCAAGGGCATGGGTCTGCTGTCGAACACCCGCCGGGGCGTGTGGAGCGTGACCGACGAGGGTCGCGGGGTCCGGGAATCCGAGATCAAGCCGATGCAGGTCGCGTACACCGCGGAGAAGCGCCGCAGGCGCCTGGTCCGCAACTCGTCGCAGGGCGCCCAGGTCGTCCCGCTCGCCGCGGCGCCCGAGGATCCCGAACTGTGGCGTGAACCGGTGCTCGGTGCCGTCGCCGACCTGTCCGCGGACGGCTTCGAGCGTCTCGTGACCTCGGTGCTGCGGTCGGCGGGCTTCACCACCCTGACGGTTCCCGCTCCCGGCGGCAGCGCCGACGACGACACCCAGGTGGAGGGCACCGGGATCCTGCGCGTGTCGCTGCTGAGCTTCTCGGTGTTCTTCCGGTTCGTGCGCGGCCAGGAACGCGCGGGCGCGGACGTCGTGCGGGAATTCCGCGCGGCCATGGTCGGGCGCGGCGAGAAGGGGCTTCTCGTCTCCACCGGATCCTTCACCGACGACGCGCGTGCGGAGGCACATCGGCACGGTGCGCCACCGATCGATCTCGTCGACGGCGAGGGTCTGTGCGATCTGCTCAAGGAACACGGACTCGGGGTGCGCACGACGGTGCGAACCGTCGAAGACGTCGCGCTCGTGCCCGCATTCTTCGCGGAGTTGTCGGGTCGCTGACGGCGGGTCCCACCAGGACCTTTACCGATGTGCTCCATGTTGCGCGTGTGAATGTGGTGCAATCCGGAGGCCACCTTCACACCTTCCGAAACGGGGCGCCATGACGTTTTCTCGTCGAGACATGTTGCGGTATGCGGCGATCGGGTCGGGCGTCGTCGTGGCGTCCGCGGTGGGGGCGCCCGGTGCGGCGCAGGGCCGGGAAGTGCTCGGCACCATCGTCGACTACTCCGCCGGAGTGCCGTCGCCGTCGTCGATCCGGGCGGCGGGGCACATCGGGGCGATCCGCTATGTATCCGATCGCCGGCCGGGTGCCGACTGGATGCTGGGCAAGCCGCTGACGGGACGGGAAGCCGACGCCCTGCTCGGCGCGGGCCTCGAAGTGGTGTCGTGTTATCAGTTCGGTAAGGCCGAGACCGCGGACTGGCTCGGCGGCTACGACGCGGGTCGTCGGCACGCGCAGCGAGGTCTGGAACTGCACTGCGCGGCAGGCGGTCCCGACGACCGTCCCATCTATGCCTCCATCGACGACAACCCGAACTTCGAGCAGTTCACCACCCGGATCGTGCCCT
The DNA here is from genome assembly GCF_055664235.1 of Rhodococcus sp. NPDC019050. Lineage (NCBI taxonomy): Bacteria > Bacillati > Actinomycetota > Actinomycetes > Mycobacteriales > Nocardiaceae > Rhodococcus > Rhodococcus sp. NPDC019050. Next base: position 132,144 of record NZ_JBVOON010000001.1, on the reverse strand, counting down.
ACCTCCTGGCATGGCAGGAGGTGGTCGGTCCCGCGAACACCGGTGTGTACGCGAACTCTCCGACCATCGAGTGGGCGTCCGCGGTGGGCCTGGGCGCCTTCTACTGGCAGCACGACTGGGGTACGCCCGCCGGTTTCGTACACCCGCGCGCGAATCTCCACCAGAAGGGCGGCGGAACCATCGACGGAATCGGCATCGACGTCAACCGCATCCACACCGCCGACTACGGGCAGTGGTCGCTCACGCGTCTGTAGCGGGTCCGACTTCCCGCACCCGCGGCGGCGGGGGAGGGATGAGTGCGGTGAGCACCAGGGCAACCACCGATGCGATCGCCGCGACGAGGAAAGTCGTGCGGAAACCGCTGAGCGCGGGCACCACCGCGTCGCCCACCTGAACGGTCATCGCGGCGAGCACGACACCGATCACCGCCGCGGCGGTCGAGGTGCCGATCGACCGCATCAGCGTATTGAGACTGTTCGCGGCCGCCGACTCGTGCAACGGCACGGCACTCATGATGAGCGCGGGCATGGCGGCGTAGGCGAGACCGACACCCGCGCCGATGACCATCGACGCCGCCACGATGTGCCACAGTTCCCGGTGCAGCAGGTAGGCGGTCAGATACCCGAGTCCCACGAAGATCACGCCGCACGCGAGGGTGATGCGGGGCCCGAATGTGGTGGTGATCCGGGCCGACACCGGTGACAGCGCCATCATGACGAGACCGCTCGGGGCGAGTGCCAGACCTGCGGCGACCATCGACTGGCCCAGGCCGTAACCGGTTTCGGGTGGCGCCATGAGCAATTGGGGAAAGGCGAGGACGTTCGCGTACATCGCGAATCCGAGCGCGATCGACGCCAGGTTCGTCATCAGCACGGGACGGCGGGCAGACAGTCGCAGGTCGACGAGGGGCCGGTCCAATCGCAGTTCGTACCAACCCCACCCGAGGAACACCACCAGTGCTCCGCCGAGCATCCCGAGTGTGGTCGGATCGGTCCAGCCCCAGGAGTTTCCCTTGGTGACCGGAAGAAGCAGCAGGACGAGGACCGCCGAGAGCAGACCCGCGCCCAGGAAGTCGAACCGGCCCGGATTGCGTCGCGGTGATTCCGGAACGAACTTCAGCACCGCCGCGATCCCGACAGCGCCCAGCACCAGCGACGCCACGAAAAGCATGTGCCAGTCGGTCAATTGCGCGACCAGGGCGGCGAGGGGAAGGCCGATCGCTCCGCCGACACCCATGGTCGCGCTGATGGTGGCCATCGCGCCGGGAACCCGTTTGGGAGGCAGTTCGTCACGCAGAATCGCGATGCCGAGCGGGATCGCGCCGACAGCGGCACCTTGAAGGGTTCGTCCGATCACCAGGGGCACAAGCGTGTTCGCCATCGCGCACACAGCCGAACCGAGCACCATCATCCCCAGGCTGGCGAGCAGCATCCGGCGCTTGCCGAACATGTCGCCGAGGCGGCCGCTGATCGGGGTGACGACCGCGCCGGCCAGCAGGGTGGCTGTGACCGCCCACGACGTGTTCTCCGGGGACGCATTCACGAGGATCGGCAGTCGCGGCAGGATCGGCACGATCAGCGTCTGCATGAGGGCGACGCCGATCCCGCACATCGCCAGGACTGCGACGATCCCGGAAGGTGCGGGTTTCTCCCGCGTCGGGACCGGAGTTTCGACGGCCATGCGACTCCTCGATCGGGGCCGGCGGTGATCGCGGCCGAAAACTTTCGTGCGCCATACGAACGGATAGGCCTACCGTGTCTAGCACGGGAGTAGTGCCGATGCACAACCGCTTTCGCGTGATCGGCACCGTCGTCCGGCGCTCGGTTCAGGTCTGGCAGTGCTCTTCGGGGGCGTGTTCGCCGACTGTGACGACGAGCGGGGGCCGCTCACCGGGAGCACTGTGGACGCCGCGCCACGACAACGCCGACCAGCGCGACAGTCCCGAGAGTGCGGACCCGAGACTGCCGAGCGACCCGAACGACAGTGCGGAACACACCGATCCCGCCGACCCGACGGAGAGGATCGATCCGACGCTGCCGATCGACAGGATCGAATCGGCGGACCCGATCGAGAGGATCGAGCGCTCCGATGCGATCGACAGGATCGAGCGGTGGGACAGGATCGAGCGGCGGGACGAGGCCGGCCGGTTCGACAGGGGAGAGCGGGGCAGTCGGCGCGCGCGGGAGGTCGGACGGGGTGACGGGCAGGCACGGCGCTGGAGATAAGCCATGATCCGGTCTACCACGGGTGGGTGGACGAAATACGGTAAGGCATCGAAACGAGCGAAGACCGCCGGGACGGATCCCGGCGGTCTTCGCGTGTGTCGTGGGGGTTCCCGGTCAGGGCACAGAGACCAGGCCCAGGGTGGGCAGGAAGCTGCACGAACGCGGGTCCGCGCCTTCCTTCTGGGTGGTGATCCCACCCGAGATCACTGCGACGACCTGGCCGGACCCGGTATCGGCAATAGCGCTCAGTGTCGCGGGGCCGTCCGGGTTGATCTGTGCCTCGTTGGTGAGCGGCTGGGTGCCGCTGCGGCCGTTGGACACATTGATCCAGCTCAGGGTGAGGTCCTGCTCGCCGGAGGTGGGAGCGGTGCCGAGTGCGGTGAAGACGAATCCCACCTGGCCGGCGGCGGGGCCGGGGGGAGGCAGCTGAGCCGGGCCGGCAACCGCGAGCGCGCTGCCCACGGAATCCTGGCCGTCACCGATGCAATCCTGGCCGAGCGTCGGGTACAGGAACTGCGAGATCACGACGGTGCCCGGAGCCGGAATGTCGGGGCCTCCGCCGCCGCTTCCGTCGAGGAACGTGATGACCCGCTCGAGGGTGCCCTTGATCGAGTCCGGAAGCTCGGAATTCGCGAGCAATTCCTTCGCCTGTGCGAGCAGGTCGTTGCCACCCTCGGTCACATCGGCGACATCCGACGGGCCGGCTGCGGCGCCGACGATCGCGGGAGCGAGCGACGCGAGTGCTTCTACCTGCTCGGGGTTCGCCTTGATCTCGGGGATCAGGCGCGTCAACGACTCGATGGACAGATCGGCAGGGACCTCGAACTGGGGCAGTTCGACGAACTGAGTCAGGTCGGGTAGCGCCGGGGGCGCCGGTTGCGCGAAGGCGTGCGACGGCACCGCCAGTCCCGCAGTGGCGGCAAGTGCGCACGCTGTGAGCGCACGCCGCATTCCTCGAGTACGAAGCACTGTTCCCCATCCTTGTCGTTGAAGCACCTGGTAGGCCTGGAAGACCAGCCGGTACTGACGGCTCGAGGCGACACTCTATGGAGTCCCCTCCCGCAGGACAACCCACCGTGCCGAACCCGGGTTGGCGGTTGCCTTCGGGGGAGTGTAGCCACAGTCTGTCCCGAATGGCGGTACCCGGTAGACGGTAACTTGTTTCCATTGTGACTGTTGTGAGTAGAGATGAGATTGTTACGCGAGTGAATCGCGGTTTCGGACGGCCGTGCGTTCGCCGGTAGTCTCAACTGCCGGGGTCCGGGCATCCGGGCCGGGAACGACGGGAGGCTGCACCGCGGTGCCACGACGAGTTCCTTCGCATCCGGTGTGCTGGTGCGCAGCGCTGCTGGTTCTGTCCGTCGCAGCCAGGCTGGCGTGGACGCTGTTCACGCCCAACGGCATGAACCTCGTGGACCTGCACGTCTATGTCGACGGTTCCGCTGCGCTGCTTCACGGCGACCTCTACAACTTCACCTTCAGCCGCTACACCCCGGACTTCCCGCTGCCGTTCACCTACCCTCCGTTCGCGGCCCTGGTGTTCTTCCCGCTGCACGTGCTGCCGTTCGAGGTACTCGGCGTGGCGTGGCAGCTGCTCACGGTCGCGGCGCTGTTCTTCGTCGTGCGGATCGCGTTCGAACTTGTAGTCGGCCCCGAGGCGCGCACTCGGCCGTGGACGGCGCGAGCGCTGGCGTGGACGGCGGTCGGCATCTGGACCGAACCTCTCCGCACCACCCTCGACTACGGGCAGATCAACGTATTTCTGGTGCTCGGCGTCATGGTGGCGGTGCGCAGTTCCCGGTGGTGGTTATCCGGGGCGCTGGTCGGGATCCTCGCCGGAATCAAGCTCACTCCCGCGATCACGGGGCTCTACTTTCTCGCGCGCCGACGGTGGCGGGCCGCGATCTTCTCCGCAGTCGCCTTCGGAGCAACTGTGCTGGTCAGCGTGCTCGTCCTCGGTGAACAGGGACGGACCTACTTCACCACGTTGTTCGGCGACGCCGACCGCATCGGCCCGGTGGGATCGGTGTGGAACCAGTCGCTGCGCGGCGCACTGAGCCGCATCGCGGGGGAGGACGTCGGGACCGGACCCGTATGGATCCTGGCAGTGCTGGTGTGCGCCGCCCTCGCCTTCGCCGCGTGGCGTTCCCTCGGCAACGACGACCTGCTCGGCACCTTGCTGGTCGTCCAGCTCCTCGGACTGCTGGTCTCTCCGATCTCCTGGGCCCACCACTGGGTATGGGTGATCCCCATGCTCATCTGGCTGGTGTACGGCCCGCTCTCACGCCTGACCGGCAGCCGCGTCCTGGCGGTGTGCTGGGGAGCGGTGGCACTCGTGGGCGTGCCCTGGATTCTGAGCAGCGCCCAGGAATCCATCTGGACGATCGAACGCCCTGCTCCATTGGCGTGGCTGGGCGCTGTCTACATCGTCGGCGCGCTCGTCGTCTACGCGTGGATGATCGTGGGCGCGCGGAAAAGCCGACAGGCGCAGCAGGACCACACGACCTCGGGTGGGGCTACAGGTCCAACGTTCGAGCCAACCGGTCGATCCGGCGAGCCATCGCCGGATCCGATTCGGTGATGCCGCCCGCCGAGTGCGTGCTCAGCGAATAGGTCACCTTCCGCCATCGGATGTCGATGTCGGGATGGTGATCCGCCTCTTCGGCGGCCTCCGCGACCTTGTCGACGAGGGCGATCGCCTCGGCGAACGTCGGCGCTTCGATGGTGCGGACCAGGGAAGCCCCTGCTCGTCGCCATTGGGGGAGTTCGGACAGCGCGGAATCGATCTCACCGTCCGTCAGTAACTGGGCCATGAACCATTCTGGGACGATGCACGTCATGACCGCAACGACACCGGCACCGACGGGACACGTGGTCGCGGGCGCAGTCTTCCGCGACGGACGGGTTCTGCTCGCCCAGCGGACCCGGCCACCCGAACTCGCGGGCCGGTGGGAGTTGCCCGGCGGGAAGATCGAACCCGGCGAGAGCGCGGAGCAGGCCCTCGTCCGGGAACTGCGAGAGGAACTCGGAATCGAGGTGCGCGGTGCCGACCGGTTCGGGCCTCCGGTGCACCTCCGCAGCGATCTGGTGATGTGCGCGTATCGCGTCGAACTGGTGTCGGGGGAGCCGCGACCTCTCGAGCACGCCGCCCTGCGGTGGGTCGACGCGGAAGAACTCGACCGGATGGACCTCGTCGCCGCCGATCGGGCGTGGCTACCCGCACTCCGGGACATGCTGGCCGGCTGAGTTCACGCGGCGCGGGCCTTCTCGAGGTACTTGCGAAGTTCTTTCTTGCTCAGGTCGTCGTCGGCGACCTTCTTCATGCGCATGACGACCACGGGGCACTTCAGACAGCGGGTCTTCTTACGGCAGCACTTCTTCTTCGGCTTCAGGCCGGCGACCTTGCCCGGCTTGATCTTCTTGCCCATGAACAGTCCCGCCCTCGTCGCAGCATTCGCGTGTCAGGTTAGCGTGCCCTTACGGGAACGTAAGAGGCGGTTTTCGGAACCTCATGGGAGGACCATAACGCTCACATAACGGTGCTTCTGCGTGTCGAATGTCACGTTCCGACGTCGTGACCTGGCGTTACAGGAAGGGCTCGGAGCAGGCGCCCCCGAAAGGGCGGTAGGATGTTCGTGGCCGCAGTGCCTGCTCGGGCCGTCTCAGGCCGGTAGCGGGCGTATCGCAATCGCGTAGCGGCTTCGAACAATATGCGCCGTACGGGCGAGGTGCCGACCGGGTCCAGTGCCGTGTGGCCGCGGACAACAGCCAGGAGAGCCATCGCGTGAGCACCGCTGATTTTCGGAACGTCGCCATCGTGGCGCACGTCGACCATGGAAAGACCACCCTCGTCGACGCCATGCTGCGCCAGTCGGGCGCGTTCGCCGAACGTGCGGAACTCGTGGACCGGGTCATGGACTCCGGTGACCTCGAGCGTGAGAAGGGCATCACCATTCTCGCGAAGAACACCGCGGTGCACCGTCACCACCCCGACGGCAGCGTCACAGTCATCAACGTCATCGACACCCCCGGCCACGCCGACTTCGGTGGAGAGGTCGAGCGCGGCCTGTCCATGGTCGACGGCGTCGTGCTGCTCGTAGATTCCTCCGAGGGCCCGCTGCCGCAGACCCGGTTCGTGCTGCGCAAGGCACTCGCCGCGTCGCTGCCGGTGATCCTCGTGGTCAACAAGACCGACCGTCCCGACGCCCGTATCGCCGAGGTCGTCGAGGAGAGCCAGACCCTTCTGCTCGACCTCGCCTCCGACCTCGACGACGAGGCGGCCCAGGCGGCCGAACTCGCACTCGGTCTCCCGGTGCTCTACGCATCGGGCCGCGAGGGCAAGGCGTCGCGCAAGCAGCCCGAAAACGGCCATGCGCCCGACGCGGAGAACCTCGACGACCTCTTCGACGTCCTCATGGAGTACGTCCCCGCCCCGAAGGGCGACGCCGCGGCACCGCTGCAGGCACACGTCACCAACCTCGACGCGTCCGCGTTCCTCGGTCGTCTCGCACTGGTGCGAATCCACAACGGCGAGCTCCGCAAGGGCCAGACCGTGAGCTGGATGCGCGAAGTCGACGGCGAGCCCGTCGTCACCCGCGCGAAGATCACCGAACTGCTCGCGACCGTCGGCGTCGAGCGGCACCCCGCCGAGTCCGCCACCGCAGGTGACATCGTCGCCGTCGCAGGCTTCCCCGACATCATGATCGGTGACACCCTCGCCGACCTGGAGAACCCGGTGGCACTGCCCCGGATCACCGTCGACCAGCCCGCCATCTCGGTGACCATCGGCACCAACACGTCGCCGCTCGTCGGCCGCGTGAAGGGCCACAAGCTCACCGCTCGCATGGTCAAGTCCCGCCTCGACGCGGAACTCGTCGGCAACGTGTCGCTCAAGGTGCTCGACATCGGCCGTCCCGACGCGTGGGAGGTGCAGGGCCGTGGCGAGCTGGCTCTGGCGATCCTCGTGGAGCAGATGCGCCGCGAAGGCTTCGAGCTGACCGTCGGCAAGCCCCAGGTGGTCACCAAGCAGGTCGACGGCAAGCTGCACGAGCCGTTCGAAGAGCTCACCATCGACACGCCCGAGGAGTACCTCGGCGCCATCACGCAGTTGCTCGCCAACCGCAAGGGCAAGATGGTGCAGATGACCAACCACGGTGCGGGCTGGGTGCGGATGGAATTCCTCGTTCCGTCGCGCGGCCTGATCGGTTTCCGTACCGACTTCCTCACCGAAACGCGCGGCACCGGCATCGCCAACGCCGTCTTCCACGGCTACGCCCCGTGGGCCGGCGAGATCCGCGCCCGCCACACCGGCTCGCTCGTTTCCGACCGGACCGGCACCGTGACGCCGTTCGCGATGATCCAGCTGGCCGACCGCGGCACGTTCTTCGTCGAGCCCGGCGCGGACACCTACGAGGGCATGGTCGTGGGCATCAACCCGCGCCAGGAAGACCTCGACATCAACGTCACCCGCGAGAAGAAGCTGACCAACATGCGTCAGTCTTCCGCCGACGTGATGGAGACGCTGGCCAAGCCCATCGAGCTGACCCTCGAAGCCGCTATGGAATTTTGTTCCGGCGACGAGTGCGTCGAGGTCACACCCGAGATCGTGCGCGTGCGCAAGGTGCACCTCTCGGCGACCGACCGGCAGCGCGCGCGGTCGCGCGAGAAGGCCCGTAACAAGTAGTAAGGATGTGGCGGTCCCGGCTGGCAGTGGCCGGCCGGGACCGCCACGTACCGCCTGGTCGACGGGAAGGAAGCGGGAGTGCTGCGTACACGTGTCCGTCGCCGGTGGCGGGTCGGAATCCCGGCCCTCCTTGCATCGGCAATGCTGGCGCTGACGGCGTGTACCGCCGATCCGCCGCCTCCCATCGAACAGGCGGAGCCCACGACCCCGCCGGCTCCGACTCGGCCCCGGAGCACCGTCGTGGTCGCGATCGACCGAGTCGACACCGGCTTCAACCCGCACCTGCTGGCCGACCAGTCGCCGGTCGCGAACGCCGTCGCAGGACTAGTGCTCCCCAGCGCATTCCGTGCCGTGCCCGACCCGGAGAACCCGGCTGCGACCCTGTGGGTGCCCGACGAGACCGTGCTGATCTCCGCCGAGGTCACCGAGCAGGCCCCCTTCACCATCACGTACCAGTTGCGCGACGAGGCCCAGTGGTCCGACAGCGCTCCCATCGCCGCCGAGGACTTCCGGTACCTGTGGCAGCAGATGATCACGCAACCCGGAGTCGTCGATCCCGCCGGATACCGGCTCATCGACGACGTACGTTCGTCCGGTGGCGGCAAGACCGTCACCGTCGAACTGCGCGAACCGTATCCGGCCTGGCGCGAACTGTTCACCGATCTGCTGCCCGCCCATCTCGTCAAGGACACCCCCGGCGGCTTCCTGAGCGGCCTCTCCGAATCGATCCCCGTCTCCGGCGGCAGATTCCATGTCGACGCCGTCGACCGCGGCCGCGGTGAGGTGCTGCTCGAACGCAACGACCGCTTCTGGGGAACTCCCGCCGTACCGGACGAAATCCTGATGCGCCGCGGCGGCAGCGACTCTCAGCTCACCGAATCGCTGCGCAGCGGTGACGCACAGGTAGCCGAGGCCCGGGGCGGGACCGCGCTGCTCGCCCAACTCGACGCGGTACCCGGCGTCCGGACCGGTGTGCAACTGCAACCGCGCACCCTCGACCTGACCCTCAACACCCGCGCACGCGAACTCGCGGATCCGCGCGTGCGACGCGGCGTTCTCGCGCTGCTCGATCCGGACCTTCTCGCCCTCGTCGGCGCCGGCACCCAGACCGGCGTGGTCCCCGCACGCGCGCAGGTCCTCGCGCCCTCCGATCCCGGCTACGCGCCCACGATGCCGCCTCGCCCGAGCAGGGAAGAGGCACTCGGCCTGCTCGCGGAAGCGGGATTCGTGCCCGTCGCACCCGACCCGGCACCCGAAGAGCCTCCCGCAGACGAACCCGGGACGACCACCTCACCGGTACCCACCACCGCCGCGCCCGCACCGGAAGCCGACGACGACCTTCTCCTCCGCAACGGCGAGCCCCTGAACTTCGTGATCGGGGTGCCGGAGGACGCGGAGATCCCCCTGTCGGTCGCGCGTACCGCGACCGACGTCCTGAGGGACGCCGGGATCGACGCGAGTGTCGTGGAATTGGCACCCGACGAGCTGTACGGCGAGTCCCTCGTGGACGGAGACATCCACGCGGTCCTGGGCTGGATGCGCGTGGGAGACGATCCGGCCACCGCAGCCCTGTCCCGCTTCGGCTGCCCGCCCGCGCTGCCGGTCGTCGAGGGCACCGCCCGCACGACGGAACCGGATCCGGATGCAGGAACCGGCGAGCCCGCGAATGCCGCGGCCCCGGCCACCACGACAGACCCGGGTTCACCCGTGTCGCAGAACGAGGACCCGGACGACCTCGAAGACGAGATCCGCGCGACGCTCGAGGCACCCAGCAACCTTTCCGGCGCATGCGCCCCCGAACTCGAAGAGGATCTGCTCGCCGCGGTGCGCGGGACGGCCGACGCGCGGCAGGTCATTGCCGCCGCGCAGCCCGCGCTGTGGGGACTGGCCGTGAACCTGCCGATCCTGCAGGACCGCACCGTCGTTGCGGCGGGACCGGACATCGACAACGTGTCACTGACGGGCTCGGTCCCGGCCGGCATCGTCGGCGACGCACACCTGTGGTGGAGGAGTAAACCGTGACAACAGATCTCGCCCGGACACCGAATGTCCCGGATCGCCGACTGCTGCTGGTCCACGCCCACCCCGACGACGAATCCCTCACCACGGGCGGCGTCATCGCCCGCTATGCCGCGGAGGGTGCCGAGGTCACCGTCGTGACGTGCACGCTCGGCGAAGAGGGCGAGATCATCGGTGACCGCTGGGCACAGCTCGCCGCCGACCACGCCGACCAACTCGGCGGTTACCGCATCCTCGAACTGACCCGCGCGCTCACGGCGATGGGCGTGGACGGCCCCCGTTTCCTCGGCGGCGCCGGGCACTGGCGCGACTCCGGTATGGCCGGGACGCCGTCCGCCGACAATCCACGCGCATGGGTGAACGCCGACCCGGACGAGGCGCTGGAAGCGCTGGTCGCGGTGATCCGGGAGACCCGTCCGCACGTGGTCGTCACCTACGATCCGCGCGGCGGGTACGGACACCCCGACCACATTGCTGTCCACGACCGTGTCACCGCTGCCGTCGAGGTCTCCGGGACCGAGGACTTTCCCGAGGCGGGCGCGCCCTGGACCCCGGCCAAGGTGTACTGGACGGTCACCGAGCGCTCGGCCCTGGAATCGGGAATCGCCGCCATCGACCATCTGCCCGAGGGCTGGCGTCGCCCCGAGCCGGGGGAACTCCCGAGTGTGGCCGACGACCGGGTGACCACCGCCGTCGACGTGTCGGCGGTGCTCGACGCCAAACGCAGCGCGATCGCCGCCCACGCGACGCAGGTGATCCTCGCTCCCGGTGGCGACCAGTTCGCACTGTCCAACATGGTGGCCCAGCCGGTTTTCGCCGAGGAGCACTTCGTGCTCGTCCGCGGCGAACTCGGGGGCGTCGACGACTCCGGTCGAGAGGATGACCTGTTCGCCGGCATCGGCTAGTGTGACCTCGGTCATATAACTCGGCCGTCGAGACTGCCGCGCGGGGGCGGCCTCACCACTGGGGGCACCGATGTACAACTGGTCCGTACAGAATCAGATCGTCGCGTTCGTGGACTCGCTACGGCCGTACGCCGATCAGATCCGCACCGAGTACTACGACGCGCTCTACCACTTCGCCGATCAGCAGAGCGCCCTGCTGACGATGCTCGGCTACCCACCGGTCCCGTGATCGCACAGGACCCGGTTGGGCGGTCCGCCGGTCGGTGGCGCACTATCGTGTCATGACGGTCGATCCCGCAACCGGGCAGTCCGGTGGTCCCGTATCCGAATCCCAACCGCGCCGAGGTGTGGTCGCACTGCTCGTTGTCAGCGGCGGCCTTTGCGCGGTGCTGTCCGTGTTCTACCTCGGCCTCTACATCGGTGGTGTGCCGTTTCCCATCGTGATCGTGCTCGCGGCGGTGATGAACCTTCTGCTGGTAGCAGCGACGCGCACCGAGACGGGTTCGCTGGGCAGCGCGGCGCTTCCGCTCGTGGCGTGGGCCGTGGTGTTCCTGCTCTGCCTGGCCGGCGGTCCCGGCGGAGACCAGGTTGTCGTCGCCGATTGGCGTCTGTTGCTGCTGCCCGTCGCGGCGCTCGCCCCCGCCGGGGTCTACCTGTTCTCGGTCCGCATCAAAGAGATCACACGGGCAGTTCGGCCGCCCGAGCCGCGTCCCTGAGCACCGCGGTCACCATTTCTCGCGTCAATCGGCCGGTGAAGGTGTTCTGCTGACTCACGTGATAGCAGCCGAACAGGTGTAGCGGCCGGCGCGACGGCGTCGCGGGTTGCAGGACCACATGGGCGCCGTGCCCGAACTTCGGTCGCGGGGAGGGCACGGTCCACCCCGCGGCGGACAGGACCGGCAGCAACGACTGCCACCCGAAACCACCGAGCACGACCACCGCTCGCAGCGTCGGTGAGAGCAGATCGAGTTCCTGTTCGAGCCAATGCCGGCACGTGTCCCGTTCGACCACCGTCGGCTTGTTCGCAGGCGGCGCGCAGTGCACGGGTGCGGTGACCCGCGTGCCGAACAGTTCGAGTCCGTCGCCCCGGTGCGTCGCGACCGGTTGTGAGGCCAACCCCGCCTCGTACATCGCCTCGTACAGCACGTCGCCGGACCGGTCGCCCGTGAACATGCGGCCGGTGCGGTTTCCCCCGTGGGCCGCCGGTGCGAGCCCCACGATCAGCAGCGACGCGTCGTCCGGGCCGAACCCGGGGACCGGGCGCCCCCAGTACTCCTCGTCGCGGTACGCGGCCCGCTTCTCCCGCGCGACCTGCTCCCGCCAGGCGACCAGGCGCGGGCAGGCCCGGCACTCCACGAGTTCGGCATCCATCTCTTCGAGGGTGCCGGGGTCCGGGCCGGGAAGCGGTCCCTTCATCGCCGTGTCCAGGGGTCACCGGCACCCGGAGTGACGGCCTCGATCAACGACCACGCCTGATCCTGGGGAATATCGATCACCTCGTAGTGTCCGGCTCCCGCCGGTGTCGCGGCGACAACTGTCGCGAGACCCGCCCGGCGCTGGAAGAAGGATTGTCGTACCGTCCAGCCGATGATGCCATCGGCGTCCAGACTGACGCGTTGCCGGTCGACGGATCCGTTGCGCGTGACCAGACGTCCGGGCACGACCGCGTGCCCCAGTCCGCGATAGCGGTCCCACGCCAGCGCACACCCCGCCACGACGGCCACCGCGGCCACCGCGACGGTCGCGGCAAGCGGTAACGCGCGACCGGCCGCAGCGAAGGCGCCGATCACCACGGCGACGACCACGATGACCGGTCCGAGAGCTCGCGTGTACCGGCGGCGACGCGCGGCGGGACCGTGGGCGCGCAGCGGCACCTCCACCGGCAGGGGATCGGTGAGCACGTCGGCGGCGACACGCTGCACCTCGCGTTCCGGCGCGGACGGCAACACGAGCGACGATTCACCGCCCTCTGCCGCAACACCGGTCATGATCGCGTCGAGGCGTGCGCCGCCGGCGAGGCGGAGGGCGAGCGGTTCGCGAAGATTCACCCCGCGCAAGCGCCCGCGGTCGAGCGTCGAATGGCGAACCTTGACCAGGCCGTGCCCGATGCGCAGCATCCGTCCGTCGTCCGTCACCCGCAGGTTTCCGTAGAGCAGTACGTAGCGTGCACACGCGGCGATGCTCGCGACCAGCAGAACGACCAGGGCCAGGACCGCGATCGAGGCCACGACGCCGGCGGCTTCGAATGCCGCGACGCCACGTCGGAAACTCCCGGATTCGGCGAGGCGTTCGCCGAGTCCGTACTGGAAGGCAACGCCCACGACGGCCGCGATGCCGATCAGGCCGGTCGTGGAGAACGGGGCATAACGCACCCAGCGCGAGTCGAACCGGGCGAGCTCGACCTCGGGAGAGGAGGCTGCGGCCGGTTCCGCCGATCCGGGTTCGGTCGTGCCGGGTTCGGTGCCCGGCGTCGGCAGGTCGGCCAGGAGCGCGCTTCGCAACGACGGCACCGAGTCTGCGGCGAGCCCGTTGAGTTCGAACCGGTTGCGGTTCCCGGCCCCCGCGGACTGTCCGGTCCCGATCTTCACGACGGCCAGGCCGAGCAGTCGGTGCAGCACCCGCTGTTCGACGTCGACCGACCGGATCCGGCTGCGCGGGATGGACAGTTCCTGGCGCTGGAGCAGACCGCGCCGCAACTCGACGTGCACGGGGCCGACCCGGTACGTCGTCGTGAACCACCGGGACACGCCGACCGCCACCAGCACCGCGGTGGCCGCGAGCCCCCAGTACGGGTTGCCGCTGCTACTCCCGAGCACGACGGTGCCGATCAGCACGGGGAGGAGGCGCAGCACTTCTTCGACGGGATGGACGAGCAACATCCGGGGGTCGAGCCGGGACCACGGCGCCGATGCGTCCGGGTCGTCGCCGGTGGACAGGGCAGTGGTGCCGTCGGCGGGACCGAGACGGGGGTCCGGGTCGGGGTTCATGTCGCGTCGGCTCCGTCGCGGCCCGCGATCTCGGTCAGTCGCGCGACCGTCTCGTCCGCGACGGCGGCGTCGAGCGCGCTGATCTCGACCGCGCCCGCGGACGACGCCGTGGTGACGGTGACGGTGGCCAGTCCGAGCCAGCGGTCGATCGGGCCCCGTTCGGTGTCGACGGTCTGGATGCGTGAGATCGGTGCGATGCGGCGTTCCTGGGTGAACCATCCGGACCGCGTGTAGACGGCCGTGTCGCTGATCTCCCAGCGGTGGACTCGGTAGCGCCACTGCGGCACCACGGTGATGTGCAGCGCCGCGAGGACCACGGTCACCACGGCGGCGGCGACATGCCAGAGCGTGAGACGAGGATCGACGACCGCCCATACCACCTGCGCGACGACGACCGGCACCCACAGGAGCGCTGCGTTGATCGCCCACAGCGCCCGTGCCTTCTCGCTCGGACGCCAGGCGGGATCGGCCATCCTCACCTGCGGCGTCGGGGCTTCGGCCGGAAACGGCGCCCGTTGCGCCGGAGGCGCCGAACCCGTGTCGGCGTCGCTGTCCACCATCAACCTCCCATGCTCGCCGGGCCCAGTGGTGGCCCGACACCGGTGTCGGCATCCAGGCTAGGCTGATGCCGGAACGAGCCCGACCCGTCGGGTAGGAACCGCACAAGGAGGATGGCCATGACCGAATCGTCGGACGCACTCGACTTCGACATCCAGCAGGGTGACGACTCCGAGGCCGATCGCATCGACCAGGCCATTCCTGTGGGTGAAGAACCCGAGGACGTTCCGCCGTCCGATGTGCCCCTCGAAGCGGATCCGGTCGACACGTACGAACAGCAGCGTGAAGTGCCGGCCGACGACGACTACCCGCGCGAATAGACCCCGAGGTGGCATGCCGCCCCGGTGAGGCGGATGATCGGCCGATGACCGATTCCGCAGACGACACCGCGCAGTCCGCGATGCTCCCGACGCCGTCCGTGCGTCCCGGGGCAGTACCGCCGCCGGCGCCTTCCGCGATGCGTCGGGCGTTGCGCCGCGCGCGCGACGGCGTCACCCTCAACGTCGACGAGTCCGCAGTCCTGCTGCAGGCGCGCGGATCCGACCTCGAGGATCTGTGTGCCTCCGCGGCCCGGGTCCGCGACGCGGGTCTGCTCGCCGCCGGGCGGCCCGGCACCGTCACCTATTCGCGCAAGGTTTTCGTTCCGATCACGCGACTGTGCCGGGACCGGTGCCACTACTGCACTTTCGTGACGGTGCCGGGCAAGCTCCGGGCCGAAGGCCGGGGCATGTACCTCGAACCCGACGAGATCCTCGAGATCGCGCGTCAGGGTGCCGAACTGGGTTGCAAAGAAGCGCTGTTCACACTCGGAGACCGTCCGGAGGAGCGCTGGCCCGAGGCGGCCCAGTGGCTCGAAGAGCGGGGCTACGACTCCACGCTCGACTACGTGCGGGCGATGTCGATCCGGGTGCTCGAGGAAACCGGCCTGCTGCCGCACCTCAACCCGGGCGTGATGAGCTGGGCCGAGATGTCCCGCCTCAAGCCGGTCGCACCGTCGATGGGCATGATGCTCGAAACCACCTCGGAGCGACTGTTCACCGAGAAGGGGGAGTGCCACTACGGCAGCCCCGACAAGGACCCTGCGGTGCGGCTGCGGGTACTCACCGACGCGGGCCGGTTGTCGGTGCCCTTCACCACCGGGATCCTCGTGGGTATCGGCGAGACCGTTGCCGAGCGCGCCGATTCCATCCACGCAATTCGCAAGTCGCACAAGGCCTTCGGGCATATCCAGGAAGTGATCGTCCAGAACTTCCGGGCGAAGGACGACACCGCGATGCGCGATGTCGACGATGCCGATCTGGACGAGTTCCTCGCGGCCGTCGCAGTCTCACGCCTGGTCCTCGGCCCCGGCATGCGCATCCAGGCGCCACCCAACCTGGTCTCGCTCGACGAGTGCCGCGCCCTTCTCGGTGCCGGCGTAGACGACTGGGGCGGCGTCTCGCCACTGACACCGGACCACGTCAACCCCGAACGGCCGTGGCCGAACCTCGACACGCTCGCGGAGGTCAGCGACGACGCCGGATTCACCCTCACCGAGCGCATCGCGGCCCAACCGCAGTACGTGCTGGCCGGGCAGCCGTGGATCGACCCCCGCATCACCACCCATGTGCGCGCACTCGCGGACCCGGAGACCGGACTGGCCCGGGACGTGCACCCGACCGGGCTGCCGTGGCAGGAACCCGACATCGACTGGGAGTCGTCCGGCCGGGTCGACCTCAACTCCGAGATCGACGTGAGCGGACGCAACACCGAGTACCGCTCCGACCTCGGCAGCGCATTCGGCGACTGGGAAACGGTGCGCGAACAGGTGCTCGCCCTCGGCGAATCGGCGCCCGTCCGTCTCGACAGCGACGTGCTGGCCGCGTTGCGCTCGGCCGAGCGCGATCCCGCGGGATGCTCGGACGACGAGTACATCGCGCTCGCAAACGCGGACGGACCCGGTCTCGAGGCGCTCGTCGCGCTGGCCGACCAACTGCGCCGCGACACCGTCGGCGACGACGTCACCTACGTGATCAACCGCAACATCAACTTCACCAACATCTGTTACACCGGTTGCCGGTTCTGCGCGTTCGCGCAACGCAAGGGCGACGCGGACGCGTTCACGCTCTCGGCACAGGAGGTGGCGGACCGCGCCTGGGAGGCGCACGTGGCCGGTGCCACCGAGGTCTGCATGCAGGGCGGCATCGACCCCGAGTTGCCGGTGACCGGATACGCCGACCTGGTACGGGCGGTCAAGGCACGTGTGCCGTCCATGCACGTGCATGCGTTCTCGCCGATGGAGATCGTCAACGGCGTGGCACGCAGCGGGATCTCGATCCGCGACTGGCTGATCGACCTGCGTGAAGCCGGACTCGACACCATCCCCGGCACGGCCGCGGAGATCCTCGACGACGAGGTGCGCTGGGTGCTGACGAAGGGCAAACTGCCCTCCGCCGAGTGGGTGGAGGTGGTCACCACCGCGCACGAGGTCGGCCTGCGTTCGAGTTCGACGATGATGTACGGGCACGTCGACCAGCCACACCACTGGGTGGGACACCTGAACGTGCTGCGCGGCATCCAGGACCGCACCGGCGGATTCACCGAGTTCGTGTTGCTGCCGTTCGTCCACCAGTCGTCGCCGCTGTACCTGGCCGGCGCGTCGCGTCCGGGCCCGACGATGCGCGACAACCGGGCCGCGCACGCCTTGGCCCGCGTCATGCTGCACGGGCGCATCGACAACATCCAGACCAGCTGGGTCAAGCTGGGTGTCGCCGGAACGCGGGCGATGCTCGAAGGCGGAGCCAACGATCTGGGTGGCACGCTGATGGAGGAAACGATCTCCCGGATGGCGGGGTCCCAGCACGGCTCCGAGAAGACCGTCGCAGAACTCGTCGCGATCGCAGAGGGCATCGGACGGCCCGCACGCCAGCGCACCACCGCATATGCACCCCGCGAGGCGGACGCGACCGTTCGGTAACCTGTCGGCGTCCGACGCGACGGTTGCCGGCCCCGGGGTCAGGGCACCCTAATGCAGAGGAGTGCCCGGACAACGGGGGATACTGGACCGAGTGGTGAGTGGGCCACGAACGATGGCTCGCGCAGACCGGCAGAGCGCCGGGGCAGCGGGTCGGCGGGCAGACAGAGAGGCAGGGAAACAGCAGTGACGTACACGATTGCGGAACCGTGTGTGGATGTGTTGGACAAGGCATGTATCGAGGAATGCCCCGTCGACTGCATCTACGAGGGTGGACGCATGTTGTACATCCACCCCGACGAGTGTGTGGACTGTGGAGCCTGCGAGCCGGTCTGTCCCGTCGAGGCCATCTTCTACGAGGACGATGTTCCCGACGAGTGGTCCGACTACGTGAAGGCCAACGTCGACTTCTTCGACGACCTCGGATCGCCCGGTGGAGCCGCGAAGCTCGGCAAGGTCGCCTACGACCCGCCGTTCATCAAGAACCTCCCTCACATGGGCGAGGAGTAGGTGTCGCTCGATGTACGAACGGGCGGTGCTCCTGTGAAAGCACGCACGCGCCGATCGGTAGCCGGAAACCTCCCCGACTTCCCGTGGGATTCGCTGTCCGAGGCGAAGGCCAAGGCCGCTGCGCACCCCGACGGGATCGTGAACCTGTCCGTGGGTACGCCCGTGGACCCGGTCGCTCCCGTCATCCGTGACGCACTCGCATCGGTCGCCGCGGAACCGGGATATCCCATCACCCACGGGACCGAGGAACTGCGTGTCGCGGCTGTGGGCGCGCTCGCCCGCCGCTACGGCATCACGGGGCTCGACCCCGCGGCGGTGCTGCCGGCCATCGGCACCAAGGAAATGATCGCGTGGCTACCCACGCTGCTCGGGCTCGGTGCCGACGACCTGGTGGTCATCCCCGAACTGGCGTACCCGACGTACGAGGTGAGCGGGTTGCTCGCCGGGGTGCGGCTCATCCGCGCCGACGGACTCAACCGTCTCGGGCCCGAGGGCGCGGCGCTGGTGTTCGTCAACTCCCCGTCGAACCCCACCGGCAAGGTGCTCGGCCTCGACCACCTGCGCAAGGTCGTCGACTGGGCGCGCAGCCGTGACGCGATCGTCGTCTCCGACGAGTGCTACCTCGGCCTCACCTGGGAGGGTGAAGCCCTGTCGATCCTGCACCCGAGCGTGTGCGACGGTGACCACACGAACCTGCTCGCGGTGCATTCGCTGTCGAAGACCTCGAATCTGGCGAGCTATCGGGCCGGGTTCGTGACCGGCGACGCGGACCTCGTCGCCGACCTGCTCGAGGTGCGCAAGCACGCGGGCATGATGCTGCCGCTGCCCATCCAGGCGGCCATGACCGTGGCATTGAACGACGACGAGCACGAGAACGTCCAGCGCGAGAAGTACCGGGCACGCCGCGAGATCCTGCTGGCCGCTGTGCGCGGCGCCGGCTTCACCGTGGACCACTCGGAGGCCGGACTGTATCTGTGGGCGACGCGCGGTGAAGAGTGCCGCGCGACCGTCGACTGGTTCGCCGAGCGGGGCATTCTGGTGGCTCCCGGCGAGTTCTACGGCCCCGGCGGCGTCCAGCACGTACGGATCGCGCTCACCGCGACGGACGATGCGATCGAAGCGGCAGCGCGGCGACTGCGCTGAGCGCTCCGGTCCGGTGGCGTCGTGGCCGTGTGGCCACGCCCGGGCCGGTAGATTGGCCGCGTGAGTGCATCCGGCGATGATCCATGGCTGTGGGCGTTCTACGCTGCCGTCGTAGCGCTCACCGCCCTCGTCGCGATGCCCGATCCCCGGTCGTCCCGCAGCGATGAACGCGCAGCGTCGCGCTCGTGGTGGTGGCCGCCGCCGGTGGCCGCTGTGGTGCTGTGGGGTGTCGTCGCGGTCGCGTCGGTGACGAGACTGCTGGTGCCCTCCCTGGTCGAGTTGTTCCGGCGCGAACCGGTGCGCACCCGCGACGGGGGACAGTGGTGGCGCGTGCTGACCGCCGGCCTCGTCGAGGACGGCGGCGTCGTGGTGACCGTCGCGAATCTCGTGCTGCTCGCGGTGGTCGTCATCTCGGCCGTGCGGATATGGGGCTGGTACCGGGCTGTTGCGCTCTTCGTCGTCGGACAGGTCCTGTGGGGGCTGTTCACGACGTTCGTGTCGCCGTCGGTCGGTGCCGGGACCTCCGGAGCAACCCTCGCCCTCGCCGCGTCGATCGCCGGCCTGTGGCCGGTGGTGGGTGCCCGCAGACGGTTGCTGCTCGCCTCGTCGGTGACCTTCCTTCTCGGGGTGGTCCTGGTGGCGTTCGACGACGCACACGGTGTGGCCGTATTGATCGGAATGCTGCTCGGCGCGGTCCTCGGCACCGTGCTGCCGCCGCCCCGCCCGTCGATGCCGCGGTCCGGATCGCTCGGCGGCGTCACTTCATGACGAGCGTGGGGGAGCCGCCGCGGGGTGTGCAATCCTGTCGCCTGTGTCTGCACTTCTCCGTTCGCTGAATCCACTGGCCGTCGCTCGCGGCGACGATCTGCCCGATGCCGTGCGTATCGACGGCCACACCCTCTCCCGGAGCGACGTGCTCGGTGCCGCAACGGCACTGGCCGCGAGGGTCGCGCGGGCCGAGCGGGTCGCGGTCCTCGCCACCCCCACGGCGACAACCGTCGTCGCGGTCGTCGGTTGCCTGCTCGCCGGTGTGACGGTGGTGCCGGTGCCGCCGGATCCGGGTCCCGCGGAACTCGCGCACATCCTGACCGATTCGGGTGCCCAGGCGTGGGTCGGGGCTGCCCCGGACGTCGACCATCCGGAGGTGCCGCAACTGCCCGTGCTGCCGGTACGGCTCCACGCCCGCGACTGGCATCATGTGCCCGAGCCGTCTCCCGCCCGCATTGCGTTCGTGCTCTACGCGTCCGGGACCACGGGGGCGCCGAAGGGCGTGCTGCTCAGTCGCAGGGCGATCGCGGCCGGGATCGACGCGCTCGCCGAGGCTTGGGACTGGACTGAGCGCGACACCCTCGTCCACGGTCTGCCGTTGTTCCACGTCCACGGTCTCGTCCTGGGGTTGCTCGGCCCGCTCCGGGTGGGAAGCCGGCTCGTCCACACGGGCAGCCCGACCCCGCAGGCGTATGCGCAGGCGCAGGGCACCCTCTACTTCGGTGTTCCCACCGTGTGGTCGCGCATCGCGGAGGACGAGGAGTCCGCCCGCGCGCTGAGCGGTGCCCGGTTGCTCGTCTCCGGGAGCGCACCGCTGCCCGTACCGGTGTTCGAGAAGCTGCGGGAGCTGACGGGCCTGACCCCGATCGAGCGGTACGGGATGAGCGAGACGATGCTGACGCTGAGTACCCGGGTGGACGGCGAACGGCGCCCCGGCTGGGTAGGGACACCGGTCGCGGGAGTGCAGACCCGCCTTCGCGACGAGCACGGCGCCGACGTCCCCCACGACGGTGAAAGCATCGGGGTCCTCCAGGTGCGGGGGCCGATGCTCTTCGACGGTTACCTGAATCGGCCGGACGCGACCGCCGCGTCGTGGACGGACGACGGATGGTTCGTCACAGGTGACGTCGCGGTGATCGACGAGGACGGTTTCCACCGGATCGTGGGCCGCGAATCGACGGATCTGATCAAATCCGGCGGTTTCCGGGTGGGCGCGGGAGAAATCGAGACGGTGCTCCTCGGCCATCCCTCGGTGGGGGAGGTGGCGGTGGTGGGACTGCCCGATCCCGACCTGGGACATCGCATCGCGGCCTTCGTCGTCCCTGCGGCCTCGGGGCCGAAGGTGGACGAAGATGAGTTGATAAGCTATGTTGCAGAACAACTTTCGGTTCACAAGCGACCCCGTGAGGTTCGCGTGGTGAACACACTGCCCCGCAACGCGATGGGAAAGGTGCAGAAGCGGCAACTCGGGGACGGTGGCCGGTGACAACGCTTCGTGCAGGTCTTCGTGTCACCCCGGACTAGATAAAAGACGTCCCAGGGGTTGCGCATGCCGTGGTGCGAGGCGGATTCTCTACTGCACGGTATATAGGTTTGTTACTTCGATGGGGGTTCGAGGGATGTCTGTAACGGATCAGATCCGTGTAGCGGAGCACGGCCGGGGTGGCGGTCGTCAAAGCGAGGTTCCCCGATTCGTGGTCGACGGGAAACCTGCGTCGGTACCGCTGCGAGATCTGCCCGCTGTCGCGCGCAAGCTCGTGGCGCACTTCGCGGACAATGTCGCGCCGTGTTCGCTGCGCCCTGGCGAGTCGCTGCGAGGCGACGTCACCGAGGTGACCGTCCGCTGTCTTCGTATCGCGATCCATCTGCTCGACGCCGGAGAGTTGCCGTCGGACTCGGATCTTGCCGACCTGCGCAGCAGCGCCGCGCAGTGGGCACGCGCCGGATTCCGTCTCGAATACATGCTGCGCATCTACCACGAGGGCATCCGCCTGGGCTGGGAACTCGTCACCGAGAAAGCACGCGAGGGTGACGTCGCCTCGGTCGCCGACGCGTCCCGGCTGTGGATGGCCCTGCTCGAGAAGGTGACGGTAGCCGCGACCACCGGGTTCGTCGCGGAACTCGACGCCATTCGTCGTGAACGCGATGTCGCGGCTCAGGAATTGGTGACCGCGCTGCTCAGCGGGCAGGACGCGGCATCGGTGGCGCAACGCTCGGGTCTCGAACTCGCCGACGGCTACACGGTTCTCGCGGTCTCGCTCGCTCGGCATCCCGACGAGCGCAATCCCCACGTCCGGCCGGAAGTGGTGGCGCGCCGCACCCTGCGGCGCGTCGAGATCGAACTCGAAACGCTGTGCGAAGGCAAGCATCTTGCGTTGCTCGGCCCGGAGGGCGGCACCGTCCTGCTGCCCGGTTCGTCGGCTACCGCACTCATCGACGAGTTCCGGGAGCGGATCGGCACCGTCGCGGGGGTGGAGGTGACCGTCGCGCTCGTCCACGCGGAGGTGCCGGAGATCCCGTCGGCCGCGAAGCAGTCGCACGAACTCCTCGATCTGGTGCGCCGCCTGGGCCGGCCGGCGGGGGCCTACAGCATCGCGGACCTCGCCCTCGAGTATCAGCTCACCCGGCCCGGCCCGGCGCGTAAGCATCTCGCCCGGGTGCTCGAACCGCTCGACGACGCCGCAGAACTCGTCGAGACCCTCGAGACGCACATCGCGCACGATCTCAGCCGGCAGCTCACGGCACGCACGCTGCACGTGCACGCCAACACCGTCGACTACCGCCTCAAGCGGGTCGCGCAGCTCACCGGCTTCGATCCCACCCGCCCGTCGGGCCTGCGGCAGTTGCAGGCCGCTCTGATCGCCCGCAGGCTCGAAGGGTTGTATCCCGAAGCGAGCTGACGCTCACCTTCTCGTTACACATCCGAAGTCCACCCGATACCATGTGGCCAAGTTCACATGGGTCGGGGCGGACGGACGATCGTGGCGAGAGGGGATCACGTGACGGACGAATCCGGCGCGTCGACGCCGCATCGGAAGCGATCCGATCGTGCGCGACCGGTTCTGGTGGGGGTGGTGGTGACCGCCCTCGCCGTTGCGGCGTTGGCGTTCGTCTCGGGGCAATGGGGTCTGGGTTGCTCCACGACCGACGAGTACACACTCGCCGTAGCGCCCGCCCTGGCGCCCGCTGTCGCCGAGGCACTCGCCCGTGCCGACACCGGATGCGCGGCCTTCGAGATCACCGCGGAGGAACCGGGTGAGGTTGCGTCGCGACTGGGAACCGGTGCCGGCGCTCCCGATCTGTGGATTCCCGAGGGCGGATGGTGGGCACGACGTGCCCAGGACGATGCGGCCGGGTCGGTGCGAACGCTGTCGTTTCCGGTCGCGACCTCGCCCCTCGTGCTCGCCGGTGCCCCGGATGCCGTACCCGTCGCACCCAACTGGCGGTCCGCTCTCGCGGTCTCCGGTCTGAACCTGGGCAATCCGCTCCGCACGGGTACGGCCGCGGCGGCGATCAGGGCCGCACTTGCGGAAACCGCCGACGACACCGTCGCCGTCGGAACCGTGCGCTCGGTGCTCGCGGTCCTTGCCCAACGCGAGGGTGCGCGCAAGACCGAGTCCCCGACCGGGCATGCGGCGCTCGACGCGACCGTGGGCGACGGCGTCTCCGTGACCACCGAGCAACAGGTGCAGTCGTACCGCCGAACCGAGGAGAGGGACCTCGACGTATGGATCCCGGCGAACGGCACCGTGATGGTCGACTACCCGGTCGTGGTCACCGCGCCCGATCCGGACCGCAATGCGCGCGCGGCGCGGACCGGAGCCTCCCTCGCCGATGCCCTGAACTCGGGCGATGCGCGCGCGATCCTCGCCCGGGAAGGCTTCCGAGACGGGGGCGGACACGCCCTGCCCGATGCTCGTGGACTCGGAACGATCCCGGTGCTCGAGTTGCGCGACGATTCCATCGTGGAGGAGGCGCTGCGCACCTGGAGCCTGCTCGCGTTGCCGGTGCGCACCCTGATCGTGGTGGACGTGTCCGAGTCGATGCGGCGGCCGGTGGACGGCACCACCCCGCTCGAACTCGTGGCGCAGGCCGCGCAGGCCGCCGACGACGTGTTCCCGGACAGCGTGTCTGCCGGACTGTGGATGTTCGCCAGCGACATCGGCGTCCCGGGACGCGACTACGTGGAGATCGCGCCCGTTCGCCGCTTCGACACGACGATCGGAAGCGCGACCCAGCGCGAGATCGTGACCTCGCTCGACGAGTGGGTTCCCGACTCCACCGGCACCGGTACGGCGCTCTACGACACCGTGCTCGAGGCCTTCCGTACGGCGCAGGCCGGCTACGACCCGAGGGCCGTCAACAGCGTGATCGTGGTGACGGACGGAGGGAACGATGATCCGGGCGGGATCGGGAAGGACGAACTTCTCGCCGCTCTCGGCCGACTCCGCGACCCCGCCCGGCCCGTACCAGTGCTGACCGTCGGAGTGACGGACACCGCCGACGGAGACGTTCTCGCAGAGATCGCGACGGCAACCGGGGGCTCGAGCTACCTCGCGGGAGACCCCAGCGAACTGGCCCAGATTCTCGTCAGTGCTCTGGCAGACCGGAGTCGTCGTTGATCCTCGCGTCCCGTCGGCGATGCCACAGGAATCCGAGCGCGGTGATGAACAGGAACAACACGAACGTCGATGCGAGCTGGGCGCGCGCGCCGCTGTCGGAGAGCATCAGGGCGATGAACCCGATCAGCATCGCGAGCGTGAACCAGCTCAGGTAGGGGAAGAACCACATGCGCAGGCGCAGCGTTCCCTCTTCCTCGAACCGGCGACGCAACCGCAGGTGCGCGACGACGATGAAGATCCAGATGGCGAGCAGCGCCGACCCGACTGCATTGAGCAGGATTCCCAGAATGGTGTCGGGGAGCAGCCAGTTGAGCAGCACGCTGACGAAGCCGAAGAACACCGACAGCAGTACCGCGTTGCGGGGCACGCCGCGGTGCGTGAGCTTGCCGAGGATCGCCGGCCCGTCGCCGCCTCGGGCGAGCGAGAACGCCATCCGCGAGGTTCCGTACACGTTGGCGTTGAAGGCCGACAGCAGGGCGATCACCACGACGAGTTCCATGAACCCGGAGGCGTAGGGGAGTCCGGCCACGTCCAGCACCGCGATGAACGGCGAGGTTTCGCCGCTCGTGGTGGTCCACGGCAACACCAGCACCATGATCGAGATCGCGCCGAGGTAGAACAGCGTGATGCGCCAGACCACCGTGCGCACCGCCACCGCGATGGACCGTTCGGGGTCCTTGGATTCGGCCGCGGCGATGGTCACGATCTCGATGCCGCCGAATGCGAAAGCGACAGCGAGCAGACCGGCGGCGATACCTGCCATTCCGTTGGGAGCGAACCCGTCCCCGTCGCCGAGCAGGTGCGTGGTCCCCACCGGTTCGGTGCCCGGGAGCAGCCCGAAGACCAGCAGGACGCCGATGATCAGGAATCCGATGATGACCGCGACCTTCAGGGCCGCGAACCAGAACTCGAACTCACCGAAATTGGCTACCTGCGCGAGGTTGACGACCGCGAAGAAGGTCACGAAGACCAGCGCGACCACCCATTGTGGGACCCCCGGCAGCCACGACTGCACGATGGCCGACGCACCGGTGATCTCGACGCCGAGCACCATGATCAACATGAACCAGTAGAGCCAGCCCATGGAGAAGCCGGCCCAGCGTCCGATGCCGATGCGGGCGTAGTGGGAGAACGATCCGCTGATGGGCAGCGCAGCGCCCATCTCGCCGAGCATCCGCATCACGAAGATGACCATGATGCCGGCGAGGATGTAGGAGATGAGTACGGCCGGGCCTGCCGCCTGGATGCCGACGCCGGACCCGAGGAACAGTCCGGCACCGATAGCCGAGCCGAGCCCCATCATCGTCAGATGCCGGACTTTGAGCCCGCTCCCGAGATCCTCGGGAGTGTCCGTCTGTGGGGCTTGACTCACGATCTTCCTCAGTCGTTTGCGTGCAGAGCGGCATTCAGTTCGACGCCGGTGCCCTTGCTGGGCACGACCTCGACGGCGCCGCTCACCGAGTTGCGGCGGAGCAGCAGGTTCGACGCTCCGCTGAGTTCCTTGGCCTTGACGACGGTGCCGTCGGGGCCGGTGACCTTGGTGCCCGCGGTGACGTACAGGCCGGCTTCGACGATGCAGTCGTCGCCGAGCGAGATGCCGACACCGGCGTTGGCGCCGAGCAGGCAGCGCTTGCCGACGGAGATGACTTCCTTGCCGCCACCGGAGAGGGTGCCCATGATCGAGGCGCCGCCACCGACGTCGGAGCCGTCGTCGACGACGACTCCCGCGGAGATGCGGCCTTCGACCATCGAGTTGCCGAGGGTGCCGGCGTTGAAGTTCACGAAGCCTTCGTGCATCACGGTGGTGCCGGATGCGAGGTGAGCGCCGAGGCGCACGCGGTCGGCGTCGGCGATGCGGACACCCGACGGCACGACGTAGTCGACCATGCGCGGGAACTTGTCGACGCCGTAGACGGTGACCGGTCCGCGGATGCGCAGACGCGACCGCACGGTCTCGAAGTTCTCCACCGCGCACGGGCCGTAGTTGGTCCACACGACGTTGGCGAGCAACCCGAAGATGCCGTCGAGGCTCTGGCCGTGCGGCTTCACCAGGCGGTGGGAGAGCAGGTGCAGACGCAGATAGACGTCGTGGGTGTCGACCGGAGCCGCGGACAGGTCGGCGATCGTGGTGCGTACCACGACCTGATTCACATCCCGGGCTTCGTCGGCGCCGGCGACCAGAGCCAGGTCCGACGGAATGTCGGTGCCCTCGAGGCGGGTCGTTCCGGTTTCGGTGTATTCGCCCAGCGTGGGGGCGGGGTACCAGGTGTCGAGAACGGTCCCGTCGGCCGCGATGTTTGCGATGCCTACTGCTGATGCTCCCTGTGCACTCACGGTGAAGAAGCGTACTTGAGGCCCGAATCGCGCCCGTGAGGCCCTGGGGAAAAACGCACTCGGCCCCAGCTTCGGTTACCGCCCTCCGTATCGTTCACGTATGGCCGTACCGCACCTGGACCTGCATGCCGACCCCATCCGGCTGACCGCCGCCCTCGTCGATATCCCGAGCGTCTCCCAGGACGAGACGCTCATCGCCGACGCGGTGGAGAAGGCGCTCCGTGAGCAGACGGACGGATTCGAGGTCGTGCGCAGCGGCAACTGCGTGCTGGCCCGTACCGACCGGGGACTGGGAAGCCGCGTGATGCTGGCCGGGCACCTCGACACCGTCCCGATCGCCGACAACGTGCCTTCCCGCCTCGACGGCGACGTGCTGTGGGGCTGCGGCACGTCGGACATGAAAGCCGGGGATGCCGTCTTCCTGCACCTTGCGGCGACGATCACCGACCCTGCGCATGACCTGACGCTCGTGATGTACGACTGCGAGGAGATCGCGGCGAAGTACAACGGTCTCGGTAGGATCGAGCGCGAACTGCGCGACTGGCTGGACGCGGACGTGGCGATTCTCGGCGAACCCACGGGCGGCGAGATCGAAGCCGGCTGCCAGGGCACCTTGCGGGTCCGGATCACGACCGACGGTGTCCGGGCGCACTCGGCGCGGTCGTGGCTGGGAGACAACGCGATCCACAAGCTGGCGCCGGTGCTCGACCGGCTGTCGCGTTACGAGGCACGCTCGGTCGACATCGACGGGTGCGTGTACCGCGAAGGATTGTCGGCTGTACGGATCGGCGGCGGGGTCGCGGGCAACGTCGTCCCCGACGCGGCGGAACTCGACGTGAACTTCCGGTTCGCGCCGGACCGGAGTCCCGACGACGCTCTCGCGCACGTCCACGAGGTCTTCGCCGGCCTGCCGATCACGATGGAGACGACCGACATGTCGCCGGGCGCGCTTCCGGGGCTGTCCCATCCGGCTGCCGCGGCTCTCGTCGACGCTGCCGGTGGCCGGTTCCGTGCGAAGTATGGGTGGACGGACGTGTCGCGCTTCGCGGCGCTCGGAATTCCGGCGGTGAACTACGGTCCGGGCGACCCCAACCTCGCCCACAAGCGTGACGAGCACGTCGAGGTGCAGCGCATCACCGATGTCACCGCCGTTCTCCGCAGCTACCTGACGCGATAGCGTTGCTGTCATGTCCGGAGATACCTCTTCCTCCTCCGAGGATCGGCCCGCCTCCCGCGACGACGTCGTCCAGCGGGGACCTGTCCAGCTCCGCGGCGATCGTGCCCGCGACACCACGACCCGCGACCAGCGCTTGCTGGACCGTCGCGGACCGTCCGACTGGGTCCACACCGATCCGTGGCGTGTGCTGCGCATCCAGAGCGAGTTCATCGAAGGCTTCGGCGCGCTCGCGGAGGTTCCGAGAGCGGTAGCGGTATTCGGTTCGGCGCGCACAGGCGTCGACCATCCCGATTACGAGATCGGCCGGCAGCTCGGCGCGGCACTGGTCGAGGCGGGATACGCCGTGATCACCGGCGGCGGCCCCGGGGCGATGGAGGCGGCGAACCGGGGCGCGTGCGAAGCCGGAGGCTTGTCGATCGGTCTCGGCATCGAGCTTCCGTTCGAGCAGCGACTCAACGAATGGGTCGACCTCGGCCTGAACTTCCGGTACTTCTTCGCGCGCAAGACGATGTTCGTCAAGTACGCGCAGGCGTTCGTGTGCCTGCCCGGTGGCTTCGGCACGATGGACGAGTTGTTCGAAGCCGTCACACTCGTCCAGACCGGCAAGATCACCCGCTTCCCGATCGTGTTGTTCGGCTCCGAGTACTGGTCGGGGCTGGTCGAGTGGATGCGTACGACGATGGCCCGGGAGGGGAAGATCTCCGACTCGGACATCGACCTGCTCTCGGTGACCGACAGCGTCGAGGAGGCCGTGCGGATCATTTGCGAGGCGCACCGCGGCAACGAGGAGGAAGTCTTGTACGGAGAGGAGACCTCGTGGTGAGCGGCGCGCAACCGATCTCGGTATGTGTGTACTGCGCGTCGGGGCCGGTCGACCGCAAGTACCTGGAGTTGGCGTCGGCTTTGGGGACGGAGATCGGGCGACGAGGGTGGCAACTGGTTTCCGGCGGCGGCAACGTCTCGATGATGGGGGCGGTGGCAGAGGCCGCGCGCGACGCGCACGCCCACACGGTCGGGGTCATTCCCAAGGCGCTGGTTCATCGCGAGGTGGCAGACGTCGACGCGGACGAACTGATCGTCACCGAGACGATGCGGGAACGTAAACGCATCATGGAGGATCGCGCGGATGCGTTCGTGACGCTGCCCGGTGGCATCGGCACGCTCGAGGAACTCTTCGAGACATGGACCGCCGGATATCTGGGTATGCACGAGAAACCGGTCGTCATGCTCGACCCGTTCGGGCATTTCGACGGGTTGCTCACGTGGCTCGAGTCGATGGTGGACACGGGCTTCGTGGCGCGACGTGCGCTCGACGGGCTGTATGTCACCGCCGATCTCGAGGACGCTCTGGATCGGTGCGCGGGGCGAGCCGGGAGAGCCGAGGACCGATTCTCCCATCCGGTCCCTACTCTCCGGTAAGTTCGGAAGGCGTTGTCGCCGTTCGTCCGACCGACCCGACGTCGCAGTGAGGATCACCCAGTGAATACCGCCGCCCCCGCCGAGAGCGAATCGGCCATCTCCCTCCCCGGTCTCGTTGCCAAGTTGCCCGGGATGCTGCCCGACCTGCCGAGCATGTTGCGCGGCGCGGCCGGAATGACCCGGAAGCCCACAGCGCGGCAGACGATCGGATCGGTTTTCCAGAAACTGGCCGCGCGCCGGCCCGAGCATCCGTTCCTCCGGTTCGAAGGCGAGACCCTCAGTTACGGCGAGGCCAACGCCCGGGTGAACCGTTACGCATCCGTGCTGACGGCACAGGGGGTCCGCACCGGAGACGTCGTGGCCATCCTCATGGAGAACAAGCCCGAGGCACTCCTCCTGGCGCTGGCCACCGTCAAACTCGGTGCCGCCGCCGGCATGCTCAACAACAACCAGCGCGGCGAAGTCCTCGAGCACAGCCTGTCGCTGCTCGACAGCCGGGTCCTGGTGGTCGACGAGGAATGCGAGGAGGCCCTCGAGACGCTCGACTCCGAACCACAGGCCGGTTCGGTGATGCGTCTCGCGGAACTCGACGCGCTCGCCGCGGATGCCGACTCGGCGAACCCGGCAGTGACGGAGACGCTCTCGGCGTCCGAGATCGCGTACTACATCTTCACTTCCGGAACCACCGGCTTGCCCAAGGCGAGCCGGATGTCCCACTTCCGCTGGCTCAAGTCCATGTCCGGGCTGGGCAGCCTCGGTGTGCGGTTGCGCCGCAACGACACTCTCTACTGCTGCCTGCCGCTCTACCACAACAACGCCCTGACGGTCGCGCTGTCGTCGGTGCTCGGCTCGGGTGCGACCTTCGCCCTGGGCAAGAAGTTCTCGGCGTCGAAGCTCTGGGAGGACGCCGAGCGCAACAAGGCGACGGCCTTCATCTACATCGGTGAGTTCTGCCGGTATCTGCTCGGTCAGCCCGAGCGCCCCGGCGATCGTGACCACAACATCCGGCTCATGGTCGGCAACGGTCTCCGCGCCGAGATCTGGGACGAATTCACCGAGCGCTTCGGAATCGACCGGGTCGCGGAGTTCTACGGTGCGAGCGAATGCAACATCGCCTTCATCAACGCACTCAACCAGCCGCGTACCGCCGGTGTGTGCCCCCTGCCGTACGCGGTCGTCGAGTACGACCCGGAAACCGGTACGGCCCGGCGAGATGCGAACGGACGACTCGTTCGCGTCGGGCGCGGCGAGGTCGGGCTCCTGCTCGCGAAGATCACCGACCGTTCCCCGTTCGACGGGTACACCGACCCCGACGCCACCGAATCCAAGCTCGTCCGTGACGGGTTCGACGACGGTGACGTGTGGTTCGACACCGGCGACCTCGTCCGGAGCCAGGGATACATGCACGTCGCGTTCGTCGACCGGCTCGGCGACACCTTCCGGTGGAAGGGGGAGAACGTCGCGACCACCCAGGTCGAGGGCGCGATCTCCGCGCACGAATCGATCTCCGGCGTGGTCGTGTACGGCGTCGAGGTGCCCGGCACGGACGGACGCGCCGGAATGGCGGCCGTGACGCTGAAGGACGGCGTCGAGTTCGACGGCGGCTCTCTGTCAGAGTCCCTGCACAGCAGCCTGCCGGGCTACGCGGTGCCGTTGTTCGTCCGTGTCGTCGAGGAACTCGAGTACACGACCACGTTCAAGAGCCGCAAGGTGGATCTGCGCGAGCAGGGATACAGCGAAATCGGGTCGGACGACCTGTACGTCCTCGCGAGCAAGAGCGAGGGCTTCGCGCCGATCTTCGAGGGATACGTCGACGGCGTGGCGCGGGGAGACCTGCCGAAGCCCTGAGCCGGAGCGGACGCCGACCGGCCGGAATCTGCGCCCGTGTCAGGATGAAGGCATGAGCGGCTCCGCTATCGACACCTCCGAGCATCCGCCCGTCACGCCCGGCCACGACCTCCCGGCCCCTCCCGGGCCGGTACCGCCGACCCTGTGCGGGCGCCCGGTCGCCACCGACCGGGCGCTCGTCATGGCGATCGTCAACCGCACCCCGGACTCCTTCTACGACCGCGGAGCCACCTTCAGCGACGACGCGGCGCTCGCCGCCGTGGACCGGGCCGTCGCCGAGGGTGCCGATCTCGTCGATATCGGCGGTGTGAAGGCCGGGCCGGGGGAGGTCGTCGACACCGCAGAGGAAGTCCGCCGCGTCGTTCCCTTCGTCGCGGCGATCCGGGAGCGGTACCCGGACGTGCTCATCAGCGTCGACACGTGGCGTAGCGAGGTGGCGCGGCGCGCGGTCGCCGAAGGAGCCGACCTCGTCAACGACACGTGGGCCGGAGCCGACCCGCAACTCGTCGAGGTCGCCGCCGAACTCGGCGTGGGCATCGTGTGTTCGCACACGGGAGGCGCGATCCCGCGGACCCGGCCGCACCGGGTCCGCTACCGGGACGTCGTCGGGCAGGTGGCGGAGGAAGTGGTCACCGCGGCCGAGAACGCGGCCCGCGCGGGCGTGGCAACCGATTCGATCCTCATCGATCCCACCCACGATTTCGGGAAAAACACCTATCACGGGCTCGCTCTGTTGCGTGGCGTGGAAGTTCTTGTAAACAGCGGGTGGCCTGTGCTTATGGCACTGAGCAATAAGGACTTCGTAGGCGAGACTCTTGGTGTCGAACTCGAAGACCGGTTGGAGGGCACCTTGGCAGCGACAGCATTGGCCGCAGCAGCAGGAGCGAGAATGTTCCGGGTACACGAGGTCGCGGCCACCCGCCGGGTGGTCGATATGGTGGCGGCGATCGCGGGCACACGTCCGCCGGCCCGCACAGTGAGGGGGCTGGCATGAGCGCACCGACTCGCATCTGGACCGAGGCGAACAGCTGGGACCAGCCGACCTGGACCGTCGGCGAACTCGAACAGGCGAAGGCAGGCCGCACCGTGACCGTGGTGCTGCCCGCGCTCGACGAGCAGGAAACCGTCGCGGGCGTGATCGACACCATCTACCCGCTGCTCGGCGGGCTCGTGGACGAACTCGTGGTGCTCGATTCCGGATCGACCGACGAGACCGCCGCCCGTGCGCGCGCCGCGGGAGCCCGCGTGGTCTCACGCGAGGAAGCGGTACCCGGACTGGCCCCGGCACCGGGCAAGGGCGAAGTGCTGTGGCGATCGCTCGCCGGCACGTCCGGTGACATCATCGCCTTCGTCGATTCGGACCTCATCAATCCGGATCCGGCGTTCGTACCGAAACTGCTCGGTCCGCTCCTGCTCGGCGACGGCATCCACCTCGTGAAGGGCTACTACCGTCGTCCCCTCCGGGTTCGCGGGGGAGAAGACTCGAACGGCGGAGGACGCGTCACCGAACTGGTGGCCCGGCCGCTCCTCGCGGCCCTGCGACCCGAGCTGACCTGTGTGCTCCAACCGCTCGGCGGTGAATACGCCGGCACCCGGGAACTCCTCGAAGCGGTGCCGTTCGCGCCGGGCTACGGCGTCGAGATCGGGCTGCTGCTCGACACCTACGACCGCCTCGGCCTGAACGCGATCGCGCAGGTCAACCTCGGCGTGCGGAAACACCGCAACCGTCCGCTGTCCGAACTGGGGGCGATGAGCCGCCAGATCGTCGGCACGATGCTCGGCCGGTGCGGGATCCCCGATTCGGGGGCACCGTTGACCCAGTTCCTGGTGGAGGGCGAGTCGTTCGTGTCGTTCGACACCGAGGTGAACCTCGAGGACCGCCCGCCGATGAGCACTCTCACCCGCTGATCTTCCGTCCCGGCCCGTCGACGTCGATGACGTCGGCGGGCCGTGCCAAGATCGGTGCATGGTGACGGTTCTTCTGTACGTGGTCGTCATGGTGGTCGTCGGCGCCGTGCTGTTCCTCATCGCGTCGTCGGTGTTCGGCCGGAGCGAGGTTCTGGCACCGATCCCGCCCGGCACGACAGCAACGGTGCTTCCGGCCACCGACGTCGCCGGTACCGACGTGCGCGACCTCCGCTTCCAGCAGACGTGGCGGGGCTACAAGATGAGCGAGGTCGACTGGGCACTCGACCGGCTGGCCCGGGAGATCGACGAACTGCGCGCCGAACTCGCGCGGACCGGCGACGATCCCGACCGGGCCACGCTCCCCGGTCCGGTTGCCGCTCCCGACGACGACGCCGTGGGCACCGGAGCGAGCGAGCCCGACGCGGAGGCGGCCACGGAGGAAGTCCGCATCGTCGATCCTCCCGCCGCCGAGAAGTCTCCTGTCGAGGGCCCGGAGGCGCCGTGACCGACGACGGACTCGTGCGGTGCCCGTGGGCGGTGGACCGTCCGGGAACCACGATCTACCGCGACTATCACGACACGGAGTGGGGACGCGAGCTGCACGGCCGCGACGCACTCTTCGAACGGATCGCGCTCGAGGCGTTCCAGTCGGGCCTGTCCTGGCTGACGATCCTGCGCAAGCGCCCGGCGTTCCGCGAGGCCTTCGCGGGCTTCGACGTCGACGCTGTCGCGCGCTTCACGGAGGCGGACGTGCAGCGGTTGCTCGGAGATGCGGGCATCATCCGGAACCGCCGCAAGATCGAAGCCACGATCGCGAACGCGCAGGCGATTCTGGAGCTGCCCACCGACCTCGACACCCTGCTGTGGTCGTTCGCACCCGCGCGGCGCGCGCGACGTCCGAAAAGTCTCGAATTCGTTCCGGCGGTGACGGAGGAGTCGACGGCGATGGCTCGAGAGCTGAAGCGCCTCGGACTACGTTTTGTGGGCCCCACCACTGCATATGCGCTCATGCAAGCCACCGGAATGGTCGACGATCATCTCGCCGAGTGCTGGGTTGCGAAAGCCCTCGACGGGGCGCGACCGGGCCTTACTGCGGAGTCAGCTACCCGACGCAATCCGCAATAGGGAAGAATGGGATGGCGCGCACCACCGATATCGGTGGTGCAACCACACGGTAACCCACGCGCCCGGCGGTCGGGTGCAGATTTGGAGGGAGCAGAGGATGGCGGCCATGAAGCCCCGGACCGGGGACGGTCCCCTCGAAGCAACCAAAGAGGGACGAGGAATCGTCATGAGGGTTCCACTCGAGGGCGGCGGACGTCTGGTCGTCGAGCTCACGCCGGAAGAGGCTGCGGCACTCGGCGACGAACTCAAGAGTGTCACCAGCTGATCGGCCCCTCGGGCAACCCGGGCCCCGCGCTCCTCGGCGCGCGGGGCCCGGAGCTGTCCGCACCGGGAGCGGGTGAGGAGTTCCCGTGCTCGATACCGTGATCGACCTCCTCGCCTGCCCGCACTGCGACAGCGCGATGGAACTCGACGGTTCCGCCGTGCTGTGCGAATTCGGCCACAACTTCGACGTGGCCCGGCAGGGTTACGTCTCGCTGCTCACCGGCACCGCAACCCCGTTCACGGGCGACACCGCCGAGATGATCGCAGCGCGTGCCGATTTCCTGGGCGCCGGCTACTACGACGCCATCCGCGACGCGGTGGCCTCGGCGTGCGGTACTGCGCCGGACGACGACCCCCGCATCCTCGAGGTCGGGGCTGGGACCGGCCAGTACCTCCAGACAGTCCTCGACGCCCTGCCCGGTGCCCGCGGAATAGGACTCGACGTTTCCAAGCCCGCGGTTCGACGCATCGCCCGCGCTCACCCGCGCGCGGGCTCGGTGCTCGCCGACGTGTGGCGTCAGCTACCGGTGCGGTCGGGATCGCTCACCCACGTGCTGTCTGTGTTCGCGCCCCGGAACGCGGCCGAGAGCCACCGTGTCCTCACGCCCGGCGGTGTGCTCGTCGTCGCGTCGCCCACCACGGAACACCTGCGTGAACTCGTGTCGCTTCCGGGGATGGTCAGCGTCGACGATCGCAAGACCGAACGGTTGTCGGCGGCGCTGTCGGGCTTGTTCGAGCGAACGGCGCGCACGCCGGTGCAGTTCACCGCGGTGCTGCCGCGTCCCGCGCTCGAGCAACTGGCGGGCATGGGCCCGTCCGCTCATCACCTGACCCCTGCGGAACGCACCCGATTGCTCGCCGCACTCCCGGACCCGTTCGAGGTCACCGTGTCCGTCGTGGTCTCGACCTGGACGCGACGGGCCGACGTCGCCCCCGCTGCGCCCGACGGCAACTCCGCAGTCAGCGGCGGTTGACCACTTCCTGGTAGACCGAGAGGGTCTG
The DNA here is from genome assembly GCF_055664235.1 of Rhodococcus sp. NPDC019050. NCBI lineage: Bacteria > Bacillati > Actinomycetota > Actinomycetes > Mycobacteriales > Nocardiaceae > Rhodococcus > Rhodococcus sp. NPDC019050. The sequence goes on along the minus strand of NZ_JBVOON010000001.1, from coordinate 96,694 downwards.
CCGGGCTATCTGCGCCCAGGAGAACTCCGAGATCGCGCGGTCGCGGCCTGCGCGGCCGTACTCGGCGGCGCGCGCCGCGTCGCCGGCAACCTCGTTGAGCGCCGCTGCCAGGGCCTGTTCGTACGCCTGCGGCTGGTACGAGTCGTAGTGCACCAGCACGCCCGTCACGCCGTCCTGTACGACCTCCGGGATGCCGCCCACGTCGGACGCGACCACGGCGGTCTCACAGGCCATCGCTTCGAGGTTGACGATGCCGAGCGGCTCGTAGACGGACGGGCACACGAACACGCGCGCGGCCGAAAGGATTTCCCGGATCGATTCGACGGGAAGCATCTCCCGGACCCAGTAGACGTTGCCGCGCGCCGCCTGCAGTTCGGCAACGGCGCGTTCGGTGTCGGCGGCGATCTCCGGCGTGTCGGGGGCGCCGGCACACAACACCAGCTGGATGTCCGGGTCGAGGTGGTGCGCGGCGGCGATCAGGTGTCCGACGCCCTTCTGCCGCGTGATCCGCCCGACGAAGGCGACGATCGGGCGATCGGGATCGACCCCGATGCGCTCCAGAGCGGACTCGCTCCCGGCCTCGGCAGGCCCGGGATGCCACGTCGTCGTGTCGATGCCGTTGCGCACCACGTGGACGCGGGCGGGATCGACGAACGGGTAGGCGTCGAGGACGTCGAGCCGCATGCCTTCGCTCACCGCGATGATCGCGTCGGCGTACTGCACGGCGTTGCGTTCGGACCACGACGAGATCCGGTAACCGCCGCCGAGCTGCTCTGCCTTCCACGGCCGCCGCGGCTCGAGGGAGTGCGCCGTCAATACGTGCGGCACGTCGTACAGTTCCGCGGCGAGATGTCCGGCGAGACCGGAGTACCACGTGTGGGAGTGGACGACGTCGACCCCCGCGGCGGCGTGCGCCATGCGCAGTTCCGCCGACAGTGTCGTGAGGGCCGCGTTGGCACCTTCGAGCGCCGGGTCGGGCACGTGGACCGTCGCGGTGTCGCGCGGTGCGCCCATGCAGTGCACGTCCACCGTGCACAGTCTCCGGAGTTGCGCGACGAGCTCGGTGACGTGAACGCCGGCACCGCCGTACACTTCCGGCGGATATTCCCGGGTCATCATCGCCACCTGCATCGCCTCAAACTATCGGGCGGTCCGGGTTACAGCCAATCCGGTCCGTCCCTGGGCGCGAACGGGTCTCAGGACCGCACGAGTCGGGCGATCGCAGCCGATGCCTCGGCGAGTTTCGCCTCGCCCTCCTCGCCTCCGCGTTTCGCGGCGTCGACCACGCAATGCCGCAGGTGATCGTCGAGCAGTTCGAGGGCGAGGCCTTCGAGCGCACTGGTCAACGCGGCGATCTGGGTGAGGATGTCGATGCAGTACTGCTCCTCGTCCACCATGCGGTGGATGCCCCGGGCCTGCCCTTCGATCCGCTTGACGCGGGCGAGGTACTTCTTCTTGTCGCCGAGGTATCCGTGGGTGTGGCACGCGCCGGAATCGTCGGTGGTCTCGGTCACCGGGAGAAGTGAGTCGTTCATAACACCGATTCTATACCCCAGTGGGGTATCTACCCTGGTGGGACAGGATGTGGCGGGACCCGGAACGGCAGGCAGGACGGGACCGAGATCACGCTTCGCTGGCGGCCGTGTGGGGCGCCCGATAGGTTGGGCATGTGAGGAGCCAGCCACATGTGCTTGGAATCGTGCTTGCCGGCGGCGAGGGTAAGCGTCTTTACCCTCTGACCGCAGACCGTGCGAAACCGGCAGTGCCCTTCGGGGGCGCATATCGCCTGATCGACTTCGTGCTCAGCAACCTGGTCAACGCCGGTTACCTGCGCATCTGCGTACTGACGCAGTACAAGTCGCATTCGCTCGACCGCCACATCTCCCAGACCTGGCGACTCTCGGGCTTCACCGGGGAGTACATCACCCCGGTGCCGGCGCAGCAGCGCCTCGGCCCGCGCTGGTACACCGGCAGCGCCGACGCGATCCTGCAATCGCTCAACCTGGTCTACGACGAGGACCCCGAGTACATCGTGGTGTTCGGCGCGGACCACGTGTACCGGATGGACCCCGAGCAGATGGTGCGTCAGCACATCGAGTCGGGTGCCGGCGTCACGGTCGCGGGCATCCGGGTTCCTCGCAGCGAAGCCGTCGCCTTCGGGTGCATCGACAGCGACGAGCAGGGCCGCATCACCCAGTTCCTCGAAAAGCCCGCGCACCCGCCCGGCACCCCCGACGACCCCAACGTCACCTTCGCTTCCATGGGCAACTACGTGTTCTCCACGAAGGTGCTCGTCGAGGCGCTGCGTGCGGACTCCGAGAACCCCGACTCCGATCACGACATGGGCGGCGACATCATTCCCGCCCTCGTCGCCGACGGCGTCGCGCACGTCTACGACTTCAACGACAACGTCGTACCCGGTGCGACCGAACGCGACCGGGCCTACTGGCGCGACGTCGGGACGCTCGACGCGTTCTACGACGCCCACATGGACCTGGTGTCGGTCCACCCGATCTTCAACCTCTACAACCGGCGCTGGCCCATCCGCGGGGCCGCGGAGAACCTGCCGCCCGCGAAGTTCGTGCAGGGCGGCCTCGCCCAGGAGTCGATCGTGGGTGCGGGCAGCATCCTCTCGGCCGCAACCGTCCGCAATTCGGTGCTCAGTTCGAACGTCATGGTCGAAGACGGCGCCACGGTCGAGGGCAGCGTGCTGATGCCGGGTGTGCGGATCGGCAAGGGCGCGGTCGTGCGGCGAGCGATCCTCGACAAGAACGTCGTGGTGGGGGACGGCGAGATCATCGGCGTCGATCTCGAACGCGACCGTCAGCGGTTCGCCGTCAGCGGTGGCGGCGTCGTCGCCATCGGCAAGGGCGTCTGGATCTGACGCGGTTCAGCTGAGGCGAACCGCGCAGAGGAGCCCGTCCCCGAGGGGCAGCACGACGGGAGCGAGACGCTCGTCGTCGGACACCGCCCGGGCTGCCTCTCGTACCGCCAGCACGGTCGAGTCGCGTGCCGACGGGTCGGCGACGCGGCCGCCGAGCAGCGCGTTGTGCAGCACGATCACCCCGCCCGGTCGCAGCAGGCGCACGCCTTCGCGCACGTAGTGCGGGTGATCGGAGGGGGTCGCGTCGACGAAGACCATGTCGTAGCCGGAGTCGGCCAGTCGCGGCAGCACGTCGAGCGCGCGGCCGTTGATGAGACGGGTGCGGGAGGCGATCACACCGGCATCCCGGAAGGCGAGCTTGGCAGCACGCTGATGTTCGGGTTCACTGTCGATGGTCGTGAGGACACCGTCCTCGCGCAGGCCGTGCAACAACCACAGACCGCTCACTCCGGCGCCCGTGCCGATCTCCACCACGGTCTTCGCGTCGAGCATGCGCGCGAACATGGCGAGGGCAGCGCCGACCGACGGGGACACGGGCTCCGCGCCGAGGTCCTCGGCGCGTTCCCGGGCGACGTCGAGCTGTTCGTCCTCGACGACGATGTTCTCCGCGTGGGTCAAAATGCGATCTGCATCGGTATGCACGAGGTCGAGGCTATCCGCGCCGCGATGTTTGTGCGGGCAGGCTCGCAGATGTGGGCGAGGATGTGGTGATGTTTTCTCAGGTTCGTTTCAGGTAACTCACACTGCGAGCACATATCGATAGGAAAGACTGAGGCCACGAAGTCGAAGGCCGGCAGGACACGGCGCTTCGGTGGAGGGCAGCAGGACCCGGTGTGGCAGGGAACAAACCCTGGGGTCCGAATGTTGAAGTTTCTACCGATGTTCCGCGCAGCGGTCCCGAAGAGGAGGATCCAGCGATCCACATGCCCGAATCCCGCAACGATCTCCCGCCCGCCGTCCGTTCCGACGAAGCCCCCTTGGAAGACCTGAGCGGCACCGCGGTGTTCGACGCGACCGGAGATCGTGCGTCCATGCCGTCATGGGACGAACTCGTCCGCGAGCACGGCGACCGCGTCTACCGCCTCGCGTACCGGCTCTCGGGTAACGCGCAGGACGCCGAAGACCTCACCCAGGACACGTTCATCCGTGTCTTCCGTTCGCTGCAGGACTACCAGCCCGGCACCTTCGAGGGTTGGCTGCACCGCATCACGACCAACCTTTTCCTCGACATGGTGCGTCGCCGGAACCGCATCCGGATGGAAGCGCTGCCGGAGGACTACGATCGGGTACCGGCCCAAGGGCCGAACCCCGAGGAGATCTACCACGACGCGCGACTCGGCGCCGACCTGCAGTCCGCCCTGGATTCGCTCGGTCCGGAGTATCGCGCCGCGGTGGTGCTCTGTGACATCGAAGGTCTGTCCTACGAAGAGATCGGTGCCACACTGGGGGTGAAGCTCGGGACGGTGCGCAGTCGCATCCACCGAGGTCGCCAGGCACTCCGCGAGTACCTGCGCGAGAATGGAAAGGCCGAATTCGTTCGCGTCGATGCGGAGTAGCCGCCGGGAGGTTTTGATGACGATGGTGCAGCCACCTCGCAGGTTCGGTTCGACGGAGCACTTGGCGAGCGAGGCGGTTGCCGCGTACGTCGACGGCGAACTCCGGATGGCCCCGTACCTTCGCGCTGCGCAGCACCTGGCGGAATGCGCCGAATGCGCGGCGGAAGTCGAGGCGCAGCAGCAGGCGCGCAGGGCCTTGCGCGCCGCCGCCGAGAACGCCCCCGAAATGTCGAGTTCTCTCCGCGGCGCACTCTGCAGCATCCCCAGCCATCTCTTCGATACCCCCGGTGCGGACCGCACCCAGGGCACCGCGCGGTCGGACGACCTCGCCACGGCACAGTCCGAGGCGTGGTTCGCGGCACGTCGGTGGGCGATCCGTCGCAGGCGGTGACCGACCGGCACGTCGCCGCAGTCCGGCCGGTCGGGAACCGGGCGATCACAGTGCATCCGAGGCCATCGGTGATACTGGGCTGTGTGACGGACCTACACGGGGGAGACGGGTGCGCGTGACCGCGGATTCTGTGGAGCACAACGGCCGACGCAAGAGCGACGGCACCGGGCTGCCGGACGCCTCGGACGGACGACAGGACGAGTCGAACGGCGCCATTGCGCGTCCCGCCGACGCGCCGCGTCTCGATCCGCGGCCGGTGTACCGGCCCCGCGTCGATCCGGCTGCGGAGCGTGTCTTCGGCCGACCGGCCGGCACCGACGGCGCATTCGGCGCTGCACCCCGCGCGGGCGAATTCGACCCCGAGATCCGGCACGCCCCGCCGACCGACGCGATCCTCGCCGAGGCGTACGGGCGGCCCGACGAAGCGGACGAAACCCTCCAGCGGCCCCCCTCGATGCCCGCGGACGACTCCGGCGACGATCCGGGTCCCTCCGATCCGTGGCGCGATCCCGACTCGGCAGTGCGGCTCGGTGGGCCCCTCGAATCGGACGACGAGGAAGACCTCCCGCCCGCACGGAAACTGACTCTGCGTGAAGTGCTGTTCGACCGCCGCGTCGAGCCGCGCGCTCTGGCATCGCTCGCCGCGCTCGCCCTCGTGATCGCGGTGGTGGGCGGACTCGCCGTCGCGGTCGCGACATCCGACACCGGATCGCTCACCAGTCGCAGCGTGTCCCTCTCGCAGGTCGGAGCAGACGACGACGTGCCCGCCGGAACAGTGGCTCGCGTCGCCGATGCGGTGCTGCCGTCGGTGGTGTCGATTCAGGTCACCATGGGCGACCAGGCCGGCACGGGCTCTGGTGTCGTCATCGACGGCGCCGGTTACATCGTCACCAACAATCACGTCATCTCCATGGCGGCGACGAACCCCGACGCGAAGGTCCAGGTCACCTTCGACGACGGAACCAAGGTGCCGGCGTCGGTGGTCGGACGCGACATCAAGACGGATCTGGCCGTACTCGCGGTCAAGGACGTGGACAACCTGGTTGTTGCCGAACTCGGACGATCCGAGGACGTCCAGGTCGGTGAGGACGTGGTGGCCGTCGGATCCCCGCTCGGCCTGAGCAAGACCGTCACCCGGGGCATCGTCAGCGCGCTGCACCGTCCCATGCGGCTGAACGGGCAGGGCACCGACACGGACGCCGTCATCGACGCGGTGCAGACCGACGCCTCGATCAACCCGGGCAATTCCGGTGGTCCGCTCGTCGACATCGAGGGGCGCGTCATCGGCATCAACTCCGCCATCAAGTCCGAGACCGGCGGCTCCGTCGGTCTCGGTTTCGCGATCCCCATCGACGACGTGACCGAAGTGGCGGGCGAACTCATCCGCAACGGCGAGATGCGCCATCCTGAGATCGGCGTCAACGCCCGTTCGGTCGTCAACGATGTGGCGAGCGGCGCGGAGGTTGCGAACGTGCAGAGCAACAGCCCTGCTCAGCGTGCCGGAATCGTCGAAGGCGACGTGATCGTGCGGGTCGGCGACCGCGAAGTCACCACCGCCGACGAGTTGGTCGTCGCGGTGCATGCGCAGGAGATCGATCAGCCCGTCACGGTTCAGATCGTCCGGAGCGGGCGGATCGTCGACATCGAAGTCACCCCGGAATCGGACTGACCGTCCCGCCTCCTGCCGTGCACCCGGTGTGACTTGGGTCCGCTCGCGCTGAATTCCGGCAGGGAACACGTAGTCTTGACCCCGTGTTCGGCAATATCGGTTGGGGTGAATTCGTAGTCCTGCTCGTGGCGGCCCTCGTGGTGCTCGGTCCCGAGAGGCTGCCCGGCGCTGTCTCCTGGGTGACCAGGTCACTGCGGCAGGTGCGCGACTACGCGTCGGGCGCGCGGGATCAGTTGAAGGAAGAACTGGGCCCGGAGTTCGACGACTTCCGGCAACCGCTCGCAGAGCTCAACCAACTCCGGGGCATGACGCCCAAGGCGGTCATCACCAAGCATCTGCTCGACGGTGACAGCTCCGTGTTCGACGACTTGGGTTCGAAGCCGGGCGCGCCGTCCAACGGCTCGTCGCCGTCGGCTCCGAACCTTTCGAAGGACTTGTCGAAGCCGCTCGGACGCGACGAGAAACCCCCGATCGATCCCGACGCCACATAACGCACCCAGCCCACTCGGCCCGAACCACCACGGTCGCCGCAACATCAGTTGCGGCGGCCGTGTTTCGTTCGGATCAGAGGTGCCGTGTGGTGTCGATTCCCAGCGACATGCCGGCCAGTCCACGCTTACGCACCGCGAGCTTGTCCGCGATCTCGGACAGCGCTACCGCCGGCGCCGACTCCGGTGCCGACAACACGATCGGAGTGCCGGCGTCACCGGATTCACGGATCGCCGGGTCGAGTGGAATCTGGCCCAGCAGGGGCACCGGCGCGCCCACGGCACGGGAGAGACGCTCTGCGACGGCCTGTCCGCCGCCCGTTCCGAACACATCCATCCGCGTGCCGTCCGGCAACTCGAGCCACGACATGTTCTCGACCACGCCGGCGATGCGCTGACGGGTCTGCAACGCGATCGAGCCGGCCCGTTCGGCCACCTCGGCGGCCGCTTGCTGCGGGGTCGTCACGACCAGGATCTCGGCGCTCGGAATCAGCTGTGCCACCGAGATCGCGACGTCGCCGGTGCCCGGGGGCAGGTCGAGCAGGAGCACGTCGAGGTCGCCCCAGAAGACGTCGGCGAGGAACTGCTGGAGTGCGCGGTGCAGCATCGGGCCGCGCCACACGACGGGCGTGTTGCCTTCGGTGAACTGCGCGATCGAGATCATCTTCACGTCGTGCGCGATCGGCGGCATGATCATGCGCTCGACCTGCGTGGGCTTGGCGGAGGTGCCGAGCATGCGCGGGATCGAGTGCCCGTAGATGTCGGCGTCGAGAACACCCACCGACAGGCCGCGTGCGGCCAGCGACGCTGCGAGATTGACGGTGACCGACGACTTGCCGACGCCACCCTTACCGGACGCGACCGCGTACACGCGCGTCAGGGAACCGGGCTGGGCGAACGGAATCACGGGTTCGGCGGAATCGCCGCGGAGGGACTTGCGTAGCTCGGTGCGCTGTTCGTCGCTCATCACGTCGAGGGTGACGCGGACCGGGCCGACCCCCGCGACGTCGGCGACGGCCTTGGTGACGCGATCGGAGATCTCGGTGCGCATCGGGCATCCCGAGGTGGTCAGGTACACCTCGATATCGACGCTGCTGTCGTCGCGGATCTCGATGCTCTTGACCATGCCGAGATCGGTGATGGGTTTCCGGATCTCGGGATCCTGTACCCGGGCGAGCGCACTGCGGACGTCGGACTCACTGACTGCCATGACGCCCATGGTAGGTGGGTGCCACTCAGTGGATGCGCGGCAGGTCGGCCGGACTCGGTGTGATGCCGGTCGAGTAGGCCGCCGACCACGCAAACACGTTCGCGACGTAGGCCATGGAGTTGTTGTACCGGTGGATCGCTTTGCTCGCGTGCCCGAGGTTGCGCATGTCGAGTCCGCCGTCGCACAGGTACCGCGCGGTCGTCAGCGTGGAGTCGTAGAGGTTCTGGGGGTCGGAGACCCCGTCGCCGTTGCCGTCGCCGGCGTACTGGTTCCACGTGGTGGGGATGAACTGCATGGGTCCCACCGCACGGTCGTAGACGGCGTCGCCGTCGAGAACTCCGCCGTCGGTGTCGGTGATGGTCGCCTGGCCGGGGAGGCTGCCGTTGAGAGGCAGTCCGATCACGGGCTCGAAGAGATCGCCCTTCGCATCGGCCTGACCGCCGTTGGCATGACCGGATTCGACCTTGCCGATACCGGCGAGCAGCGTCCAGTACATGCCGCAGCCGGGGTTCTCCTCGGAGAGGATGCGTTCGGCGTTGCGGTAGGCGTCGAAGTTGATGGCGGGGATGCCGAGAGGTCCCTCGGTGAGCACCTTCGCTTCGGTCGGAGCTTCGCCCTGGAACGAGGATTTCGGTGCGAGCGCCGGTGCCGGAGCAGGCTCGAGCATGATCGACTGCGCCACGGCGACGGCTTCGGGAACCGACGGGAGAGTCTCGGGAACTGCGTTGCCGAGGGTCGTGGCCTGGGAGTCCTGGTGGATTCCGAGCAGGGCTCGCGGTGACGCGCCGGCAGTGGATGCGGCAGCCGCTACGAGGCCGACCGGAACCAGGCCTGTCATTGCGATCACTGAATTGCGGCGAATTTTGGAATCCGTCGGTCTTGCGTGCCGGCCCACTCGTACCTCCCTCGGGCGAATCTCGAACCCGAGATGCCTCCGTTATTTACCGGGGCCGACAGTACACGGCTTGTAGCCGTTCCGTTATTTAAACGTGATGTAACGCGTGGTTTGAGGCCGGACGATGAGTATTTGCCCCGATAAGGCCACGAAGCGGTTACGGAATTGTGACGGCCGTCACCCCGGGTGCGGCGTGTCGAACCACGGGTACCGGAAGGCCGGTCCGGCTCAGATGTTCACTCGCAGAACGCGGGAACGAGACACGGCACCGTCGGCAACTCGGGCAGCGTCGGCAACGGCACAGCCGGCAGCGCCGGGATGTCGATCTCCACGCCTTCGACGCCGGGACGTTCGGACGCGTCGGGTGTCGCCGGACCGGGCTGTGGAGAGCCGGGCACGGCCAGGGCGGGGGCCGGCGCGGCGATATCGGATGCTGCCGGGACGGGCCGCGCGGGCGGCGGCGCCATTGCGGCCTCGGCGACTTCGGCGCCCTTCGCGTACGTGGCCGACCACTCGCGGACGTTCGCGAGAAACTCCGGCGAACCGTCGAACAGCGCGACCGCGCGTGCCTCTCCGTCGGGTTCGCGCACCGGTACACCGGTCGCGCACATCCAGGCGCTCGCGGCCAGGGTCGCGTCGAAGACATTCTGCGGGTCTTCGGTGCCGTCCGCGTTTCCGTCGGCCCGGTGTTCTTCCCACGCGCCGGCGGGAAGGAGCATGGGGCCGAGCGCCCCGTCGGGTGCGATCTTGGGGGCGGTCAGCGTGCCGAGAATGTCGGTGCGGCCCCCGTCGGCGTGCTGTGAGGCGACGCGGCCGATGGCGGCGAGCAGGTTCCACGGCACTCCGCATTCCGGATTGTCCACGGCCATCTGCATCTCCGCGGCCCGGTACGCGTAGTAGACGAGTTCCGGGATTGCCGCGGGGCCCTCACCGAAGATCGACGCTTCGGCTGCCCCCGCCGGTGCGGGTGGGCGCTGTAATGCCGGGTCGGACGGTTCTGCGGGGGTGCGGAAATCGATCGGCGACGCCGGTTCGGCAGGTAGCACGCCCACTGCTGCCGTGGCCGGAACGTCCAGCGACGCAGCGGTATTCTCCGGCATCGGTTCGTCGACGATCGGTATCGCCGACGAGGCCGTCGCGGCGAACCCGGCCGCCACGATCACCGGAACCGCCAATGCCGCTGTCCATCGCACCCGACCGCCCCCTTGTGTGTCCGTGTGCCACATCGCTTCTTGTTGTGACGAACGTTACAGACCCGGGTCGGCTCATGGGTAATTCCGGGTATCAGCGCCGCGGTGCACGACCCTTTCCGGAGCCGGATCCCGCCTCGTCGTCGTCTTCGTCGACCAGCAACGACCTGAGATCGTCGAGTTCGCGTCGCAGGTAGTCGCGGGTCGCCACCTCACCGACGGCGAGGCGCAGAGCAGCGAGTTCACGAGCGAGGAACTCCGTGTCCGCCTTTGTCTGTTCCGCGCGCGCCCGGTCCTCCTCCAGCGAGACCCGGTCGCGGTTCTCCTGACGGTTCTGAGCCAGAAGGATCAGCGGTGCGGCATACGCAGCCTGGGTCGAGAACGCGAGATTGAGCAGGATGAACGGGTAGGGGTCCCACCGCCCGACGAGGGCGGTCATGTTGAGGGCGATCCACACCACCACGAAAATGGTCTGGATCGCCAGATACCGCCCGGTGCCGAGGAAACGCGCGACGCGTTCGCTGACCCGTCCTACTGCCTCCACGTCGAAGTTCCACCGGAACCGGGACGACTGCGGTGTCTCGAGGCGCGATCGGCCCTGCGAGAGTCGGTCACTCATCCTCGGTCTCCTCGTCACGCCAGTCCTCGGGCAGCAGGTGGTCGAGCACGTCGTCCACGCTCACCGCCCCGAGCAGGTGCTGCTCGTCGTCGACAACCGGCCCGCACACCAGGTTGTAGGTCGCGAAGTATCGGGTGACGGTCGTCAGCGCGTCGCCGGGATCCAGACGCGGCAGATCGTTGTCGATGATGCCGCCGATCAGTGTCGCGGGTGGCTCGCGCAGCAATCGTTGCAGATGGACGCAGCCGAGATATTTGCCCGTTGGGGTCGCGGTGGGCGGCCGCACGACGAACATCATCGACGCCAGCGCGGGAGTCAGGTCCGGATGCCGCGCCCGGGCGAGCGCTTCGGCGACCGTCGTGGCGGGACTGAGCACCACCGGTTCGGGGGTCATCAGACCGCCGGCGGTGTCGGGGGAGTGCTCGAGCAGTCGCCGCACCGGTTCGGAGTCCTCCGGGTCCATCCGCTGCAGGAACGACTCGGCGTCCGTCTCGGGCAACTCGCCGAGGAGGTCGGCGGCGTCGTCGGGATCCATGGCTTCGAGAACGGAAACCGCACGGTCGACGCCCAGTTCGGTGAGCAGTTCCGTCTGGTCGTCCGAGGGGAGTTCCTGGACGATGTCGGCAAGCCGTTCGTCGTCGAGCGCGACTGCGACCTCGGTGCGCCGCTTCGCCGGCAGATCGCGCAGGGAATTGGCGACGTCGGCGGGCCGCATGTCCTCGAACTGCATGAGCAGTTGCGCGACACCCTGTCCGGGCATCGCCAGAGCCTGCTGGGTGAGGCCGTGTACGTGTGGCCATTCCACGATGTGGATCGGGGCCCGCCGCGCGAGCCGACCGCGCTGCCGGCGCACCGCGACTCGCGCGACCACCCAGTCCCGGGTGCGTGTGAGTTCGATGCCGAGGTCCACCACGACGGTGTCCACGCCCATCAGATCCGGCAGTTCCGGATCTTCGACGCGCACCTTCGAATCGAGCACCTGTGCCAGGGCGAGCACCTCGGACGGGCGCTGCGTGAAACGGCGAAGACTCACGTTGCCGGTCACCAGCGTCACCGATCCCGGTTCGATCGCGGTCACCCGCAGCATGGGAACGAAGATTCGTTTCCGCGTCGGCAGTTCCACGACGAGTCCCAGAACCCGTGGTGGCTGACGGCCGACCCGGATGGTGAGGACGACGTCGCGCACGCGACCGACCGATTCCCCGTCGGGTCCCAGGACCACCAGGCCCGTGAGCCTGGCCACGAATACCTTGCTCACTGCTGCCAAGAGGTCACTCCCTACCGTTTCGGTGCCGCACGGAGTCAGCATAAAAGCGGCCCCGAGCGGTGTGGACACACCGTCCAGGGCCTCTCGGCCACCGCAGACGGATGTACGCAGTGACCCGCATGAACCGTAGTCATCGTACGCATCGTCGCCCCGGTTCCCGGTGCGCCGGCACAGACGGCGAAACCGAAACGGATAGCCGGTTTCATACTGCGGACGTGGGGTAGCCCTTGCACATCTCATTCCAGCGTGATCGAGAAAGGACGACCATGGCAGAACGCGTAATGGGGGCGGATCGGACGCCGATTCAGCTCGCCTCGATGGTATTCGGGGTGGTGTTTCTCCTGGTCGGAATTCTGGGGTTCATCCCGGGAGTCACCACCGACTACGACACCATGACCTTCGCCGGGCATCATTCCGGCGCAATGCTGCTCGGCATCTTCGAAGTTTCCATCCTCCACAACATCGTCCACCTGCTCTTCGGTGTCGCCGGGCTGGTGATGGGCCGTACCATCTCCGGCGCCAAGGCGTATCTCATCGGTGGCGGCGTCATCTACGCCGTCCTGTGGATCTACGGCCTGCTGATCGACAAGGACAGCTCGGCGAACTTCGTTCCGCTCAACACCGCGGACGATTGGCTGCACTTCGTGCTGGCGGTCGCGATGATCGCCCTCGGGGTGTTGCTGTCGCGTGGCCGAAGCACCGTAGGCCGACGCACGGCATAACGCGCGGGCACAACGGCGGGCCGACACCGAGGTCGGCCCGCTGATGCTCTCGCCGATGCGACCGGCACCGGCAGGACGTTCAGAACCAACCGCGCGGTCGCGGTCCCGAACGCCGGAGTGCCCGGGCGCTGGCATGATCGACACCGCGGGCTCGCCGCCCGCGGTGTCGTTTGTTTCCCAACATGGAGGTCGGTCCGGTCATGTCGTTTTCCTACAGGCCCCGCCGGTCGGTGCTGGCGGTTCCCGGCAGCAGCCGGAAGATGATCGACAAGGCCAAAGGACTCCCCGCAGACGAAATCTTCCTCGATCTGGAAGACGCCGTCTCGCCCCTCGCCAAGGCAGAGGCCCGCACGACGATCGTCGAGGCGCTGAACGAAGACGGCTGGGGCGACCAGATCAAGGTGGTCCGCGTCAACGACTGGACGACGGAGGCCACGTACCTCGATGTCGCGACCGTCGTCGGCGGCGCGGGTGCGAACCTCGATGCGATTCTGCTCCCCAAGGTTCCCGACGCAAGCCATGTTCAGGCCCTCGATCTCCTGCTGACGCAGGTGGAGAAGGCCCACGGCCTCGAAGTCGGCCGCATCGGTATCGAACCCCAGATCGAGAACGCGCTCGGCCTGACCAGTATCGACGCGATCGCCACCGCGAGTCCGCGGGTGCAGACCCTCGTCTTCGGTCCCGCGGATTTCATGGCGAGCATCAACATGCGCACGCTCGTGGTGGGGGAGCAGCCCGACGGTTACGACCGCGGCGACGCGTATCACCACATCCTCATGACGATCCTCATGGCCGCACGCGCCCACGGACTCCAGGCCATCGACGGGCCCTACCTCCAGATCCGGGACGTGGACGCTTTCCGCCGGTCGGCTCAGCGCACCGCCGCGCTCGGCTTCGACGGCAAATGGGTGCTGCATCCCAGCCAGATCGACGCCGCGAACGAGGTGTTCAGTCCACGGCAGCAGGACTACGACAAGGCCGAGATGATCCTCGACGCGTACGAATGGCACACCTCCGCGGAGGGCGGAGCACGCGGGGCGGCGATGCTGGGCGACGAGATGATCGACGAAGCCAGCCGCAAGATGGCACTCGTGATCTCGGCGAAGGGGCGGGCGGCAGGGATGTCGCGGACCGAGTCGTTCGAGCCTCCCCGCTCGTAGTAGTCGTGTTCATCCACCGGCTCCGGGCAGAATGGACACCGGGCGTGTCGGTGAAGACGGCGCGCGGCCATCGAGAAGGAGCCGAATACTCATGACCAGTCCCATCGGACCTGGCGGCCGTCAGGTGCCGGGCCTTCCGGAACCGCCGAGCGGATGGCCGGTCGGTTCGTACGCGACCTACGCCGAGGCGCAGCGCGCAGTCGACCACCTCTCCGATCAGAACTTCTCCGTCGAGGACGTCACCATCGTCGGCGTCGACCTCATGCAGGTCGAGCGGGTCACCGGCCGGCTGACCTGGCCGAAGGTGATCGGCGGCGGCATCGTCTCCGGCGCCTGGCTCGGTGTGTTCTTCGGTCTGCTGCTGGGAATCTTCTCCACCGACTTCCTCGGTCCGCTCGTGGTGGGTCTGGTCGGCGGCATCATCTTCGGGCTGATCTCGGCGTCGATTCCGTATGCCGCGACCCGCGGACAGCGCGACTTCTCCTCGACGATGCAACTCGTCGCGGGGCGGTACGACGTGCTGTGCAAGCCGCGCACGGCGGAGCAGGCCCGCGACCTGCTGGCCAAGCTCGCACTGTAATCACAGCGTCGGACCGGGCAGCACCGTGCCGATGCCGAGTTCCGGGAGACCGGATCTCGGTGCGACGGGGCTGCACCGGTCTCGCCTGCGCCGCTAGTGTCGGTCGTATGCGCGATCTCGGTTCGGTGGCCGACGAGCTCTACGGGCTCGACCCCGGTGACTTCGTGTCCGCACGCAGCGAATGCGCGGCCGAGGCTCGTCGCGCGGGCGACCGCGAGTTGACCGCCGCAATCGGACGATTGCGGAAACCCACCGTCGCGGCGTGGATGGTCAATCTGCTCGCCCGCGAACGCGCGGTCGAACTCGCAGCACTGCTGGATCTCGGTGATGCGCTGCGTGCCGCACAGCGGCGATTGTCCGGCAGCGACATGCGAGCGCTCTCGGCGCAGCGGCGAAAGGTTGTGACGGCGCTCGAGCGGGCGGCCGCCGACCTGGCGGACGAACGCGGACGGCACGCTACCGAGAGTGCGCTCAGGGAAGTGAGCCAAACACTCAATGCCGCGCTCGCGGACCCCGACGTGGCCGCCGAGGTCCGTGCAGGACGGCTCGCCTCCATCGTCGAGCACACCGGGTTCGGGGATCTGTCCGCCGTGCCCCTGACGGTCGTGCCGGACTCGGCGGAGGACGGCGAATCCGAGTCGAAGGCGCCCGAGCGGGCGAAGTCCCGGACGACCCGAAGTTCCGGGTCGAAAACCGGCCGGGGAACCGCCGAACGGAACAACACGGCCGAACGGGAAACTGCGGAACGTGAGGCGCGGCAGGCCGAGATCGACAAAGTCGCAGGCGAGGCGGAGTCGGCGCGCGCGGCCGTCGAGCAGGCCCGCTCCGCAGCGGTCGAAGCCGACGCGGAACTCGAACGATTCGATCGAGAGGTTGCCGACCTGCGTCGCAAACTCGAACATGCCGAGCAGCAACGGCAATTCGCGCGACGAGCCGTTGCCCGCGCGAAGAAGGAAGTCACGTCTGCGGAGCGGGTGGCGTCCGCCGCCGAGACGAAACTCGTGCGCCTGCAGAACGCGACACGGTGACGAGGCGACACCGCTGCGGTGAAGAAGCGTCGGTGCCGAACAACCCGGTCGCGGGAAGGCAGCGGGGCGGGCTAGGGTCCCGGCATGGGTGAATACGCAGAACCGGAGGTGCGGGTCCTCGAGTCCGAGGCCGAACTGACGCAGGCGATGGCACTGTTCCGCACGGCGATGGTGGGATTACCGGGAGCGTCCTTTCCCGACGGGAAGATCCACGACTACCTCGAACCCGGTCGCACGTTCGGGGCTTTCGTGGACGGCGTTCTCGCCGGCACGGTCGACGGGTTCTCGGGGGAGATGGTCCTACCCGGCGGCGCGCGGGTCGCGCACACCGCCGTCACCCACGTCGGCGTGCTGCCCACCCATACGCGCTGGGGAGTCGTCACTGCGCTCGTCCGGCGGCAACTGCACGACGCGCGCACCCGCGGCGACGTGGTCGCGACACTTCGGGCCTCCGAGGCGACGATCTACGGCAGGTTCGGGTACGGAATCGCGTCGTGGGCGGCGGAGTCCGAGGTGGACGTGCGCCGGGCGACCTTCCGGCCGGGTGCTCCGGAAGGCGGTCCCGTTCGGATGCTGGACGAATCGGAGCGATGGGAGCTGTTGCCGCGCATCCACTCCCGCCACCTACCTGCCCGTCCGGGCACTCTCGAACGGTGGTCGCGATGGTGGAACTCCCATCGACTGCGGGCGGAGTCGACGTCCGGGCCGCGTTACGTTGCGGTTCACGGCCAGCCCGGACACGAGGACGGGTTCGTGCGCTACCGCCCCTCCACCGCCGACCCCAGCGAGTGGTTCACGAGTGAGACCCCCACGATCGTCGTCGACGATTTCTTCGCGTCGTCCGCCGAAGCGCACGCCGGCCTCGCCCGTTTCCTGCTCGGCCTCGACCTCGTCGCCCGCGTGAGATTCGCCGAAATGCCCATGGACGATCCGATGCCCTGGCTCCTGCACGACCACCGTGCGGTCCGGACCCGGTCGATCGAGGACGAGACGTGGCTGCGGGTACTCGACGTGGAACGGGCACTGGCCTCCCGTGCCTACTCGGGAACAGGGAAGGTCACGCTCGGCGTCGTCGATCCGATGTTCCCCGAGAACGAGGGCGCGTACACGATCTCCGCCGACGGTGCGGTCCGCAGCGACGAGCAGGCGGACCTGCGGGTCGGTGTGGCCGAGTTGGGGTCGATCCTGCTGGGCGGCGTCGCCTGTCGCACGCTGGCCGCCGCGGGCCGGATCGAGGTCTGTCGAGCGGAGGCGGTGCCCGTCGCGGACGGCCTGTTCGAGTGGGACTCGGTGCCGTTCGCCGGGACCTCTTTCTGACGCACGTCCTCCGGTCGGCCCGCGGGCCCAAGGCCCGTTTTGCTCCGCTTGCGCGACGGCAAGCGATATTGTCGATTTCAGTGACACAAGTCACTGTCTCGGCAGTGCGGGCGGAGGCGGGATGCGACGGAAGTGGACAAGGCGTGTCACAGCCGGCGTTGTCGCGGTGCTTGCCGCGGCGGGTCTGACGGCCTGCGGGAGCGACAGCAAGGGGACCGTTCTCAGCTTCTACACGGCAGCGGACGGTGCCGAGCAGTATGCGCAGGCAGCGGCCGTCTGCACCGAGCAGGCGCAGGGGCGCTACTCGGTCGAGCAGCGGACCCTGCCCAAGAACGCCGACGATCAGCGACTGCAGTTGGCACGGCGCCTCACCGGCGGTGATGCCGGTCTCGACCTGATGACGCTCGACGTGGTGTGGACGGCCGAATTCGCCGAAGCCGGGTGGGCTGTCCCGTTGCCCCCCGAGATCGCGGCCGACGTGACCGAAGGGACCCTCCGGGGGCCCCTCGAATCCGCCACCTGGCAGGACGTCCTCTACGCGGCGCCGCTCAACACCAACACCCAGTTGCTCTGGTACCGGAAGGATTTGATGCCGGACGGGCAGCCACCGCAGACGTGGGACGAGATGATCGAGATCGCGAGCGGTCTCGCCTCCGAGGGGCTTCCGAGCTGGATCGGGGTCACCGGACGTCAGTACGAGGGCCTCATGGTCTGGTTCAACACGCTTCTCGCAAGCGCCGGTGGGTCCGTCGTCGCCGACGACGGTGTCACCGTGACCCTGGCGGACGGTGACGCCGCGGTGACCGCCCTCGACATCATGAAGCGGGTGGCGACCGCGCCGGGAGCCGATCCGTCGCTGAACCAGGCCGACGAAGCGGCGGTCCGGCTGGGCATGGAGAGCGGCCGCACGGCGTTCGAGGTGAACTGGCCGTTCGTGCTCCCGGGGATCCTGGAGAACGCTGCCGACCTGCCGTTCATCGACGAGAACGGCAATGTCACCGTTGTGGACACCGGCAACACGGTCCTCACCGTCGACGGGGAGCAGAATTTCCTTCCGGCGCCGTATCCCTCCGTGATCCCGGGTGAGCCGGCGAAGGTGACGATCGGCGGGTTCAACATCGCGGTCGCCCGGACGAGTACTCATCCCGACCTCGCGTTCGAGGCGATGACGTGCCTGCGCAACGAGGAGAACCAGCGCAACAACGCCGTCGCGGGTGGCGTGCCGCCGACACTGGAAGTGCTCTACGACGACCCCGTCTTCCAGGAGGCGTATCCGGCGTGGCGTGAGGTGCGCGCCAGCCTCGAGAACGCGGCCGTGCGCCCGGCTTCGCCCGCCTACCAGAGTATTTCGACGTTGGTGACCTCCACCCTCAACCCGGTGGACCGGATCGACCCGCCGAAGACCGTCGACGAACTCGCCGAACAGGTCCGCAAGGCGGTCAACTCGGAAGGGCTGGTTCCGTGACGACAGTCGAATCGCAGAAACAGAGCGACGGGCAGCACGACAACACTCGTCCGGCCAAAGCCGCTCTGTCCGAAGGCAAGAAGGCGGAGCGGCGCCTCGGTCTCTGGCTCGTCGCGCCGGCTGCTCTGGTGATGATCGCGGTGACGGCCTACCCGGTCGGGTACGCCGTGTGGCTGAGCCTGCAGCGTTACGACCTCCGTTTCCCCGACGACCGGACGTTCGTGGGCCTGTCGAATTACGTAGCGGTGCTCACCGACAGCTTCTGGTGGCAGGCGTTCTTCGTAACCCTGGGGATCACCGTCGTCTCGGTGGCGATCGAGTTCGTCCTGGGACTGGCGATCGCCCTCGTCATGCAGCGGACGATCCTGGGCAAGGGACTGGTGAGGACCGTTGTCCTGATTCCGTACGGGATCGTCACCGTTGCGGCGGCCTACAGCTGGTACTACGCCTGGACACCCGGAACCGGGTACCTGGCGAACCTGCTGCCGGACGGCAGCGCCCCGCTCACCGACCAGCTTCCGTCGCTGGCGATCATCGTGCTCGCGGAGGTCTGGAAGACCACGCCGTTCATGGCCCTGTTGCTCCTCGCGGGGCTCGCCCTGGTTCCCGACGACCTGCTCAAGGCCGCACAAGTGGACGGCGCGGGCGCGTGGACCAGGCTCATCCGCATCATCGTGCCGCTGATGAAACCGGCCATCCTCGTCGCGTTGCTGTTCCGCACGCTCGACGCGTTCCGGATCTTCGACAACATCTACGTGCTGACCCGCGGCTCCAACGGCACCGGGTCACTGTCGATCCTCGGTTACGACAACCTGTTCAAGGCGTTCAACCTGGGGATCGGCTCGGCGATCAGCGTCCTGATCTTCGTGTGTGTCGCCATCATCGCGTTCGTGTTCATCAAGTTGTTCGGTGCGTCGGCGCCCGGGTCGGACGAAGGGAATCGATGACGATGGCGGACAACCGCAACAAGACCGTGTCGTGGTCCGCGGTCAACGTGCTCGTTCTCCTCTATGCACTCGTACCGGTGCTGTGGATCGCCAGCCTGTCGTTCAAGCCGCCCGGCACCATCCAGGACGGCAACTTCATCCCGCAGCAGTGGACGCTCGACAACTATCGCGGCATCTTCAAGACCAACGCGTTCACGAGCGCATTGATCAATTCGATCGGGATCGGTCTGATCGCGACGTTCGTCGCCGTGATCCTCGGGACGATGGCCGCGTATGCCGTCGCGCGCCTCGATTTCCCGGGCAAGAAGGTGCTGGTCGGCGTTGCGCTGCTCATCGCGATGTTCCCGCAGATCTCCCTCGTCAGCCCGCTGTTCGAGATCATGCGCAGCCTCGGGTTGTTCGACACCTGGGCGGCGTTGATCATCCCGTACATCACCTTCTCGCTGCCTCTGGCCATCTACACACTCTCGGCGTTCTTCCGGGAGATCCCCTGGGAACTCGAGAAGGCCGCCAAGATGGACGGCGCCACCCCGGCTCAGGCGTTCCGGAAGGTGATCGCGCCCCTGGCGGCACCGGGCATCATCACCGCGGCGATTCTCGTGTTCATCTTCTGCTGGAACGACCTGCTGTTCGCGATCTCGCTGACCTCGACGGAGCGGTCGATCACGGCACCGGCGGCGATCGCGAACTTCACCGGTGCCTCGCAGTTCGAAGAACCGACCGGTTCCATCGCTGCCGCCGCGATGGTCATCACCATCCCGATCATCGTGTTCGTACTGATCTTCCAACGTCGTATCGTCGCCGGACTGACGTCCGGCGCGGTGAAGGGGTGAGCGTCATGGCCGAGATCGTGCTCGACAAGGTGACGAAGGAATACCCTGACGGCGCCAAAGCTGTCAGCGACGTCGATCTGACGATCGCGGACGGTGAGTTCATCATCCTCGTCGGGCCGTCGGGGTGCGGAAAGTCCACGACGCTCAACATGATTGCGGGACTGGAGGATATCTCCAGCGGGGAACTGCGGATCGCGGGTGAGCGCGTCAACGAGAAGGCCCCGAAGGACCGCGACATCGCGATGGTGTTCCAGTCGTACGCCCTGTACCCGCACATGACGGTGCGCGAGAACATCGAATTCCCACTGACTTTGGCGAAGATCCCCAAGAGCGAGATCGCGGAGAAGGTCGACGAGGCCGCCCGCATCCTCGACCTGACCCAGCATCTCGACCGCAAGCCCGCCAACCTCTCGGGTGGTCAGCGGCAGCGAGTCGCCATGGGGCGGGCCATCGTTCGCAATCCCAAGGCGTTCCTCATGGACGAACCGCTGTCCAACCTGGACGCCAAACTCCGGGTCCAGATGCGGACCGAGATCGCCCGCTTGCAGAAGCGGCTCGGCACGACCACCGTGTACGTCACCCACGATCAGACCGAGGCGATGACGCTCGGCGACCGGGTGGTGGTCATGCGCAGCGGACTCGTCCAGCAGGTGGGCGCACCGCAGGACCTGTACGACCATCCCCGGAACCTGTTCGTAGCCGGGTTCATCGGCTCGCCGGCGATGAACTTCACCTCGGGACAACTCGACTCCGGGAAGGTGCGGTCCCCGTTCGGGGATTTCGAACTCCCGGACGACCGATGGGAGATGGTGCGCCGGCACAATCCCTCCCGCGACGTGGTGCTCGGTATCCGTCCCGAGCATTTCGAGGACGCAGCCCTGCTCGATCCGGGGCAGCGGGAGAAGGGGGTGACGTTCACGGCGGACGTGGACGTTCTCGAGTCGATGGGGTCGGACAAGTTCGCGTATTTCACCGTGGAAGGTCCCGACGTGCGGTCGAAGGAACTCGACGAACTCGCCGCCGCGACAGCCTCGGTCGATCTGGCGGGCGGCACGCTGGTGGCACGCCTGCCCGTCGAATCGCAAGTGGCCAAGGACAAGCCGGTGGACCTGTGGTTCGATCCCGCCAAGGTCGCGCTGTTCGATCAGGAGACCGGGACGAACGTCACCTTGCCGGAATGACGTCCCCGGCGCGCGGACGAGACGCATGATCGTGGCTCGTCATCGGGGATGGCGCCGTCGCAGTCTCTCCACGATCTCGTCGTTCCAGACGTGGCGCCGCACGAGGCGATAGCGTTCGCGCGCGATCCAGAGGTAGGCCTCGGCGTCGGTCCGGTTCGGCAGCATGTCGGCGGCCCGGACCAACGCGACGACGGGAAGGAACTCGTCGTCGTACCAGCGTTGCGCGACCTCCTCGCGGGTGAGGAACTCCCCGAGGTCCTGCATCAGGCGAAACCCCCACGCCTCGACCGCTTCGGCGAGTTCGGCATAGTCCCAGGGATCGGTGACACGCACGGTGTTCGCCGCGTGGTCGGGCAAGGGGACGCGGGTGCAGAACATCCGGTAGTGGTCCTTGCGGACGAGGTCCGACTGGCCGGTGATGCCGTCGGCGGAGATCCGGGTGACGATCTCGGTGACGTAGGCGTCGATGGTGCGGTCGTGCTGCGCGTACGCGATGGACACGCGGTGATGGCCGTCCTGCACGAAATGCATCCAGCCGATCCGATACACCGAGATGGGCGGCATCGCCTCACCCCGCCTGCGTGCGACGGCGATCCTCTCCCAGCGCTGACGGAGCCGGGCAGAGGTGGGACGGAACCGCCGATCGAAGTCGTCGGTGCGATCCACGCTCCCGACGATCGACGACACCTCGATGATCTGCAGACCCAGACGGCGCTCGTCCACCCTGCCGAGCGCACGAACGACCTCGTCGAACGGCAGCACGGTGTTGACGTCGTCGGGTTCGCGTCGCAGCCACGCGATCAGGCGGGCGTACTCGGCGCGGCGACGCTGCCGGGCGAAATCGTCGCCGGCATCGGAAACCGGAAACCCGGTGTCACGCGCCATTCCTCGACGGTACCGGGCGGCGAGCCCCCGCGGGCCATCCTTGCGTGTCGGTAGTCCGTGGAACAGTCGACCCGTGACGAACCGGATCCTCACCGTTCGCGAACTCGGTCGCGCCACCCTCGCCCGCCAGCACCTGCTGCGGCGTAGCGACCTCTCGGCCACGGAGATGCTCGAGCATCTGATCGGCCTGCAGGCGCAGGCACCCGAGCCGCCGTATTTCGCGTTGTGGACGCGGACGCGCGGATTCACCCCCGACCGGCTCTCGGACCTCCTGGCCTCCCGTGAGGTCGTCCGCATCGCGTTGATGCGCGGCACCGTCTTTGCCGTAACCGCCTCAGATGCCCTGGCCCTGCGGCCGTGGGTACAGCCGCTGCTGACCCGTGCGCTGCGCACCGACGGGCAACACGCCGCCGGACTCGCCGGCATCGACCACACGGCGCTCGCCGCGTGTGCCGGAGAACTCGTGCGCCACGCCCCGCGGACACCACAGGAACTGGGGTCGCTGCTCGCCGAGCATTTCCCCGGCCACGACCGGCGTGACCTCGCCTACGCGGTACGAGGATTGCTCCCTCTGGTGCAAGTCCCACCGCGTGGGCTGTGGGGGAGGGCCGGTCAGCCGCGCCTCACGCTCCTCGACCACTGGATCGGACGCGGCAGCGCCACGCTGCCGTCGCGGGTCGCGGACCCGGCGACGCTCGTGCGCCGCTACCTGGCCGCGTTCGGACCCGCGAGCGTGCGGGATGCGCAGGCATGGTCGGGCCTCGGAGGGCTGGGTGAGATCTTCGACGCGCTCCGCTCCGAACTCGTGGTGTTCCGCACCGAGAACGGCGTCGAACTGTTCGACCTGCCGGAGGCGCCCCGTCCCGACTCGTCCACACCGGCGCCCGTCCGCATCCTCGCCCAGTACGACAACGTGCTGCTCTCCCTCGCCGACCGCACCCGGCTCGTGTCGGACGCCGACCGTCGCCGCCTCGTGACGAAGAACGGCATCGTCGCCGCGACCGTGCTCGTCGGCGGCACGGTCGCTGCGTCCGTCCGCCGCACCACGACCCGCCGCTCGGCGATCCTCGAGGTCACTCCGTGGCGTCGGCTCAGCTCCGCGAACCGGTCTGCGATCGAGGCGGAAGGGTTGCGACTGCTGAAGTTCTCGGCGCCCGGCGTCGACGACCACGACGTCCGGATCCTGCCGGACGCCGGAACGTGACACGACGAGACGGGCCGACACCGCGGCCGCGGGCGCGGACTAGATTGCAGGGGTGACCGACGCCGTGCTCAACGCAGTCCGCACCCACCTCACCGCCAACCTCTCCGGCCCGGGCGACGGGGAACCCGAGTCTGCGTCTGTGACGTTCCTGGGACTGGAACCCATCGATGTGCTGCGGTTCCGCAGCGCCGAGACCGGCCTGGTGCGGTTCGCGACCCTCGGTTGTTCCCGGCATCCCATGGGCGATCCGACGGATATGGTCGCCGACCCCACGCGCGGCCCCCGCGCCGAGTTGGTGCTGAGTTTGCGCAATGCGGAGGGCATCACGACCGGCGTGCACCGCACACTGGCGCTTCTCGCGGCGCTCCCGGCGGTCGAGGGAGTCGTGCTCACCGAGGACGCCCTGCTCGATCTCGGCGAACCGCTCTGGGAAGGGGCACCGTTCACCGCGGTGTTGCTCGAGGCCGGGGACGTACCGGATCTGGAGTTGCCCGAACCCGCCGATCCGGTGCAGTTCTTCGACGCGATTCCCCTCACCGGGACCGAAGCGGCCTGGAAGCGCCTCCGCGGCGCCGACGCACTGCGCGAGGCGTGGACCGAAGCCGGCATCGATCTCCGAGATCCCAAGCGAGCGCAGGCTCGTCTCTGACCCGGTTGCGTCAGCGCGGTACGACGACCCCCACCGGCCCTGCACCGAAGCAGACGCTCAGCCCAGGGGTGGTGGGCCGGACCTGCACACCGTCACCGCCACCGGGCACCCGCACGTAGACGGTCCCCGGCCCTTCGGAGACCGCGACCCGGGCGGGCTCTCGCGACGGGAAGCCCACCTCGATCTCACCGTCGGCGGACGCGAGATAGTTCAGTTGCACAGTCCACGTCGCCTCGAGCATCGACCCGGTGGGCAGCATCGTGACGGCGCCCGGTTCCGCGAGACGTCCACAACCAGGCTCGGGCCCCGAATCGACCCAGCGCACCGCCAGCAGGTCGGCGGGGACGAGCGCGCCGGCCTCGTCGAGGACCCGCAGTTCCGTGGTGCTGTCGCCGATGCCGGAGCGGTCCGGGAGCGCCGCGAACACCGACGACAGCAGGTTGTGCGGGAATGTCACGGGAAGCAGCACCCACACCGAGACGGGATGGTCGAGAACGGGGACGTCCGGCCGGGACGTCAGGCCTTCGCGCGCCTTCGCCAGGTAGCCGCCGGTCGGATTGTCCGTCCAACTGCGGGTGAACGTCGCCGTGGACCACAGGGAACTCGCGGTGAAGAGCACCGCGACGGTCGCGACGACCGTCCGTCCGATCGGCTCCGGGATCGGCCTCGTGCCCGGCTGGAGCGGGGCGCGCAGCACCAGCGCGGCGGCGATCGCGACCACGACGGCGGAGTCGGCGAAGTAGCGGAGCGTCTGGGCGAGTTCGTACGTGGTGCCGGGGCCGAAGCGCGTGCTGATCATGGCAACCATCGACGCCGCGACATAGGCCGCGGCCGCGCCCCACACGAACCCGGTGCGTTGTCGTCGGCGCAGGCTCCAGCCGAGTGCTCCCAGCACCGCGACCCATGCGACGAGGACGAGAACCGCCGGTGGATCCGCCCACGGCGGACCGGGGTTCCACCGGTCCCACTGCCAGGGACCACCCACCAGCGCCGGGAGAAGTCCGTACGACAGACCGTGGATGCTCAGCCCGCGTGCCATTTCTGCGGTGGGTGTACCGAACCGGGACTCGACGGTCGACAGATAGAAGCCGAGCCAGATCGCGAGGACCAACGCCGACGCAAGCCACAACGGTGCCGCTCGTCGCAGCGCGGTCCGCACCGGGCGCTTCTGTCCGTCGACGCGGTAGGTCAGCGCGAGCACCGCGAACGCGACGAACGGCACGAGGATCGCCTTCTCGAAGAACGCCACGGCAAGAGCGGTGACAAGTACGCCGCTCACGAGATGCCGGCGCCGGCCGGTGCGGGCGTACTGCAGAGCGTCGCCCGCGACCCAGGCGAGAGCCGCCTGCAACGGCAGCGAATTGAGTGCTGCCGCCCACCATGCGAAAGCGGGCAGGGTCAGTGGGGTGAACAGGTAGAAGACGAGCGGCGCCCAGAGGGCACGCCGTGCACCGAGCAAGAGCCACAGCACGCGCAGCACCGCGAGCGAGGCGAGCGCCTGCCCCAGCACGAGTGTCACCGCGGCGGGCCACCACTGCAGCGGGGCGATCATGGTGGCGAGCCCTGCGACGAGAAACGCGCCGGGCATGAGGTGTCCGTCGTGGTCGTACCGCAGGAAGGACTCCGACAGCAGCGGCTCGGTGCCGGCGCGGCCGATGAGAATCAGGTCGTCCCAGTAGAACTCGCTCGTGGCCGCGATCGCCGTCCGAAACACCACCTGGGCCGCGACCAGTGCGAGGGCGACGACCAGGACCATCCGGCCCCGATCCTGTTGCGCCCGAGGACTTCCGGATCCGCTTTCGGAAAGTGTGGCCGTCACAGCCACTTGTTGCGCCGGAAGGTGACGAACAGCCCCACGGTGATGACGACGATGACACCCCACACCAGGAAATATCCGTATTCCCAATGCAACTCGGGCATCTTGTCGAAGTTCATTCCGTAGATTCCGGCGATCATCGTGGGCACCGCGGCGATCGCGACCCACGCGGAGATGCGGCGCATGTCGGTGTTCTGCTGCACGGTGACCTTCGCGATGGCCGCGTCGAGCAGCGTGCCGAGGGTCTCGTCGAACGCGGCGATGCGGTCGGAGACGATGGTGTGGTGGTCGGCGACGTCACGGAAGTAGCGGCGCACGTCCTTCGGCACGGGGTTGCCCGGCGACCGAATGAGCATTTGCAGCGGTTCGGCGAGCGGGACGACGGCACGTCGCAACTGCACGATTTCGCGCTTGAGGAGGTAGATCTGCTCGACCGCGATATGCGTGTCGGGCGTGAAGACGAGTTCTTCGAGATCGTCGACATCGGGTTGCACGGCGGTGGTGACCGCGAGATAGGAATCGACGACGTGGTCGGCGATCGCGTGCAGCACCGCGGCGGGACCGAGCATCAGCCGCGCCGGGTTCTGCTCGAGTCGGCTGCGCACCCGGGAGAGTTCGGAATGGTCGCCGTGCCGCACGCTGATGATGAAGTCCGGCCCGGTGAACAACATGATCTCGCCGGTTTCGACGATGTCCTTGGTGGTGGTCACGCTCTCGTGCTCGATGTAGCTCACGGTCCGCAGAACCAGGAACAGCAGATCGTCGTAGCGTTCGAGTTTGGGGCGCTGGTGCGCGTGGACGGCGTCCTCCGCCATCAGTTCGTGCAGGCCGAACGTCCGGGCGACGCTCGTCATCTGTCGTTCGTCCGGTTCGTGCAGGCCGAGCCACACGAATCCGGTTCCGCGGCGACGCACTTCCGCGAGTGCGGCGGAATGCGTGTACTTGCCCGGTTCGCGCCGGCCGTCGATATAGACCGCGCAGTCCACGACTGCCTCTTCGGTGGGCACCGGCTGGGGGTGTTCCTCCACTTCGGGCGTGGCCACCGAGATGTGCCGATCCGATCGGGAGGGCAGGTCCGCCATGGTCTCCCTCCCTCCGTTGTGGTCGAGCGGCACGAGATGTCGCGCCGCCATGTTAGTCGCCACACCTGACAGACTGGTGATGTGCGTATCGATCTTCACTCCCACTCCACGGCGTCCGACGGCACGGACAGTCCGTCCGAACTCGTCCGCCTTGCCGCAGAGTCGGGATTGGACGTGGTGGCGCTGACCGACCACGACACCACCGCCGGATGGGACGAGGCGGTCGCGGCAACGCCGTCCGG
This sequence comes from Rhodococcus sp. NPDC019050, assembly GCF_055664235.1. Classification (NCBI taxonomy): domain Bacteria; kingdom Bacillati; phylum Actinomycetota; class Actinomycetes; order Mycobacteriales; family Nocardiaceae; genus Rhodococcus; species Rhodococcus sp. NPDC019050. The sequence continues at coordinate 69,414 of NZ_JBVOON010000001.1, read as the reverse complement.
TCTGCGTCTCGTACGGGGGATGGAGATGTCGTGTACCGGGCGGGGCGAGGACGGCTTGCCCGTCGCGGTGCATCTGCTCGCCTACCTGTTCGATCCGGAGGATCCGTCCTTCGTCGCCGAACTCGGCCGTCTGCGCGGTGAGCGTGTGTCCCGCCTCCGTGCGATGGCGGAACGGATGGCCGCCGACGGTCTTCCGATCGATGCGGACGCCGTGCTCGCGCAGGCGGGGCCGGCGGCAGGCCGCCCGCATCTGGCGCGAGCGCTCGTCGACGCCGGGGTGGTGGACACCGTCGGCGAGGCCTTCACCGATCTGTTGTCGCCGCGCGGACGCTATTACGTCTCGAAGGTCGATACCCCGCTCGCCGACGCGGTACGGATGGTGACCGCGGCGGGCGGTGTCACCGTGATCGCTCATGCCCGGGCACGCGCACGCGGGCGTCTGCTCGCCCTCGATCAGATCGAGGAACTCGCGGAGATCGGTCTGGGCGGACTCGAAGCCGACCACCCCGACCACAGCGCCGCCGACGCGCGGTTGATGAGGGACCTGGGCGAGCGCCTGGGCTTGTTCGTCACCGGGTCGTCGGACTATCACGGACAGAATAAGGACATCGCGCTCGGACGGTTCACGACCGACCCCGACGCATACGAGGCTCTGCTCGACAGGGCGAAGGGAGTCGAGGTGGTCTCGGGATGAGGGTGTCGGGCACGTCGCGTCCGGGTTCCGGGCCGGACGACGAATTCGGCGCGGCCCCGGGCCATTACGACAACCGTGCGTACTACCGCCGGCCGTACGACGATCAGGCGTACGACCGCAGGGAGTACTACGACGGGACGTACCGCAGCGACAGGACGACCCGCAGCGACAGGACGAACCGCAGTGACCGCAGTGCGGATCCTGCCCCGGCGCGCACGGCGCCGTGGGCGGTCCGTGCGGGGCGGGTCGTCTCCGGGGTGGTCACCGGCGCGGTGCTGATTCTCGCCGTGGTGGTGCTCGGAGCGCAGTACCTCAGCGGCGAGCGAGGCTTCCCCGGGCCGGGTTCCACATCCGTGTCGGCCCACCTCTTCGCAGCCGTGGTGGCGGTGCTCGCGCAGATCGTGGCCGACCGTAGAAGGGGCGCGGTGTCCCTCGCGGCGTGTGGTGTGGTCATCATCACTGCATCGATTCTGCTGATCACGCAGTGGTGGGGTTGAACCACCGTCATCCGGTGCTACCGGCCGGTAGCACCGGAGAATCCGCAGGAAAGGGGTTGCGCGCTTCGCGGCGTTACCGGAAACTCACAGGTGAGACCGTAAAAAGGTGAAACCTTTGCAATCGATGCCGATTTGATTGTTGGTCTGTAAAGGTGGCAAACTCGCCACCACGACCGAGGCCGGAGTCACCATTCCGGTATCGGAAGAAGGATGGCAGAGCCGCTCGAGGGCTTGTCGCCGTGGCCACCCGCCGCGGCGCCATCACGCTCCGGAAGACGTACAGCGTTCCACAGCCGTAACCATGATCGCGCCCGGATGCTTCATCGAATATGTCCTTGGCGGAGCCCTGTAGTTCGATGTGAAACGCATTGGAATGCAGAATCTTCGCAGTAACCGGGGCCAGGACTGGCCCCGGAACACGCAGGAGTGTCATCGTGTCAATTGTGTCTGATGCACATACCCCCGAGAAGCTCGAGCTGACCGACGAAGAGATCTTCGGCAGCCATGTGGGCGGAAAGCTTTCGGTCGAACTCGCTGCGCCCCTCGAGACGCAGCGCGACCTCTCCATCGCGTACACCCCGGGCGTGGCCCAGGTCAGCCGCGCGATCGCCGCCGACGAGACGCTCGCCGCGCGCTACACCTGGACGAACCGCCTCGTCGTGGTCGTGTCGGACGGCACTGCCGTCCTCGGACTCGGCGACATCGGCCCTCGCGCGTCGCTGCCGGTCATGGAGGGTAAGTCCGCACTGTTCAAGAAGTTCGCGGGGCTCAACTCGATTCCGCTGGTGCTCGACACGAAGGATCCCGACGCGATCGTCGAGACGCTGGTCCGCCTGCGCCCGAGCTTCGGTGCCGTCAACCTCGAGGACATCTCGGCACCCCGATGCTTCGAGATCGAGAAGCGTGTCATCGAGGCCCTCGACTGCCCCGTCATGCACGACGACCAGCACGGCACCGCGATCGTGGCGCTCGCCGCGCTCAAGGGTGCGGTGAAGGTGCAGAACCGCGACATCACCTCGCTGCGTGTCGTGATCTCCGGCGCGGGTGCCGCGGGCGTCGCCTGCGCGAACATCCTTCTCGCCGCGGGCGTCGAGGATATCGTGGTGCTCGATTCGAAGGGCATCGTCTCGTCGGATCGCGAAGACCTCCACCCGATCAAGGCGGATCTGGCTGCCCGCACCAACCCGGCAGACCGTCGCGGCGGGCTGATCGAGGCACTCGACGGCGCCGATGTGTTCCTGGGCGTGTCCGCGGGCACCGTCCCCGAGGAGATCGTCGCGACGATGGCCGACAACTCCATCATCTTCGCGATGTCCAACCCCGACCCGGAGATCCACCCCGACATCGCGCGCAAGTACGCCGCCATCGTCGCAACCGGTCGTAGCGATTTCCCCAACCAGATCAACAACGTGCTCGCGTTCCCCGGTGTGTTCCGGGGTGCGCTGGACGCCGGGGCCCGGCGGATCACCGAGGGCATGAAGCTCGCGGCCGCCGACGCCATCCTCTCCGTCGTCGCCGACGAACTGTCGGTGGACAAGATCGTGCCGAGCCCGCTGGATCCGCGAGTCGAGCCGGCCGTCGCGGAAGCCGTTGCGGCAGCAGCCAAGGCCGAGGGCGTCGCCTGATCCCAGCTGTTCTGCTCACAGACGCCGAACGCCCGTCCGGATTCCCGGGCGGGCGTTCGGCGTCGTGAACGCGGATGGGACGATGGGACCCGCCTGGAAGTCGGTCGGTTCGAGGAGATGTGATCGGTGAGGATTCGGATGCTGGGTGCCGCGGCGGCGGTGACCGCTGTGGCCGGGACACTCGTCGGATGCTCGACCGGTCAGGTCCTGTCCACCGAGCCGGATTCCGGCGGGATCACCGTCGGCTCCGGACAGTCACCGGACAGCCGCGTCCTGGCGGAGATCTACGCGGAGGTGCTGCGCGGCACCGGGGCCTCGGTGGACACCCGCCTCGGACTCGCCGAAGGCGAAGATCTCGCCGCACTGGATGCCGGCGCGGTCGACGTCTTGCCGGAATACATGGGCGGGCTCCTGTTGCGGTTGCAGCCCGGTGCCACCGTGATCGAACCGGACGAGGTGTTCGAGGAACTGAACAGATCCCTGCCGCAGGGACTCTCGGTCTCCGACTACGCGGTCGCCGAGCAGCCCGGGGCGGGAGATGCCGGCGAAGACGGCAGTTCGGCGCCTGCGGCGAATGTCCTACCGCTGATCCGCAGCGGTGCGCTGACCCCGGACCAGGTGAAGGCACTGAACGTGGTGGCGGGGGAGCTAACCACCGATGAGCTCGCCGAGATGGAGGACGCGGTGCGCCGCGGCGACGTCGAACCCGATCGCGCAGCGAGCGATTGGCTCGCCGCGCGCTGACCCGGAATCGGTGGCCCGGGCGTCACTTTCCGCGTGTGTCGTCGCCGCTCCCGAGCTGCCGGATCCGGTCCGCGGCCTCCCGGAGGCGCGCTTTGCGCTCGTCGGCCTCGGACTCCTTGAGTTCGTCGTAGAGTTCTTCGTCCTCGTCGCTGAAACCCAGGATCATGCGGGGCACACTGAGGGTGACGATGAGCGACGGCCACACCACCCACGCGTAGTCCCAGTCGACGATCATCTGCAGCACGAGGAACGTCATCAACGTGATGCCGATGATGATCCAGTCGAGGGACTCGACGGTCCTGCCGCGCTGGCGCAAGGAGACGAGTTCGGATTCCGTGTCGGTCGGCGCGGGCGCATCACTTCGTCGCACCGCCGGGGCTGCGGCGGGCGTGTCGACGACGTGGACGTGCCCGTTGGCGATCTCGAGCGGCACGCCGCCGGGAAGTCCGGCGAACGCCGGCCGAGCGTCGGGCAGGGTGCGAGCCTGCGCAACCCAGCCCGATCGGTCGTAGAACTCCGACGAGTCGAGTCGTCCCGCGGCGTAGTGCTCACCGAGCACGTTGAGCGCGTGCAAACGCTCGTCGTCACTCAGCAGGATGTCCTCGGAGCGTGAGTCGTCGTCCGTCATCAGATCCGCCGTCCGGTCGAATTGTCGGGTCCCACTATAGGAAATCCTGCGCCCGACGGCGACCGATCAGTCGCGTGCACCGGTGGCTGCTTCGCCGGCCATGTGCGTGCGGAGGAACGTTCCGACCTCACCAACCGCCTCCGCTGCCTCCCGTACGAGTCCCGCCTGCAGGTGCGCCACGTGCCACAACTCGGGCTGCTCGGTGTATTCCAGGTCGACGTCTGCGGCGCGCAGCTTTTCCGCGAACTCGCGGATCTGCGGGTAGAGCACCTCACTCGTACCCACCTGGATCAGTGTGGGCGGAAGTCCGGTGAGATCCCCGTGTAGCGGCGCGTAGCCGGGATCGGTCGGGTCCCCGCTGCCGAGATAGGCGTCGGCGGACGCGAACGCCCACGCGGTGTTGACGACGACATCCCGATCGAACGGCACGGTGCGCGACCCCGGATCCACCCAGGGGGACAACAGCCCCAGCGCGGCCGGCTCGACCCCGTGGCGGTCGATGAGACGGCGTGCGGTCGCCACCGACAGACCTCCGCCCGCGGAGTCACCGGCGATCGGTGTCTTCGACGCCTCGACCCCGTGCTCGGTGATGAGCTCGATGTACGCGGCCACCGCATCGTCGAGCGCGGCGGGGTAGGGATGCTCCGGAGCGAGGCGGTAGTCGAGCGCGTAGACGACCGATCCGGTCGCGGCGGCGAGATGTGCGACCAGCGATCGGTGGGTCGCGGGGGAGGCGCAGGTGTACGCACCACCGTGCAGATACAGCACCGCCGTGGGACGTTCGGTGGCCCCGACGGTGACCCGCTCGGCGGGGCGCCCGCCGAGTCGTACCTTGCGGACGACCGTGCCCTTCGGCAACGGCTGGATCGGTGCGGCGGCCTCGAGCAGTCGCCGCTGTACCGAGTAGGGCAGCCGGGCATTGAGGGTGAGCCGGTAGAGGGGGCGCAACGTCGCCCGCACGAGGCGCAGAGGAAGCTGTGGCATCGGCGCAGCCTAGTTCTTGGGCATGATGCGACCGGCAACGGTCGCGACGACACGCTGGTACGACGGACCCACGAGCCGAACCCAGCCGTCGAGAAGCTTGGCGTCGGCACCGATGAGCACGCGTGCCCGATTCTTCCGGACGCCCCGCAGGATCGTCTTCGCTGCCTGCTCCGCGGTGGTCCGCGCCAGCTTGGTGTCGAAGAACTGCGCGAAGCCGGGTTGGTCGTCGCCGTCGGGAACGGCCGCATTCCGGGCGATGGCGGTCTTGATGCCACCGGGATGCACGCACGTCACCTGGACCGGATGCTTGGCGATGAGCATTTCCTGACGCAGCGACTCGGTGAATCCGCGAACCGCGAACTTTGCGGCGTTGTACGCCGTCTGGCCGGGAATGCCGAGCAGGCCGAACAGGCTCGAGACGTTGATCAGATGCCCGTCGCCCGAGGCGATCAGGTGCGGGAGAAAGGCCTTGGTGCCGTTGACCACGCCCCAGAAGTCGACGTCGACGATCCGTTCGATGTCCTTGAACTCGGACCGTTCGAACTCGCCGTGATAGGCGATCCCGGCATTGTTGTAGACCTGGTTGACCTTGCCGAAGTGGGCGACGACGGCGTCGGCGTACGCGAGGACCGCTTCGCGCTGCGTGACGTCGAGGTGGTCGGACTTCACTTCCGCGCCCAGATCGGTTGCCAGGCGCACTGTTTCCGCCAAGCCGACGGCGTCGACGTCCGACAGCGCGAGCTTGGCGCCGCGACCCGCGAGATCGACCGCGAGCGCCCGCCCGATACCGGACCCGGCTCCCGTGATGACGACAACCCTGCCTTCGAATTCGCTCACTGGATTGCAGCCTTCCGGGATTCGCGCTCGGTGCGCTCGGTGGGGGTGTCGGCGGACTCGGGAGCCGCGAGGGAGGAGAGATCGGACTCGGCGACCGCGCAGTACGCGTCCAGGTCGAAATTCTTTGTCAGGCGACGGAATTCGAAGGTGAACCCCGGCCACAGCGTCGTGTTGTTGCCGTGCTTGTCGAGATACCAGCTCGCGCAACCGCCGTTGCTCCACACGCTGTTCTTGAGCGCGTCCTGGAGGCCGCGGTTGTACTCGTCCTGCACGTCCCGGCGCACTTCGACCGTGCCGAGGCGGTGCCGGTCGATCGTGTCGATCGCGTCGACGAGGTAGTTGAGCTGCGATTCGATCATGTACACCATGGACGTGTGACCGAGTCCGGTGTTGGGGCCGACGAGGAAGAACAGATTCGGGAACCCTGCGACGGTGGTGCCCTTGTAGCCCTGCATTCCGGTGTCGTCGAAAACGTCTGCGAGAGAACGCCCGTCCTTGCCGAAGATCCCCGCGAACATCGGCGAGTCGGTGACGTGGAAACCCGTGGCGACGACGATCGCGTCGACCTGGCGGGTGGTGCCGTCCTTCGTCACGATGCCGTCGGCGGTGACCTCGGCGATCCCATCGGTGACCAGGTCGACGTTCGGACGGTCGAGGGCGGGGTAGTAGTTGTTCGAGATGAGCATGCGCTTGCACCCGATACCGAAATTCGGGGTGACCTTGCGGCGCAGCGCACGGTCGGAGATGCCGCGGCGGATCTGGACGCGCGCGGCGAGTTCGAGCGGCTTCATGAACACAGGCGCCTTGGTGAGGCCGACAACCTGCGTCTCTCTCATGAGGTACTGGAGAGTGCGCGACAGGCGCTGGAATCCCGGGATGCGGTGGAAGGCGAACTTCTCCGCCTTCGTGTACTCGCGGTCGGCGCGCGGGAGCACCCACGGCGCGGTGCGCTGGTAGACGTCGAGGTGCGCGACCTTGCCGGCGATGGCCGGCACGATCTGGATCGCCGACGCGCCGGTACCGATCACGGCGACTCGCTTGCCCGCGAGGTCTGCGTCGTGATTCCAGCGGGCGGAATGGAAGATCTCGCCGCCGAAACTCTCGATGCCCGCGATGTCGGGAAGTGCGGGCTCGCAGAGAGCGCCGACCGCGGACACGAGGTTCTTGGCGCTGAAGTTGCCGCGAGTGCTGCGGACGTCCCAGCGGTGCGTGGCCTCGTTCCAGCGTGCGTCCTGCACGTCGCAGCCGAAGACGGTCCGCCGGCGGACGTCGTACTTGTCGGCAACCGAGGTGATGTACGCCTGGATCTCGGGCTGGGGCGAGAACGAGCGGGTCCAGCCGGGATTGAGGGCGAACGAGTAGGAGTACAGGTTCGAGGGGACGTCGCACGCTGCGCCGGGATAGGTGTTGTCGCGCCAGGTGCCACCCACCTCGTCCGCGCGTTCGAGGACGAGGAATTCCTTCCCGGCCTTGGAAAGTTTGATGGCGGCGCCGAGTCCGGCGAACCCGCTGCCGATGATCAGCGTATCGATCCGGCGCGTGGTATCACCGGCGGAGGTGTCTGTAACCGGAAGACTCATGTATTTGAGGTTAAGGCGTCGAGGGGGTGTGGTCAACACTTTGTTGACGATTATTCAATAAGGATGCTTGCATGGGAACCGTGAGCGGCAACAGTTCCGGGAAAGGAGGGCGGCGTACCCGCCTGAGCCCGCAGCGACGCCGCGCGCAACTGATCGAACTCGGGGTGGAACTCCTCGCGAGTCGCTCGCTCGATCAGATCTCCGTCGAAGACATCGCCGACCGGGCCGGAGTGTCGCGCGGACTGCTGTTCCACTACTTCGCGTCCAAGCACGACTTCCACGTCGCAGTCGCGCAGCACATCAGTCGCGACATGATCGAACGCACCGCGCCCGACGAGGACCTCGACCCGATGGAGATGCTGCGCGGCACCGTCGTCGCGTACGTCGACTACGTCACCGAGCGCCCCGACACGTACGTGTCGATGCTGCGGGGCTCGGCCGGCGCCGACCCGGACATGCGGGCGGTCTTCGAAGACACCCGGCGCGTGCTGGTCGAGCGCACCGTCACCCATCTGCCCAGCATCGGCATCGAACCCGACGCCGCGGTCCGGCTCGCGGTCCGCGGCTGGGTGGCGTTCGTCGAGGACATCACCATCGCGTGGCTGCAACAGCAGGGGATATCGCTGACGCCGGGAACGGACTCGCAGGCCTCACCGGAGGGCGCCACCGCACTCACACGCGAACAGTTCGTCGACCTCGCGGTCGCCGCTCTGCCGGCGGTGGTGGCGTCCGCTCAGCTCGCCTCCAGCGGCTAGTTCCACCGGCGGCCGGTCGCGCCCCGGAACGCCGCGAGCCGGGCCGGTCGTCCCGTAGGACGAACCGACCCGGCTCGCATGAGAACCGTCAGGCCCCCGTGAGGGACCGAAACGGGGCTTCTACTGTGCGAAGGCCTTCTCGAGGATCTCCTGCTGTTCGACAGCGTGGACCTTGCTCGAACCCGAAGACGGCGCCGACATCGCACGCCGCGAGATCCGCTTGATCCCGGCCAGCTTCTCCGGGAGCATCTCGGGCAGCGCCAGACCCAGGAACGGCCATGCACCCTGGTTAGCCGGCTCCTCCTGGACCCAGAAGAACTCCGACGCGTTCGGGTACATCTCCAGCGTCTCGGCGATCCGGCGACGCGGCACCGGGTACAGCTGCTCGACACGCAGGAGCGCGACGTCGTCGCGGCCTTCCTTCTGTTTCTTGGCCAGCAGTTCCCAGTAGATCTTGCCGGAGGTCAGCAGGACGCGCTTGACCTTCGAGCGGTCCGCCTCGTTGTTCTCGAACGGGATCTCCTCGAGAACCGACCGGAACTTGCCCTCGGTGAAGTCCTCGATGTTGCTGACCGCAGCCTTGTTGCGCAGCATCGACTTCGGCGTGAAGACCACCAGCGGGCGACGGATGCCGTCCAGGTGGTGACGCCGCAGCAGGTGGAAGTAGCTTGCAGGGGTCGACGGCATGGCCACGGTCATCGAGCCCTCGGCGCACAGCTGCAGCCAGCGCTCGATACGACCCGACGTGTGGTCCGGGCCCTGGCCCTCGTGGCCGTGCGGCAGCAGCAGCACGACGTCGGAGAGCTGACCCCACTTGGCCTCACCCGACGAGATGAACTCGTCGATGATGGACTGCGCGCCGTTGACGAAGTCACCGAACTGCGCTTCCCACAGCACGAGCGCGTCGGGGTTGCCCACCGAGTAGCCGTACTCGAAGCCCAGGCCTGCGAACTCGGTCAGCGCCGAGTCGTACACCATGAAGCGTCCACCGTTGCCGGCTTCGGCTGCCACCGCTGCGAGCGGGCTGTAGTCCTCGCCCGTCTTGCGGTCGATCAGGACCGAGTGCCGCTGCGTGAAGGTGCCGCGGCGCGAGTCCTGGCCGGCCAGACGCACGAGTGCGCCCTGCTCGACGAGCGAACCGAAGGCGAGCAGTTCGGCGTAGGCCCAGTCGATGTGACCCTCGCGGGACATCGTGCGGCGCTTCTCGATGACGGGCTTGACGCGCGGGTGCACGCTGAAGCCCTCCGGCACGTCGGCGAAGGCGTCGCCGATCCGTTCGAGCACCTCTTTGTCGACGGCGGTCTTCAGACGCGTCGGCGGGGTCTGGTCCAGCTCGACCGATTCGGACGGCTCCGGCTGGTACTTCTCGAGTTCACGTACCTCGTTGAAGACCCGCTCAAGCTGACCCTGGTAGTCGCGCAGGGCGTCTTCGGCTTCCTTGAGCGAGATGTCCCCGCGGCCGATCAGTGCCTCGGTGTAACTCTTGCGGACACTGCGCTTGGTGTCGATGACGTCGTACATCGCCGGCTGCGTCATCGACGGGTCGTCGCCCTCGTTGTGGCCGCGGCGGCGGTAGCAGATCATGTCGATCACGACGTCCTTGTGGAACTTCTCGCGGAAGTCCACGGCGAGCTGTGCAACCCACACACAGGCCTCGGGGTCGTCACCGTTGACGTGGAAGATCGGCGCGCCGATCATCTTCGCGACGTCGGTGCAGTACTCCGACGACCGCGAGTGCTCCGGCGCGGTGGTGAAGCCGACCTGGTTGTTGACCACGATGTGCACGGTGCCGCCGGTGCGGTACCCGCGCAGCAACGCGAGGTTGAGCGTCTCGGCCACGACACCCTGACCGGCGAACGCGGCGTCGCCGTGGAGCAGCAGCGGGAGAACCGTGAAGCCGCCCTCACCCTTGTCGAGGATGTCCTGCTTGGCGCGGACCAGGCCCTCGAGGACCGGGTTGACGGCTTCGAGGTGCGACGGGTTCGCGGTGAGCGACACCTTGATGTCGTTCTCGCCGAACATCTGGATGTAGGTGCCCTCGGCGCCGAGGTGGTACTTCACGTCGCCGGAGCCGTGTGCGGCAGCCGGATTCAGGTTGCCCTCGAACTCGGTGAAGATCTGCGAGTACGGCTTGCCCACGATGTTGGCGAGCACGTTGAGGCGGCCGCGGTGCGGCATCGCGATGGCGACCTCGTCGAGCTGGTGCTCGGCGGCCTGATCGATGATGGCGTCCATCATCGGGATGACCGACTCGGACCCCTCGAGCGAGAAACGCTTCTGGCCGACGTACTTGGTCTGCAGGAACGTCTCGAACGCCTCGGCGGCGTTGAGGCGGCTCAGGATGTACTTCTGCTCGGCGACCGTCGGCTTGACGTGGTGCGCCTCGACGCGTTCCTGGATCCAGCGCTGCTGCTCGGGCTCGAGGATGTGCGTGTACTCGACGCCGACGTGGCGGCAGTACGCGTCGCGCAGCACCGACAGGACGTCGCGCAGCTTCATCTTCTGCTTGCCGTGGAAGCCGCCGACGTTGAACTCGCGGTCGAGGTCCCACAGCGTCAGATCGTGGGTCGTCACGTCGAGATCCGGGTGCGAGCGGAACTTGTCGCGCACGAACTGCAGCGGATCGGTATCGGCCATGAGGTGGCCGCGGCTGCGGTAGGCGGCGATCAGCTCGAGCACACGGGTGCTCTTGTCGACGAGGCCCTCGGGCACGTCCTTGCGCCAGCGGACCGGCTCGTGAGGAATGTGCAGGGTGTGGAAGATCTCGTCGTAGAACTCGTCGGAGATCAGCAGCTGATGGATGGTCTTGAGGAACTCACCCGATTCGGCGCCCTGGATGACCCGGTGGTCGTAGGTCGAGGTCAGGGTCAGCAGCTTGCCGATGCCCATCTCGGCGATCCGGGCATCGGACGCGCCCTGGAACTCGGCGGGGTATTCCATCGCGCCGGCGCCGATGATCGCGCCCTGGCCGCCCATCAGGCGCGGAACCGAATGCACGGTGCCGATGCCGCCCGGGTTGGTCAGCGAGATGGTGACGCCCGAGAAGTCCTCACCGGTGAGCTTGCCGTCGCGTGCCCGCCGGACGATGTCCTCGTATGCCGCGTAGAACTGCGCGAAGTTCATCGTCTCGCAGTTGCGGATCGCGGCGACGACGAGCGAACGGGAACCGTTCTTGCCGGGCAGGTCGATCGCGAGACCGAGGTTGGTGTGCGCCGGAGTGACGAGGTTCGGCTTCCCGTCGATCTCGGCGTAGTGGTTGTTCATGTTCGGGTACGCCTTGACCGCCTGGACGATCGCGTAGCCGAGCAGATGCGTGAACGACACCTTGCCGCCCCGGGTACGGGCGAGGTGGTTGTTGATGACGATGCGGTTGTCGAACATCAGCTTCGCGGGAACCGCGCGAACGCTGGTGGCCGTCGGGATCGACAACGAGGCGTTCATGTTCTTTGCCACGGCAGCGGCCGCGCCCCGGAGGACCTTGGTCTCTTCGGAGCCGTTCTTGTCCGAAGATCCGCTCGCCGGCTTCGGCGCGGCCTTGGGTGCGGGCTTGGCGGCCGTGGTGGTCTTGCCGGCCGGCTCGTTGTTGGTAGCCGGCTTCGCCTTCGCCGGCGCAGCAGCCGGCTTCGCGGCAGAGTTCGCCGGAGTTGTGGTGGACGAGGCGGAAGCCTTCGGCGCTGCAGTCGCAGTAGCCGGGGGCGTCTTGGTGGAGGACTGGGTGGACTTCTCCGTGGTCTTCACCTCGGCTCCGTTCGAGCCTCCGGCCGCGGCTGCCTCGGGAGAGTAGTCGGTGAGGAACTCGTGCCAGCTCGCATCCACGGACGACGGATCGTCCTGGAACCGCTGGTACATCTCGTCAACCAACCACTGGTTCTGTCCGAACTGTGATGTAGAGCTGCTGCTCACGGCAGTTGTTCGCCTCGTTTCTTTCTTCGGTACCCGATCGGAGCGCCTATGTATATGAGGCTAGCTGGTGGGCGTGTGACGATCCGAACTGATCATCCATACCCGAGAGCCACCTCACAGTTTGAGTCGACGGGGTCACCATCGACGACGGTTCTCGACCGCCGATTATTCCCTCAATCGTGCATCGCTGCAGCACGGACCCCGTTACAAATGCGAGGACTGACGTGTGATTCGTGCGGCGGCAGGTTCCGGCAGTGCGTCCTCCGCATTGTCCGGGACGAGTGCTCCGCTGGCCAGTTGCCACAATGTGGTGTACAGACCGCCGGCGCGTCGCAGCGTCTCGTGGTGGCCCGTTTCGACGATCCTTCCGCCGTCCACGACCACGATCAGGTCGGCGCGCGCAGCGGTCGCCAGACGGTGCGCGACGATCACCGCGGTCCGCGATCGCGTCACCGTCGCGCCGGCTTCGAGCACAGCGCGCTCGGTCGCGGGGTCCAGCGTGGCGGTCGCCTCGTCGAGCAACAGCAGGTCGGGATCGACCAGTTCGGCGCGTGCGAGTGCGATGAGCTGTCGTTGCCCTGCGGACAGGCCTTGGCCGCGCTCGCCGACGGGATGGTGCATGCCGCCGCTGAGGCCGGCGATCATGTCCAGCGCACCCACCGCCCGCGCTGCGTCCTCGATGCGTTCCCGGCTCGAGTCGGGACGGCCGTACCCGATGTTGCTCGCGACGGTCCCCGTGAACAGGTGCGCCTCCTGCGGGACGACACCCAGCCTCGCGCGATACTCCGGAAGGCGGTATCGCCGCAGATCCGTGCCGTCCACGCGCACCGACCCCGAGGTCGGGTCGTAGAACCGTGCCAGCAGTTTGACCACCGTCGACTTCCCCGCACCGGTGCGGCCGACCAGGGCGACGGTCGCACCGGCGGGGATCTCCAGATCGACATCGGTGAGCGCGTCGCTGTCCGCACCGCTGTACCGGAACCCGACCTCGCGAAGATTCACGTCGCCGCGCAGACGACCCGGGACGGGGATGTCGCCGGTCGGTCCGGTTTCGAGGGAACTCTCGGTGCGCAGGAGATCGCCGATCCGGCGCAGACCGACGCGGGCCTGCTGGTAGCCGTCGAAGACCTGGGACAACTGCTGGATGGGCGCGAACAGCAGGTTCAGGTAGAGGACGAAGGCAATGAGCACACCCGGGGTGGCCGAACCCGACGCGACTTCCCGTGCGCCCACGAACACGACCGCCGCCAGCGCCAGGTCGGACAACAGGGAGATGAACGGGAAGTACAGCGAGATCGCGCGCTGCGACCGCATGCGGCTGCGACGGTACGAGTCGGCACGCTCGGCGAACAACCGGGCGGCGTTCTCCTCGCGGCGATACGCCTGCGCGGCGCGCAGACCGGTCACGTTCTCCTGGAACATCGCGTTGACCTGGGAGATGCGCTCGCGCGACTGGGCGTAGGCATCACGCGAGACCGACCTGAACCAGAACGTCACCGCGACGAGGATCGGAATCGCAGCCAGGACCACCAGTGCCAGCGACTGGTCGGTCGCGATCAGCGCGACGGAGATGCCCGTCAACGTCAGCACACTGACCACCGCGGTCGACAACCCCGTCTGGATGAATTGCGACAGTGCGTCCACGTCCGTCGTCATCCGGGTCATGATCCGGCCCGACAGTTCCCGTTCGTAGTAGTCGAGGCCGAGGCGCTGCAGATGCGCATAGCTGCGGACGCGCAGGCCGAACAGGACCCGTTCACCGGCGCGGGCCGTGAGGACCGTCAAGACCGCGACCGCGGCCCAGCCCACGAGGGCCAGGGCGACGCCCGCGGCCGCGGCCTCCCACAGCGCACCGGTGTTGCCGGGGGTCACGCCGCGGTCGACGGCGAACCGGACGATCGACGGGAACGCGATGCCGACGAGCGATTCGACCGTCAGGCACAGGGCCACGGCGGCGAGTAGCAACCGCACCGGTTGCAGCGTGGTCCACAGGCGGAATTCGGGATCGGGACGGCGGAGCGCGGCGGACTGCAACGCCGGTGCATCGCCGGGCGTCTCGGTGGCCGGTGGCAGCGCGGCCACCGCCTTCCGCAATTCCGGAGTCGGTGCGACCGCACCGAGCGCCCCGCTTGCCGGGCCGCCGCCACCGGGTCCGCGCGGGGCAGCAGGGGGCGATCCGGCGGTGCGCGCACCGCCGCCCTCGCCCTCCGACTCGAAGTCGGCGGGCCAGAGCACGTGACCGTCGAGGGACTCGGGCTCGTCGGGCCGGTCTTCCTCGAGCACATCGTTACCCGACAGCAGACGACGGAAGACGGGACTGCGCGCGTCGAGTTCCTCCGCGGTGCCGACGTCCACGATCCGGCCGCCGTCGAGAACCGCGACGCGGTCGGCGAGCGCCAGCGTGGACCGCCGGTGGGCGAGCACGAGCGTGGTGCGCTGTGGTTGTGCCCGCAGCGCCGCGTAGATGGCACCTTCGGTCTCGGCGTCCACCGCCGACGTCGCGTCGTCGAGGATGAGCACCCGCGGGTCGACGAGCAGGGCCCGCGCGAGCGCGACCCGCTGACGTTGTCCGCCCGACAAGGTCAGGCCCCGTTCCCCGACGACCGTGTCGTGACCGTCGGGCAGCGCCTCGATGAATTCGTCGGCCCGGGCCGCGACCGCGGCCGCGCGGATCTCCGCGTCGGTGGCGTCGGGGCGGCCCAGTGCGATGTTGGACGCGACGGTGTCGGAGAACAGGAACGGCTCGTCGAAGACCGGGCTCACCGCCGCGCGCAACTGCGTGGCGCACAGGGATGCGACGTCGTAGTCGACGCCGTCGGACGTCAGGCACACCGATCCGGTGTGAGGTGTGTAGAAACGCGGCACGAGCAGCGACATGGCCGTCTTTCCGGACCCGGCCGGCCCGACCACCGCGACGGTTTCACCGGGGGAGAGTTCGAGGTCGACGCCGCGGAGCACATCGCGGCCCGGTTCGAATCCGAAGGTGACATGGCGGAAGGCGAGTCCCAGCGGTCCGTCGGGCAGTGGCGCCGGGTGCGGAGGATCTGCCACGTCGGGCTCCGTGTCGATCACCTCGTAGACGCGCTCGACCGCGGCGCGGGACAGTTGCGCCATGATCACCACCTGCGCGAGGGTTCGCGTGGTCCCGGTCATCGTGGCGACATAGGCGGTGAACGCCACGAACGTGCCCACGGTGACGGTGCCCTCGAGCGCCAGCCATCCGCCGAGCGCGATGGTCGCGACCAGTCCGAGCTGGGGGATCGCTCCCATCGGCGCGGCGAACCGGGAGTTCACGCGCGCCGCCCGCAGCCGCTCGGAATACAGGCGGCGCCCGTGGCTCTCGAGTTGGTCGACCGCGCGGCTCTCCTGGCCGAATCCTTTGACCACCCGGACGCCGGTGACGGTTTCCTCGACGTGCTGAGCGAGGTCGGCCGCCCGCTGTTGCGCCGACCAGGTGGCCGCGAACAGTTTGGGGCGCACGACGCGCACGACCGCGACGATGATCGGCACCGTCACCACCGCGACGAGCGTCAGCAACGGGGACAGCACGGTCATGATCACGATCGTGAGGACGAACTGCAGCAGCGCACCCGCAGACATCGGCACGAGCGCGAGGAGTCCCTGGACGAGTTGCAGGTCGGTGATCGAGCGCGAGACGACTTGACCGGTTCGGATCCGGTCCTGGCCGTGCCCGTCGAGCCGCTGCAACGATCCGAGCAGGCGCAGCCGCAGATCGTGCTGAACGTTGAGCGACAGCCTTCCGGCCATCATCCGCCGGCCGTACTGACATCCGAACCGGACGACGGCGCCGACGGCGATCGCGGCCGCGGCGAGACCGATCAGCCGCGTGTCGTCCGGGGCGACGTCGCCCTCCCCGGTCGCGGTATCGAGCGCGACCTTCGTCAGCAGTGGGAACGCGATGTCGATCAGGGCCGCGACGACGGTGACCGCAAGCGCACCGAAGGCTTCTTTGCGGTGGCGCAGCGCTTCGCCGCCGAGCCGGCGAATCCAGCCCGCCGCAGGTGACTCCGATGCGGTGACGTGTGCCATTCGATCGACACTATCGCCGCCCGGTGACACCGGTGGTCGCGCAGGGGGTCAGACGAAGTCGCGGGTACGGGTCCGCCACCAGCCGAGCCCGCAGAACAGCACGGTCCAGAAGATCAGCACCAGCGGCGCGAGCGGCCACCGTACGGCCATTTCGACGTCGTCCGGCATCTCGACCACCGAGAACAGCGTGTACCAGGTGACCTGTCCGGGCAGGTACTGCGCGATGGCGCCCAATCCGATCCCGTGCAGGACCAGGGACACGATGAGTTCACCGAACGGGATCCATGCGCAGATCGCGAGGACGCTTCCAGTCATCGAGCCGGTCAGCAGTCCGAGGCCCGCGCCGATCAGCGCCCACAGTGCGGCGCAGAGCAGGCCGGTGCCGAGTACCGCACCGACGGTTCCGAAGTCGGCGCCGCTGAACCCGCCGCCGAACATCAAGATGGTCAGCGCGGAGACGACCTCTGCGATGAGGCAGTACGCCAGACCGAAGATCGTGGCGACCGCCAGTTTCGTCGCCAGTATCCGGTCGCGTCCCCGCGTAGTAAGAAGCGTCGTGATCACGGTGCGGTGCTGGAACTCGCTGCCGGTGTTGACGACGCCGAACAACGCGGAGAACAGGAACACCAGGGCCAGCGCCAGCGAGATTCCGACCGCGGCCGCGGCGGCTTCCGCGAAGTCCTCGCCGACGACGTCCTCGAGTTGGCGCATCACCGGCAACGTCAGGGCACCGCAGAACAGTCCGACGAGCAGCGGCGCGATGCCGAGGATCCACCAGTAGCGCAGGCTCAGCACTTTGCGGAACTCGGCGGTCAGGAGCGCGGTCATGCGGAGGGTCCTTCGGATCCGGTCGGCTGTTGCTGCTGTGGGCCGTAGTACTGCTGAGGCGGCCCGTACTGCTGCGGTGGGCCGTACTGCTGTGGTGGGCCGTACTGCTGCGGGGGACCGTAGTAGGGCTGCTGGGGGTGTTGCTGCTGTTGCGGCCCGGGGTGCTGGGGTCCGGGGTATTGCTGTCCGGGGTACTGCTGGGGGCCGGAGTACGGCTGGGACGGATACTGGGGCTGCGACGGATACTGCCCGGGTGGTTGCCCGCCCGGCCCCCAGCCGGGACCGCTCCACGGACCACCGGGACCCGGTGGCGTCGCCGCGTAACGACCAGCCGTCATCGACAGGTACACCTGCTCGAGGTCGACACTCTCGACAGTCGTACCGAAGAGCGTGACGCCGCTGTCCGCGGCGATCGCGGTGATCTGTTCCGCATTCGCCCCCACGACCGCCAGACGACCGTCGGGCTGCACCTGCGCGTCGGTGTGTCCCGCCGCGGCGAGGGCCGTGGCGAGGCGGGCCGGGTCCGACGCTGCAACCAGCACCCGCGGCCGGTACGCCGCGCGGAGGTCGTCCATGCTGTTCGCGGCCACGAGTGTTCCGTTGCTGATGATGACCAGGTGATCGGCCATCTGCTCGACCTCGCGCAGGATGTGGCTCGAGATCAGGACGGTCCCGCCGTTGCGGGCGTAGGCGACGAGGAAGTCGCGCAGCCACGCCATGCCTTCGGGGTCGAGACCGTTGGCCGGTTCGTCGAGTACCAGGTACCGCGGTTGGCCCAGCAGGGCGGTCGCGAGCGCGAGACGCTGCCGCATACCCAACGAGAATTCGCCGATCCGACGCTTCGCGGCGGGTGTCAGCCCGACGAGGTCGAGCATCTGGGTGGCGCGAGCATCCGGAACCCCGATCGCCGCGCAGTACACACGAAGGTGTGTCAGCGCCGTGTGCTTCGGATGCGCGCTGCGTGCCTCGAGCACCGCACCCACAACTTGTGCGGGGTGCTCGAGGTCGGTGAACCGCACACCGTCGACGTAGGCGCCGCCGGAGGTCGGACGGATGAGACCGAGGAGCATTCCCAGCGTGGTCGTCTTACCGGAACCGTTGGGACCGAGGAAGCCTGTGATCGACCCGGGCGACACCGTGAAACTCAGGTCGGTCACCGCGGGGTGGTTCCCGAACATCTTGGTCAGCCCCTGCACGACGATTCCCGCGGGCCGCGTGGGCGGCTGCCCACCGTATTCGGCCCCGCCGTACGGCGTCTGCGCTGACGGTGTTGTCACTGGTGGGAACCCCCTTCGTCGCGACTCCGCGGCACGGCGCCACGAGCCTTCGTGAGCTTACGTGCAGGACCCGCGACCGCTCAGGACGTCCACATCGTTCATCGCTCGGCAGACCGGCGATATTCGTACGGGTGAACGGAAACGTGCCGTCCATGCGTGTCCCGGGGCACCGCTCGCGCGACTCGAACTGACCGTGCTCGTCGAGGAACTGCTCGCTGCCACGATTTCGCTGACCGCGGCCGAGGGCACCCGGTCGGTCTACGCCACCTATCCGGCCGGCGGGTTCAGCGAGGTTTCGGTATCTCTCGTGCGCAGCTGATCCCGGCCGTATCCCGCGCTTCCGTTCACCGTCGGAACATCGACCGTCAGACCACGGGGGGCACTGTCCGGAGTTCGCTCCACGTCGCGGGCGGCGGGCCGAAGGCGTCCCGCGCGTTCGCGATGGTGCGTTTGCCGATAGCGCGGTTGCCCGCGCCACCGATCGCCGCACCGATTCCGGCGGGGACCAGTTTGCCCAGCACCAGTGCGCTCCGTTTGGCCAGGTACTTGCGAACGAACCCCTTCACGAGCGAGTTGTTCACGACCTTCAACTGCTTGTTGTCGAGCTGGCCGGTCAGTGCCTTCGGCCAGTTCTTCATGGAGGTGCCGGTGGCTGCGGCGACGATCTCCTTGCCGGTGTCGCCGAGCGCGACGGACAGCACCAGTGCCCGTCGCTGGTCGTGATCGTGGGGCTCGATGCCGTGTACGGCAGCGATCGCCAAGGTCAGCAGCGCCGACGCTTCGAGGAAGAACATCGTCTCCGCGCCCACTGCGCCGATCGCCGCGACGGTGCCCACGCCGGGGAACGCGGCGGTCGCGCCCACCGCGGATCCGCTGCCCGTGACGCCGAGCAGGAACTGCTTCTCGAGACGAGTGATGATCTGCGCGGGGGATTCGTCCGGGTGCGCACGACGCAGGAGATCGACGTATTTCGCAACTGCGGGTCCCTGCAGCCTGCTGCCGTTGTCGAGCAACGGCACGAGCATCTTCTCGACGGGTCCCGTGGTGTCCTTCATTCGGCTTCTGTCCTCTTTCCCGCGGGAGCTGGTTACGCTTGTCGGGTGACCGGCTCATCTGGAGCAGTCGGGGTTTCCCAAGGTGCTCGGCAGCGGCCCGCGCCGCTGCTGAGACCGTTTGTGCGTTGGTACGAAGGATATCGGCTCTCGGGCTTCCCACCCGGAATCCATCGCGGTATGCCGTCACCGGAAGTTACGGTAATTATCACGTTTGGCGAGCCGATCAACCTGCTTCCCGACGCCGGACCGCCCGCCACCTTCGATGCACTCGCGAGTGGTTTGTCGTCCGTGCCGGTGATCATCGCGCACACCGGTTTCCAGCACGGGATCCAGTTGTCGCTCACGCCCTCGGGCGCCCGCGCGCTGCTCGGCGTACCCGCCGCCGCACTGGGATCGTGGGCTGTCGATCTCGAGGACGTGCTGGGGGTTGACTATCGGGAATTGAACGACTCTCTGTCCGGTGCGCCCACGTGGCCGGAGAGATTCGCGATTCTCGATCGCGTCCTCGCCCGACGGCTCGCGGCGAGCGGCGACACGGAAATAGAGGGCTCACTCTCGCAGGCGTGGCGGATGCTGGTGTCCGATCCCGGACGCCCGGTGCGGGCGGTGGCCGACGAAATCGGCTGGAGCCGAAGACATCTCACGGGACGGTTCGTCGCGGAATTCGGCCTCGCGCCGAAAGAGGTCGCGCGGGTCGCGCGTTTCCACCGCTCGCGAACCCTGTTGCGTACCGCAGGATCGCACCGCCTTTCGGACGTCGCAGCCGTGTGCGGCTACTACGACCAGGCGCATCTGGCCCGGGACTGGCGCGCCCTCGCGGGTGTGCCCCCGTCCGTGTGGATGGCTGAAGAACTGTTCCCAATTGTCCAAGACGAGTGAGCCCGGCACGCGGAGACTCGGTGCCATGACGAACACATCGCAGACCACAGCAAATCCGACAACCACCGGCAGTGCCTCCCTCGGAAACGCCCCCGGAGTGTGGCCCTGCCTGATCTACAGCGACGCGCGCGCCGCGATCCGATTCCTCGTCGACACCCTCGGATTCACCGAGAGCGCCGTGTACGGGGAGGGCGAACGCGTCGACCACGCCGAACTGGCATGGCCGTACGGCGGCGGACTCATGCTCGGGTCCGGCAAACCGGACAGCCCGCTGAGCGCACACCCCGACGTCGGTTCGGTGTACCTCGTCGTACCGGAGGACTCCGTCGCCGACGATCTCCATCGCAAGGTGGTGGCCTCGGACGCGACCGTCACCATCGAACTACGCGACGAGGACTACGGGTCGCACGGGTTCACCTGCCGCGACCCGCACGGGGTGTTCTTCAGCATCGGCACCTACCGGGGTCACGGTTCCGCCGAGTAACGGAGCGGCGTGTGGCCGGGAGGTACCCTCTCGGCCGCACGCGGCGGCGGCGGAGGAGTGCCGTCGCCGAAGGGCCTTCCGCCCAGCGCTTCCCTGCCGTGGGGACTCGACCAGTTCGACAGGTCGGGTCCCTTCGGCACGATCCGGGTGGGATTCACGTCGGTGTGCACCAGGTAGTAGTGCTGCTTGATCTGCACGAAGTCGACGGTGTCACCGAAACCGGGCGTCTGGAACAGGTCCCGGGCGAAACCCCACAGCGCCGGGAACGCCGTGAGCGGATTGCGGTTGCATTTGAAATGCCCGTGATACACCGGGTCGAAGCGAACGAGCGTGGTGAACAGCCTGACGTCGGCCTCGGTGATCGAGTCGCCCACCAGGTAGCGGCGGGTGCCCAACCGCTCCTCGAGTTGATCGAGGCGCGCGAACAATCTGTCGAACGACTGGTCGTACGACGCCTGCGACCCCGCGAACCCGCATCGGTACACACCGTTGTTCACGTCGCGGTACACGGCGTCTGCAACTTCGTCGATCTCGCCGCGCAATTTCTCCGGATACAGGTCGGGCGCTCCCTCGCGGTGATACCGCGTCCACTCCGTCGAGAAGTCCAGTGTCATCTGCGCGTAGTCGTTGGTGACGACTGCGCCGGTCGGGATGTCGACGATCGCGGGAACGGTGATGCCCCGGTCGTATCCGGGAAACCGGGCGAAGTACGCGTCCTGCAGACGCGGAATGCCCAGTACCGGGTCGACGCCGCCCGGATCGAGATCGAAGGTCCAGCTGCGCTCGTCGTGGGTGGGGCCGCACAACCCGAGCGACAGTGCGTCTTCGAGCCCCAGGAGCCGCCGGACGATCATGGCGCGGTTCGCCCACGGGCATGCGCGCGCCGCGACGAGCCGATAGCGTCCGGCCTCGACGGGGTAGCCGTCGCGGCCGTCGGCGGTGATGCGGGTGTCGATGTACCGGGTGTCACGCGTGAAGCCGGAACCGGGCTCGACGTAGGTGCCGCCGGTCTTGTTCTCGTGTTCGCGTCGGTCGGTCACGGGCGTACCTTCACTTCGATTTCGGGCCGGCGCCGGGTTCACGGGCAGGCGGGGAGTCGCACGGTCATCTGTGTTCCCCATTCGGTGTACCCCGACACCGCCGCGAGCCCGCGCGCGGCGAGATTGTCGCGGCGCACGCGCGACATGGGGATCAGACCCGCGTCGAGCGCGTCGTGTGTCGCAAGAGTTGCCACCGTGGCGGCGAGGCCGAGTCTGCGGTTCTCCGGTGTGGAGATCACGCGGACATCGGCGAGCAGCGAATGCAGCTCGCGGTAGCCGGCTCCGGCCAGGGGTCGATGATCGGGGTCCAGCAGAACGAACGAGCGGGCCGGGCGCGCGAGCGACAGGTCGGTTTCCGTGACGTCGTCGGGCGGACAGTGCCGCAGCAGTTCGGCGAGGTCTTCGGTGCTGTGGGAGATCAGCGGATCACGCACGCGGGTCGCGTCCACCCAGTCGGCACACAGCCCGAGCTTCTCGATACGCACCGCGTGCCCGCCGGTCGCGGCGCCCACCGATGTTTCGTCGATGCGTTCGGGTGGAAGGTCTTCGATCGCCGACACCGCGGACTCCGGGCCCACCACAGCGACGGCGTCGCCCACGCGCAGGATGCGCAGGGTCCGGGTCGTGGGGTCCACGCGCAGTACCGAACCCGGGGTCGTGAGTGCGTCGTCGGCGAGTCCGAGTACCCGGCACCAGGCCAATGTCGCGATGCTCGAGAGATGCGGGTCCACCGGGCTACCGTAGTCCTTCGAGGAGCGGAGGGGTTTTCGTGAGTGGTGTTACCGAGCGAGCCGAGGCGCCACGGTCGGGGGAGACCGGAGGGCAGTGGGCGGCGCTGGCCGCGTTGTGTCTGGGGTTCTTCATGATCCTCGTCGACAGCACCATCGTCGCTGTCGCGAACCCGGCGATCATGCACGCGTTCGAGACCGACATCGACAGCGTCGTGTGGGTCACCAGCGCCTACCTGCTCGCATATGCGGTGCCGTTGCTCGTCACCGGTCGCCTCGGTGATCAGCTCGGACCCCGGCGGATGTACCTCGGCGGGCTGGTGGTCTTCACCGCCGCGTCGCTGTGGTGCGGAATGTCGTCGACGGTGGAGATGCTCATCGTGGCGCGGGTGTTCCAAGGGTTCGGCGCGGCGATGATGTCGCCGCAGACGATGGCCGTGATCACGAGAATCTTTCCGCCGGACCGGCGCGGCAGCGCGATGGGGCTGTGGGGTGCGGTGGCGGGCATCGCGACGCTCGCCGGCCCGCTCGCCGGTGGTGTTCTGGTGGATTCCCTCGGCTGGGAATGGATCTTCTTCGTGAACGTGCCCGTCGGCGTCGTGGCATTCCTGCTCGCCCTCCGGTATGTCCCCGTCCTGCCCACGCATGCGCACAGGCTCGACATCGCGGGCGTGGTCCTGAGCGGGCTGGGCTTGTTCTGTCTGGTGTTCGGTATCCAGGAAGCCAACTCGTACGACTGGTCCGCGAGGGTGTGGTGGCTGATCGGTGCAGGCGTCGCGTTGCTGGTGGTGTTCGTCCGATATCAGGCGGTCACCCGCGGTGAGCCGCTCGTGCCGCTGGTCCTGTTCCGGGACCGGAACTTCTGTCTCGCCAACGTCGGGATCGCCTCGATCGGGTTCGCGATCACGTCCGTGATGTTGCCGTTCATGTTCTATGCGCAGGCGGTGCGGGGGCTGAGCCCGACCGGCGCAGCGGTGCTCATGATTCCGATGGCGGTGCTCAGTGGGGTGCTCGCACCGGGCGTGGGCCGCCTCGTCGACCGGGTGCATCCGAGAGTGATCGCGTCCGGTGGGTTCTTGCTCCTGGCCGTCGCCTTCGCCTGGTTGTCCCTGGTCATGACTCCCGAGGCCTCCACTCTCCAGTTGCTTCTGCCCATCGGGCTGATGGGTATCGCGAGTTCCGCGATCTGGTCGCCGTTGTCCGCGACGGCCACCAACCACCTCCCGCCGGACCTCGCGGGTGCCGGGTCCGGCGTGTACAACACCACGCGACAGGTCGGAGCCGTGCTCGGGAGTGCGGCCCTGGGGTCGCTGATGGCAGCACGATTGTCGGCAAACGGGTTGGGGAGCGGTGGATCTTCCGGAATGGATGCCCTCGAACTACCTCTATTCCTGCGCGAGCCGTTCGCGACCGCGATGGCGGAGTCGATGTGGTTGCCGATGTCGGTTCTGCTGGTGGGCCTCGTCGCATCGCTGGCTTTCGAACGTCCGCGGAGCCAGATTCGGCGACGCGAGGCCCCCCGCGCGACGGCCCCGGAAAGTGCTTCTTTCTGACCCGCGGATGCGTTCTCTGCTGCTTTGTCGTTCGTGCCCCCCGACTGTGACGCACGCCATATAGTGCAACCACGCGCAGCCGTGGGAGGTGGCATGTCATTGGCGGTGGTGGAGATTCCCGCTGGGGTCGGATGGTTGAGGGACGAGCGTGTCACGCGCCGGTCCGGCGGCATCCTGCAGTACGAAGGACTGGAGTCGTGCCTGGCAGAACTTCTCGATCGCAGTGCGCTGAGATTCTCGAACAACGTTGCAGCCATTGATCGTTCGGGTTGCGCCGTAACGTATCGCGAATTGTGGACGGCCGCGGCGAGGGTCGCGGGAGGTCTGCTCGACCAAGGTGTCGGACCGGCCGACCGTGTCGTCGTGCACTACTGCAACGGCTTCGAGTGGCTGAGAGGCTTTCTCGGTGTCGTCCTGGCCGGTGCCGTTCCCGTTCTGCCCGATCCGACGTGCAGCGATACCGAACTCGACTGGATCGTCTCCGACAGCGGTGCCGTGCTCTGCCTGCAGGACACGCTGCCCGACGGTCTCGCATTTCTCGACGGCGGAGCCTCGCCCGACGAACTCGCCCTGCTGTACTACGTGCGCAGGTGGGGTGGCGGCATGCACGGCGTCGAACTGACGAACACCAACGTCCTCTCGACCATCGAAGCCGTCGCACACGCGATGAACCTCGCGGGGGAGAGCGCACGCACCGTCATCACAGCGCCTCTGTCGACGGCGGTGGGATGCAGTGTGCAGTTGCTGCCCACGTTGGCGTTCGGCGGCACGGTCGTCGCGTCGGGATCGCGCGGTATCAGGGTGCCGTGGCGGCATCCGCGCGCGTCCTTCCCGTCGGCGCAGTGCGTCCGCGGGTGGGGTGTGGCCGAGACCGGTGGGATCGGACTGCTGTTGCCCACCGAGTGCCGGAAAGAGCATCCGCGCAGCGTGGGGGTTCCCTTCGGGGGAATCGAAGTCGCGCTGCTCGGCCCCGGCGCCGAGGACGGTGTCGGTGAGTTGCTGTGCCGCGGCCCCAGCGTCGCGAGGCGGTACTGGAACGACCCGGTGGCGACGGCCGAGACGTTCTCCGACGCCGGGTGGTTCCGTACCGGCGACCAGGTGTACATCGACGACGAAGGGTTCGTCTATCCGGTGGCAGTGCGAGTGGCCTGACCGGTGGGACCGAGGAACTGCCACACGAGCGGAGGTCGGGTATACACCCGATAACCGAAATCTCCGGCCGGGCGAGCGGCGACCGTCCGCGCCCCACAACAGAAGGATGTCTGCATGTCCGACGAAGTCCTGCTCGAGCGTCGTGGCCGAGTCCTCGTCATCACCATCAACCGGCCCGACGCGCGCAACGCGGTGAACGCGGCGGTCAGCCGGGGCCTTGCCGACGCGGTCGACATCCTCGACGAGGACGCCGGATTGTCGGTCGGCGTGCTGACCGGTGCCGGCGGGAACTTCTGCGCGGGAATGGACCTCAAAGCATTCGTCGCGGGCGAGAATGTAGCGATTCCCGGCAAGGGACTCGGCTTCACCGAGGCTCCGCCTCGCAAGCCGCTCATCGCCGCCGTCGAGGGTTTCGCGCTGGCCGGCGGCACCGAACTGGTTCTCTCCACCGACCTGGTGGTCGCGGCGCGGAACGCCAAGTTCGGTATCCCCGAGGTCAAACGAGGCCTGGTGGCGGCCGGTGGTGGACTCCTGCGCCTGCCGTCGCGCATTCCGTACCAGAAGGCTATGGAACTGGCCCTGACCGGTGACTCCTTCACCGCGGAAGAAGCCCACGGATTCGGTTTCGTCAACACGCTGACCGAGCCCGGTGGCGCCCTCGAGGGCGCGCTGGCACTCGCCGAGCGCATCACCGCGAACGGTCCGCTCGCGGTGGCGGTGACCAAGGAGATCATCGCCAAGTCGGTGGACTGGGCGGCGGACGAAGCGTTCTCGAAGCAGATGGAGCTGGCCGCTCCCGTGTTCGTCTCCGAAGATGCGCGCGAAGGTGCGACGGCATTCGCGGAAAAGCGGCCACCCGTGTGGCAGGGCCGCTAGTGCCCTGAGCAGGGCCGGAAGAGCCGACAGAGAGGACACGCCCGTGACATCGAGAGACGATCTCGGCGACGTGGATCGGCACGCGTCGCCGGAAGATGCACTGGCCGAACTGCACGTGCACATCGAGGGCACGCTCGAGCCGGAACTGATGCTCGAACTGGCCGAACGCAACCACGTGACGTTGCCGCACGGAGACGTCGACTACCTTCTGTCCGGGCACGAGTTCTCGGGGTTGCAGTCGTTTCTCGATCTGTACTACGCGAACATGGAGGTTCTCCGTACCGCCGAGGACTTCTCCGATCTCGCGCGCGGCTACCTTGCGCGCGCTGCACGCGCCGGGATCACCCACGCCGAGTTCTTCTTCGATCCGCAGGCGCATGTGGTGCGCGGAGTCCCGCTCGAGGACGTGGTGGAGGGACTGTCCGATGCCGTCGCGGTGTCCCGCCGGGAGTTCGGTGTCGACGCGGCCATGATCGCCTCGATCGTGCGCGACCATCCGGTACCGGACGCCCACGCGATGTTCGGCGAGCTGATGCGGCTTCAGGCCCCGATCGTCGCGCTCGGCCTCGATTCGGCGGAGGTCGGGTACCCGCCGTCACTCTTCGAAGACGTCTTCGCGCGCGCCCGGGCGGAGGGTTTGCACATCACTGTGCACGCCGGCGAAGAGGGGCCGCCCGAGTACGTGTGGCAGGCACTCGATCTGCTCGGGGCCGAACGCATCGACCACGGGATTCGTTCGCTGGAAGACCCTGCTCTCGTCGAGCGCCTCGTCGAGGAGCAGATCCCGCTCACCACCTGCCCGTTGTCGAACGTGAGGTTGCACGTCGTCGAGTCGCTGTCAGTGCATCCGTTGCACCGGATGCTCGATGCAGGCCTGGCGGTGACCATCAATTCGGACGATCCGGCGTACTTCGGCGGTTACGTCGACGACGTGTTCGCTGCCTTGCACGACGAGCTCGGTCTCACCGAAGAGGAGCGGAAGCTCCTCGCCCGCAATTCGATCCGAGCCGCGTTCACCTGAGCGCGGCGGCGCCGGTCATGCGCCGAGCACTCGGTCGAGATACGGATTGGCGAACATGCGGGCGGGGTCCACGCGATCGCGGACAGCCAGGAAATCGTCGAATCGTGGGTAGGCCGCACGCAGGTCGGCGGCGGCGCGTCCGTGCATCTTTCCCCAGTGCGGACGGCCGTCCACCGCGCGCATGATCGACTCGACCGCGTCGAAGTACGCGCGGTGGTCGCGCCGGTGATATTGGTGCACGGCGACGTAGGCAGTCTCACGACCGTATGCGGTGGACAACCAGACGTCGTCCGGTGCGGCGAAGCGGACTTCGACGGGAAAACCGATCCGCGTGTCACCGGCCTGCAGCCAGGATTCGATCTCCCGGATCACGTCCTCGAGTGCCTCGACGGGTACGGCATATTCCATTTCACGGAACCGGACGCGCCGGGTGGACGCGAATACCCTGTAGCTGCGGTCGACGTAGGTGCGTTCGGACAGGGCGCGCGACGCCACCCTGTTGAGCGGGGGAATCAGGCCGGGTGCGCGGGTACCGACCTGCTGCACAGCCGAGAACACACCGTTGGAGAGCAGTTCGTCGTCGACCAGGCCCCGAATCCGGCCGACCGGCCGGACCGGTGACGGCCCTTCGAGTCTCGTGTTGTGTTTGGTCAATACCCCGTCGGTATGGGGAAACCAGTAGAACTCGAAGTGGTCGACGCCGGCCCGGAAGGAGTCGAGGTCGGCGAGGGTTTCTCGCAACGACGACGGTGCTTCGTGCGCATGTAGACGGAACGCCGGTACGCATTCGAGGGTGAGGGTGGCCAGCACGCCCAGGGCGCCGAGGCCGAGTCGTGCCGCTTCGAACAGTGCCGGATCGTGCTCGGGTGAACATTCGGCGACACTTCCGTCTGCGAGCACCAGGGTCAACGCCCGGACCGACGCCGCGAGGCCGCTGAACTGCGCTCCGGTGCCGTGGGTTCCGGTCGAGACGGCACCCGCGATCGACTGGACGTCGATGTCGCCGAGGTTGGGGAGCGCCAGGCCCATGGTCCACAGCAGCGCACTCAGGTCGTGCAGGCGGGTGCCCGCGTGGACGGTGACGAGAGCCCCGGTGGCAGTCGGTTCCGCCGAGACGATTCCGGACATCGCGTCGAGCGACACCAGCGTGCCGTCGGTGACGGCGACACCCGTGAACGAATGGCCTGCGCCCACCGCCTTCACGCGTTCGCCGCGCCGGGAGGCGCCCGTGACCACGGCGACGAGTTCGTCGACGGTGCTCGGGGTGTCGAATCGCCGAGGAGACGCCGTTTCGGTTCGCGCCCAGTTGCGCCACGTTGCCATGGAAACATCATGATCTTGGACGGCCGTCCAGGTCAATAGTGCCACCGGACCGCCCTCGCGTTCTACGATCGAATCATGTTGAACCGGTTGCCTGCGGACGAGCGGCGGGCGCAACTCGTCGAATCGGCGCTCGCGCTGGCCGAGCGTGGAGGAGTGGGGGCGGTGACCGTCCGCGCCGTCGCGGAGCACGCCGGTGTCTCCCTCGGTGTGGTGCACTACTGCTTCGACAGCAAGGAAGCGCTCGTGGTGGCCATGGCGGAAACGCTCATCGACCAACTCGGCGAGGCCATGAACGCCGCCTTCGACCTTCCCGACGACGGCCCCGCCCCGCAAGGGCTGACCGGACTGCGGCAACTGCTCCATGCCGGTCTCACCGCGATGTGGCCGGCTCTCGAGTTCGGGTACGGGCGCCAGTTGCTCACCTACGAGATCACCGCGTACTCGTTGCGGCACCGGGCCCCCGGTACGGAGTCGGCCGGCGCGGACGGTCAGGTCACGAGCGGCGACATCGCAAGGCTGCAATACCAGCGGATGGACGAGCACGCGGGACGATTCCTGCTGGCGTGTGCCGAACGCTCGGGGACGGAGTGGATCGAACCGGTGTCCAGTCTGTCGCGACTGTCGCTGGCGCTGCTCGACGGACTGGTACTCCGCTGGCTCGTCGATCAGGACAGCGACGCGGTGATCATCGAACTCGACAACCTGGCGGGGATCATCGCTTCCCACGCCACAGAACGACCCTGACCTACCGCCCGACGTTCCCGACCGACAACCGAATGGGATGTGCCTTGCCCCACGCTGCCCTCGACGCCGCCCTCGACCGACTTTCCGCCGCCACCGCCGCGCTCGATCCGCCTTTCGCCGCAGTCGACCTGCCGACCCTGCGTGGTAACGCGCAGGATCTGCTTCGTCGCGCAGGGGGAACACCCGTCCGGATCGCGAGCAAGTCGGTGCGCTGCCGCGCAATCCTGGAAGAGGCCCTCGGTACCACGCTGACCGGCGGAGAAGGATTTCGCGGGATCATGGCGTATTCCCTGCGCGAGGCCTTGTGGCTCGTCGACCTCGGCGCCCGCGACGTCCTGCTGGGCTATCCCACCGTCGATCGCGGCGCACTCGCCGAATTGGGCGCTCATCCCACCGCTCTCGAATCCGTCACCCTGATGATCGATTCCGTCGATCACCTGAGTTTGATCCGAAATGCATTGGGGTCAGCGAATATACGGGTCCGGGTGTGCCTGGATGTGGACGCCTCTCTACGTGTCGGGCGGGTGCATCTAGGGGTGCGGCGCTCCCCGCTGCGTACCCCGGACCAGGTTGCCGCGCTGGCACGCAGCGCCGAAGCCGCCGGATTCGCCGTAGTGGGCGTGATGTTCTACGAGGCCCAGATCGCAGGTCTCCCTGACTCTTCCGCGCCGGTGCGCTGGGTCAAGCGCGCGTCCGCGTCCGAACTCGCGACCCGGCGTGGTGCCGTGGTCGACGCGGTACGGTCCGTCACCGGCGACCTCGAAATCGTCAACAGCGGCGGAACCGGCTCTCTCGAAGTGAGTTCCGCCGATCCGGTCGTCACCGAGGTCACCGCGGGATCCGGTCTCTATATGCCCACGCTGTTCGACGACTACCGTGCCTTCACCGCCCACCCGTCGATCTTCTTCGCCCTGCCCGCCGTGCGGAAACCCTCGGCGGCGATCACGACCTTGTTCGGCGGTGGGTACATCGCTTCCGGTCCGGCGTCGGCGTCGCGAGTTCCCCGTCCGGTGCGGCCGGCCGGACTGAAGTTGCTGCGCAACGAGGGCGCCGGAGAAGTACAGACACCCGTCACCGGTCGCGGCGCCGCAGACGTTCCGATCGGCGGCAGGGTCTGGTTCCGGCACGCGAAGGCCGGTGAACTGTGTGAACGTTTCGACCGGCTGTACCTCGTGGACGGCGACACCTGCGTGGAAGCACCGACCTATCGCGGCGAGGGCCGGTGCTGGTGACCCCCGCCGCGGGGGTCTGAGCCGCGCCGTTCTTCCCGGGCGCCGGGGGCCGGATCCACTGGCGGCACCGGCCCGTCGCCGCACCCCGAGCCGGGGTGGTCTTCGCCCACGGAATGGGTCAGCACACCGGGCACTACCACCGGTTCGCCCGCGGTCTCGCCGCGCACGGTGTCGCGATGTGGGGGATCGACCTCGCCGGGCACGGCTTGTCGGAAGGCACTCCGGGACAACCCGGGAGCATCGCGGACTACGCAGCGGATCTCGCGGCCCTCACGGATATCGCCGAGACGAGCGGAGTCCCGCTGGTGCTCATGGGGCATTCCCTCGGCGCGGTGGCGTCGCTCGCGTTGGTGCGGTCCGATGCCCGGCGGTTCGATGGGGCCGTGCTGTGCGGCACGCCGCAGGGTGCCGCCGTACCGGAGACCGCCGCCGTGCTCACCGCGACCGGGCTGTCGGTGCTGGCTGTCCACGGGGTCGACGACCGGATCTCACCCGTCGAGCCGGTACGGGCGTGGGCCGGGTCGGTGCCCGCGCTGCGATGGCGCGAGTATGCCGACGCGGGGCACGACCTACTCCACGAGCGGGTGCACGGGCAGGTGACCGGCGACATCGCCGAGTTCGTGCTCGAGATGTCCCAAGGGCACCGGGGATAGAACGAACTGCGCCCCTCGCCGTGTGGGCGAGGGGCGCAGTGTGCGTGACAGGGACGAGTCGGGTCAGTTGTAGATCGACGCGATCTCCGAGCCGTGCTTCTCGTGGATGATGTTCCGCTTGAGCTTGAGCGTGGGCGTCAGTTCGCCTGTCTCGATGCTGAAGTCGGTATCGAGGATCCGGTACTTCTTGATCGCTTCGGCCTTCGAGACCTTGTTGTTGGTCTCGGCGACGGCGGTGTCGATCTCGGCGATCAGATCTGCGTTCTTGATCAGGTCGCCGATGGGCGTGCCGGCCGGCAGGTCGTGGCGCTCGAGCCAGCCCGGCAGCGCCTCCTGATCGATCGTGATCAGCGCACCGATGAACGGCTTCGAGTCGCCGACGACGAGCACCTGGCTGATCAGCGGGTGTGCACGCAGCGAATCCTCGAGGATCGCCGGAGCGACGTTCTTGCCGCCCGCGGTGACGATGAGTTCCTTCTTGCGGCCCGTGATCGAGACGAAGCCGTTCTCGTCGATCGCTCCGATGTCGCCGGTGTGGAACCAGCCCTCGCGGATCGCGTCCTTGGTGGCTTCGTCGTTCTGCCAGTAGCCCTCGAAGACCTGGGGGCCCTTGAGCAGCAGTTCGCCGTCTTCGGCGATCTTCGCGGCGCACCCGTCGAAGGGCTTGCCGACGCTGCCGACCTTCTGCGCGGCGGGGGTGTTCATGATGATGCCGCCCGTGGTCTCGGTCAGTCCGTAACCCTCGAGCACGTTGACGCCGACGCCGCGGAAGAAGTGTCCGAGGCGAGCGCCGAGTGCGGCACCACCGGCGACGGCCATGTTGGCCTTGCCGCCGAGGGCAGCACGCAGCTTGCCGTAGACGAGCCGGTCGAAGACTGCGTGCTTGATCTTCAGGCCCAGGCCCGGTCCGCCCGTCTCGAGCGCCTGGCTGTACTGGATCGCGACGTCGGAGGCCTTCTCGAAGATCTTGCCCTTGCCGCCGTCGTAGGCCTTCTGCTTCGCGGAGTTGTAGACCTTCTCGAAGACCCGGGGCACCGACAGGATGAAGTCGGGCTGGAACTCGGCGAACTTGTCGAGCAGGGTGGTCAGGTCCGAGGTGTGCGCGACCGTCACCCGGCTGTCGAAGGCCGAGAAGGAGATCAGGCGTGCGAAGACGTGCGCGAGCGGCAGGAAGAGCAGCGTGCGACGGCCGGCCTGCATGCTCTCGGGCAGGGCGATGGCGCAGGCTGTCGCCTCTGCGTAGAGGTGACGATGCTTGAGCAGCACACCCTTCGGGCGGCCGGTGGTGCCCGAGGTGTAGATCAGGGTCGCGCCGGATTCTGCGACGACCTGCGCCCGGCGTTCCTCGACCTGCTCGTCGGTGATCGCGGCGCCACGGGCGATGAGCTCGTCGACGGCGCTCTTGCCGCCGGAGCCGGGCTCGATCGTGAGCATCTCGCGGAGTGCGGGTGCGGCGTCGGCGACCTCACGGACGACGTCGGCGTACTCGTCCTTCTCGACGACGAGCATCGACGTGGCCGAGTCCTCGAGGATCCACTTGGACTGGTCGGCGGCAGAGGTCTCGTAGATGGCCACCGTGACGCCGCCCGCGGTCCAGATCGCGTAGTCGAGCAGAACCCATTCGTAGCGGGTCCCCGACAGGATCGCGACGCGGTCGCCGAGTTCGATGCCCGAAGCCATCAGGCCCTTCGCGACACTGCGGACCTGGTCGGCGAACTCTCGTGCCGAGACCTTCACCCACTGGCCGTCGACGGGCCGCTCGAAGGCGACGAAGTCCGGGGACTCCTTCTCGTGCCGGAACACCGAATCGGCCATCGAGACGTTCTCCGGAATCGAGAACGTCTGCGGCACGGCAATCTCACTCACTGTGACCCCTCCATCTTTTTGAACTTTCAGTGTGCATTGCATCACAGTTCATTTGAATTCGCATTACCCGGGTGTCCGATTTGCGAATAATTTACAGTCCGATAAGCGTGATGTGCGCTACATGTCCCAATGCCGGGTAATGGCCACGATCCTACATGGCGGATGAGGTACAGATCACAGGCGGCGGTCGTGAAGGATCCGGACGGCCTCGTCGTCCTCGAGTTGATGGAAGTCTTCGTACGCCGCTCCCACACTGTCGGTGTCTCGCGGTATCCACGGGCAGAGCAGCTCGTCGGCCACGGGAGCGACCCGGCGGGCGGCCTCGGGGGACGCGACGGGCACCGCCACGATCACGCTCTCGGCACCGCCGGCCCGGGCGGCTGCACAGGCGACCGCAACCGTCGCGCCGGTGGCCATGCCGTCGTCGACGATCACTGCCGTGCGGCCCGGCAGTTCGATGCGCGCCGCCCCGGCACGCAGCAATGTGGCGCGTCGCGCGAGTTCGCGGCGCTCCCGCGCCTCGACCGCTTCGATCGCGTCGTCCCCGATCCCGCCCCTGCGGACGACATCTTCGTTGAGCACCCGGAAACCGCCCTCCGCGATGGCACCCATCGCGAGTTCGGGATGCCACGGCACCCCCAGCTTGCGCACCACCAGGACGTCGAGGGGAGCGTCCAGGGCGAGGGCGAGTTCCCGCGCGACGGGGATCCCGCCGCGCGGGAGAGCGAGCACGAGGGGGCGGGGCGCATTGCGCAGGTGCGATGCCACCCGGGCGAGGTGTCGCCCGGCGTCCTCACGGGAGGCATACCGCACCTCCTCAGTATGGGCCGAGGGGTACGTCTTCGGCCGACACCCGAACGTATCGATCAGGTGAGGCGGTATCGATCAGGTGAGACGTCCGGAGAGATAGGCGTCGTAGGCGGGCAGGTCGAGCTGTCCGTGGCCGGACAGTCCGATCACGATCACCTCCGGCTCGGTGAGTCCCCGTGCGTACTCCGCGGCCGCCGCGATCGCATGCGACGCCTCGGGTGCCGGCACGATGCCCTCGTTCCGGGCGAACTCCACCGCGGCGGCGAAGGCGTCGGTCTGGCGGACCGCCGTGCCCTCCACGTATCCGAGTTCGACGGTGTGGCTGAGCAGCGGCGCCATGCCGTGGTACCTGAGTCCACCGGCATGGATCGGATCGGGAATGAAGTCCTGCCCGAGGGTGTGCATCTTCAGCAGCGGCGTCAGCCCGGCGATGTCGCCGTGGTCGTACCGGTACGTGCCCTGCGTGATGGACGGGCACGCGGTGGGTTCGGCGGCGACGACGCGCGTCTTCGCGCGGTCGTGGAGAACCTCGCGGATGAAGGGGAAGGCCAGACCGGCCAGGTTGGAACCTCCTCCCGCGCAACCGAACACGATGTCGGCGTTGTCCTCGCCTGCGGCGCGGAGTTGCTGTACCGCCTCGAGGCCGATCACAGTCTGGTGCAGCACCACGTGATTGAGGACGCTGCCGAGGGTGTAGCGGGCCTGCGGGTCCTTCACCGCGACCTCGACGGCCTCGGAGACTGCGATGCCGAGCGAACCGGGCGTCCCGGGATCGCGGGCGAGTACCGCACGTCCTGCCTCGGTCAGTTCGGACGGGCTCGCATGCACTGTGCCGCCGTACGTTTCGATGAGGAAGCGCCGATACGGCTTCCCGTCGTACGAGGCCCGCACCTGCCACACCTCGAGATCGATACCGAACTTCGCGCACGCGAACGCGAGGGCCGACCCCCACTGCCCGGCGCCCGTCTCGGTGGTGAGGCGGGTCACCCCGTCGAGCGAGTTGTAATAGGCCTGCGCGAGTGCCGAGTTGACCTTGTGACTGCCGACGGGGCTGACACCCTCGTACTTGACGTAGATGCGCGCCGGGGTGCCGAGCGCCTTCTCGAACGAGCGCGCACGGATCAGGGGAGTGGTGCGGTAACTCGCATATGCCTCGCGGACGGGTTCGGGGATCGCGATGTCCGTCTCGGTGGACAACTCCTGTTCGATCAGCCCTTTGGCGAACAGCGGCGCGAGATCGTCGGCGGTGACGGGTTCCCGGGTGCCGGGGTGGAGGTGCGGTGGAGGCGCGACGTCCAGGTCTCCGGCGATGTTGTACCAGTGGGTCGGGATGGACTGGGAGTCCGGCACAGCAGGGTCCTCTCGTCGTGGAGTGAAACGCCATCAGTGTGCCCGTGGGTGTGAGCGAACACGCCCTGGACACGAGGTGAAAGCACTCTCATAGCAGGGGTATGGCGCGGCCCGGGTCCCCGATCCGATAAACTGCTGGTCAAATGAGTGAAATCGAAGACGCCCCCAATCAGGAGACCGCAGCTATCACGTTTGCCGATCTCGACATCGACCCCCGTGTGCTGCAGGCCCTTTCGGATGTGGGTTACGAGACCCCGTCGCCGATCCAGGCGGCGACCATACCCCCACTGCTGGAGGGACGGGACGTCGTCGGTCTCGCACAGACCGGCACCGGCAAGACGGCCGCATTCGCGGTGCCGATCCTCTCCCGGATCGACACCTCGAAGAAGCGCCCGCAGGCGCTGATCCTCGCGCCGACCCGCGAGCTCGCGCTGCAGGTCGCGGAAGCTTTCGGCAAGTACTCCACGCACATCCCCGGGCTGCACGTGCTGCCCATCTACGGCGGCCAGGCATACGGTGTTCAGCTGGCAGGATTGCGCCGCGGCGCACAGGTCATCGTCGGTACGCCCGGACGTGTGATCGATCACCTTGCCAAGGGCACCCTCGACATCTCGGAACTCGATTACCTCGTCCTCGACGAGGCCGACGAGATGCTCACGATGGGCTTCCAGGAAGACGTCGAGCGCATCCTCGCCGATACCCCGGACACCAAGCAGGTCGCGTTGTTCTCGGCGACCATGCCGGGCGCGATCCGCCGCCTGTCGAAGCAGTACCTGAAGAACCCGCAGGAAATCACCGTCAAGTCGAAGACGACGACTTCGGCGAACACCACCCAGCGCTGGGTGTCGGTATCCCACCAGCGCAAGCTCGACGCCCTGACCCGCATCCTCGAGGTCGAGTCGTTCGAGGCGATGATCATCTTCGTCCGCACGAAGCAGGCCACCGAAGATCTCGCCGAGAAACTGCGGGCCCGTGGATTCTCCGCTGCCGCCATCAACGGTGACATCGTCCAGGCGCAGCGTGAGCGCACCATCGGCCAGCTCAAGAGCGGTGCGCTCGACATCCTCGTGGCGACAGACGTGGCGGCGCGCGGCCTCGACGTCGAACGCATCAGCCACGTGGTGAACTACGACATCCCGCACGACACCGAGTCGTACGTGCACCGCATCGGCCGTACCGGTCGCGCCGGTCGCACCGGTGACGCGTTGCTGTTCGTCACCCCTCGCGAGCGCCACCTGCTCAAGTCGATCGAGCGCGCCACCCGGCAGCCGGTCGCCGAGATGCAGTTGCCCAGCGTCGACGACGTCAACGCGCAGCGCGTCTCCAAGTTCTACGACGCGATCACCGAGGCGCTCGCGTCCGAGAACCTCCAACTGTTCCGGACCTTCATCGAGGACTACGAGCGTGAGCACGACGTACCGCTCGCCGACATCGCGGCAGCACTTGCCGTGATGTCCCGCGACGGTGAGTCGTTCCTCATGGAGGTCGAGCCCGAACCGGTCGCACAGCCGCGCCGCGAGCGCGACGCGCGCGAGCCGCGTGAGCGCCCGGCACGTCGATTCGACGACGGCCCGAAGGTGGGCCGCGACGGCCAGGAGCTGACCACCTACCGGATCTCCGTGGGCAAGCGGCACCGCGTCCAGCCGGGTGCGATCGTCGGAGCCATCGCCAACGAGGGTGGCCTCCGCCGCGGCGACTTCGGGCACATCAGCATCCGTGCCGATCACAGCCTGGTGGAACTCCCCAAGGATCTGTCGCCGCAGACTCTCGAAGCACTGCGTGCCACCCGGATCTCGGGTGTTCTCATCCAGTTGCAGCCCGATTCGGGTGCCCCCGGAGGCCGCCCGAGCAGCAACTACCGCGGCCGTGACGATCGTGGAGACCGCGGCGGCGACCGTCGTGGAGGCGGAGAACGCCGCAGCGGCGACTTCACCCACCGCAAGGATCGCGGCGGCGATCGTCGCGAGCACGGCGGCGGTGGATTCCGCGGCCGTCGCGACTGACCGTCGATGATCCGACGCTGAACTACCTCGATGCCCCGGCAGCCCTCGGCTGCCGGGGCATCGTCGTGTCCGGCGGCCGGATCACCAGGTTGCGCCGCTGAGCTTGTCGGCGGTCGCGCCGTCGATGGATTCGCGAAGCACGTCGGCGTGGCCGGCATGGCGCGCCCACTCCTCCAGGTGGTGCAGAGCCAGGAACCGGACGGTGAGCGGGCCGTCGTGTACCAGCCACCGGGCGACCTCCGGCGGTAGATCCACGACGCGATCGAGGTCGGGCTCGGCGCGCAGCACCGCCGCGAACCGGTCGACGGCGGCGTCGAGTCGTGCGAGACGGCCGGCCGCGCTGTCGCCCTCATCGACCAGCCAGGCCGCCTGCCACTCCGCGACGGGATCACGGTCGCGGGTCTGGGTGCCCGCGATTCGGTCCGCGCCGGAGATGTTCCCGTACACGAGGTGGTTGAACAGCGACGCGAGGCTCATGGACGACGCACTGGGCACACTGCGCACCTGATCTTCGCTCAGGTCGGCCACGGTGTTTCGCACCGCGGCGTACTGGTTGTCGAGCAGCGAGAGGATGAGTTCTGTTTCGTTTGTGGTCATGACTCCAGTGTCGGAACCAATGCGGACGAGTGCGGTCCTGAATCCGCGAACTGGGTCCGGTGCAATTCCTCGTACCGGCCTCCCGCCGCCAGCAACTCGGCGTGCGTACCCCGCTCGACGATCCGGCCGTCCTCGACCACCAGGATCTGATCGGCGGCCCGAATGGTGGACAGCCTGTGCGCGATGACCACCGACGTGCGTCCCGCGAGAGCTTCGGTGAGCGCCTCCTGCACGGCGGCCTCGGAGGTGGAATCGAGGTGGGCCGTCGCTTCGTCGAGGATCACGACCTGGGGATGGGCGAGCAGCAACCGTGCGATCGTGAGCCGTTGCCTCTCCCCGCCGGAGAGCCGGTATCCGCGTTCGCCCACCACGGTGTCGAGTCCGTTGGGCAGCGACGCGATCAGGTCGGCCAGACGGGCCCGGCGCAGTGCGTCGAACAGTTGCTCGTCGGTCGCGTCCGGCCGGGCGAGCAGCAGGTTCGCGCGCACGCTGTCATGGAACAGATGCCCGTCCTGGGTGACGAGTCCGACGGTCGCACGGATGGAGTCCGAGGTGAGTTCGCGTACGTCGATCCCGCCCAGTGACACGGCCCCGGAGTCCACGTCGTAGAGCCGCGGAATCAACTGGGCCACTGTGGATTTTCCGGCGCCGGAGGATCCGACCAGTGCGACCATCTGCCCGGGTTCCACTCGGAACGACACGTCGTGCAGGACGGTGTCGCCGCCCCGGGAGTCGAGCACCGCGACCTCCTCGAGCGATGCGAGCGACACCTTGTCGGCCGACGGATACGCGAAGCTCACGTCGCGGAACTCCACCGACACCGGTCCCTTCGGCACATCGCGGGCGTCGGGGGACTGCTTGATGAGAGGTTCGAGATCGAGGATTTCGAAGACCCGCTCGAAGCTGACCATCGCGCTCATCACGTCCATGCGGGCGCTGGCCAGAGCGGTCAGTGGCGAGTAGAGACGCGTGAGCAGCATGGCCATCGCGACGACCGATCCGGGGTCCAGTTGGTCGCGCAGCGCGTAGAAGCCGCCGAGCCCGTAGACGAGCGCGAGCGCGAGCGCGGACACCAGGGTCAGCGCGGTGACGAACACGCTCTGGAGCATTGCGGTACGCACGCCGATGTTGCGCACCCGGCGCGCCCGGACGGCGAACTCGGTGGACTCCTGGGCGGGCCGGCCGAACAGCTTGATCAACGTGGCGCCGGGTGCCGAGAACCGCTCGGTCATCTGAGTGTTCATCACCGAATTGTGGTTTGCCGCTTCACGGCTGAGCTGCGCCAACCGGGCGCCCATGTGGCGGGCGGGCACGATGAAGATGGGAAGCAGCAGCAACGCGAGCAGCGTGATCTGCCAGGAGATTCCGAGCATCACCACGAGCGTGATGACGAGGGTGACGAGGTTGCCGACGACGCCGGAGAGCGTGTCGCTGAATGCGCGCTGCGCACCGATCACGTCGTTGTTCAGCCGGGACACGAGGGCACCGGTACGCGTGCGGGTGAAGAAGGCGATCGGCATGCGCTGCACGTGGTCGAACACCGTGGTGCGCAGATCCAGAATCAGATCTTCACCGATGCTCGACGACAACCACCGATTGGCGATCCCGAGTCCGGCCTCGACGAGGGCGATCGCGGCGATGATCACGGCGAGCCACACGACCACCGACAACGCGGCGTTGTCGACGATCGCGTCGACGACGCGCCCGGCGAGCACCGGGGTCGCGACGCCGAGCGCGGCGATCGTGACGCTGAGGATGAGATAGATCGTGATGTT
Source organism: Rhodococcus sp. NPDC019050 (assembly GCF_055664235.1). Lineage (NCBI taxonomy): Bacteria > Bacillati > Actinomycetota > Actinomycetes > Mycobacteriales > Nocardiaceae > Rhodococcus > Rhodococcus sp. NPDC019050. The sequence goes on along the minus strand of NZ_JBVOON010000001.1, from coordinate 29,871 downwards.
CCGCCGGTGCGGGCGGGCGAACGCCGCGATCCGCTTCAGCGTGGCCCGCGAGAACGGGCGTCGATCGCTCTCTGCGTGCATCGCGTTGTACATCGCGTTCCACGCGGTGATTTCCATGCTCATGGACGGGGCCTCCTCAGCTCGCACCCGACGGTAGAACCTCGAGTGCGCTAGAGGTCAAGCCTAGGGTTACGGGAGATGGGAGACCCAATCGTTTTTGCTCACTCCGCCTCAGCGGGCGACGTCGATCACCACACGCGTCGGATCGGCGAGCGAATAGACCGCGAACGGGGTGCCGGCTTCGGAGACACCGACGAACGATTGGGTGACGCCTTCGAAGACGCCGGAGCCGCTGACCTCGACCACGGAACCGCCGGGCGCGGCGAGGACGGGATCGGGCCCGTCGTACTGCTCGACGCCGCTGTCGAACGGGTAGGCGGATCCATCGATCAGTACCTGCAGGACGGCGTCGCCGGCGACGGTGACCTCGTTACCGCTCCCGTCCTGGACGGCTTCGTCGACGTAGCCGACCCGCCAGCCCGGTGTGCCTTCACCGTCGAGTTCGTAGACCACCCTGTCGAAGTTCTCGTGCACTCCGGTGCGGATGTCGGTGACCGTGAGTTTCGCTTCCGCGCCCGCGGGCGAGACCTTGTCGGCCGTGTCGGTGGGGAGGTTCGCGGATTCCGGCTCGGCTGCCTGCGAGGTCGGCGTGTTCACCGACACGGCCGGCGCGGGCGCCGGGTCGCCGTCCGAGGCGGAGCAACCCGCGAGGACCAACGCGGCGGCTGTGACGGCGAGGCTGATACGGGTGCGAATCATGGGGCACATGGTACGGCGTCGAATGCTGCAGATCGGGCAGGCGCTCGGGAGGGCTTGACGTCGATCCGATCACGGCGGACAGTGATCCCTACGCACATTTCAACGCTCGATGAATTGAGTATCCATGAACTCACCATCGAGTTCCCCTGCCGTGAACGTGCGCGGATTGTCTGTCCGCCGCGGACCGCACCTCGCCCTCGACGGGGTCGACTTCACCGCGCAGCGCGGGTCGATCACCGGATTGCTCGGCCCGTCGGGATGCGGAAAGACCACGCTGATGCGCTCGATCGTGGGGAGCCAGATCATCGAATCCGGCACCGTGACCGTGCTCGATCTCCCCGCCGGGACCGCCGAACTGCGCCGCCGGGTCGGATACGTCACGCAAGCGGCGAGCGTCTATCAGGACCTCACCGTCACCGAGAACGTCTCCTACTTCGCGTCCCTCTACGGCCGATCTCGTGCCACGGTAGGCGCCACCATCGACGCGGTAGGGCTCACCGGTCATGCGCGTACGCGCGCCGACGCGCTGTCCGGTGGGCAACTCGGACGCGTGTCGCTCGCGTGCGCGCTCGTCGGGGATCCCGAACTCCTGGTGCTCGACGAACCGACCGTAGGGCTCGACCCGCTGCTGAGAGTCGAACTGTGGGAACACTTCCGCTCACTCGCGCGACGTGGCGTCACCGTGCTCGTATCCAGTCATGTGATGGACGAGGCCGACCGCTGCGACGACCTGCTGTTGTTGCGCGAAGGCCGACTCGTCGGTCAACTCACCCCTGCGCAGTTGCGCGACCGGACCGGCGAAACCCGCCTCGAGGACGCGTTTCTCCGGTTGATCCGTACGAGCACGGAGGCACCGTCATGAATGCGGTTGCGTATGCGGCGACCACCGAACGAATCCTGCGGCAGTTGAAGGCGGATCACCGCACCGTCGTGATGATCGCCCTGGTACCGAGCCTTCTGATGATCCTGCTCTACTTCATGTACCAGAACACCCCGGCCGGCCCCGACGGCCGGACCCTGTTCGATCGCATCGCGATCGTCATGCTCGGGATACTGCCGTTCGTGGTCATGTTTCTCGTGACTTCCATTGCGATGCAACGCGAACGAGTCTCCGGAACTCTGGAGCGGATTCTCGCCACCCCGCTCGCGAAACTCGATCTCCTCGCCGGATACGGGAGCGCGTTCTCCGCGGCGGCGGTCGTGCAGGCCGGCCTGGCATGTGTCGTCGCGTTCGGACTCCTCGGGGTCGGCGCGACAGGACCTCTCGTCTGGGTGCTGGTGATCGCGATCCTCGTTGCGGTCCTCGGGGTCTCGCTCGGATTGTTGTGCAGCGCGTTCGCCCGCACCGAGTTCCAGGCCGTCCAATTCATGCCGGTGCTCGTGATCCCGCAGTTCCTGCTGTGCGGCCTGCTCGTCGCGCGTGAGGATCTCCCGGACTGGCTTCGCTGGATCAGCAACGTTCTTCCGCTCAGTTACGCGGTCGAAGCGCTGCAGCAGGTGGCCGATCATCCGGGCACCACGGGCCTGATGATCCGCGATCTTCTCGTCGTCGTGGGCTTCGTCGCGGTGGCGTTGGCACTCGGGGCGGCGACCCTCCGTCTTCGTACGCGGTGAGTCCGCGGCCGGGGCGGCGGCCGGGAACCTCCGGCGCGCGCGACGCCATCCTGGGTGCTGCGCGAGAGCTGTTCGCATCCAACGGATTCGACAAGACCACCATTCGCGTAGTCGCAGCCCGGGCCGAGGTGGACCCTGCCCTCGTGCACCACTACTTCGGTACCAAGGTCGACCTGTTCACCGCGTCGATCGCCTTGCCGGTCGATCCGCGCGAGGTCCTCGCACCCGTGTACGCGGCGCGCGACGACGACCTCGGCCGCGCCCTCGCCACCGCGGTCCTCGGGGTGTGGGACTCCCCGCACCGTGACGCCGCCGTGGCGATGTTCCGCTCCGAGATCGCGGGCGGCGAAGGAGGACTGATCCGAGCGTTTCTCCTCGAGGTCGCGCTCGAACCGCTGATCCCGCGCATCGACCGACCCGCGGGAACCGGACGGTTGCGTGCGGAACTCGTCGCGACGCAGATGACCGGCGTCATGCTTATCCGCTACATCCTCGCGTTCGAACCGCTGGCGTCGCTCCCCACCGAGCAGGTCGTGGAGATCGTCGGTCCCACACTCCAGCGGTACCTGACGGGTGCGCTGCCGATCGGCTGACCCCGACCGGATGACCCCGGCCGGGTCACCACGGCAGTTTCCCGAAGCGGTCGACGAAAACACCGTCCACCGTGTCGTCGAGGCACGCCCCGACGATCGCGTCGGTGCCTTCCTTCACGGATTGGGTGCCCGAGAATCCGTTCAGCCCGGTGGCCGTGTAACCGGGATCGACGGCGACCACGCGGACGCCGGGGAGGCTCTTGGCGTAGACGGAGGTCACCATGTTCAGGGCCGCCTTCGACGACGAGTACACGAGACCGTGCAGGGTGGACTCGAGCCGTGACGGATCGTTGGTGATTCCGAACGAGCCCATCCCGCTCGACACCATGACCAGCCGGGGAGACGCCGATGCGGAAAGCAGCGGGAGGAAAGCGTGGGTCACGCGCACCGGACCGAGGAGGTTCACCCCGAACACCGGCAGGAAATCCTCGGCGACCGTATCTGCCGGTGGCTTGGCGCTGCCGGCGATCCCGGCGTTGTTGACGAGGACGTCGAGACCGGTGCCCGATTCGGAGACGAGGTTGCACGCGAGGTCCACGGATTCGTTGTCGGTGACGTCCAGGCGCACCACCCGCAGGTCCGCGTCGGGTAGGTCGGCACGGATCTTCGCTGCAGTCTCGTTCCCCGCCGCGATGTCGCGAGCACCCATCCAGACGATGTGCCCGGCATCGGCGAGGCGACGTGCGGTTTCGGCACCGAGACCTCCCGTGGCGCCGGTGACGAGAACGGTGAGCGGTTTCTGTTGCTGTGTTGTCATGTATCCAGGTTCGGCGTGCGAGCGCGTTCGCACCAGGACCGGACGATCGTGGGATCGGCGGTCCTATCCACACGACGGCTGTCTGCGCGATGCTGGGTGCATGAGTATCGATCGCACCGAACTGGCCCGGGTGCTGCGGCGGGCCCGTGAGCGGGTGCGGCCGGGTGACGTCGGACTGGCGAACGGTCCGCATCGGCGGACGCCGGGTCTGCGGCGTGAAGAAGTAGCGATGCTCGCCGGAATCAGCGTCGACTACGTCGTGCGCCTCGAACAGGGTCGTGGCCCGGTGCCGTCGGCGCAGGTCCTCGGTGCGCTCGCCCGGGCGCTCCGGTTCGACCTGGCCGGCCGGGACGAACTGTTCCATCTCGCGGGGGCCGCGCCACCGGCGCCCGGCACCATCGACGTCCACGTGCGGCCGAGCGTGCTGCGGCTCATCGATCGGTTCGCGGACCTGCCCGTCGTGGTCACCAGCGCCAAAGGGGACGTGCTGGCGTGGAACGCGATGGCCTCTGCGCTGCACGGGGATTGGGCCGCGCTGCCGCCGGCGCGGCGGAACATCAACCGGTTGCTGTTCCTGCCCGACCCCGCGGATCCTCCCCGCAGTACGGTCGGTGCTTCCGACGAGGAACGGGCCGCCACCGCGGAGCAGTCCGTCGCGAGCCTCCGGGCGACGTCCGCACGGTATCCCCGCGACTCCGCACTGCGGCGTCTGGTCGACGATCTCCGGGCGGGCTCACCGGAATTCGACGCGCTGTGGTCGACAGCGCAGGCGGGCGGCTGGCGCAGCCACACCAAGACGGTGCATCACCCCGAGTTGGGTCCGATCGTGCTCGACTGCGACACGCTGCATGTGCCGGACGTGGACCAGTCGGTGCTGGTCTACTCCGCGGCTCCCGGCACGCCCGCAGCGGAAGCCCTCGCGCTGCTGCGAGTGGTCGGCATCGGGCAATGGAGCAGCGATCCCGCGTCGTCCTAGCCGGTGTGTTCGCGCAGGTACGCGATGTCGTCGGCGATACCGTCGCCGGGCGTTTCCAGGACGACGGGCGCCCCGGCCGCGACGGCGACGTCGGCGAGCAACTGCGGGTCGATGGTGCCGTCGGCGAGGTTCGCGTGCCGGTCGCGCGCGGAATCGAATTCGTCCCGCGAGTTGTTCAGGTGCACCAGATCGATTCGGCCGGTGACGGCTTTGACCCGATCGACCACACCGACGAGATCTTCCCCGGCCGCCCACGCATGGCACGTGTCGAGACAGAAGCCGGCGCCGTAGTCGCCGATCGCGTCCCACAGTCGGCCGATCGCGTCGATGTACCGGGCCATCGCGAAGTCACCACCGGCGGTGTTCTCCACCAGAATCGGAACCGGGAACCCGCCCTTGTCCTCCTGGCGTTCGAACAGCTTCCGCCAGTTCTCGACACCCGCGGCGACGTTCTCACCGTCGCGCACGTGACCACCGTGCACCACCAGTCCGAACGCACCGATCTGCGATGCGGCCTCGGCATGCTCGGCGACGGCCTTGCGGGACGGCATCCGCAACCTGTTGTTGAGGCTCGCGACGTTGACGACGTACGGCGAATGCACGACCACGTCGATGTCCGAGGCGAGAATTTGGTCCCTCTTCGGGTGCTCACCCGGGGTGTCCCATTTCTGTGGGTCCGAGAGGAACAGCTGCACCAGGTCGGCGCCGAGCCGCTCACCCTGTCCGATGGGGTCGTCGTCCTGACGGACGTGCGCGCCTATCCGCATGGACCCAGGGTAGGGGAGCTTCCCGGTCACCGGGACGGCATTGCCGCGTGCGGTCGGGGGATCTGCTTGATTCGGGGCGACCGCCGACGACAGGGAGATCTGATGGGCAAGCTGGACGGGAAGGTTGCACTGATTACCGGTGCCGGGCAGGGAATCGGGCAGGGCGTCGCGCTGGCTCTCGCCCGCGAGGGCGCCGCTGTCGCGGTCACCGGCCGCACCGAGAGCAAACTCGACGACACGGTCCGGTTGATCCGGGAGGTGGGCGGCACCGCCGAGCCTCTCCGATGCGACATCGCCGACCTCGACCAGATCACCGCCACGGTGGAGCGGACAGCCGAGTTGCTCGGGGGCGTCGACATCCTCGTGAACAACGCGAGTCTCAACCCGCTCGGACCGGTTCTCGACCTCACCGCGAAGGTGATGGAGAAGGCCTACCGCACCGGTCCCGTAGCCTCCCTGCACGCGATGCAGACCGTGTATCCCCTGATGAAGGCGCGTGGAGGGGGTTCGATCGTCAACATGGTCAGCTCCGCGGCCGTGCGCTGGGATATGTCCGGATACGGCGGATATGCCTCGGTCAAGGAGGCACTCAGGTCGCTGACCCGGGCCGCCGCATCCGAATGGGGCGTCGACGGTATCCGCGTCAACGCCGTCGCACCTCACGCCATGTCGCCGGGATTGGCGTGGTGGACGGAGAACCGGCCCGAAGAAGCCGCGGAGTTCGTCGCGACCATCCCGTTGGGTCGTATCGGCGACTGCGAGGAAGACATCGGCCGGGCGATCGCGTGGATCGTCAGCGACGACGCCCGTTACCTGACCGGCGCGACGGTGCCGCTCGACGGTGGCCAGGCGCGCTGGGCCTGATCCGCCCGCCGGCGCGAGGCGCTATATCCGCAGAATCCCTCAAATGGGGATCAGGGTCCTCCCCGATGGTGCGAGCGGGTCCGGCCGAGGAAGATGGTTACATGCCATCGAACTCGGCTCCCGCAGCCCGATCCCAGGATCTCAAGAAAATCTACGGAACCGGCGAAACCGCCGTTCACGCACTCGACGGTGTCACGGTGGAATTTGCCGCCGGTGAATTCACCGCCATCATGGGCCCGTCCGGATCGGGCAAGTCGACGTTGATGCATTGCCTCGCCGGTCTCGACAGCGCGACCTCCGGGCAGGTGTTCATCGGTGACACCGATCTGACGACCTTGTCCGACAAGGAGATGACGCAGTTGCGGCGCGACCGCGTCGGCTTCGTCTTCCAGGCGTTCAACCTCGTCCCGACGCTCACCGCGCTCGAGAACATCACGCTGCCCGTCGACATCGCCGGACGGAAAGTCGACCAGGAGTGGCTCGACACCATCGTCGGGCGTCTCGGTCTCGGCGACCGTCTCGGCCACCGCCCTGGCGAATTGTCCGGTGGACAGCAGCAGCGTGTCGCGTGCGCCCGCGCACTTGCCGGCCGTCCCGAGATCATCTTCGGCGACGAGCCCACCGGCAACCTCGATTCCCGTTCGTCCGGAGAGGTGATGTCGATCCTCCGCGCCTCGGTGGACGAGTTCGGGCAGACGGTCGTGATCGTCACGCACGACCCGCGTGCTGCGGGGTATGCCGACCGGGTCGTGTTCCTCTCCGACGGCCGTGTCGTCGACGAGATGCGCGACCCCACCGCCGACTCGGTCCTGGATCGCATGAAGCAGTTCGATCCTGCCGCCATGTCACCTCTGGCGAAGTAGGAGCGTTCCGAGCATGAGTGGAAACCCCATCCGCAAGGTGGCATTGCGCAACCTTGCCGCGCACAAGGTGAGACTTGCGCTGACCGTGCTGTCCGTCGTGCTCGGCACGGCGTTCATCACCGGTTCGTTCGTCTTCACCGACACGCTGCAGCGCACGTTCGACGGTATCTTCGGCGACGTCGCGCAGGGCGTCGATGTTCGCGTGAGCGCCGAGGAATCCGGTTCGAGCGGCGTGCCGGTCGAGGACATCGCGGCGGTCGAGGCGCTTCCGGCCGTCGACCGAACCACCCCGTACATCGGCGGTACGCTCGTCCTTCTCGGCTCCGACGGTGCCGCGATCCAGACCGGGGGCGCCCCGGTGGAGGGCTACGCGTACTTCCCGCCCGAGGAATTCGTCGGCGAATCGCAGGAGTTCATCGAGGGCACTCCGCCCGCCGAAGATGGCCAGATCGCGCTCAACGCCAGCGCCGCCGAGCGCGGCGGCCTCGAGGTCGGAGACCAGACCTCGATCCTCTCCATCGCGCAGGGCATGGTCCCCGTGACGGTGAGCGGCATCTACAACCTCGAGACCGATACCGGCGGCTACGTCGGGGCGATGTTCACCGAATCGCAGGCGTCGTCGCTGTTCACCGATGGCCGGCACGTCGGATTCCTCAACATCGCGGGCGATGGCTCCCTGTCCCCGGACGAACTGCGGGACGAGGTCGCGGCCGCTGTGCCGGGCATGAAGGTGCAGACCGGGGCGGAGGTCACCGAAGAGACCAAGTCGGAGGTCTCGGAAGCGCTGAACTTCCTCAACTACTTCCTGCTCGCGTTCGGTGCGATCGCGTTGCTGGTGGGAACGTTCATCATCTACAACACCTTCTCGATGATCGTCGCGCAGCGACTCCGCGAACTCGCGTTGCTCCGAGCCGTCGGGGCCAGCCGGAAACAGGTCGGCCGCTCCGTCACGCTCGAGGCGCTCGTCGTCGGACTGATCGGCAGCGTCATCGGTATCGCCGCGGGTGTCGCGCTCGCGTACGGCCTGCGTGCCGCACTGAACGCCGCGGACCTCGGATTGCCGTCCGGTCCGCTGCAACTGGCGCCGCGCACGGTCCTCGTGGCCCTGATCGTCGGGGTCGTTGTCACCGCGATCAGCGCGTATGCCCCGGCACGCCGCGCGACCCGGGTGCCGCCTGTCGCCGCGATGCGGGAGGAGTCCACCGGGACCGTCGAAGGCCTCCGGGTACGCACGATCGTGGGCATTGTCGCGGCGGTCGTGGGTGTCGTGCTCGTCGTGTTCGGCGCGCAGGGCACCGGTGGAGGGGCGGCCTCCGCCGTGGGCGGTGGGGCGTTCCTGCTCGTCGTCGCGGTCATGCTTGCCTCACCGGCGCTGTCGCGGCCAGTCGTGGGTGCTCTCGGTGCGGTGTTCGCCCGCCCGTTCGGCGCCGTCGGCCGGTTGGCACGCACCAACGCGACGCGCAACCCGCGCCGCACCGCAGCCACCGCATTCGCTCTCACGCTGGGCCTGATGCTCGTGTCCGTGATCGGTGTCTTCGGCTCGTCGGCGAAGGCCAGCGTGGACGCTGCCGTCGACAACGGTGTCCAAGCCGACTTCATGCTCACCGGACCGCAGATGTTCGGCGTTCCGCTCCCGGCAGCCGATGCGGCGCAAGGGGTCGAGGGTGTGGTCGAGGTGGTGCCGGTCCACGGCGTGCGGGCGAACCTCGACGGAGAGGACGGTTTCGGCACGGCGGTGACGGGCGTGCTCGACGATGTGATCGATCTGCAGATGGTGGCAGGGGCGCCGGAGGCCACGGGCAACGAAATGCTCGTGAACCAGAGCACCGCGAGTGAGAAGGGCTGGACGGTCGGCTCGACGGTCCCGGTCACGAGCCGTGACGGCAACACCGTGGACGCGACCGTGACCGGTATCTACAACGACAGTCAGATCATCGGCCCCTGGGTGATGTCCCAGCAGATCTACGAGCAGTTCACGCCCCCGGCGACCCGGTCGGCGATCGTCGTGCTGATGAACGTCGCGGACGGGGCGGACCCGAGTGCCGTGCGGGCCGGGCTCGAGGCCGCCACCAAGGAATACGTGATCGTCCAGGTTCTCGACCGTGAGCAGTTCAAGGGCCAGCAGGCACAGCAGATCGATATGCTGCTCGCCATCCTGTACGGGTTGCTCGCTCTCGCAGTGGTCATCGCGATCCTCGGCATCGTCAACACTCTTGCCTTGTCGGTGGTCGAACGGCGACGTGAGATCGGCATGCTGCGTGCTGTGGGAATGCAACGCATGCAGGTGCGGCGCACGATCTATCTCGAGTCCCTCCTGATCGCGGTCTTCGGTGCGATCGTCGGTGTGGTGCTGGGTCTTTCGTTCGGATGGGCATTCGTGCGTACCCTTGCAGACCAGGGGCTCGACATCATCTCGGTGCCGTGGGCGCAGGTCGTGGGCATGCTGGTGGCCTCCGCCTTCATCGGTGTTCTCGCTGCTCTCTGGCCCGGCAACCGCGCGGCGAAGACACCGCCGCTGGAGGCGATCTCGGACATGTAATCGGGAAACGATCCACAAGCTGCACGTTCATCCACAGTGGCCGGCCCGGCGGACCGCTCAACGGAGATCTCGTCGGCATACTCGGCTACTACGACACCAACTGTCCCTCCGGAGTGCCCGGTCCGTGCGATCCGA
>NZ_JBVOON010000001.1:0-19937 GCF_055664235.1 Rhodococcus sp. NPDC019050 | reverse complement strand
CACCCCCCCCCCCCCCCCCCCCCCCCCCCCCCCCCCCCCCCCCCCCCCCCCCCCCCCCCCCCCCCCCCCCCCCCCCCCCCCCCCCCCCCCCCCCCCCCCCCCCCCCCCCACTGCTCTGTCTCTACGCTGCGAGCAGGGGGTGCAGAGGATGCAGATGGACGATCTGGTCCGGTGGAATCCGGAGGCGCTGAACGACTTCGAGAAGGAACTGGGGCGCTGTGCCGCCCGCGTCGGGCAAGTGTGCGAAGCGGTAGCCACACAGGCGGCCTGCGAAAGCCGGTGGCGCGGCGCCGCGCACCGGTCCGCTTCCCGATCCTTCGCTGCGTACGCGTCGGCGCTCGCGGACCATCAAGAGTCGATTCGCCGCGTGCAGGAGTGCGCGATGCGCGTGGCGCCGGTACTGCGGATGCTGCACACCGAACTCGACGACGCCCGCATTGCGGCCGCCGCGGCCGGTTACGTCGTCGCCGGCGACGGCACCGTCCGCCCGGTGCCGGGCGGATCACCGGCGCTCGCCGACGGTGCCGCACTAGAAGCCCGCGTGGCAACCCTGCTCGCGCGCGCCACCGAACTCGACCGCGACGCTGCGTCCGTCCTCGCGCGCGAACTCGACGAGAACGACGGGCAGGCGGGGACCGACTCGCTGCGGTTCGGCGACATCCGCGCGCAGTTACCCGATCTGCCCCGGATCCCCGAACCGGGAACTCCTCCCGGCGCGGTAGCGGAGTGGTGGCGCGAATTGGACGAGCAGGACCGTGCCGCGCTCCTGTCCGGCCGGCCCGGTTCGATCGGTGCACTGGACGGAATCCCCGCCGACGCACGCGACGCCGCCAACCGTGCGCTGCTCGACGTCGAACGCCGACGACTCGAAGACGCCGCGAACCGTTTGCGAACCGAACTCGGGAACAACCTGTTCGGCGGGTTGTTCGTCGATGCCGACGCCGGACTGGACCAGACCGAGAAAAAGCTCGCGGCGCTGGACGCGCTCGACGAGGTGCTGTCGCGCGACGATCGTCACCTCCTCTCGCTCGATCTGTCCGGACGAGAGGCGATGGCGACAGTCGCGGTAGGAGACGTCGACAAGGCCGACCACGTCGCGGTGTTCGTGCCGGGCGCCGGTTCGACCGTCCAGGGCAGTGTCGGCGGTTACGACACGCAGATCGCGGCGCTGCGCGACGAAGCACAGCGCCAAGTCGGCGACACCCCCGGGCGAGGTGGCTCAGTCGCAGCGGTGACGTGGCTGAACTACCAGGCGCCGCAATGGGGTTGGGGACTGGCGTTCACAGAACGCAGTCCTGTCTCCGATCTCGCCGCGCAGATTGCCGCACCACGCCTGTCCGGGTTTCTCGAGGGGTTGGCTGCGTCCCGGGGCGACGATCCCGACGTCACCGTCGTGGGACATTCCTACGGGGCACTGGTCGCGGGTCTCGCACTCACACGCGGAGCCGACGCGGACGCCGCGGTGTTCCTCGGAGCACCGGGTATCGGCACCGACGACGTGCGCGAGCTCGGATTGCCCGACGGCGCTGCGTATCTGATCGAAGCCCGACGGGATGCGTTCGCCGACGTCGGTACATTCAGCGGCGACCCGAGCTTCCTGGACGGACTGACCCACCTGCCCTCGGGAGCGGACACGGCGGCCACGGGAGAACCACTGATCGGCATCACCGGGCACAGTTCCTATCTCCAACCCGGAACGACGAGTTCCTATCAGGTCGCATCGGTGGTCTCCGGTGCCGCAGGACGGAGTGCGGCATGACCGGGACCGGCCGTGGCCGTGGATTGCGCACCGGGATCGGTGTGGGGGCACTGCTCGCTGTGCTCGCCGCGACGTCCGGTTGTGGACAGCGCCCGGTGCCCGTCGCGAAACCGGAACCGGTCGCCTCGACCAGCAGAGGCGCCGTCGAGTTCTACAGCGGAGTCCAGCGCGACATCCTGACCGCACTGTCGGCCGAGTTCCCCGGACTGCACTTCACACCGCGGTTCGCGCGGTCCGCGACCGCATGCACGCTGCCCGACGACACCGTGGGCACGCTCGTGCACCTGCCCATCTACGGGTCGGAAGTGCCGGTCCCCGCCGATGCCCTCAGCCGCGCGGCCGATGTCTTCGAGAAGGTCGCGGCACGTGCGGGATTCCACGAACCGCTCGTGATGCCGCCCGACGTCGGTTTCGCCTTCCGGATGTTCGCCGCAGACGGCTCGTACATCACGTTCGGCAGCTATATCGCTTCGACGGTCGCGCTCACCACGGGTTGTTATCGGGAGTGACGCGCACCGGGGCGCGTTGTTCCGGGCTCCGACCACCCCGTCGGCTACGCTCGTGCTTTCCGTGTCAGCTGTGAGTCGGCGAGGGGACAGGGATATGCGTCCGATGCTCGGCATTGCCGTGGACGACGGTGAAGTGTGCGCGGTGCTCGTCGATGCCGACGTGCCGTCGCTCGGACCGTTCGACTCGCAGCGCCTCGTCGCGGACCGCAACGCAGCACCTGCCGACACCGCGGCGGCCGCGGTGGTCGCGATGACCGAGCGAGCCGCGAAGGCGTCGTTGTCGATCCTGTCGATCGGCCTGACTGTCACTCCGGGCGGTGCCGACGACGCCCGTGACGTCGCGGACGCGATCGCGGCGGTCACCGATACCCCCGTCGAAATCGTCGACCTGGACGACGCCCGGTTGGCGTACCTCGCCGGTGCCCCGGAACTGGCCGCGGCTACCGTGCTCGCACTCCACACCCGTACCGGCAGTGTCGAATCCGCGTCGGTCGTCGACACCGGATCTCGTGCCGTGCTTGCGTCGGTGACTCCCGCCGGCGACGTGTTCGGGGGCTACTCCGAATCGCTTCCGGAAGCGATGGACGAAGCGATCGCGCGCGCGGGTAAGACACCGAACGCGCTGGTGTTCCTGGACCTGCAACCCGGCGACGCGGGTCCCGCGAGAGAACTCGCGACGATCCTGGGCGTTCCCTTCGTCACGCCGCACGGCGTGCCCTGGCATCGCGCGACCGGTGCGTCGCTCGTTGCGGCCGAACGGAACCGGCCCGCGCCCGTCGCCGGTGCGCCTACGGGCCGGGGCAGGGGAGTGGCTCTGCTCGCCGCCATCGTCGCGCTGGTTGCGATTCTCGGCGGAGGACTGGCGGTGGCGGTCGGCGGGATCGGGCAGACGGGCGACGGCACGCCGAACCCGGACACGGTGGTCGCGCCCTCCACGCCTGCACCTGCACCCGCGTCGGTGGCGGTACCGGTGCCGGAGACGCCTGTCGCGGTGCCGGCGGATCCGTGCGCAGGTGCGCGGCCCGTGTCGTGGCCGATCCGCATGTCCGATCCCGACCTGCCCGGCCCCGCCGATACGGATCGGAGTGTCGGCCCCGGCGCCGTGCCGGGTGCGCCGGTGACTGCCGGTTCGGATCCCTGTGCGCAGAACCGACCCGTCGAGCCCTGACGCCGCAAGGCGTGCCGGAGTTCCGACGCCGGAAGCCGTCTCAGAGATTCAGCCCGGCTCCCGCGCGGATCATGGCGTCGAGGTCCGACGCGACGACGACATCCGCGAAGCGCGATCGATAGTCCCCGAGGTCGTCGCCGACCGAGCCGACGACGGCCACCACCGGCACGCCGTCGCAGCGAGCGAGAACGGCGGAGACGATCTTCCCCGCGCGCGACTGTCCGTCGAGTCTGCCTTCGCCGACCACCACCAGGTCTGCGGCACGCACGGCCGCGTCGAAACCGACGGCGTCGAGCACGAAATCGGCGCCGGAGCGCAGTTCCGCATCGAACCGCGCCCACATGCCGCCCGAGAACCCGCCGGCCGCACCCGTTCCCGCAACGGGACGAGGGTCGCGCGGCAGTGACGCAGCGGCCTCTTCGAGTCGCCGCGTCAGGAGGTCGACGGTTGCGGGGTCGGCGCCCTTCTGCGGACCGAAGACCCGAGCCGCGTCGGTGTACCGGGTCGTGACGTCGGTGAGGACCGTGACGCGCGCGCCACCGAGACCGCCGGCGTCGTCGATCGCGGCGATTGCACCGAGACCACCGTCGGTGGTCGCGGAACCCCCTGCGGCGACGACGATGTGCCGAGCACCGCGCCGCGCCGCCTCAGCCATGAGCATTCCCGTCCCGTACGTGTCGGCGGTGACCGGGTCGCGCGGGCCGTCGTGCGGTGTGGTGATCCCGCCGGCAGCGGCCAGTTCGACGACCGCGGTGCCGTCCGGCCCGAGACCGAAGACGGCCCGGCACGGTGTGCGCCACGGATTCACCGCGTCGGCCCGGACGGTCTCCAGACCGAGCGGGGCGGTCAGCGCCGCCAGCGTGCCCTCGCCGCCGTCGGCCACCGGCATGCGCGTGGGGTGATGCCCTGCCGTCTCGGCTCCCCGGGCAATCGCGTCGGCCACCTCGTCGGCGCCGTACGTCCCCTTGAAACTGTCGGGTGCGATCAGAATCCGCAAACCGGTTGCCGCGTCGTGGGCGGTCACCGCAGCACCCACTCGAAGGCATCTGCCTCGGACCGCGCACCCTGGCGGGCGCGGGACCGGTTCGGTTCGTCGAGTTCGGTGACGAGGTCTTCGCCGAGTTCCACGAGGGCACCGAAACCGGCCGGTGTCAGCCAGTCCGGACGCATCGCGAACAGCAGGTCTTCGCTGGCGGTATTGCCGCTCGCTCCGGGGGCGAAGGGGCATCCGCCCAGTCCGGCGAGCGCTCCGTCCACCACGCTCGCTCCCGCCCCGACCGCGGCGAGGCTGTTCGCGACGCCCAGTCCCCAGGTGTCGTGCCCGTGGTAGACGATGCGGCGTTGCGGTGACTGTGTGCGGACGCGGCGCACCAGCGCTTCCACCTGGCCGGGCACCGCTTGGCCCAGGGTGTCGGCGAGGACGATGTCCGCCGCGCCGTCGGCCCGCGGGTCGTTCGCGATCTCGAGCACCCGGTCGGGGTCGACGGGACCGTCGAACGGGCAGGTGAAGGCGGTGGCCAGGCACAACTGGATGCTGCCGCCCACTGCTCGCGCATGTTCGACGGCGGCCGGCATCGCCTCGAGGCTGTCGTCGGTGTCGCGCCCGATGTTCGCGCGGTTGTGGGCGTCGGACACCGAGAAGCAGTACTGGAATCGGCGCGCACCGGCGGCCGCGGCTTTCTCGACGTGCCGCGGCGTCGCGACCCACACCCAGCACCGGTCGAGTTCTTCCGGGGTGAGCGCCGAGACCAGTTCGAGTGTGTTGGCCATCGGAGGCACCAGGTCGGGGCGTGCGAGCGAGCCGATCTCGAGTTCCGGCACGCCTGCGGCGAGCAGCGCACGCACCACCTCGACCTTGCGCTCGGTGGGCAGCATCTTCCCGGTGAGCTGCAGGCCGTCCCGCAGGGTCACGTCCCGCAGGATCGCACCTCCGGCCTGAAGATCGTTTCCGGTCTTCGGTTCGGTCACCTTCTCGCCTCCACCCTCGTGCACGCCGTTCTTCACGGACCAGTATGGTCGCGCCGCAAGACGAGCACGATTCGTGGACACACCGCGTGGCCGGTGCGGGATCTGTGACAAGTGACACTATCCTTCCGAACGGATGGAGACTTGCCGGAAGGTACGGGGAAATGGGTGTGTTCGTCGGGAAAGCGCTGCTCTGGTTGGCGCTGTTGGCAGGACTGGTGGGAGCCGGCGTGGCCGTTTACGCCCTCCACGTCAACGGTGCGGTGGGGTCGCTGATCGTCGCTTCCGTTGCGGGCCTGGTGTTGCTGCGCCTGCGGCCGGAAGCTCAGGGCGATACGGAGCGTGATGCCGCCGCGACCTGACCCATCGGGTGCTCGCTGACGGCGCACGCTGCGCACGGTTCGTGGCCGGGCCGAAATGTATGCTTGGTTGCCGGATGTCCTGATCAGGGCATCGGGCGCTGAAATGGGGCCCGTGGCCGTCCTTTCGGTCGCGGAAGAGGAGCAACGGATCGTGTCGCTGTGGTCGCGTGCGTTGTCGGTCGAGGAACTCGAGGACCGGCCGTGGGGTGAGCTCATGCCCTGGCTCGATCGCTACGGGTCGGCGCGCACCGTCGCGTTGTCCGCGCTCGCTCCCACCACCCGGTGGTGGGAGGAGCAGTCGCCGGCCGACACCGCGCACGAGGCGGGCATCCCCGAGATGTGCGCCGAACTGGCCCGGATCTACGTCACCGACCATCCGGATCTGCGCTTCGCCGATGCATTGCTCCGTGAGGTGGAGGTGCCGGTGTCCGCGCTGGACCTGGACGCCGCCGCTGCGACGGTGATCGCGCGTCTTCCGCACGCCCCCACCACGGCCGAATTGTTCAGCCGCAGCCCGGCAGACCTGTTCGCGGTGCGCGGCGCCGACCGCGACACCGTCGACGAGATCGTGTGCGCGGTTCTGGTCGCGACGGTCCTGCGCGATCCGGACCCCTCGCTCCCCGGCAACCGGCCCCCCGAGGTGTCCGTTTCGGGCACCGAGGTACCGGCGCTGGACCTGCTCGTCGAAGACCTCGCGCAACTGGCGCGCTGGCGGATGCTGAGCGGCGCACACGAACGCCCCCTGCTGCGTGTCGACCTCGAGGAGGGCGCGCCCGAGGAGATCCGCACGGTCGCAGCGCGCATTCGTGCGCTCACCGCAGGCGATCTCCCGGTTCCCGCGTCGGACGACCCCATCGCCGAACTCGGCGAATACATCCAGGCGCTGCCGGAACCGGACCGGCAGGCCCTGCGACGGCGCGTCCGGGACGGCGTCGACGACCCGGCAGCGCCCTCGACCTTCCCGTTCGGCACGGCGGTCGGTGATCTGCTCGCCGCGCTGCGCGTGCGGGTGCGGCCGGTTGCCGCATTCGACCGCATCCTGCGCGACTTTCCGGTGCTCACCCGGCCGGTGCCGGCGCTCGATGCGCCGCTGTGGCAGGTGCTGCACCGCCTCGACGACCGATTCGAGGCGGCCGACGGCTGGATGGCCGTTCCGGATCTGCCCGACGCGGAGAAGCAGACCCGCGCGCTGCTCGCCGAGTTCGAATCCGCCAACGGGGTGGTCGAGCCTGCCGCAGTGCAGGCGACCTGGACGCTGCCGGCGGACGAGTTCGCCGCATGGACGCAGTACTGCGGGACATCGATGTTCGAGGGCAGGCTCCTCGCCCCGCAGGACGACCTCGCCGGCCGCGCCGCCCAGGTGCTCGAAGTGCTGGGCGATCCGCACACCGCGGACGAACTCGTCGCCCGCATGGATGTGAACGCCGACGTGCATACGCTGGTCGCCGAACTCGCCGACGACGAGCGTTTCGTCCTGGTGCACGGCCGCTGGGCACTCGCGGAGTGGGAGACCGACGTGGTCACCGCGATCCGCAACCGCATCGCCCGGCTGATCGACGACCGAGACGGCAGCGCGCCGGTCGACGTCGTGGCGACCGCACTCATGGAGCGGTTCGGGATTTCCGACGGGTCGGCCCGGACCTTCGCGGCCGGTGGAGAGTTCGAGGTCGTCGACGACCGCGTCCGGCGCCGGCGACGTGCGCACGCGCCGATCTCGAAACCCGAGCGCACCCGCCGGCTCTACCGGCTCGACGACGGCTGGCGCCTACGCATCCCGGTCACGCGCGACCACGTGCGGGGTGCCGAGTGCGCGGTGCCGTCGGCGGTGGCTGCGCTCGTCGGGTGCGAGCCGGGCAGCGAGATCGTTCTTCCGTCGCGCTTGGGTGGACAGACTCTGCGCTGGTTCGGGCCCGTCCCGCAACTCGGATCGATCCGCAGGTTCCTCGAGGACATCGGAGTCGATGCCGACGGCGAACTGTTCCTCGATTTCCGCAGCGACGGCCGGTTCGACGTGCTGCCACTACGCACGGTCGCCGACAACGCCGAACCGTTGCGCAAGGCGCTCGCGCTCGTCGGTCACACCACTCCCGAGGTCGTGCCCGAGGACAGGGTGGCCTCGGCGTTCGCGACAGCCCTGAACCTCGGTGCGGAAACCCGTCCTCGGCGCATTCTGTCCGCTTATCGGGCCCGTCGCGAAACCGACGTGGTGGCACTTCTCGAAGACGCGTGGGTGCGTGTGCCGAGCTGAGCGCACGGGGACCTGATGCGATCGAATCTCGTCCGTAGCACGATGGAGACCATGACCGACGCTCCGAGCACCGACGCCACCGGACCGACCGCGACCGATTCCGTCGTCGGCGCGCTGAAGGGGGCCGTGGCCTCCGTCGAGGCCGCCATCGTCCGACTCGAGGGCGAGGACGCCGCACCCGACACCGTGGAACGGGTGCTTTCCCTGGTGGAGGCGCCCGCCCTCGGCGACGTGGTCGCGCGGCACAATGCTCTGACCAGGGCAGCTGCCATCGTCGACCACCGCGGTACCCTTCCCGACGCCGACTGGGCACCCCTGGCCGACCTCGGCCCACGACTCGACGACACCGCGACACGGTTGCGCGGTCACGCGTCGGGCCTGCTCGACGAGGCCGCCGGGGATACGCCCGTTCACCAGCATCTCGAGTACCTCCAGAAGGCGGCGGTCGAGGAGTGGCTCGGTGAGACCCTCCAGTTGCTCGTGCTGGTCGAAGACTGCCTGTTCCTGTGGCACCGCGTACGCATCGCTCGAGACGGAACCGAACCCGATCCGCAGGTCGTCGCCGCTGCCCGTGCGGCGCTCGCCCGGCATTTCGAGGGGGATGCCGAGTTGTTGCGCCGGGCGCGCGGCGCCCTCGCCCGATTCGCGGAGGGATCGCCGCTCGAAGTCGTCCGGCGGTTGTCGTCGACCCGCACGACCCGCGCGTTGTCGATGCTCCGCCGCGATCTGGACGACTACCGGTCGGCGTTCCGGGCCGACGAAGCGGGCTGGCTGGCCGACGAGGATCCGGAGATCGCGGAGGCGCTCGACTCCATCGACAGCCCCCTCAAAGCGGTCGGTGGAGCGCTCGGTGACGTGTTCGAACGCGGCCGCGCACGGGTGACCGAGACCCTGAGCCGCGACGACGACAGCGACCCGCCCGCGGCGCGGCCCGCTACCGATCCTCCGGCCTGACGAGTCCCGTCCGGAAGGCGATCGCGACGAGACCGGCGCGGTCGCGCACGCCGAGTTTGGCGAGGACGCGGGTCACGTGGGTGCGCACGGTCGCGGGACTGATGAACAGTTTCTCGCCGATCCCGTCGTTGGACAGACCCAGGCCCACCTCGGCGAGAATCTCTCGCTCCCGGTCCGTGAGGCGGTCGAGTTGCCCGGTGTCGCGGACACCGGCACCGCGTGCGGCAGCCTGCATCACGCGTCGTGTGACGGCCGGCGAAAGCATGGCCTCCCCGCCCGCGACCGTACGGACCGCGGTGCGCAGGTCGTCGGGCGCGGTGTCCTTCACGAGGAAACCGACGGCACCTGCCCGGATGGCATCGAGCACGTTGTCCTCGGTGTCGAACGTCGTGAGGACGACCACCTGGACGTGGGACAGTGCCGGATCGTCGACGATCCGGCGAGTCGCGGCGATCCCGTCGGTGCCGGGCATCCGAATGTCCATCAGTACGACGTCGGGAGCGGTTTCGGCGACCACCTGCACGCCGGTGTCGCCGTTGTGAGCTTCGCCCACCACCGCGATGTCGTCCGTGCGCTCGAGCAGTGCCCGCAGTCCTTCGCGCACGAGGGCCTGGTCGTCGACGAGTACAACCCGGATCACGGCGACCCCCCGGCCGGAATGCGGGCGTCGACGACGAAGCCGCCACCGTCCCGAGTGCCGGCTTCGACGGTCCCGCCGAGCAGTGCGACCCGTTCGCGCATGCCGGTCAGCCCCCACCCGGTGGAGGGGCCGCCGCGCGTCCCGCGGCCGTTGTCGCTCACGCAGACTCTCAGAATACCGTTGCGGTGATCCAGTGCGACAACCGCTTTCGTCGCATCTGAATGGCGGAGGACGTTGCTCAAGGCTTCCTGGATCACGCGATACGCAGTCGCATCCACGACGGCGGGTAGCGGTGCCGGGGTGCCCCGGGATTCGACCTGCACCGCGATGCCCGCTTCCGTGACGGTGCCGGCGAGCCGCTCGATCTCGGCGAGTCCGGGCGTGGGCGAGTGATTCTCGCGCGCAGCGGCACTGGGCGAGCGAAGTGCCTCCACCGTCGCATGCAGTTCGGATACGGCGCGTGAGCACGAGTCGCGCACCGCCGACAGTGACCGGCGCGCCAGGGCAGGATCGTCCTCGAGTGTCTCGGCGGCCACGTCGGTGTGCAGCGAGATCACCGACACGGTGTGGGCGAGCAGGTCGTGGAGATCGCGGGCGATCTGGAGTCGTTCGTGCTCGACGCGACTCGCGGCCTCCCGTTCGCGCTCGAGGTGGGCCGACTGTTCTCTGAGGGCCATTTCCTCCCGCAGAGCGCGGCGGGATCGCACACTGTCGCCCAGCGCGATGACCGCCGCCATCAGTCCCACCGAACCCGCCGATTCGAACCCGAGCAGGTAGGCGAGATCGTCGCCCTGGACCATCCGGACCGCTGTCGAGAGGATTGTGAGGACACCGGCGACAGAGACGGCCCATCGCAGGTGTCCCGAGTCGGCAGCCGAATACAGCGCCACCGACAGGGGTAGGGCCAACCCGATGGGTGGGAACGACAGGGCGTAATACGCCACCAGGACGGCGGCGGTGAACAGCAGAACGGCAACGGGTCGCTGCCGGCGCAGGAACACGGGTGCAGCGAACAGCGCGCCGAACAGGTAGGCGAACGGAGACGGTCCGGCGCCGTCGCCCCCGATGTCCGCGGCGATCGCGCCGCTGACGATCGCGAGCAGGCCCCCGGCAAGAAGTGCGTCGGTCGTGAGATCCTGCCGGTGGTCGCCCCTGCGGGCTGTGCTGGTGTGCTCGGAGATGGTCGTCGCCTTTCCTCCGGTCCTGCATCGAACATCGATCCGGGGTGGGGCCGGTGCGAGTACCCGCCGATCGCCCGCGCACGTGCCGATCGGCGCTACGTCGGCGAGATTACCGCCGGTCGGCGCTACCGGGAACCGAATGCGATCTGTGCCGCGATGCCCGGACGGCGGGGACGGCGAGGGTGCCCGTACACCCTTGCCGTCCGGACGGGACTGCGATTACGAGGCGACCGGTGCCTCTGCCGGCGCGGGTACGGACGTGCGGGCCGTCAGTACCTTGTACAACGCGACGAAGGCGAGGACGGCGGTCACTCCGCCCATCGCCAGACGAACCCAGTGACCGTTCTCGAATTCGATTGCGGTCTGGCGGAGTACCTCGACGGAGTGCACCGCGGCGCCTTCGTCGAACATGATCGTGTTCCGTGGCCAGAAGTAGAGGGCCGAGAACGCGAATTCGCCGAAGACCAGCGATATCAGGCTCGCCGCCGCCCACGGACGGGGCTTCTTGTCGCGCCGGAGTACGAACACCGACGCCACCGCGAGGGCCACCGTCAACGCGCCCAGGGGAGGGAAGAGGTCTGCCGGTCCGGCTTGCGACATGAACTCGCGGGTCAGGTCGAGCGACGCCGGGGGATCGTGAAAGACATTGGGGTAGAGGATGATCGTTTCGGTGAGGATCCCCCCGAACGCGATGAGCGTGACCCAGCTGTAGGCCACGATCACCGCGGTACGGGGAGAGAAGTTGTTCGGAGTCATGGCGACGACGCTAGTTTTCGCGCCTCTCGCCGTCGTCCGTCCTGCGACGTAATCGCAGTACGACTTCCGACGTACGCGCGCTACCGCAGCGCGTCGAGCGCCTCGCCGATCGGGGTGTCACCGTTGTTGAATTCGATGGTGCGACCGACTGTTTCGGGCCGCTCGAGCACCGCGGCGGCGACGGCAGCCACGTCCGCACGAGAGACCTCACCGGGCTCGTCCGCGCCGTGGCCGGCGATCTCGATGCGTCCCGTCGGCGGGTCGAGGGTGAGACGGCTCGGGCCGAGGATCGTCCATTCCAGATCCGTGCCGCGCAGATGGGTATCCGCGGCGGCCTTCGCCTCGGCGTAGGCGAAGAAACTGTTGTCCTCCGGTACGCCGTGGTCCGTCCGGGATCCGAAATACGAGATCATCACGTATCGGGGAACGCCCGCCTGCTGCGCCGCCGTCATCGACGCGATCGCCGCGTCGCGGTCCACGGCGTACGTGCGCAGTGCACTACCGCCGCCGGCGCCCGCCGACCACACCACCGCATCGTGACCCTGCAGGAGTTTGTTGAACTCGAGAGCATCGAGTGTCTCGATATCGGCGACGACCGGCGTGCCACCGGCCGCGCGGACGTCGTCGGCCTGGTCGGGATTGCGGATGATCGCGGAGACCTCGTGACCGGCGTCGGAGAGCAGACGTTCGAGGTGCAGTGCCACCTTGCCGTGTCCGCCGAATACTGCGATACGTGTCATGTCGATGCTCCTAGCGTTGCGGGCGATGTACTCGGTCAGCATGCCCGCATTCGGTCGTCTCTACGCCCGGTCGCACTCAGCGCAGGCGTTCGAACGCCGAATCGACCAGATATTCCGCGATGGCCAGGGACGATGTGGCACCGGGCGACGGGGCGTTGCGCAGATGCACGATGCGTCCGTGGCCGGTGATGACGAAGTCGTCCTCGAGGCTGCCGTCGGCGGTCATCGCCTGCGCCCGGACCCCGCGAGGCCCGGGGAGAAGGTCGTGGGCGGTCAATCCGGGCACATACTTCGCCGCTTCTGCGGCGAAACGCCGGGTGCTCACCGCCGTCTGCAACTCCCGGGCCGCCGCCGGCACGTTGTGCGCCGCGAACCGCCAGAAGCCGGGGAATCCGACGGCGTCGCGGACGTCTCGCCAGGACCAACCCCGCCGCGTGTACAACTCCCGCGCCGGGGAGAGGAAAGCATTGGGGCCGACCATGATACGCCCGTCGATGCGCTTGGTCAGATGCACTCCGAGGAAGGGATACCGCGGGTCGGGGACGGGATAGATCAAACCCCGGACCTTTCGTGCGGGCTCCGGTTTCAGGAGGTGATAGTCGCCGAGAAAAGGCACGATCCGGGGGTCCGCGCCGTCGCCGGCGCTGCGCGCCAGACGATCCGATTGGAGCCCCGCGCAGATCGAAGGACTCCGAATCGAGAGAGCCGCACGCGGTGGTCGAGTCCACGATCACCGCGTTGCCCCGGGCGCATATGCCGGTCACCGTCGTACTCGTGCGCACGACACCTCCCGCAGCGCGGACGTCCTCGGCGAGGGCGTGCGTGACGGCGGTGTAGTCGATGATCGCGGTGCGGGGTGAGTGGAGCGCTGCGATGCCCACGGCGTGCGGTTCGACGGAGCGGATCGCGTCTGCGTCCAGCCGCCGGAGCCCGGGCACTCCGTTGGCGGTCGCGCGTGCTTCGATCGCGTCGAGCCGGCCGAGTTCGGAGGTCCCCAGGGCCACGACCAGCTTGCCGCACTCGTCGTACGGGAGATTCTTCTCGGCCACGAAGTCGGTCAGCAGTTCCACGCCGCCACGGCACAGACGCGCCTTGAGGCTCCCCGGCGGGTAGTAGAGACCGGCATGCACGACACCACTGTTGTGGCCGGTCTGGTGCGCGGCGAGAGCCGGTTCCTTCTCGAACAGCGTGACGTGCGCACCGAGTCCGGTCAGGCGACGCGCGGTCGCGGCGCCGATGATGCCGCCCCCGACGACCGCCGCGCGCAATGTGCCCATATGCGACACCTTAAGGACCCGTGCACGATCTCGCTGCCCACGACGCGGTGCCGCCGTCCGTCATCCGGGACGCACAACGGCCCGTGGCCCGCAGGCGCGGTGGGTGCCACCGGTTCTGCAGGCCACGGGATGTCGCTGTCGTGCGGGGTGTGCTCGATTCAGCGCTTGCGGTCGGAGCTGTAGCCCCAGAGCCAGTCCGT
Source organism: Rhodococcus sp. NPDC019050 (assembly GCF_055664235.1). Classification (NCBI taxonomy): domain Bacteria; kingdom Bacillati; phylum Actinomycetota; class Actinomycetes; order Mycobacteriales; family Nocardiaceae; genus Rhodococcus; species Rhodococcus sp. NPDC019050. The sequence continues at coordinate 6,178 of NZ_JBVOON010000001.1, read as the reverse complement.
GTACTTGTAGCTCGAGGTGTCGCGAATGCGGAACAGTTCGTTGCGCGCTTCGCGGCCGGCGCCGTCGAGATGCCACAGGTCGCCCCACATGCGGCCGGTGGTCAGGATGCGGTTGCATCGCGGCGCGCGCTCGGCGTTGACATCCTGCAGGATCTTCGGCCAGTTCGCGTTGTCGCCCTTGTAGTCCTCGGCTGCGTAGTCGGCGAGGCACTTGGCATCCTCGAGGGCCATCACGGCACCCGACGCGAGGTACTGCAGCGGCGGATGGGCGGCGTCGCCGAGAAGCAGCATGCGGCCGTCGACCCAGTTGTCGATCGGGTTGCGGTCGAACATCGGCCACCAGCGGTCGGTCCACAGGTACTTCAGCGCGGAGCGGACGCTTTCGTGGCAGTGCTCGTAGGCCTGCTCGAGTTCCTCGGGGCTTCCCCACTTCTCTTCGCCGCGCAGGAAGGCGGGCGACTGGAAGACGGCAACCTGGTTGAGCATCTCACCCTGGCGCAGCGGGTACTGGATGAAGTGGCAGCGCGGGCCGATGTAACCCACCACGTCCTCGATGTCCTCTTCGAGAGGGACCTCGTTCATCGGGAACGTGCCGCGGAACGCCACGTAGCCCGAGCCGACGGGCTTGTCGTCGGAGATCTTGGGACGCAGGCGCGAATGCAGCCCGTCCATCCCGAGTGCGATGTCGCCGACGTGCTCGTCACCGTTCTCGAGGATGACGCGGACCTTGTCGCCCTCGGTGACGACGTCGGTCACCGTGGAGTTCGTGCGCAGGTCGGCACCGGCGCGCCGGGCTGCGGCCACGAGCACCGAGTGCAGGTCCGAGCGGTGCACGACGAAGTACACGCCGCCGTAGTGCTCCTGATAATCGCGACCGAGATTGACCTTGGTCAGGATCTCGGAGGTCACGGCGTCGCGGAAGACGAGGTTCTTGGGCAGCACGCCCTTGGCGATGACCTCGTCGTAGACGCCGAGCGACTGCAGGATGCGCGAGCCGTGCGGGCCGATCTGGAGTCCGGCGCCCACCTCGCCGAACTCCGCGGCGCGCTCGAAGAGCGTGACGTTCGCACCTTTCAGGGCGAGAGCGAGGGCGTTGGCCACGCCACCGATGCCGCCACCGGCAATCAGTACTCGCGCGTCCTTCAGATCGGACATGACACTCCTTCGGGTCGTGAATCTGGTGGGATCAGTGGGTGAGGGACAGGGCGCGCGACGCATCGTGGCGCACGGGGAACTTCTGCCAGATCACCGAGAGCAGCAGCGCCGAGATCAGGGCACTGACGCCGAAGAGGATGAAGTTCGAGTCGGCGCCGAGTCCGGCGGCGAGCAGCCAGCCACCGATCTGGGGGGCGGCAACGGCACCGATGCGGCCGACGCCGAGGGCCCAGCCGAGCGCAGTGCCGCGCAGGTGGTCGGGGTAGTACGACGCGACGGCGGCGATGATCAGTGCCTGGGTGCCGTGGGTACCGACACCGGCGATCACGAAGATCAGGTACACCGCAGCGACGGGCGGGTCGACCAGGAGGGTCAGCAACGCCACACCGGCCAGCAGCGCGGCGACGATGCTCGTGGGCACCGAACCCCACCGCACGCCGCCCCAGGCGGTGAGGAACGAGCCCACCACGGCGCCGAGGTTCAGAGCCAGGGAGAAGGTCAGGGCGTTGCCCAGGTCTGTGCCCTCGCCCTGCATGAGCTTGGGAAGCCAGGTGCCGAGGCCGTACCACGCGAGGAGGGTCACCACTGTCGCAAGCGCGAACATGATGCTGATGGCGCGGAACCGTGCGCCGAGCAATTCCTTGAATCCGCCCGCGGAGTTGCCGGGATGAGCGTCGGGAGCGTGCTTGGGCAGCAGCTTGATTGCCAGCGGGACGAGGACGAAGAGGGGGACCAGCGCGAACAGGAACATCGGCCGCCAGCCCCAGTTGGGGATCACCGGAATGCCGACGAGAGCGGCGATGGTGCCACCGATCGGGACGCCGGACATCATCATCGTCGCGACCGCGGCACGCCACTTGTCGGGCACGAGTTCGGCGGCGAGGGCGTTGGAGGTGGGCACGAGTCCGCCGAGACCGATGCCGGCGATGAGACGCAAGGCACCGAACCACACCGGGCTGGGAGCAACCGCGCACAACGCCGTGAAGACGGAGAGCACGACGACGCAGCCGATGACCGCCTGCTTGCGCCCGATCGCGTCGGACAACCTTCCCGCGAGGACTGCACCGACCATCATGCCCAGGAACGCGAGGCTGCCGAGCGTGCCGGCGGTGGACGAACTGATGCCCCACTCGTCCTGGAGGCTCGGGATCACGTTGCCGTAGACGATGAGGTCGTACCCGTCGAACACGACGAACAACCAGCAGACGACGACCGCTGCGATGCTGCCCGGGGCCATGGAGAGACGACGCGCACCGGAGGCGGCGGTGGCCTCGGGGGAGTTGTGCATGATTCCTACGTTGATGCGCGCGCGCCAGCTGTGCAATAAAGTTCTTCTATGCAGAATTCACCGAAGCCCGGCAGGCGCATCACGAAACCGTCGTACTCGCTCGAGTCCGTCGACAACGCACTGCACCTGCTCCAGCTGCTTCGTGACGTCGGAGCACTGCGTGTGAAGGACGCCGCAGACGCTCTCGGTACGGCGCCGTCGACCGCACACCGGCTCCTGGCGATGCTCGTATACCGGGGCTTCGCCGTGCAGGACGAGAAGCGCCGCTATCACCCCGGCCCGGCGATGGGCGCCGGTCCGGCGAAACAAGGATGGACGAGGGAACTCGCAGATATCGCCCGTCCACACATGGAAGCGCTCGCGGCGATGACCGGTGAGACCATCAACCTGGTTCTCCGCATCGGGTCGCAGGCGCGCTTCCTGTATACCGCCGAATCGACAACGATGCTGCGTGTGGGGGATAGGCAGGGGCAGGTGCTCCCTGCGGAGCTCACCGCGGGCGGCCGCATCCTGCTCGCCGAACTTCCCCGCCGCACGCTCGAACAGTTGTATCTCCGTCCCGCGGGGCCGCCCACGATCAGCCAGGGCCCGACCGCGTCGGAGACGGACCGGAGGCTCGCTCCCGGCGAGTTCGAGATCTTCGTCAGTGAGCTCGAAGCGGCCCGGCGGGTGGGATTCGCCGTCAACGTCGAGCAGACCGAACAGGGCGTCGCGGCGTTCGGCGTCGCGGTGCGCAACGGGCGCGGGCGTGCCATTGCCGCGCTCACCACAGCGGTGCCCGCGACCAGGTATCGGCAGCATCTGCACGGGCAGTTGGTGCAGCAGATGCGGGCGGCGATCCGGGGCCTCGAGGTGGAGGTCGCACACATCGAGGCGTGAGATCCACGACAACATTCCACAGGGAAGAATGTTGTGTGCTCGAGCGGACCGAGCGACATAGGTTGTGATCAACGCCCAACGTGTGTGTCGTTTCGCGAGGAGAGACCATGACCGAGCACGAGCACGATCCGGAACTGCAGAAGCTCTACGACGACTTCGAGGCCGAACATCTCGACCCGCTGTGGACTCAGCTCGGCGACCTCATGCCGATGGCTCCGACGTCCAAGGCAGTCCCGTTCGTCTGGAAGTGGTCCACGCTGTACCCGCTCGCGCAGCGCGCCGGTGACCTCGTTCCGGTCGGCCGCGGTGGTGAGCGCCGCGCGATCGCGCTGGCGAATCCCGGCCTCGGTGGAGTCCCGTACATCACGCCCACCCTCTGGGCGGCGATCCAGTACCTGGGCCCGAAGGAGACCGCACCCGAGCACCGGCACTCGCAGAACGCCTTCCGATTCGTCGTCGAAGGTGAAGGCGTGTGGACCGTCGTCAACGGCGACCCCGTCGCGATGCGTCGCGGTGACTTCCTGCTGACGCCCGGCTGGAACTTCCACGGCCACCACAACGAAACCGACCAGCCGATGGCCTGGATCGACGGCCTCGACATTCCGTTCGTCCACTACACCGACACCGGTTTCTTCGAGTTCGGTTCGGACGGCGTCACCGACGAGGGCACCCCGGACATCTCCCGCTCCGAGCGCCTGTGGGTGCATCCCGGTCTGCGTCCGCTCGTCGGGCTCGATCGCAAGACCAGCTCTCCGATCGCGTGCTACCGGTGGGAGCACACCGACCGTGCCCTCGCCGAGCAGCTCGCCCTCGAGGACGAGGGCTACGCCGCGACGCCGGAACCCGGCCACGCAGCGATCCGCTACACCAACCCGACCACTGGCGGCGACGTCATGCCGACCATCCGCGCCGAGTTCCACCGTCTGCGCGCCGGCGCGCACACCCGTCCCCGCCGCGACGTCGGTTCCCTGGTGTTCCAGGTGTTCGAGGGTCAGGGCCGCTTCGATCTCGGCGGTGTCTCCCACGATGTCGCCAAGGGCGACATGATCGTCGTCCCGTCCTGGGTCGAATGGTCGCTCGAAACCGATGAGGGCGTCGACCTGTTCGCGTTCTCGGACGCACCCATCGTGGAGCGTCTGCACTTCAACCGCACCATCATCTCCGAAGGAGCCTGACCCACCATGCGACTTGCAACCCTCCGACTCGACGGCGCAACCGCCGCGGTGCGCGTCGACGACGACTCGACCGCGACCGTGATCGACGGTTATGCCGATCTGTCCGAACTGTTGAACAACGCGGACTGGAAGGCCGTTGCGGAGAAGGCAGCGGGCAAGAAGGTCGACCTCGCCGACGCCGATTACGCACCGGTGGTGCCCAGCCCCGGCAAGATCGTGTGCGTCGGCCTCAACTACGCCACGCACATCCAGGAGATGGGCCGCGAACTCCCCGAGTTCCCGACGCTGTTCTCGAAGTTCAAGGAAGCCCTCACCGGTCCCTACGACGACGTGATCGTCCCGGCGTACGCCGCCTCGCAGCTCGACTGGGAAGCAGAACTCGCCGTCGTCATCGGCAAGCAGGCGTACCAGGTGTCGGAGGCCGACGCCGAGGAGTACATCGCCGGTTACTCGGTCATCAACGACTACACGATGCGGGACTACCAGTACCGCACGCTGCAGTGGGACCAGGGCAAGACGTTCGAGAAGACCAGCGGCTTCGGCCCGGTCCTCGACACCGACTACAAGCTCGGCACCAAGATCGAAACCCGCCTCGAGGGCGAGGTCATGCAGTCGTCGAACACCAACGATCTGGTGTTCACCCCGGCCAAGCTGGTCGACTACATCTCGCACATCGTCACCCTGCAGCCGGGCGACGTCATCATCACCGGCACCACCGGCGGTGTGGGCCACGCCCGCAAGCCCGCGCGCTACATCCAGGACGGCAACGTCTGCGAGGTCACCATCGAGGGCCTCGGTTCCGTCAAGAACAAGACCATCGTCAAGTAGGAGACCGAAGACCGTGGGATTCAACGATCTCGAACTCTCCGAGCGGCTGCTCATCGCGCGCCGCGGCACGGCGTATCTGTCGCAGCGGCTCGCGGAGCTCACCGACGACGAACTCGCCGGCCCGACCCTGCTCGACGGGTGGACCCGCCTGCACCTGACCGCCCACATCGGCTACAACGCGGCCGCGTTGTGCCGCCTGATGGATTGGGCTGCCACCGGTGTGGAGACGCCGATGTACGCCTCGACCGAGCAGCGTGCACAGGAGATCGCCGAGGGCGCGACGCTGAGTCCCGCAGCTCTTCGTAACCTGTTCGCGCATACGGTCGCCCGGCTGGACGAAAAGTGGCGCAACCTGCCGGAGTCGGCATGGCAGGCACAGGTGCGCACCGCGCAGGGGCGCCTGGTTCCGGCCGAGGAAACCGTGTGGATGCGCACGCGTGAAGTGTGGATCCACGCCGTCGATCTCGGCAACGGCGGACGCTTCGGGGACTTCCCGAAGGTCGTGCTCGAGTCGCTGCTCGACGACATCGTCGGGATGTGGCGGAAGAAGGAACTCGGCGCGGGTATCGCGCTCGAGATCGACGGCGGCGCGACCATCGCCGTCGCACCGGACGCCGCCACCACGCACACGGTGCGCGGCCTGCTTCCCGCAGTGGTCCGGTGGGCTGCCGGACGCGGTGCCATCGGAGTCGACGGAGGAGAACTCACTCCGCCGCGCTGGCTCTGACAACAAGCGACGAGGGCCCTTCCATCACCGAGGCGGGTTCACATGATCGTCGCAACACTCTCAACGAGAGGTTGCGACGATCATGTCGTTTCAGGAGGACTGCGACCGATTCGGTAACCAACTCAC